>JAMFSK010000024.1 GCA_026225235.1 Burkholderiales bacterium
CATGCTGCTGATGATCGACAACTACGACTCGTTCACCTACAACCTGGTGCAGTACTTCGGCGAACTCGGCGAGGACGTGCGCACCTATCGGAACGACGAGATCACCCTCGAACAGATCGAGGCCCTCAAGCCCACGCGCATTTGCCTGTCGCCCGGTCCAAGCAATCCGCAACATGCCGGGATCACCCTCGACGTCCTGCGCCACTTCTCCGGCAAGCTACCGATTCTTGGCGTCTGCCTCGGCCATCAGGCGATCGGCGAAGCCTTCGGCGGCCGCGTCGTGCGGGCGCGCTCGATCATGCATGGCAAGACGAGCGAGATCGAAACCGACTGCCGCGGCGTGTTCTCTGAACTGCCCAAGCGCATGACGGTGATCCGGTATCACTCGCTCGCCATTGAAGAAGCGACCTTGCCGAGCTGCCTCGAAATCACCGCGCGCACCGACGACGGCGAGATCATGGGCGTGCGTCATAAGGAACTGGCCGTCGAAGGCGTACAGTTCCATCCGGAATCGATCCTGTCCGAGCACGGCCATGCGATGCTCGAGAACTTCCTGCGAGGCACGCGATGAGCGCCGTTCTGTCAGTCGCCTCCCCGCCCCCCGCCCTGGAGATCAACATGTCGATTACGCCGCAGGAAGCACTCCAACGCACGATCGAACACCGCGAGATCTTTCACGACGAGATGCTGCACCTGATGCGGCTGATCATGCGTGGCGAGGTCTCGCCGGTCATGATGGCGGCGCTGATCACGGGGTTGCGCGTCAAAAAAGAGACGATCGGCGAGATCGCCGCGGCCGCGATGGTGATGCGCGAGTTCGCGAACAAGGTCGACGTCGCCGATAACTCACATTTCGTCGACATCGTCGGCACCGGCGGCGACGGCTCGCACACCTTCAATATCTCGACGGCGACCATGTTTGTCACGGCCGCGGCCGGCGCCAAGGTGGCCAAGCATGGCAATCGCGGCGTATCGAGCAAGTCGGGCAGCGCGGATGTGCTCGAGGCGCTTGGCGTCAATATCATGCTCTCGCCACCGCAAGTCGCCGAGTCGATCGCCGAGACGGGCATGGGCTTCATGTTTGCGCCCAATCACCATCCGGCCATGAAAAACGTCGCAGCGGTCCGGCGCGAAATGGGCGTGCGCACGCTGTTCAATATTCTCGGCCCGCTCACCAATCCGGCCGGGGCTCCGAACCAGCTGATGGGCGTGTTTCATCCCGACCTTGTCGGGATCCAGGTCCGCGTGATGCAGCGTCTGGGTGCGCAGCACGTGCTCGTGGTCTACGGCCAGGACGGCATGGACGAAGTCTCGCTCGGTGCGACCACCAAGGTGGGCGAGTTGCGCGACGGCAAGATTCTCGAATACGAGATTCACCCTGAGGACTTCGGCTTGCAGATGATGTCGAACCGGTCGCTCAAAGTCGCCAACGCAGAGGAGTCGAAGGTTCTGCTGCTCGAGGCACTCGACAACAAGCCGGGCGTCGCGCGAGAAATCGTCACGCTCAATGCAGCGGCTGCGCTGTACGCGGCAGATGTCGTCGGCACGATCGCCGATGGCTTTGCGCTTGCTCGCGAGGCGATCGCCACCGGAGCGGCACGAGCGAAGGTCGACGCGCTCGTGCAGTTCACGCAGCGGTGTGCCGCGTAGCGCCGCGGCGGCAACACTTGTCGGCTAGCCGATAAGCGTTGCCACGCAAGCACCCGACAGCCCACAAATGCCCATCGAAGTCACCCTGAACCTGGCAACGAAGTCATGAGCGATATTCTCGACAAGATCATTGCGGTGAAGCGGCAGGAAGTCGCCATCGCCCAACAAGGCTTTCCGTTCGAAGACCTGCGTCTGACCGCGGAATCGCGCGAACCCGTGCGGGATTTCGTTGGCGCGATCCGCGCCAAGCACGAGATCGGCGCGGCGGCGGTGATCGCCGAGATCAAAAAGGCGAGCCCGTCGAAAGGCGTGTTGCGTGAGGACTTCCGGCCGGCCGAGATTGCCCAGACTTATGCTCGGCATGGAGCGGCCTGCCTGTCAGTGCTGACCGACGTGCAGTTCTTCCAGGGCAGCACCCTTTATCTGGAAGCGGCGCGTGCCGCGTGCAATATTCCGGTGCTGCGCAAGGACTTCATCATCGATCCGTATCAGATCGCCGAAGCCCGTGCGATGAACGCCGACTGCATCTTGCTGATCGCCGCGGCACTGGCGCCGCAGCAGATGCGCGAGCTTGAAGCGTTTGCGCAGACCCTGGGCCTCGCGGTGCTGGTCGAAGTCCACAACGCGCAGGAACTCGAGCACGCGCTGACGCTCCATACACCGCTCATCGGTGTCAACAATCGCAACCTGCGGACCTTTGAGACGACGCTCGAGACCACGCTCGCACTGCTCGATCAGATTCCTGAAGACCGAATTGTGGTCACTGAATCGGGTATCGTCGACCGCGCGGATGTCGATCGCATGCGGGCGAGTGGTGTCGACTCTTTCCTGGTGGGCGAGGCATTCATGCGTGCTGCCGATCCGGGTATGGAACTGGCCAAGCTCTTTTTCTAAGCGAGGCTCGCGGGCGCTTTCGTCTGCCTTGTCTGGCGCCTGATCCACCGCCTTTCGATCCCTCTTTGCCTGGAAGCTGTCATGTCCGTCGAAGCAGAACTCAAGCTTGCGCTTCCTCATGAGCACCTTGCGCTCGCCCGCGAGACGCTCGATGCGCTGGCGGGGACGGCCGGCCGGCCGATGCGGCTCGCCAACCTCTACTACGACACGCCTGAACTCGATCTCCAGCGCTCGCGCAGCGCGTTGCGCTTGCGACTCTCGGGCACGCGCTGGTTGCAGACGTTCAAGTCGGGCGGAGGCGCGAGTGCGGGACTGCACCGCCGTCACGAGTGGGAAATGCAGGTGACGGGCGAAGCGCTCGAAGCGGATGCCCTCCTTGCAGCGATCGAGCGCGATCTCGGCTCGAAGCCCGACTCGAAGCCGGCGGTAACATCGGACTCGACGTCAGGCTCCTCCGGAGACAGCACGAGCGGCACCCCGGGCAGCGAAGAACACACAGCACTTCAGTCAGCCTTGCAGACCTTGCGCACTGTCTTCCCGCGAATCGCTCCGCTGTTCCGTACGGATTTCACGCGGACTTTGTGGAATCTCGAAGAAGGCGACAACCGCATCGAGGCCGCGCTCGACGAAGGCGAAGTCAGCCTCGGCGAGGGCGCGCAGCGCCAGACGACGCCGATCGTCGAAATCGAACTAGAACTGAAGCGTGGCGATGAAGCTGCGCTGCATCGCGTCGCAAAAATCCTCAGCGAACGCATTCCCGGCTTGAAGGGCGACGACGTGAGCAAAGCTGAACGCGGCTACCGACTGCATGCGCGACTGCGCGATGCTGCCCGATAGCTGACGCAGCCTTGAACTCCGCCGCGCCTCTGTCGTCCCCTGGCAACGTCGCCCCTGTCGTCCCCGTCGCTCCTGCCACGCCCTCTGCCGCGCTTCTGCCTTGAATCCCGCCATGAACCCTGACGCCCCGTCCCTCGAAGCCCAGTTCGGCGCTCTTTCACCCGCCTGGAAAGACTGCGTTCGCCGCTTCATCGACAGCACGAAGTTCGCCGAACTCTGCGCCTTCGTCAATCGAGAGCGCGCCGCAGACAAAACGATCTATCCGGATACCGTGTTCCACGCGCTTGAACTCATCGAGCCCGACGACGTCAAGGTCGTGATCCTGGGTCAGGACCCGTATCACGGCGAAGACCGCGGCATCCCGCAAGCCCACGGTCTCGCGTTCTCGGTGCGACCCGGCGTGCGTCCTCCGCCTTCGCTGCGCAATATCTACAAGGAAATTGCCGCAAGCCTCGGCTATCCGATCCCCTCACACGGCAATCTGGAATATTGGGCGAAGCAAGGCGTGCTGCTGCTCAATACCGTACTAACGGTCGAGCGCGGCCAAGCTGCAAGTCATGCAAAGAAGGGATGGGAAGGCTTTACCGACACCTTGATCGAAGGACTGTCGGCCCAGCACGAGGGGCTGGTTTTCATGCTGTGGGGCGCGCATGCGCAGGCCAAGCGGGCGTTGCTGCATGGGCGCAATCATGTGATTCTCGAAGCGCCCCATCCGTCGCCGCTATCGGCGCATCGGGGCTTTCTGGGCAGCCGGCATTTCGTGCTCGCGAACGAGGCACTCGAACGTCAGGGCCGTCAACCGATCGACTGGCGCCTGCCGGACTTGCCGGCAAGCGCCTGACCGTTACGCTCTGAGCGTGCTCAGATCGCGGCGATCGCTTCGCGCGCGACGCTCAGCGCCTTAGCCGCTGCGTCAGGACCCATCGCCAGGCCTTCTGCATAGACGAACTCGAGATCGGTCATGCCGAGGAAACCGAGGAAGGTCTTGAGATAGTGCGTCTGCGTGTCGTTCGGCGTACCCGTGTACATGCCGCCGCGTGCCGCTGCGATATAGACCTTCTTGCCCTTGACCAGACCTTCAGGACCTTCCGCGGTGTAGCGGAACGTCACGCCGGCACGCGCGATCCAGTCGAAGTAAGCCTTGAGCTGGGTCGAGATACCGAAGTTATACAGGGGCACGCCGATCACGATCACGTCGGCAGCTTGCAGCTCGTCGATCAAAGCCTGGCTGCGTGCATCGATCGCGACTTGTTCGGGGGTGCGCTTATCAGCCGGCGTAAAGAACGCGCCAAGCACCGTGTCGTCGAGGTGCGGCAGGTTGTCGGCGAGCAAGTCGCGGACAACGACTTTAGCGCCGCCGTTGCGTTGCGCGAGCTTCGCCACCAGTTCATTGGCCAGCAGGGTCGATTGCGCGCCTTGCGAGCGTGCGGCGGAATTAAGTTGAAGGATGGTCGTCATGTGTGGCTCCGGATCAGATGGTGGGTCTCCCGGGATACCGAAAGACCTTGGGGCACATCATGAGTTTTTGGCGCCAACTTAAAAAGCCATTGCCGTTCAACACATTGTCCTGTGTGGAACAACAATGGCTTATCGGGATGCCTCGCAAAGCGGCCCCGGCCCGTCCTGCCGGTGGCGCTCGCTTCCTTACTGTCAGGCGCCAAGCCAGCCTTTGCGCAAAACTTCGGCCGGGCTGCGCTTCCGGCCGGTCGTTTTACCCTGACCAACAGTCAGGCGATAGCGGGCCACTTCCGGCGCATCGAGCGTCAACGTCGTCTGGCGCAGTGCATCGCGACGGAATGCATGAACCTCGACCCGGTCGCCCGGACGATACCGGCTGAGCAGCGTCTCGAGATTGCTACCCGTCACCCGCAATCCATCGAGGGCCACGAGCACATCGCCCGCCGACAGACCGCCACGACGAGCGGCACTGCCGTCGTGAACAGCGGCCAGCGTGCAGTCGGCGCCGCCTCGCACCCGCGCGCCGATCGACGGCTTGCCGTTCGTCGTATCGGGTTCGAGCGTCACGCCAAACGGCGCAAGCAATTCAGCTAGCGGCAAATCACGCGTGCCGTGAACTGCCTCGGTGAACAGGCGGCCGAGTTCGACACCGGTGACCTCGCGGATCAGGGGTTCGACCTCGTCTTCGCCAATGCCCCTGGCCTTGCCCAAATAGAAGTCGCGCCCATAGCGGACCCACAGCGCGCGCATCACGTCGTCGAGCGATTTTCGACCACCGGTTGCCTCGCGTATCGCGAGGTCGAACGCGAGCGCCACCAGCGAGCCCTTCGTGTAATAGCTGACGATCGCGTTCGGCGCGTTCTCGTCTTGCCGGTAGTACTTGACCCAGGTGTCGAACGAACTCTCCGCGACGCTTTGCTTGCGGCGGCCATTGCCCCGCAGCACGCCACCGATCGTCTTGCCGACCAGACCCAGATAATCAGAGCGCTCGATCACCCCGCTGCGAACCAGGATCAGATCGTCGTAATACGAAGTGAACCCTTCGAAGAGCCAGAGCAGCGAGGTGTAGCTCTCTTGCTTGAGATCGTACGGCGCGAACGCGGCCGGCTTGATTCGCTTGACGTTCCAGGTATGAAAATACTCGTGGCTGCACAGGCCGAGATAGGTCCGGTAGCCATCGGTCATCGCTTCCTTGCCGCGCACCGGCAGATCGCCCCGATTGCAGATGAGTGCGGTCGAGGCGCGGTGTTCGAGACCGCCGTAGCCATCGGCGACTGCGAGCGTCATGAACACATAACGATCCATCGGCGCACGCCGGGTGCGCGGCTCGAACAGCGCGATCTGGGTTGCGCAGATCCGTTCGAGATCGCGCGCGAGGCGCGGCATATCGAGCGATGTGACCTTGCCCGAGATCACGATGTCATGCGAGACGCCGTGCGCCTCGAAGCGGCCGAGTTCGAAACGACCGAGCGTGACGGGATGGTCGGTCAGCTCGTCGTAGTTGTCGGCCCGGTACTCGCCGAAGCTATATCGCTTCGTGCCGCGGACTTCGCGCAGCGCCGTCGCGACGCGCCAGTCGCCGTACTGCTCGCCAGCAGGCGCCTCGATCGTGACCCGGCATTCCGCCGCTTCATACCCGAGCGGCAGCAGGAACACGCTGGTGCCGTTGAAAAATCCGATCTCGTCGTCCAGATGCGCGGCGCGCACCGACAAGTCCCACGCATAAACCTGGTAGGTCAGGGTCAGCGCACCTTGCACCGAGGCGGCCTGCCAGGTGTGCTTGTCGAGTTTCTTGAGGCTGACCTTGCGGCCTGTCACTTCGCTGCGCGCCGAGAGCGACACGATATTGCGCGCGAACTCGCGAATCATGTAGCTGCCCGGAATCCAGACCGGCAGCATGAACCGCTGTCCTTCGGCGGCCGGGTCGGCCACCGTCACCGTCACTTCAAACAGATGCGCAGCGGGGTCTTTCGGGACGATCGAATATTGAATGGGCTTCATCGACGCTTTTTTTATTGGAAGGACGGGGGCGCGCCGCGCCCCTTGAGGCTGAGTCGGAATTGAACAGATCAGTTGACGCTATTCACATTCGCCATTTCTTTCTCGAGCCGGTCGGCGCTGACAGCGCCGGGCAGGCGGCGGCCATCGGCGAGGAACACCGTCGGCGTCCCCGTGACGCGCAGCGAACGGCCGAGTTCGAGATTGTGCGAGAGCACCTTGGTATCGCAGTTACCCGCCGCGTCCGGCGCGCGACGATCGAGCATCCATCCGGTCCACGCTTTTGCACGATCGGTCGAGCACCAGATCGACTTCGACTTGATCGTTGAATCCGGCGACAGGATCGGGAACAGGAAGGTATAGACGGTCACGTTGTCGACCGACTTCAACTCTTCTTCAAGCTTGTGGCAGTAGGGGCAATTCGGGTCCGAGAACACCGCGATCTTACGCGCGCCCGTGCCCTTAACCATCTTCACGGCATCCTGAAGCGGCAGCTTCGAGAAGTCGATCTTGTTGAGTTGCGATGCACGCGCCTCAGTCAGGTTGACGCGATTTTTGAGATCCATCATGTCGCCCGTCAACACGTAATCGCCCTTCGCATCGCTGTAGATGATCTGGTCGGCCGTATCGATTTCATAGATCCCCGGCAGCGGGGTCTTGACGATATCGCGGATGTCCGCATCGTCGCCGAGCCGTGTTTTCAACGTTTGCTTGAGCTGGTCGATGACCGGATCGGCGCTTGCCCGCGTGTAAGGCATCAGCGCGGCCATCGCCAGCGCGAGCATCGGCAGCATGCGAAGTAGTTGGGGTTTCATGCTTGTCTCCGAAAGATCCAGGTCCGGCTTGCGCCGGACTTCAGTGCAGCGTTCATAGGTCGGTTGCGAGCCGATCGGGGCGGGACATCAACCGAGCGCGTGAGCCACCAGCCAGCGTTTGACTTGCGGCTGCGCACCGACCAGTGCGAGACCCGCATTCCGGATGCCCTTCGCGAGCGGCCCGGGCAACGCGAACAAGCGTTGCAGGCCGTCAGTGGCCACCATCATGCGCTGGATGTCTTCACGGCGCGAGCGTTCGTAACGCCGCAGCAAGATCGGATCACCAACATCGCGAAAGGTTTCCTTCGCCGCCAGTGCGTCGACAAGGGAGGCCACATCGCGCAGGCCCAGATTCATGCCCTGCCCCGCGAGCGGATGGATCAGATGCGCCGCGTCGCCGACCAGCGCGATGCGCGGCGCGATCAGGCGGTCGACAGTCTGAAGTGCCAGCGGGAAACCGCGCGGCGCTGTCACGCATTCGAGCGCGCCGAAACGATCGCCGACAACCCGCTCGACCTCGGCCGTAAATTGTTCGGGCGTCAGTGCAAGCAATTCGTCAGCATGCGCGGTGCGCGCCGACCAGACCAGCGAACCGTACAAGCCCGCAAGCGGCAGCATCGCGACCACCTCGCCCCCGGTAAACCACTGCGTGGCGGTCTCGCCATGTGACTTGCCAAGACTGAAATTCGCGACGATGCCGGTCTGCTCGTAGTCCCGACGCTTGACGTTCGCATCGGTCTGGGCGCGCACCCATGAATGCGCGCCGTCGGCGCCAATCACGAGCGCTGCACTCAAGGCGCTGCCGTCGTCGAGTGCCACCACGGCGTGTTCGGCACCGACCTCAAGCGCCTGCGCGCGCGCATTGAGCCAGTTGAGCTGCGGCTGAAAGCGCAGCGCCGAGTCGAGCGCCTGCTCGACGTGCGTCGATTCGATGATCCACGCGAGTTGCGGGACGGCCGCCTGGAACGCCGAGAAATGCAGCTCGGCCTGGGCGTCGCCAAATACGCGCATATCGTAGACCGGACCGATCCGGTCCCCGTCGAGCGCCTGCCAGACCCGCAGCCGTTCGAGAAAGGCCTGCGAGCTCGACGAAAACGCGTACACGCGGGAATCGAACTGCGCGCCGGGCGCGAGCGGACTCGCGGGCTGCGCGAGCAACGCCACACGCATGCCGATCTGCGTCAGCGCGAGCGCTGCCGCCTTGCCGACAAGGCCGCCACCGACCACGATGGCCTGAAAGGTTTGAGAGGTTCCACGCATCGAAGCATTATAGCTGCGGGGGGGGGCAAAGGATCGGCGCTGCAAAGCAGGCCGGGCAGGGCATGTTTGCCGGTACGCGCCATGGATGTACCGCGTGGATCGGGTGCCGCAGGCCTGACTGCCGGCAATCGCCCGGGCGACGGTACAATATGCCCCTTTGCGGCATGGCTCGGGATCGAGCCGGTCACCCCGCGCCGGTTGGCCTCAGGCCGGACCGGCGGCGCCGCGATCCGGGCGGCGCTTCGCCGCGGGCCCACTGCGGCATGACCATACCGTTACCGATACTCGCGATTCGAAGGATTCCATGAGCCTCAAAATTGGCATCGTCGGCCTGCCCAACGTAGGCAAGTCCACGCTATTCAATGCACTGACCAAGGCAGGCATCGCCGCCGAAAACTATCCGTTCTGCACGATCGAGCCGAACGTCGGCATCGTCGAAGTGCCTGATCCGCGTCTGGGCAAGCTCTCCGACATCGTCAAGCCTGAGCGCATCGTGCCGGCCGTGGTCGAGTTCGTCGATATCGCCGGCCTGGTTGCGGGCGCGTCGAAAGGTGAAGGACTCGGCAACCAGTTCCTCGCGACCATCCGCGAAACCGACGCCATCACGCACGTCGTGCGCTGCTTTGCAGACGATAACGTGATCCACGTTGCCGGCAAGGTCGATCCGCTTTCGGATATCGAAGTCATCAACACCGAACTCGCGCTGGCCGACCTCGCCACTGTCGAGAAGGCGTTCTCTCGCTATACGAAGGTTGCCAAGTCGGGCAACGACAAGGAAGCGGCCAAGCTCGTCGCCGTTCTCGACAAGGTGCAGAAGCAGCTCGACCAGGCGAAGCCGGTGCGAGCGCTCGCCCTCAGCGAAGACGAACTCGCGCTGATCAAGCCGTTCTGCCTGATCACCGCGAAGCCGACCATGTACGTGGCCAACGTAAAGGACGACGGCTTCAAGAACAACCCCTACCTCGACGCAGTCGAGAAACATGCGGCCGCGGAAAACGCGCCGGTGGTTGCAGTCTGCGCGGCGATCGAAGCCGAAATCGGCGATCTCTCCGATGAAGACAAGGCCGTATTCCTCGCCGACATGGGCATGGAAGAGCCGGGTCTTGACCGCGTGATTCGCGCGGGCTTCAAGCTTCTCGGCCTGCAGACGTATTTCACGGCCGGGGTAAAGGAAGTACGCGCGTGGACGATCCACGTCGGCGACACCGCGCCGCAGGCGGCGGGCGTGATCCACACCGATTTCGAACGCGGCTTCATCCGTGCCCAGACCATCGCGTTTGAAGACTTCGTCGCGAACAAGGGCGAAACCGGCGCGAAGGAAGCCGGCAAGATGCGCGCAGAAGGCAAGGAATACGTCGTCAAGGATGGCGACGTGATGAATTTCCTGTTCAACGTCTAATAGGCCATTCAGCGCGACGTTGGTTTAGCGGGGGTAACGAGATGCCTCGATACTCCACGGCGCAAAAAAGCGACCTCGTCAGCGAACGCTGACAGAGGCCACGTTTGGCCGCACGTCGCCGCCCCCGGCTTACCTAAAAGAAGCGATTGGCCGGACGCTTGAGACCCAGATGATCTCGTAGCGTCCGCCCTTCATACTCGCTTCGAAAAATCCCCCGTCGCTGCAACTCGGGCACCACGCGCGAGACAAAATCGTCGAGGCCGCCCGGCAACCACGGGAACATCACGTTAAAGCCGTCCGAGCCCTCTTCGACGAGCCATTGCTCCATTTCGTCGGCAATCGACTCCGGTGTCCCGACAAACGCGAGCCCCGCATAGCTGCCGGCCTTCTGCGCCAGTTGGCGAATCGTGAGATTGCCCGTGCGCGCGAGATCGATGATCCGTTCGCGCTGACTCTTACTCGAATTCGTCTCGGGAATTTCAGGCAAGGGACCATCGGGATCGAAGCCCGACACGTCGTAGTCAAGCATGCTGTTCAGCGAACCAATACCGCTTTCATAGTGAACCAGGCTGTCGAGATGGGCTCGCTGCTCACGTGCCTGTTCGAGCGTATCGCCGACCACGACGAACGCAGCCGGCAGGATCTTGAGCGAAGCGGGATCGCGGCCGACCTTGACCATCCGCTGCTTGATATCCGCATAAAAGGATTTGCCTGCCGCCAAATTACCCGGCGCGCCAAAAATCACCTCGGCCGTCTCGGCTGCAAGCTGACGCCCGGGTTCGGAACTGCCTGCCTGAACGATCACCGGCCACCCTTGCACGGGACGCGCGATGTTCAACGGCCCCCGCACGGACAAGCTCGGCCCCTTGTGGTCGAGCACATGCATGCGAGCCGGATCGAAGTACAAGCCACCGTCGACATCACGCACGAACGCATCGTCGGCGAAGCTGTCCCACAGACCGGTCACGACGTCGTAGAACTCCCGTGCGCGGACATACCGCATGTCGTGATCCATCTGGCTCTCGTAGCCGAAATTCAAGGCGGCGTCGGGGTTGGCCGTGGTGACGATATTCCAGCCCGCGCGGCCATCGCTGATGTGGTCGAGCGAGGCGAAACGACGCGCGATATGGTACGGCTCGTCGAAGGTGGTCGAAGCGGTCGCGACCAGGCCGATCCGCTCGGTCGCGCCGGCCAGCGCCGAGAGCAGCGTGAACGGTTCGAATGAGGTCACGGTATGGCTGCGCTTGAGCGCGTTCACCGGCATGTTGAGCACCGCAAGGTGGTCAGCCATAAAGAAGGCATCGAACTTGGCGGCCTCCAGGCGTCGCGCGAAATCGCGCAGATGACCAAAATTGAAGTTGGCATCCGGGTAGGCGCCCGGATACCGCCAGGCGCCGGTGTGGATGCTGACCGGGCGCATGAACGCTCCGAGATGCAGGCGACGTGAGGATTCCATCGAAAGTCCTTTGAGCGGATGGCAAAGCGGCGAGCCGTGGGCTGCACGAGCTAACTTACCCGATTCGCGCCACCCCTGCTGAAGACGCCTTGTGCAGCGACTTGTCGCGTCGACCCGCTCACTCGCGCTAAACTGCCGCCACTCCCCGAATTCCTCGCACCCTGGACTCATGGCTCAATACGTCTTCACGATGAACCGGGTCGGCAAGATCGTGCCGCCCAAGCGTCAGATTCTCAAAGACATCTCCTTGTCATTTTTCCCCGGCGCCAAGATCGGCGTGCTCGGCCAGAACGGTTCGGGCAAGTCGACGGTGCTGCGCATCATGGCGGGTCTCGACAAGGAGATCGAAGGCGAAGCATTGCCGATGCCGAATCTCAACATCGGCTATCTGCCGCAAGAGCCGCAACTCGACCCCACCCAGACCGTTCGCGAAGCCGTCGAAACGGGCCTTGGCGAAGTGTTCGAAGCGCAGAAAAAGCTCGACGCCATCTACGCCGCGTATGCAGAACCGGACGCCGACTTCGATGCACTCGCGGCCGAACAGGCCCGCTATGAAGCGATCATCGCCACGACGGAAGGTGGTAGCGCCGAGCAACAGCTCGAGATCGCCGCCGATGCCCTGCGCCTGCCGCCATGGGACGCCACGATCGGCAATCTGTCCGGCGGTGAAAAACGCCGCGTCGCGCTGTGCCGCCTGCTGCTGTCGAAGCCCGACATGCTGCTGCTCGACGAACCGACCAACCACCTTGACGCAGAATCGGTCGACTGGCTCGAACAATTCCTCACGCGCTTCACGGGCACCGTCGTCGCGGTAACCCACGATCGTTACTTCCTGGACAACGCGGCAGAGTGGATTCTCGAACTCGACCGCGGCCACGGGATTCCCTGGAAGGGCAACTACAGCAGCTGGCTCGACCAGAAGGAAACTCGCCTCAAGCAGGAAGAGTCGAGCGAATCGGCACGCCAGAAGGCGCTCAAGCAGGAACTCGAGTGGGTCCGTCAGAACCCAAAGGGTCGCCAGGCGAAATCGAAGGCGCGGCTTGCGCGCTTCGACGAGCTGAGCAGCCAGGACTACCAAAAGCGCAATGAAACGCAGGAAATCTTCATTCCGATCGGCGACCGGCTCGGCAATGAGGTGGTGACCTTCGAAAACGTCACGAAGAGCTATGGCGATCGTCTGCTGATCGACAACCTCTCCTTCACGCTGCCTCCGGGCGCGATCGTCGGGATCATCGGTCCCAACGGGGCGGGTAAATCGACGCTGTTCCGGATGCTGACCGGGCAGGAGCAGCCGGACAGCGGCACGATCAAGATCGGCCCGACGGTCAAGCTGGCCTACGTGGACCAGAGTCGCGACGCGCTCGATTCCGGCAAGACCGTGTTCGAAGAGATCTCGGGTGGTGCGGATGTACTCACGGTGGGTAAATACGAAACACCGTCGCGCGCCTATATCGGCCGTTTCAACTTCAAGGGCGGCGACCAGCAGAAGATCGTCGGCAACCTGTCGGGCGGCGAGCGCGGGCGGCTGCACCTGGCCAAGACCTTGATCGCGGGCGGCAATCTGCTGCTCCTCGATGAGCCGTCGAACGACCTCGATGTCGAAACCCTGCGTGCGCTCGAAGACGCCCTGCTCGAGTTCGCAGGCTGCGTGATGGTGATTTCGCATGATCGCTGGTTCCTCGACCGGATCGCGACGCACATCCTCGCCTTCGAAGGCGAGTCACAGGCCGTGTTTTTCAACGGCAACTATCAGGAATACGAGGCAGACAAGCGCAAGCGGCTGGGCGAGGAAGGCGCAAAGCCCAAGCGTTTGCGTTACAAGCCCATCGCGCGCTAACGATTTTCCGGGTGCGGCGGCCAATTACCGGCCGCCGCCTCGGCAATCGCGCAGCCCCTCTTTTTGCACCACTCCCTGGCGGGTGGTCCGCAATTTGCACATCTGTTTGAATCCCAATGGGTCATCCGGGTTTTTACCGGATCTACGCAGACGAGCCGCGCCGCGGCTCCCAAACAGGAGTGCAGGATGAGAACGCAACGCCAAGGTAAGCGCATTGCAGTGATCGCTGGGGTCATCGTCGTGCTGCTCGCGCTTGCCGGCCTTCTCGCGATTCGCTGGTTCAACGGCGAGATCAAGCAACGCATTGTCGACATCCTCGGCCCGAACGGCGGCGCGGAAGAAATCGATG
This sequence comes from Burkholderiales bacterium, assembly GCA_026225235.1. Classification (GTDB taxonomy): domain Bacteria; phylum Pseudomonadota; class Gammaproteobacteria; order Burkholderiales; family Burkholderiaceae; genus Pararobbsia. The sequence goes on from JAMFSK010000024.1 coordinate 13,954, forward strand.
TCGGCTTTAGAACGATCCATCTGAGCAAGGTCCATTTCGGCGCACCCGCGGGCTGGCCGGCGAGTGACTCACTGCGCGCGGATTCGATCGATATTGTGCCGGACTGGCGCGCCTGGTTTTCGCACCAGCTTCACCTCCGCTCAATTGTGGTGGACCATTACTATCAGGCGGCATTGCGCACCTCGGACGGTGGCTTGCAGATTCTTCCGGGTCTCAAGGACAACATCACGCGGATGACTGACCAGCACGATGCGGATCAGGAGCCCTCGGTCGAGCCGAAACACAAGACCGACTTCCTGATCGATCGGATCGAGTTCCGCAATGGCGACTTTGATTTTTTCGACGAGAAAATCGCCAAGCCGGCCTACGTCGTTCACCTGCATAACTTCAACGCCACCATCGGCGATCTGCATTTCCCCGGCATGTCGGATCACTCGACGATCCAGATCGCGTCGGAGATGGGTGGTGGCAAGCTCGCGCTCGACGGCTGGATGACGTTCGCGACACGCGATTCGCAGATCACGCTCGCCATGAATGGGGTCGATGCCAAGACGCTGCAGCCCTATGTGCTCAAGGGCCAGAAAACGGCGATCGCTTCAGGCACGGTGGACATGTCGTTGAACTGGACCGTGCAGAACGGTCAGCTCAACGCGCCCGGCAAGCTATCGCTCAATCATCTGGAAGTGGCGCAAAGCAATAGCGGTCCGCTCGGCGCGCTCGCGACGCTGCCGAAAAAGGCCGCGGTCGAGGCGATCAAGAATGACAACGACCAGATCGTTGTCAATTTTGTACTGACGGGCGATCTCAACGATCCGAAGTTCTCGATCGACGACGATCTGTCCAAGCGCATCGGCGCCGGCGTGGCGAAGGCAGTCGGCGTCACGGTCGAAGGCGTCGGCAAAGGTGCGGGCGATGCCGCGAAGGGTATCGGCGGCGCACTCAAGAGTTTGATCGGACAGTAAGAGGCAAAAAACGTCGAATAGAAAGGGGCGACTGCCTTCGCAGGCACGCCCCTCTTCACGCTAAAACTGGACGCCCAGCCGCTCCAACTCTTCAGTAGTCCGCCCCGCGTCGGTATGGTGAATCCCATGCCAGCCGAGCGCCGTCGCGGTCTCTGCATTCTTCGTGTTGTCGTCGATAAAGACCAGTTCCCCGGGCTGAATATCGGGGAAGTGCACGCGGATCCGTTTGATCATTTCAGCAAAGATGGCGGGGTCCGGCTTGGCAAGCTTCACGCGTCCCGACACGACGATATCGCGGAACCGATGCAGGAAGGGGTAGTGCTCGAGCGCGTAAGGGAAGGTCTCGGCCGACCAGTTCGTGAGGCTGAACAAGGGGACCTTAGCCGCCTCGAGGCGCTCGAACAGCGCAATGCCGTCCGCGAGGGTGCCGCGCAGCATCTCGTGCCAGCGCTCGTAGAAAGCGCGGATCAGGGCTTCATGGTCGGGGAATTCGGCGACGAGCGCTTCGGTCCCCTCTGCGATGGTCTGGCCGCCGTCCTGCTGGATCACCCACTCCATCTTGCACACATGCGTCAGGAACCAGCGGCGCTCCTCGTCATCGGGGATCAGTTCCTTGTAGACATACTCGGGGCTCCAGTCGAACACGACGCCACCGAGATCGAACACGACGACCTTGATTGCCATCAGGCAAGCTCCTCGGTGCGTTCCATCAGCCAAGCCTTCGCCGCGCCGTCGACATGCGGCGACAGGCGGCGGCGCACCGTCTGGTGATACGCATTGAGCCATGCCGTTTCTTCGGCGCTCAGCAACGCGCGCTCGATACAGCGCGTGTCGATCGGGCACAGGGTCAAGGTTTCGAAGCGCAGGAACTCGCCGAACTGCGTCTTGCCGGCCTCGACATTGAGCACGAGGTTTTCGATCCGGATGCCCCATTCGCCCGGGCGATAGATGCCCGGTTCGATCGAGGTGATCATGCCGGCTTCCATCGCCGTGTGCGCTTCGGGCGCCGCGTAGTACGAGATGACCTGCGGGCCTTCGTGAACGTTGAGGAAGTAGCCGACGCCATGCCCGGTGCCGTGGGTGTAGTCGACACCACTCGCCCAGATCGGCGCGCGGGCGATCGCATCGAGCAACGGCGACTTGATCCCGCGCGGGAAGGTGGTGCTCGACAGCGCGATCACCCCCTTGAGCACCACGGTGAAGTCGCGCTTCTGCGCATCGGAGGGCGTGCCCACGGGCACCACGCGCGTGATGTCGGTCGTACCGCCGACGTATTGGCCGCCGGAGTCGATCAACAGCAGGCCATCGCCTTCGATGACCGCGTGCGAGGATTCGAGCGCGCGATAGTGAGGCATCGCGCCATTCGCGTTGAACGCCGCGATCGTGGCGAAGCTCGGGCAGGTATAGCCCGAGCGCCGCGCACGGGCTGCCGTGATTTTTTCGTCGATGGTGAGTTCGGTGACGCGCTCGCGGTTCACCACGCTGTCGAACCACGAGAAGAACTCGCAGAGCGCGGCGCCGTCTTGTTCCATGGCGGCGCGGACGTGCTGCGCTTCGGCCTCGCCCTTGCGGGACTTCGCGAAAGTCGACGGGTTCACGGCGTTGATCTGCCTGACGTTCGCGGGCACAGCCTCGAGGACGCCAAAGGTCACGCGGCGCGGATCGACAAGCAACGTGGTATCGCCCGGCAGTTGCGCGAGCGCGGCGGCCAGGCCTTCATACGGGGCGAGTTCGACACCTTCCGCCTTGAGTGAAGCGGCCACGTCGGCCGGCACCTTGCGCGGGTCGATAAAGAGCTGCACGGCATCGCTGCGAATCAGCGCATGCGCGACAAAGACCGGGTTGTAGTTCACATCCGCGCCGCGCAGATTGAAGATCCAGGCAAGATCGTCGAGCGTCGACACCAGATGGGCATTCGCGCCGGCGTCGGCCATCGCCTTGCGGATCAGCCCGAGCTTGTCGGCGCGCGAGACGGGTGCGAACGCCGCCTCGTGTTCATAGACCGGGCCGGTCGGGGGCGCCGGGCGATCGGGCCAGATCGCGGAAAGCAGGTCGAGATCAGCACGCAGGACGATGCCGCGGGGGCTGAGCGCATCGCTGAGCGCACGCGCACCCGTTAGGCCAAGCACGGTGCCATCGACACCGACACGAGCCTGATCGGGCAAATTCTCGGCAAGCCAGTCAATATGCGCGTTGCCCTGGCCGACCATGATTTTCATCATCTCGATGCCGGTGCCCGAGAGTTGGGCCTCAGCCTGCACCCAGTAACGGCCATCGACCCAGAGTCCGGCGAAATCGCGGGTGACGACGAGCGTGCCGACCGAACCGGTGAAACCCGACAGCCATTCACGGCCTTGCCAGCGTTCCGGCAGGTACTCCGACAGGTGCGGGTCAGCCGAGGGGACGATCGCCGCGTCGACGCCGGCGGCACGCATCGCGTCGCGCAGGGCCTCCAGACGTTGTTGGACCGGGGACGCGGCGGGCGTTCTTGCATTCATCGGTGAATCTCCAGATTGAGGGTGCGGGGTCACCGCAGGACCAGGAAAGCCGCGCCGACGGATTGCCGACGCAACGCACACGACCGGGGCGGCCGTGCGAAATCAGGGGCGAGGCGGTAAATAGCGCCGGCTCGGGCCGCCAAGCAAGGCGACGACGACGATTGCCGCGAATACCGTGGCCAGCCATTCGAGCGACTGGCCGTCGCTGAAGGCGCCGCTCGCATTGCCTGCCAGCTTGACCAGCAGCGCGGCAACGATCGCCGGCCCGATCACGAGCCAGGCCGGCCGCAGGCCGCGCGAAGGATGAAAGCGCCAGCCGGCAAAACCAATCACCGCGGCGAGAAAAGCAGTTCCAAACCAGCCCATCCGAGCGACACCCTTTCAAAAACATTAACGAAGCATTCGAAACAAGCATTTGGCGGGAATTTTGCCCAACGTCGCGCGCGCGTCTCGCAAGCGCACTATGCTTGCGCACCGGAGCCGTCGCGCCGCGTCGGCACCGCCTCGTTTGCGGTCCGAGCCCGCTTCGAAAAAGGGCACAGATCGCGGCTCCTTGCCGATGAACCGGACGCCAACTGCGCTGTGCGCCACTGAAAGCTATAATACCGCCGAGAATCAGGGTCTAGTCGAATCGAATGCAGCTCCTCGCCATCGGGATCAATCATCACACGGCGCCGCTTGCCTTGCGCGAGCGCGTTGCGTTCCCGCTCGACCGGATTAAACCCGCTCTCCAGCTGCTACGCAGCGTTTGGCGCCCCAATGTGGCGCCCGGCGAGATCCTGCGCGACAGCGCCGGCCTCGAATTGCCGCCCCTCGAGGGCCTGTCCGCCGAAGCGGCAATCCTGTCGACCTGCAACCGCACGGAACTCTATTGCGTCACGGACGACCACGCCGCACGCGAGCATGCGATCACCTGGCTGTCTCACTATCACAACCTGCCGGTCGAAGAACTCGGCCCCCACGTCTATGCATTGCCCCAGTCTGAAGCCGTTCGCCACGCGTTTCGCGTCGCCTCCGGGCTCGACTCGATGGTGCTCGGCGAGACGCAGATTCTCGGTCAACTCAAGGACGCAGTGCGCACCGCTTCGGAAGCCGGCGCACTGGGCACCTACCTGAACCAGTTGTTCCAGCGCACGTTCGCAGTGGCGAAGGAAGTCCGAGGCCAGACCGAAATCGGCGCCCACTCGGTGTCGATGGCGGCCGCCGCGGTCCGGCTCGCGCAGCGCATTTTCGACGATATCGCCAAGCAGAAGGTGTTGTTCATCGGCGCAGGCGAAATGATCGAGCTGTGTGCGACCCATTTCGCCGCACAGAATCCGCGTGAACTGGTGGTCGCGAACCGCACTGCAGAGCGTGGCTCGAAGCTGGCCGAGCGGTTCAACGGCCGCGCGATCCCGCTCGCAGATCTGCCCTCGCGGCTCCATGAATTCGACATCGTGGTCTCGTGCACGGCGAGCACCTTGCCGCTCATCGGACTCGGCGCGGTCGAGCGTGCGATCAAGCTGCGTCGCCACCGGCCGATCTTCATGGTCGATCTGGCGGTGCCGCGCGATATCGAGCCCGAAGTGAGCCAGCTCGAAGACGTTTTTCTCTACACCGTCGATGACCTCGGGTCGATCGTCCGTGAAGGCAACGCGATGCGCCAGGCCGCCGTCGCCCAGGCCGAAGCGATTATCGAGACACGGGTCGCGAATTTCATGCAATGGCTCGACGCGCGCAGCGTCGTGCCGGTGATTCGCCAACTCCATGGTCATGCGGACGCGATGCGTCTGATCGAACTCGAGCGTGCGCAGAAGATGCTCGCGCGCGGCGAAGATCCGTCGGCCGTGCTCGAAGCCTTGTCGGTTGCCCTGACCAACAAGTTCATGCACGGCCCCACGCATGCGCTGAACCGCGCGGCGGGCGACAAGCGCGAACAGCTGGTCGAACTGCTGCCCGATATGTTCCGCCCGAGCGGAGGCCGCTACGGCGGCCATCATTAGCGACGCTCCTTTGCCGGGCGGTTCGCCGGTATTGCGCGGAACATCGACGCATGAACCGGACTGACGCCGCCCTCCGCTGCCCCGCGCGCCTGCCCGCCTGATCGTCACAACGGACGCCCGCGCCCCGTTCGACCCGCTTCTCCCCTTTCGAAAGTCCCGATGAAATCGAGTATGCAAAGCAAGCTCGACCAGCTCTCCCAGAGACTGGCCGAACTGAACCAGTTGCTCAGCCAGCCGGACATTACGTCGAATCTCGACCAGTACCGCCGCTTTACGCGCGAGCATGCCGAACTGGCGCCGGTGGTCGAGCAATACGGTCGCTGGCGCCTTGCCGCCGACGACGAACGCACTGCGCTGGAACTCGTCAGCGACCCGTCGATGCGCGACTTCGCCGAAGACGAGGTGCGCGGCGCACGCGAGCGCATGGTGACGCTCGAAGCCGAGCTGCAGAAAATGCTGTTGCCGAAGGATCCCAACGACGATCGCAACATCTTCGTCGAAATCCGCGCCGGCACCGGGGGCGAGGAAAGCGCGCTGTTCGCGGGCGCCTTGCTGCGGATGTATCTACGCTATGCCGAGCGCAATCGCTGGCAGGTCGAGACGATCTCCGAAAGCCCGTCTGATCTGGGTGGCTATAAGGAAGTCATCGTACGGCTGGTCGGCCAGGGCGCTTACTCGCGGCTCAAATTCGAGTCGGGTGGCCACCGCGTGCAGCGAGTCCCCGAAACAGAAGCGCAAGGGCGCATCCACACGTCGGCCTGCACGGTTGCGGTGATGCCTGAAGCCGATGAAGTCGGCGAGGTCGAGATCAATCCGTCGGACTTGCGCATCGACACCTTCCGCGCCTCGGGGGCGGGCGGCCAGCACATCAACAAGACCGATTCGGCGGTACGGGTCACGCACTTGCCGACCGGCATCGTCGTCGAGTGTCAGGACGACCGCTCGCAGCACAAGAACAAGGAGCGCGCGCTCAAGGTGCTCGCCGCCCGGATCAAGGACAAGCAGTATCAGGAACAACACGCGAAGGAAGCGGCGACACGCAAGAGCCTGATCGGCTCGGGCGATCGCTCCGAGCGCATCCGGACCTACAATTTCCCGCAGGGCCGCATGACCGACCATCGGATCAACCTGACGCTCTACAAGCTCGACGCGATCATGGACGGCGACCTCGAAGACCTGATCAACGCCCTGCTCAGCGAACACCAGGCTGAGCAACTCGCAGCGCTCGGCGAAACCGTGTGACCGCCGCCACGGCGCTTGAACTGCTGCGCGCGTCGCCGCTCGACGCGCTCGATGCACGCGTGTTGCTCACCCATGCGCTGGGCTGGCGCCGGACCGACCTGATCACGCGCGGCGACGTGCCGTTGAGCGACACACAAATCGCCGGTTTCGCTGCGCTCGAACAACGGCGAATCGCGGGTGAACCGATCGCGCAGATCACCGGGCGACGCGAGTTCTACGGGTTGGATTTCGAAGTCACGGCCGCCGTGCTGATTCCTCGCCCGGACACCGAATTGCTGGTCGAAACTGCGCTACACGCGCTCGATGGGAAGCAAGCCCCCTTGGTCGCCGATCTCGGCACCGGTAGCGGCGCCATCGCCATCGCTATCGCCGCCCAACGGCCCGACGCGTGCGTGATCGCCACCGACCGTTCAGTCGATGCGCTCGTGGTCGCGAAGCGCAACGCACAGCGCCTGCTCGCACCCGACCGCGCGGGCGGGGTGCTCGATTTTGTCGAAGGCAACTGGTTCGATGCGCTGGTGCCACTGACACCGCGGCCTCGTTTCGATGCGATTGTCAGCAATCCACCCTATATCGCTGCGCACGACCCGCATCTGTCACAAGGCGACCTGCGCTTCGAGCCGGCCAGCGCGTTGACCGATCATGCCGATGGCCTCTCGGCACTGCGCGCGATCGTGGCCGGCGCACCGGCCTGGCTCAAGCCGGGCGCACCCCTGTGGGTCGAGCATGGCTACGATCAGGCGGCAGCGGTGCGCTCTATCTTTACCGAACACGGATTTCGCGCGGTCGCGTCGCTACGCGATCTCGCGGGAATCGAACGGATCACGGGCGGCACAACCCCGCCCTGAATTCGATGCGCACTGTCGTATGCGGCGCTTCGGCGGTCGTGCAACGACGGGGTCGGCCGCGAGCCCAGGCGAAATCCGCTATCATTTCCTCATTGCTACCCGATTTTCAAATACGCTGATATGAATACCCAAGAACGCATTAAGGACATTGTGACCAGCCAGCCCGTGGTCCTGTTCATGAAGGGCACCGCCCAATTCCCGATGTGTGGCTTCTCGGGCCGCGCGATCCAGCTGCTCAAGGCCTGCGGCGTCGACAAGCTGACGACCGTCAATGTGCTCGAAGACGCCGAAATCCGTCAGGGCATCAAGGAATTCGCCAACTGGCCGACCATCCCGCAGCTCTATATCAACGGCGAATTCGTCGGCGGCTCGGACATCATGATGGAAATGTACGAATCGGGCGAACTGCGCCAGATCCTGACTGCCGCCGTTTAAGGCGTGCGCCGGCTGATCGTCGCCATCACGGGCGCAACCGGAGCGCTCTACGCGGTTCGCCTGCTTGAAAAGCTGCGCGCGCTCGACGGCATCGAAACCCATCTGGTCGTCTCGTCGGCTGGATGGCTAAGCATTCAGCACGAACTCTCGCTTGATCGCCCCGCCATCGAGGCGCTGGCCGACGTCGTGCATAACGTGCGGGACGTCGGCGCGAACATTGCAAGCGGCTCGTTCGCCACGGAAGGCATGATCGTCGCGCCCTGCTCGATGAAAACGCTCGCAAGCATCGCGCACGGGTTGTCCGATAACCTGATCGCCCGTGCCGCCGATGTCGTGCTCAAGGAGCGCCGACGTCTTGTCCTGATGGTGCGCGAAACACCGCTCAACCTTGCCCACCTGCGCAACATGACGGCGGTCACCGAGATGGGCGGCGTGATTTTCCCGCCCCTGCCCGCGTTCTACGAGAAGCCCCAGTCCATCGACGACATCGTCGACCACACCAGCTCGCGCGTGCTCGATTTGTTTGCGCTCGGACCGGCGCTGACCAAAGGTTGGCCAGGCCTGAGAAATGCTGGCGATTAGGCCGAATTGAAGGACACGCGGCGCCCGCCTATACCGCTGAAAGGCCCGTGCAGTCAAGATCGGGCAGGCAAACGACCCGACCCGGACAAGCCGCGTTGGCGACGTTTAAAAACCCGTTGACCTTGGCTGAGATTGACCGTATAAAGCTAGTGCAGGATTTTCAAGCGACCACGAGTAACAGCCTTAACGCAGTCGCCCTCCAACGGTACGCCGGTTGTCCTATTCAATTCCTTGATTTTCATGCGCAACACGGGGCAGTTCATGCCCTTGATCTAATTTATTTTTAGGAAAGTAATATGGAAACGGGTACCGTTAAGTGGTTCAACGACGCTAAGGGCTTTGGCTTCATCACGCCGGACGGCGGTGGCGAAGATCTGTTCGCGCATTTCTCGGAAATCCGCGCAGAAGGCTTCAAGACGCTGCAAGAAAACCAAAAGGTCAGCTTCGAAGTGAAGACCGGCCCGAAGGGCAAGCAAGCAGCGAACATCAAGCCGCTGTAAGCGACCTTGATCACCGGCATCGTCAAGATGCCGGAATCGCAAAAAACCGCAGGATTGACGTCCCGCGGTTTTTTTTCGTCCCGCTTTTTTGCAGTCTCAGGCGAACACGCGGCGCGCGTGAATGCCCAGGCCCGTGGCCACGCTCGAGAGGCGCTCGCCGACGACGGGCTTCGCATTGGGGAACGCTGCGGCCAGCGCATCGGTCAGGAACTTGAGCCCGGTTGAGCCGCCCGTGAAATACAGCGCGTCGACGCGATGCGGAGCGATCCCTGCGAGCGAGACGGTGTGGCGCGCCGCATCGACGATGCGCTGCGTTTCGTCGCGCGAGCAGAGAATCAGCGCGTCGGAATCGAACGGCGTGCTCAGTGCCTCTTCGACGTCTTCAAGCTCGATCGTGACGCCCCCGCCTGCCGCCACCGCAATCTTGGCGTCTTCGGCGCGCGCAGCCAGTGCATGCCCGAGTCGCCGGTCAATCACGGTCATCAGGCGACGGTGATAGGCCGGGTCGGCATAGATATGCCGAAGCAAGGCGAACTCACCCGCTCGCCGCGGGCCATAGACCGTGTTGATCAGATGCCAGGTCGCGAGATCGAAATAGATCCGGTTCGGTACTTCCTTGCCTTTCGAATCGAGTGACTTGTAGCCGAGTTCGGTCAGCATGCCCTCAAGCTCGACGCGACGGTCGTAGTCAGTGCCGGCGACGTGCACGCCGTGATGCGCGAGCACATCCGATTTGCGATGCAGATGCTTGGCCCGTTCGGGACCGACGCGCACCAGTGAGAAGTCCGACGTACCGCCGCCGATGTCGGCCACCAGCACGAGCTGCTCGTGGTCGAGCCGCGACTCATAGTCGAAGGCGGCCGCGATCGGCTCATACTGAAACTCGACCTCACGAAATCCGATGCTCAGGGCGATCGCCTCGAGCTGTGCTTGCGCGAGACGGTCGGCCACCGGGTCGCCATCGACGAAAAACACGGGTCGCCCCATCACGACGCGTTCGAGCATGCGTTGCTCGGCCGCCTCGCCGCGTTGCTTGAGATGCTGGACGAACAGCGTGATCACATCGAGGTAGCGGATCGCCGAACCATCGCCGAGTTCGGTCGTGGTTTCGGCAAGCGGCGAGCCGAGGATGCTTTTCATTGACCGCATCAGGCGGCCTTCGTAGCCATCGATATACGACTCGATCGCCGCGCGGCCATAGGCCTGCTCATCTTCATCCGTATTGAAGAAGACGGCGGTCGGCAGCGTCACATGCTGGTCCTCGACGGGCACCAGACGCACCGAAGCGTGATGAGGCAAGGCAATTGCCGAATTGGAGGTTCCGAAGTCGATTGCGCAGAAGTTCATGCATGAAGACCGGTCGACGGCAGGAGCAGTATTTGCTGCCAGGATGGATCGATGAAACCAAGCGGGCTTCGGGTTGTAGCATAACCAATGGGGCGCGACAACCGCCATTCTGGGAGGATGCACGCATGCCGCAACAGCCGATTCGACCGTTCGAGGCCCCCCTTGCCGCGCAAAAGGCAGGAAACGCGGGCTCCGGCGGCAATCAGGAGGCGGCGATGCACGTGCCCTCTGCCCCGCCCGACGCGCCCTCGCGGACTCACATGGACAGTGCGTCCGAGACGACAGCCGACCCGTCCATCGTGGAAACACATCTTCCCGCTCGCCTCGATCGCCTGCCGTGGGGTCGTTTCCACACCCTCGTCGTGGCGGCACTGGGTATCACCTGGCTGCTCGACGGGCTCGAAGTCACGCTCGCGGGGTCGGTGGCCAGTGCGCTCAAATCGCCTGCATCGCTGCACTTTACAAACTCCGATATTGGTTTGGCCAGCAGTGCCTATCTGCTCGGGGCCGTCGCCGGCGCCCTCCTGTTCGGCTGGCTCACGGACCGCCTGGGGCGCCGCAAGCTGTTCTTCATCACTTTGTTCCTCTACATCGCCGCGACGACCGCCACCGCCTTCTCGTGGAACCTCGCGAGCTTCGTGCTGTTCCGCTTCCTGACGGGCGCGGGGATCGGCGGAGAATACACGGCTATTAATTCGACCATCCAGGAATTCACTCCGCCCCGTGTGCGCGGCTGGGTCGATCTTGCGATCAACGGCACCTTCTGGGTCGGCGCTGCACTCGGAGCCGGGGGCTCGCTCGTGATGCTCGACCCGGCGCTGTTTCGTGCGGATCTGGGCTGGCGACTCTGTTTCCTGATCGGCGCAGTGCTGGGCCTCGGCATCCTGCTGATGCGCCTGTGGATACCCGAGAGTCCGCGCTGGCTGATCACGCACGGGCGAGAGCCTGAAGCGCGTGAAGTCGTCGACTCGATCGAGGCGCGCTTTGATGCGCATGGTCAAACCCTGTCGCCCGTCGAAGGACCGCCGCTCAGGCTGCATGCTGCCCACACCACCCGGCTGCGAGATGTCGCACGCTCGCTGTTCGTCACGCATCGGCGGCGCGCCCTGGTAGGGCTCTCACTGATGACTGCACAAGCGTTCTTCTATAACGCGATCTTCTTCACCTACGCGCTGGTGCTAACCGATTTTTATCAAGTGCCCGGCGATCATGTCGGCTGGTACCTGCTGCCCTTCGCGGCCGGCAACTTCCTTGGGCCGATCCTGCTCGGGCGTCTGTTCGACGTGGTCGGTCGCCGCGTGATGATCGCCGGCACCTATGCACTGTCGGGCATCTTGCTGACCATCAGCGGTTATCTGTTTGCAGCAGGGGTACTCACTGCGGCAGAGCAGACCCTTGCATGGTGCGTCGTGTTCTTCTTCGCCTCGGCCGCCGCGAGTTCGGCCTACCTCACGGTCAGCGAAACCTTTCCCCTCGAGGTCCGCGCCCTGGCCATCGCGTTCTTCTATGCATTCGGCACAGGGCTGGGCGGCGTGATCGGACCGTTACTGTTCGGTCATCTGATCGACACCCATCAACGCAGCGCCGTGCTGAGCGGCTATCTGATCGGCTCGGCGCTGATGGTCGCCGCCGCGGTGATTCAGGCCTGCTTCGGAACCGCCGCGGAGCGCAAAGGGCTCGAGTCCGTCGCCGCGCCACTGTCCGCCGTCAGTGAAAAATGATTTAAACCTGATGACCCGGTTTTATCGGACACTTCGCGATCGATAAAAAAACGGCCGACTTCGGGTCGGCCGCTTTGCCTCACATTCGATCTACTTCATCACTGCGGCGTGAGCACCGTCCCGTTGCCACCCGCATTGTTCGCCACCAGCACCTGAATCGAATCTGGCGTCACCGTACCGAGGCCACCGGTAGGCAAAGTCGTGACCAGCCAATCCGCATTATTGGCCAGCGATACTCCGGTGGACGTAAAGATCGCCGTCTTCGAGCCCGCATGCGTAATGACAATCTGGTAACTGCCGCCATTGAGATAGACCGAGTCCTGACCCGACGCAGGCACGGCCGCTCCATAGCCGACGTTGGCCATTTGCGGCGTCGCGCTGGCAATGTTGGTATTGCCGACCGGCACGAGATAGATGTCGATCGGACCCACGGCATTGGCATTGTATGAAGCGTTGAATGCACGCACGCGCGCCTGGTTGTTCAGCAGCCCCTTGTCGAAGGGATCATCGATCACTGCCATCGCCGGAATCGCGGATGACCCGACGATGGCGAGGGCCGTATAGAGGTGACCATTCGCCGCATTGAAAGTCGGCGACGTGGCAAGGGCGGCGGTCGAACCGGTCGCGTTGTAGGAGAGTGTGGTCGCGCCTGAGGAGAAGGTGTTGTAGGCGCTGACGGATGAATACGCCGCGTTGGATTCGGCGATCACGTTGTTGTTATAGAAATCGACATTGGGACCCGACGGAATTGCGTGAATATAGCGAACCGATGGCTTGGTAATGCCAAGCTCCTCGCCTACACTGTTGCCGCCGCCACAGGCGCTCAGCACCGTTGCTGCCGCCGCAGCAAGGATCAGGCATTTGAGCAATTTCATGACCTCACTCCTGTAAAAAAATCGTGTTGTTTGAATAAAATGACAAAAACTCAAAACAGAGCGTGGCGACTCAGTGCGTGGGTCAGATCCCTTTTCATCCGGTCTCCCGGCCGTTTCTTACCTTTGCTTACTGATGCACGACGCGCGCGTTGGTCCGCCCTCCAGATGCGGACCGACTCCGCTTCACCGCGCTTGAAAACAGCAATCGGTGTGCCGCTCTGGGGACCCCTCTAAAAAGCCATGGAATGAACCGGCTCTTGCGCGCGTTCTTTCCGGCAAGTCGCCTCCACTAAAGATTTGCCTGAAACGGCCGTTGATAAAGACGAATACACTGTCTCTGGACTTCTGATGAACGACCGTGCCATGCCCGGCCCGGTGCCGGTTAACGCCGACGCCCCCCGCCCGGATTCCCGGCTTGCCACGCCCTCTCTGAGCGCGCCCCTCGTGGAGCGCGCCGGTTCGGCATCTGCTGTTTCCAGCCTCGTGCGTGCGATCACGCGCTTCGGCCTGTTCAGCGCGCGCGAACGGGCCGACACCTCGTCGCTGCGCCGTCAGGGCGGCCGCATCGGGGGCTCCCCGGACGACGACGCCCCGGCAGCCAGCCCCGAGCCGTATGTGCTCGGAGAACATACGGTTGCAGGGATTGATTTCCTGGCCCAGGTCGACAACCAACTGCGCTTTACCTACATCTCCGATGCGGGCCTGCGCTTCATGGGTTTTCACCGCGCCTTTCTCGAAGCGACCAGCCTGAGCGCGCTCGTGCCTGACGCGGATGCGGCCTTGCTGGCCGACGCGATCAGTCATGCGCGTGAAAGCGATGAGCCCGTCGGCGTCACGCTGCGGATGAACAAGTCCCTCACCTACCCCGGCTGGGTCAACCTGCGTGTCGCGCAGATCCGCAATGCCGAGGGTGATCTGGTCGGCTTCGCGATCTCGGCCTCCGATATATCGGCGTGGGCCTTGCGTCAGGAACGTCTTCGCTTTGAAGCCGAGCACGATGCCCTGACCGGGCTCGACAACCTGGTGTCGATCCAGCGCCGCCTGCAACGTGCCTTCGCTGAGGCCCCACGAGGCGACGCACGGGTTGCCCTGCTGTCGATCGACCTCGATGCGTTCCAGCGGATCAACAACGCGTTGGGCTATGAGGCAGGCGATACGATGCTCAAGCTGACTGCCGAGCGGCTCAGCAAGTGTATTGATCCCGAAGATGTGGTCGCGCGCACCGGCTCCGATGAATTCATCGTCATGACCCGGCGCAGCGTCGACGCACGGAGCAGCGAGGCGCTCGCGCGCCGGCTGCTCGCGGCGATCTCGCAGCCCTATAGTTACGAAGGCCAATCCCTTCACCTGGCCGCCAGCGTGGGCATCGCCTCAAGCGATCAGATCGGTAACGACGAGCGGCAACTGCTGCGCGGCGCCGACCAGGCGCTCTATCGCGCCAAGCGCATGGGCGGCAATACGCTGATGTTCTTCACCGATCAGCGTGACCCGGAAGCCGCAGACAAGCTCAAGCTCGAGGCCGAGCTTTATGACGGAGTCCGCAACGGCGAATTCTCCCTGCATTACCAGCCGATCGCCGACATTCACTCATGTGGCATCGTCGGGGTCGAGGCGCTGATGCGCTGGCATCATCCGACGCGTGGCCTGGTGCCGCCGTCGACGTTCATTCCGCTGGCCGAGTCGGTCGGCCTGATCAGCTATCTCGGTGGCTGGGCCTTGAAGACCGCCTGCATGCAGTTGGCCCTGTGGGACTCGCAGGGCATGCGCCTCGAGTACATGGCGGTCAACGTCTCGGCCCACCAGTTTCGTGACTCCGGCTTTGCCGCGACGGTGCGCGAAACCTTGCTACTGACTGGGGTCGATCCGTCACGGCTGGTGCTCGAGATCACGGAAAGCGTCCTGATGCACGATCCGCAACATGCACGCACCCTGCTTGAAGAGCTTGCCGATATCGGCATCCGGTTTGCCGTCGACGACTTTGGCACCGGCTACTCGAGCCTCGCTTATCTGCAGCGCTTTCCCCTGACCGAGCTTAAAATCGACCGCAGTTTTATCGAGAATCTCTCGGAATCGCGGAACGATCAGGCTATTGTCACGGCTGTCGCAGCGCTTGCAAAGACCTTGAATTTACGTCTGGTTGCAGAAGGCGTTGAAACTGAAGCGCAGCGGAACTTGCTGATTGAGCTCGGATGTGGCCATATTCAGGGCTGGCTGCTTTGCAAGGCATTGCCGGCCAACGAACTGGCCGACAAGTTCAAGTCTCGCGAGCTCGCAATTGACGTACATGGAAAATAATAATTTACGATGTTAAGCCGATTGGCAATTAGGGTGATGGTCCGATGAGCAGCTCGCCAATCGATAAGGTCTGGGCTCGCTTCAGCGACCGTGGGGACTTCCCCATGCTGTCCCAGTCGGTTCAGGCCGCCGTATCCGCCATGGATACGCGCGACTTTGATTTCACCGCTTTAGTGAATGTCATCCTCTCGGATTTCGCCTTGACCCAGAAGGTAATCCGACTCGCCAACTCCGCGATGTATTCGGCATTCGGCGGGAATATCACCACCGTATCGCGTGCGCTGATGATTCTCGGTATTGAGGCGGTCGGTCATCTGGCCGTCGGCCTTAAACTGCTCGATCATTTTTCGAGCGAACGCAGCAACCGCATCGATGCCAAGCTCGAGTTGAGCCGGACCATGCTGTCAGGCCATGTGGCGCGCCATGTGGCCGACCGCAGCAAGCAGGTCGCGCGCGAGGAAGCCGTGGTTTGCACGCTGATGCGGCAAGTCGGGAAACTGCTCGTGGTGTTTTATCTCGAAGATGAATGGCGTGAGATGCAGGAGCGCGCCGCACGTCTCGGAATCTCCGAAGAGCAGGCCTGCACGGATGTGCTGGGGGTGTCGTTCGAGGAGATGGGCCAGGAAGCCGCCACGCGCTGGCGTCTGCCCGAGACCATCCGCGCGGGCATGCGCGAGCCGGAAGAGCCGGCCAATTCGCCCCCCTCGCACTTGCAGTGGCTTCAGTCCGTCACGGGTTTTTCGACCGCGGTCTCCGAGATCATGGCTGATCCGCACGCAGATGCCGCCCTGCGGGAAATCCTGCTGGCCGATCTCGCACGCGCGCACAGTGAGACGCTGGCAATGTCGCCCGAGCAACTGATCGAGTTGACGGTCACGCTCGCGCAGGAAGAAGCGGCAAACACCCTGCTCGACGAGATCGACAGCCTTCGTAGCAACTCGATCGCCGCGGCCCGTCCCGTCGATCCCGAGTCTCGCTTGCGTGCCGGCCTCGCCGAACTGCGGTCGCTGCGTTCGAACCACGCGATTCAGCCGGTGCAGACGCTCGCGTCCGAAACGATTCTCGCAGCGCTCGGTTTCGCGCGCGTGATCGTGTTCGAACGGCTCGCCGAACATCATGCGTTCGAAGCACGGCTCGGTGCCGGGGCGAACGTCGGACGCTTGCTGCCTTTGCTGCGCTTTCCGGAGTCCTTCGCGCCGGACGTGTTCCATCTGGCGATTGCGAATTCGGTCGGCATCTTCATCGAGCAGGCTCGTGAGGCCAAGATCGCCGCCCATATCCCTTCGTGGTTCCGTAACGCCTTGCCCGATGCACACGCATTCGTGCTGCTGCCGGTGCGGGTCGATACCACGACCGTCGGTTTGATCTACGGCGACTGGACGAACCAAAACGCGGTCCGCAAGATCGCGCCCGCGCAGATGGCCGCGCTCAACGAGCTCTCGGGCGAGTTGGGCCGGTTCTTCCAGCACTCGGCAGTTGGCGCGCGGTAAATTGACGATGGAGTGAAGCATCGGGTCACGCTGCCCCGATGCTTCACCGGTCTGCTGGGTCTCCTCGTTTTTCGCGTAATACGCTGCGCCTATTTCGGCAATCTTGAAGGCATGGACCAGTTCGACGTCACTGCGCGCGTCGAGCTTCTTCATCGCACTTTGCTTCTGCGCACTGATCGTCTTGAGACTGCGGCGCGTGCAATTCACAATCTCGGTGACCGTCATGCCTCTTGAATAGACGCATGACTTCCATCTCCCGCAAGGTCAACGGCTCGTCGCCGAAGCCATCGCGCTGCCGGTCGAACCTATGCCCGAGCAGCAGCTTCGAGGTCCGCGGGTCGACAAACTTGGCACCGTTGAGCACCCACTGACTGGGCAACACCCACTACCCGGCAGCCGGGGCAATTCTCTACGGTCTTCTCGATTCCGGCGAGGACTACCGGGTGATCGTCTGCAATCACAAGATCGATGTCGGGTAACACGTCCACTTCGCCACACGGGTCGTCCCGTGGCGCGCACATAGCCTTCCTACAGAGCGTCCGGGAATGCTGCCGCGATATTGATGCGCGACGGCCAGTTCCCCGATGCACGGGCGCCCGTGATGCGCGGCGCTTTTGCATGCAGCCTTTTCGCAGGCAGCCTTCTTGCGAAAGGTGCCGACTCCAGTTGGACGCTATCGGTTGAATAGCGCCGGACACCATCCGTCAGGTAGCAATCTCAGTCAAAGCACAAATCGCTCATGCGACACCTCGATTAGAGAAAATCTCAGAACTTGCCACAGCTTGAAAGCTATTCAGGAATGGTCCGAAACAGTGACACTGAATGTCATCGTCCCTTACGGCACGGGTCTCCAGCGGGTGTTCGCGATGTCTATCACGCCTCACGACATAGCCCATATGTGGAGCCGATCGCGCGTTTTATGAGGCCAACCCTCGTCCGTTCGCCCTACCCTCAGCCAAACGCGACACAGATCACCGGGTTTATTTTGAGAGAAGTCCTTGATGCTCTACCTACAGGTAGATAAAGTTTGGTACATGCACACACGCACCATTCGCGAGCAGCTGCTCGACTACGCCCAGACCTTGATCATGCTGCGCGGCTATAACGGCTTCAGTTACCGGGATCTGTCGGAACTGGTTGGCGTGAAGACCTCGAGCATCCACTATTACTTTCCGTCAAAGGAAGATCTGGTGTTCGAGGCGGTCAACGTCTACAGCAGCGAGATACTCGCCGAGCTGTATGCGATCGACCCGTCTCAACCCGCTCACCTGCGCCTCGATCGCTACACGCGACTGTTCAGCAAGGCGCTTGGCGAAGGCGACCAAATTTGTCTATGCGGGATGCTCGCGGCCGATATGGCTTCTCTGCCGGAGCACGTGAGGCAAGCCGTACAAAGCTTCTTCAGGAGCAACGAAACCTGGCTTGGCAAACTGCTGACCGAAGGGCGTAAACAGGGTACGTTGGTGGTCAGCGGGAGTCCCGAAGCGGCCGGCCGCGTGCTGTTTGCGTCGTTTCAAGGCGCCGTCATCGCCAGCCGACTATTTGGCGTCAAGACCCGGCTCGAAGAAGTGACGCAGGCCTACCGGGCTCTGTAGTACAAACTGCGCGCTCGATGCAAGTTGCATGAGCGCACAACACTTTTGTTCAAAATTGACCTTAAATCTACCTTCAAATAGATAGCCGAAATTTATATAGCCGGCCGACAAGCGTGGAAGACGGTCCGATTCGGGAAGGATTTCGGCGGTTTTAGGCGATGTGGATCGTCTAATCTGGCCGACTGTTAGAACGCGACTTGGCAATGCTCGATTTTATGTCTTGTCGGGAAGACTATCTATCTTTGGATAGATAGCTGGGGTCAGGCCGTGTTCACCTCACCTCACAGGCCGAATGCCTTCAACGTACCGTTGGCGGCGATCACCGAGATCCCGATCAGGATCAAGACCCAAGGCAGCAAAAGGTGTCCGTAGCGGCTGATCGGCTTGCCAATCAACCGATGCGACACCAGCCAGTTGGCCAAGCCGCACCACAGCCCGATCATCACAAGGAAGACCGCGATGATCGCGACCGCATCTTGCGTGGGGCGTCCCGCGAACAGCGGCACATAGGCCGAGAGATTGTCCGAACCATTTGCGATCGCCACCACCGCCACCGTCCAGATCGACGAGGCCGCACGCGGTGTCGACAGCGTCTCGCTGCCGGACAAAGACTCATCGCTTCCCTGGGCCGACTGAGTCCGCGCCGCTTGCAACAGTTTGCCGATGCCAATGACGATCGGCATGATGCCCACCAGTCCGACGTAGGCATGCGGCACCTTGAGCATCAGCGAGGCCAGCCCGCAAGCGAGCGCGACCAAGGCCATCGACCCCAGATATTGGCCCGATACCACGGGGCGCTTGTCATCGGCTTCGGCAAAGAAGGCGAGCAGCACGAACAAGTTGTCGATATTCGTCGCGGCAAACGCGACGATGGCCAGAAGGATGGCAGTGAGCATTCAGCGTGAGTCGGCAGGCGGAGACCAGCGAGATGATGCCTTATCACCCCCTATCCGAGGAGAGTGATTGAGGGGCGGTCGCGTCTTCAAACACTTGATGTTGACGGGCCAGTCCGTGCAAATCGGTGTAGGCTCGATACGTGAGTCGGGGGTTAGCCCCCTCGACCCGCCGGACAAAAACCGCGATGGGAGTGTCTCCGGACGAATTCGCCAGCCCGACGGCTTCGTTCCGCCCCGCGACAGATCGACCTGAATCTGAGCGTCACAGCCTCAGCGCCACCTCGTGGCATGACGGTTGCGGCATCGTGCCAACCCTTCGAAAAAAACGGCGGCCACAACCATGTCGACAGAATCCGAAGACCGTTTCCCGCAGAATGAAGTCCTGAACAGCCTCCGCAAGGAACGCAAGCGCGTCCAGATCTTTCTGATCAACGGCATCCGCCTGGTGGGGACGATTGAGTCATTCGACCAGTATCTGATCATGTTGAGCACGCCGAGCGGCGTGCAAGGCATCTACAAGCGCGCGATCTCAACCGTGCAGCCAGACACCGGCTCGCGCCCACCCCAGGCACGCGACCGGTCGCGCGACGAATCGTCATCGACCGTCATCACCCGGCGACGGCGTCCGAGTGGACCCGGCGGGTCCGGTGGTGCGGGAGGCCTGGGCAGTTCAGGCGGTGGCACGGGCGGCTCGTCAGGCACGCACGAGGGCTAGGCCACCCAGGGCGATGGGGCCGCTCTCCGAGCCGCCCTTATGCGCCTTATGCGCCTTATGCGCCTTGCGACGCCAGCAGGTCGAGCGCGAGCGCCTCGGCCACTTCGATTCCGTCGATGGCGGCCGAATAAATGCCACCGGCATAGCCCGCGCCTTCACCCGCGGGGTAGAGGCCCTCGACATTCATGCTCTGGAAGTTGTCCTTGCGGCGAATCCGGATCGGCGACGAGGTACGCGTCTCGACACCCGTGAGTACCGCATCGTGCATCGCAAAGCCTGCGATCTTCTTGTCGAGCTCGGGCAAGGCCTCCCGAATCGCCTCGACTACATAGTCCGGCAACGCCGTGCTGAGGTCCGTGGGCGTAACGCCCGGCTTGTAGGAGGGCACCACCGATCCCAGCGAAGTCGACGGCCGGCCAGCGATAAAATCGCCCACCAGTTGCCCGGGCGCGCAATAGTTGCTGCCGCCAAGCTCGAAGGCCCGCGACTCCCATTTACGCTGGAAGTCGATCCCCGCCAGCGCATCTCCCGGAAAGTCTTCCGGCGTGATCCCCACCACGATGCCCGCGTTCGCATTGCGCTCGGCGCGTGAGTACTGGCTCATGCCATTGGTCACGACGCGCCCCGGCTCGGATGCCGCCGCGACCACCGTGCCACCAGGGCACATGCAAAAGCTGTAGACCGCGCGCCCATTGTTCGCGTGGTGGACCACCTTGTAATCGGCCGCGCCCAACTGTTCATGCCCGGCAAACTTGCCGAACCGGCTCCGGTCGATCATGCCCTGCGGATGCTCGATCCGAAACCCGAGCGAAAACGGTTTCGCTTCGATATAGACACCTTGCTTGTGCAGCATCTCGAACGTGTCGCGCGCGCTATGACCAATCGCGAGCACAACATGGTTGGTGCGCAGCGTTTCGCCATTTGACAGCTTGAGCGCGCGGAGCTTGCCCTGGTCGATTTCGATCTCATCGACCTTCGTCTCAAAGCGAACCTCGCCGCCGAGGGAGTGAATCGTCGCGCGCATCTTCTCGACCATGCTGACCAAGCGGAAGGTACCGATGTGGGGGCGACTCAGAAAAAGAATGTCTTCCGGCGCACCCGCGAGGACAAACTCATCGAGTACCTTGCGCCCGAGATGGCGCGGGTCCTTGATCTGGCTGTAGAGCTTGCCATCCGAAAACGTCCCGGCGCCACCCTCGCCGAACTGCACGTTCGACTCAGGATTGAGGACACTCTTTCGCCACAGACCAAACGTGTCTTTTGTCCGTTCGCGGACCGCTTTGCCGCGTTCGAGGATGATCGGGCGCAAGCCCATCTGAGCGAGGATCAGGCCGGCAAACAGGCCACAGGGGCCCATACCGATCACCACGGGGCGCGGCGCCGTAAGCTGGCGCGGCGCTTTCGCCACGAAGTGATACTTCATGTCCGGCGTGACGCTGTAGTGCGGCTTGCCCTGCATCTGCCGGAAGGCCGCCGCCTCGTCTCTCAGTTCGACATCGAGGATATAGGTGAGCTTGATGTCGGTCCGCTTGCGCGCGTCATGGGCGCGGCGGAAGACCGTATAGCCGATCATCTCGTCGGGTTTGACACCGATTTCTTCGAGACGGGCGAGCACAGCGGTGTCCAGATCGGACTGGGGATGATCGAGCGGGAGTTTGACTTCGCTAAGACGGAGCATGGCTTTCTACGGAGAGTGGGCGCTCGGGGTGCGCCAGACAGGAGGATTTTAACGGGTTTGAAGAGGGGGTGCCCATGGCGGCGAATCCCCTCAGATTCGCAGGCCCCGGCTTTTGAGCCGATACACCAGTTGAGCGCGCGTGATGCCCAGCGTGCGCGCGGCGGCCGACAGATTGCCTTGCGCCCGTTGCACGGCACTCTTGAGGAGTGCCGTTTCGATGTCGTCGAGCGAGGTCGACGCCTGCTCGTCGCCGAGTCCAAGCAGGAGATGGTTGACCTTCCGCGTCACTCGATCGATTTCGCCGTCGGCCGCCCCCGCCTGGTCTCTATCGAGCATCTTTGACGCCATCAGCGAACCGTCCGTGCCGATACCGAACAAGGCCGTATTGATCTGCTCACCGCTAGTGAATAGATGGCTGATGTCGATGGCGCCCCGATCCGGCGCCAGAATGACGCCTCGTTCGACAATATTTTCCATTTCCCGGATGTTGCCGGGCCAGTCATACGACAGCAACGCATCGAGTGCGCGACCCGTGAACCCGGTAACGACACGACCATGGCGTTGACCATACTTGCGCAACATATGGTTGAGCAGCACCGGCACGTCTTCGCGCCGCTCACGCAAAGACGGCACGGTAATCGGGAATACATTGAGCCGGAAGAACAAGTCTTCGCGGAAACGGCCCGCGCGAATTTCGTCGCGTAGATCGAGATTGGTTGCAGCGACCACCCGCACATTCACACGCCGTGTCTGACTGTCGCCGACGCGCTCGATTTCACCCTCCTGCAATGCGCGCAACAACTTGCCTTGCGCCGTCATGCTCAGGATGCCGACCTCATCGAGAAACAGCGTCCCACCGTTGGCGCGTTCAAAGCGGCCTTCGCGACTTTTTGTGGCGTCGGTGAAGGCGCCCTTCTCGACACCGAATAACTCGGCCTCCACCAGCTGTTCGGGAATCGCTGCGCAATTGACTGCAACGAAAGGGCCGGCGCTACAGTTGCTGATACGGTGAAGCGTGCGCGCGCAGACTTCCTTGCCCACCCCGCTCTCGCCGAGGAACAAGACAGTCGCCTGCGTCGTGGCGACACGCCGAAGCATATGACAGACGGCATTGAACCCGGGCGACGCTCCGACCATATTGTCATCGCCGAACGCAGTCGGCGCCGGTGCGGCGCTTGGGGACGAGACCTCGGGCGCTCGTTGCGCGACGCTCGCAGAAAGCCCCTGTGAGAACGATTGGGCCTGCATGAAGCGCAGATCGTCGGCAGCCGTCTCACCCCATTCCTCCACAGGCTTTCCGACGATCCGGCAGTGCGGCTGGCCGAGCGCACGGCATTCAATCTCGCGATAGAGGATGGGCCGCCCCATGAACACACTGGTGTAACCCGATGCATAGCCTATCTGTGTCCAGCACACGGGTTCGGCACCGATGCCATAGATGCGGATATGTTCCTCGTCCTCCGAACATTGCTTCCAGATGAACTCGCCGTAGTATTTGCCGCGTTCGACATCGATTTCGAGGCGTACCGGCTCGACCGCAGTGATCCCTTCAAGCATATGCAATTGCGGGCCGACGGCAAACATCTCGGTGACGGAGTTCGAAGGTCGCACCTTGCGGGCAAGTTCGGCGTCCCGCGCGCCTGAGTTGTAGCCCATCCGCGTTAACAGTCCCCGTGCCGCATCGATGCCCAGGCTCTCGATAAGTTCTCGACGCATCGCGCCGACAGCACCGGTATGAATCAGCACCATGCGCTGGTCGTCGAGCCAGATGCGGCCCTCCTCAGGGACGAAGTGCAGTCTCGACATCAAGTCGGCAATGTCCGGGTAGCGCAGACTGTCGACACCCGCACTGGTCGGAGAGACCTGGGCTTTCCCGTCGCACGACGGGGTCCTGGTTTTCTCAACATGCATGACTTGAGTCTCCCGCTTATTTGGGGACGCCACGGTGCGTCCCCCTACACGGCCCCAAACATAGGCGATGCGCCTGCGACGCGCAATGCTCCGCAACCATCGCTTGTCGAACGCTTTGACGGTAATCGCAACGGCCGCCTGGTCGGCCGCGCCGCGACCCGGGAGAGTGCGCTCGTTCATTTGATCAAGTCCCCTCGCGCCCTGCCCTGCCTCTTTGATCATTTGATCGAGTGCGGCCAGGTCGATCCGGCTTTGCCCGTTTGCTGCTGCGCGCCACGCCAGACCATCAGACGGTTTCGCAGAGGGGATCGGCCGATTGGCGCAACGCCACATTCCCCGCGAAGCCCCGCGATTGGCACGCCGGCTGCATATAGGTAGCACTCGCCGCGGCGATTGATCAAAACATACAAGGCAGCACGAGCTGCCGCCTCCGGAGACACCATGCAAGCCCCGATCTTGCCGTCCGATTCGCTATCGCCCGAGCCTCCCCCCCAATGCGTGCCGCCTCACAAGTCTGCCGCTCGCGCCTTTAACGTCGACCAATGCTTCGTGCGCTTTCGAGCGCTGCTCGACAACGGCTTTGTCGAATTCGACTTCGCAATCGGCGACCCCTCGCTGAACGTCGAACTCGTGATGCCCAAGGCCGACTACGAATCGTTCTGCGCGCTGAATCACGCCATCCCCCTGGACCTTGAAGAAGGCGCGGCGCTCGACCTCGAACAACTGAAATGGCGCTTCGGCCAGCCCGGCCTGTCCGAGTGACCTGAAAAGAACAACGCCCCCGGAGACACATCCATGCAAATCGATATTAAGACCTCGTCCGTCCAGCAAATCCGCCAGACGTTCTCCCATATCGCGCGCCGGCTCGGTGCGGACAAGGCCGCTTCGCGCTACCAGGAAGCGACGCTTGAACTCCAGCCCGAGGTCAATTTCCACTACCGACCGCTCTGGGAACCGGATTTCGAACTCTACGACAAGGGACGTACCGCAATTCGTATGGCCGACTGGTATGCGTTCAAGGACCCCCGCCAGTACTACTACGGCACCTACACCATCACGCGCGCCCGACAGCAGGACGCGATGGAGAAGAGCCTGGAGTTCGTCGTGAAGCGGGGTTTGCTTGCGGACCTGCCCGACGAGGCGAAGACAAAAATCGCCCATTTCATGGTGCCGCTGCGACATGCCGAGTGGGGCGCCAATACCAACAACTGTTTCATCACCGGATACGGTTGGGGCACGGCCATCACGCAAGCGACCATGTTCCACAGCATGGACCGGTTGGGGCTCGCGCAGTATCTGTCGCGTATCGGCTTAGTGCTCGACGGCAACCAGGGCAGCTCACTAACCGAGGGCAAGCGACGCTGGCTGGACGAACCCGCCTGGCAGGGCCTGCGCCACACCCTTGAAGACCTGATGGTCGTGCGTGACTGGTTCGAAACGCTGGTCGTCCAGAACCTCGTCATCGACGGACTGCTCTATCCCCTTGTCTATCGCCACGTCGACCGCGCCTTCACGCAACAGTACGGGCCAGGGCTTGGCATGCTCAACGAGTTTGCCATCACGTGGTTCGACGAATCGAGCCGCTGGGTCGATGCCACCATCAAGACCGCTGCCGCCGAATCCGAAGCCAACGCCACCCTGCTGAATCAATGGATTTCAACATGGCGGCCTCGCGTGCTTGAGGCGCTGAAGCCGCTTGCGATCGAAGCGCTCGGGGTCGGTCCGGCCGCCGACGCGCTGCAAGAGATCGAACAAGGATTGACGGCCCGGCTCGCGAAACTCGGCCTGGAGGTCTCGTCATCCAATCTCGCCGAGGCAACGAGTGCAGGCTACACCGAGGTGACCCATGGCTGACTCCGTTTTCATCGCCTTCCAGACAAATGACGACTCGCGACCGATCATCGAAGCCATCGAGGAAGACAACCCCCACGCCGTCGTTCATGCGTTCCCGGCGATGGTCAAGATCGACGCGGTCGGGCGTCTGGTGATTCGGCGCGAATCGATCGAGGCGCGCATCGGTCGCGACTACGACTTGCGCGAGCTGCAAATCAACATGATCTCCCTCGGCGGGAATATCGAAGAGACCGACGACGAATTCATCCTCCAATGGAAAGCCTGAAATGAACAGCCCGAAACCCGGACAGGAGACATCACAATGAGCTCGAGCAGCCCCACGCCGAAAAAACTCAGCATCAAGGATAACTACGCGATGCTGACCCGTGGCCTTGCCTGGGATACGACCTATCAGCCGATGGACAAAGTGTTTCCCTACGACGCATTCGAAGGGATCAAGGTCCACGACTGGGACAAATGGGAAGACCCGTTTCGCTTGACGATGGACGCCTACTGGAAATATCAGGGCGAGAAAGAGCGCAAGCTCTACGCGATCATCGACGCCTTCCAGCAGAACAACGGGCAGTTCAACGTGACCGATCCGCGTTATATCAACGCGCTGAAGTTGTTCCTGACCGGAGTGAGTCCGCTCGAATACGCCGCACATCGAGGCTTCGCCCTAGCGGGACGCAACTTTCGCGGAGCCGGTGCCCGGGTTGCCTGCCAGATGCAGGCGATCGACGAATTGCGGCACGCGCAGACGCAGATCCATACGATCAGCCACTACAACAAGTATTTCAACGGCTTCCACGACTTCAAGCATATGCACGATCGGGTTTGGTACCTGTCGGTGCCCAAGTCGTATTTCGAGGACGCGATGACGGCGGGACCGTTCGAGTTCGTCACGGCGATCTCATTCTCGTTCGAATATGTACTGACCAACCTGCTGTTTATGCCCTTCATGTCGGGCGCAGCCTTCAACGGCGACATGGCGACCGTGACGTTCGGCTTCTCCGCGCAGTCAGACGAGTCGCGACATATGACGCTCGGGCTTGAAGTCGTCAAATTTCTGCTCGAGCAAGATCCCGGCAATGTGCCGATCATCCAGAAGTGGGTCGACAAATGGTTCTGGCGTGGCTACCGCCTGTTGACCCTGGTCGCGATGATGATGGACTACATGCTGCCCAAGCGAATCATGTCGTGGCAAGAAGCTTGGGAAACCTACTTCGAACAGAACGGCGGGGCGCTGTTTCACGATCTCGAGCGTTACGGTATTCGCCTGCCGAAATACCACGACGTCGCAACTAAAGAGAAAGACCGTATCTCGCATGAAGCGTGGGGCATCTTCTACAACTACACACATGCTGCAGCGATGCACACGTGGATTCCGTCAGACGATGAGCTCAAGTGGCTCGGCGACAAATATCCGAAGACCTTCGACAAACTCTACCGCCCGCGTTTGGAGTACTGGCGCGCTCAACAGCAAGAGGGCAAACGCTTCTACAACCCGACCCTGCCGATGTTGTGTCAGCTCTGCCAGATCCCGATGGCCTTCACGGAGCCCGACGACCCGACCAAGATCTGCTATCGCGAGAGCGATTACCTCGGCAACAAGTACCACTTTTGTTCCGACGGCTGCAAAGACATCTTCGACAACGAGCCCGAGAAGTACGTGCAGTCGTGGTTGCCTGTGCATCAGATCTATCAGGGTAACTGCTTCGAGTCCGATGCCAATCCGGCCTCGCCGGATTTCGATCCGCTCGCCGAAGTGATGCGGTACTACCACATCAATGTCGGGCAGGACGGTCACGAGTTTGAGGACTCACCCGATCGCAAGAACTGGTTGCGATGGACGGGTAAGCCGAGCCATGGCGGTCAGGGCACCACCGAAACGTCTACCGGCAATGCCGCTTGAGACGCAGCCTTCAACAAGGAGACGTTCATGACTGTCGTTGCACTCAACAATCCCTATCGTGGCGAGGTTCGCGACCGTGAAGAAAACTTTCACGGTCAGCGCCTGTTGTTCATTGGCTGGGAAGACCATCTGATGTTTTGCGCTCCCCATTGCATTCCGGTTGGCTCCGAGACCCCCTTCAGCGTGCTCGCCACCCAGATCTTGCCCGGCATCTACGGTCAGCATCCCGACTGGGCAAGGGTCGAGATCGACAAGATCGAATGGTTTCGATCCGGAGAGCGCTTCACACCAAAGTTCGATGCGACGCTTGCCGAAAACGGTATCGGTCACAAGGGACTGGTCCGCTTTCGCACCCCGGGTCTGACCGGTATCAACGGCTCGTTCAGTTAGAACGGCGCGTCAAACGACAAGTGAGGGATGTAGTCCATGAGCTATCAACTGACCATCGAGCCAATCGGACATACGATCGAGATCGGCGATGAGCAGACCATCCTCGACGCATGCATGCGCGCCGGTGTCTGGCTTCCGCACGCCTGCTGCCATGGCCTGTGCGCGACCTGCAAGGTCCAGGTACTCGATGGCGAAGTCGAACACGGCAATGCTTCGCCCTTCGCGTTGATGGATTTCGAACGCGACGAGCGCAAGTGTCTGGCCTGCTGCGCGACTGCCCAGTCGGATATCACGATCGAGGCCGATATCGACGAAGATCTTGACGCTCGACATTTCCCGGTGCGCGATCATGTGGGTCGGGTGACCGAGGTGGTCGACCTGACGCCGACGATCAAGGGGATTTTTGTCGAACTCGACGGGGATGGCATCGCGTTTCAAGCGGGGCAGTATGTCAATGTCGAGATCCCCGGCGAGGCGACGGCGCGAGCGTTTTCGCTGGCAGGGACGCCGGGCTCGACGAACCGTATCGAGTTGAACGTCCGGCGCGTGCCGGGCGGCAAGGGCACTGGCTTTCTGCACGATATGCTCAAGCCGGGCCATGCACTGCGCTTCAGTGGGCCGTTCGGACGTTTTTTTGTGCGCAAGTCCGACCCGCAGCCCGTGATCTTTATCGCAGGCGGATCGGGGCTATCGAGCCCGAAGTCGATGTTGAGCGACCTGCTTGAGGAGGGGGACTCGCGCTCGATCATCCTGGTCTATGGCGCGCGCAATCGCGACGAGCTTTATTACCATGAGTTCTTTCTTGATCTTGCCGAGCGACATCCAAACTTCAGCTATGTGCCCGCCTTGTCGCACGAACCTGAGGGAACCGCCTGGCAAGGTCACCGCGGCTTCGTGCATGAGGCCGCGAAGGCACACTTCGGCAATGACTTTCGCGGTCACAAGGCCTACCTGTGCGGTCCACCGGTCATGATCGAGGCAGCGATCCGGACGTTGATGCAGGGCCAGTTGTTCGAGCGCGATATCTATACCGAGAAATTCCTGACGGGCGCGAACGGATCGGAGGCTCTGGCGAAGAGTCCATTGTTCAGATCGCTTTGAGAGATTTCATCAAGAAGCGGACTTAAAACCCGCTCGATACGCGCTTTTGATTTAGCGTATTGCCGAATTTATTAATGCTTTACAGAAAGTCGGATATTTTCTCTAGCCATTATGTCGCAGTTTCGTACTGCATGTTTTGCTGGAGATTTATCATGTTCGAGATGGGCAAGGATTACGCCCGTGAATATATTCACGTGGTGTGCGGTGGCAATAAACAGGCTTTTTTGCCGACCAAGCAGGGACGAGTGGTCGCGGCTTGCCTGCGACAGGACCTCAACCCGCAAGCGCCGGAGGTTGTGCTCTGCAACAGCACCGCCTCGGCCCGAGCGGCCGGGCGGACCTTGTCCAAACAGGAGGGGAAAATCCCCGTCTTCATTGAACAGGGTGCGGGCAAGCTGCGCTTTGTCGGCGAATATTCCGTCGCCGAATCTTTTACGACGCCGCTGGACTGCGCGCCTTATGCTAAAGACAGCAGTTTCAGGCCTCAGCAGATTTCTCGCGTGATTAAACTCAAGCGTAGTTGATTCCTCGCGTGCGACGCGCGCACGAAATCTGAAGAAGCGCAGCACGTGTAATTAAAAAGCTCTGTAACGCTAAACGCGCTACAGAGCTTTTTCACTTTTGCGGCAACACAATGAAAACGGGCCGATTTCGCTCGGCAGCTAGTAGGCGTGTCGTCCACGACTTGGAGCGACGGATGCCAGGCTCCATCCCAGTAAGTCCCGGCAGTTTCGCGGAAACGGTAAGCCTCGTCGGGCCGCAAAAGGAGCAGCCAGAGGACTCGGCCTCGGTACCTACCAAGAGGAGTTTCCGGCCGAGGTTGTGCCGTTTTTGGGCTACGCTCGTTGTCAATCATGCTTCGATCTGCAAGTGCGCTGCGGTCGGAAAGGCAAGTAGACCCGGATTGGCGGAGGGTGTCGGCAGCGCATCTCTGCGCCCAAAAAGCAAAAGCCCCGTGGCAGCAAGCGCTGCCACGGGGCTTTTTTGATCCATCACAAAACTGGTGCCGGCTGCCGGACTCGAACCGACCACCTGATGATTACAAATCAACTGCTCTACCAGATGAGCTAAGCCGGCGAAGCACGGAATTCTACTTCATTTGATGATCTTGAGGTGGCCGCGGCCGCCTTTGTTTGGTGAGTCGTCAGGCGAATCGTCGCCAGACTTCACCGTCACACTTTCAGCGTCGCCGCTCGGCGGAGGCGGTGCACCCCCATCGCTGCCGGATACCGCCGTCCACCGATCGTCCGATCCGGCGCTACCCAGCGAGGGCACCAGCGACGGCGCAGAACTCACGCCGCCCGAGCCGGGCATCCCCGCGACGTTACCGCCGCGACCACCATCATCGAGTCGCTCGAGCTCGCCCGTCTGCGCAGACAATTCATCGTCTCCGCCCATGGAATCGTCGTCATCGTCGACGCGCTGCTCTTCGACCGGGAAGGCCATGCCCTGGCCGTTCTCGCGCGCATAAATCGCGAGAACGTTGGAGATCTGCACCTCGATATGATGCGACTTCCCCGAAAATCGGGCGTTGAAGTCGATCCACTCATTGCCCATCTTGAGCCCGCTGGTCGCGTCGAAGCTGATGTTCAACACGATCTCGCCGTCTCGCACGAATTCGCGCGGTACGCGGGTGCGGTCATCTACGCGCACGGCGAGGTGCGGCGTATAGCCGTTGTCGGTGCACCATTCGTACAGCGCACGCAACAAATACGGCTTGGTCGGTGTTTCTGCCATTCCCATTCCTTGTCGCCAGTCCAAGCCTGCTTCACCGGTGGTTCGCCACGCACTTGCCCACCCATCCGCGAGATCGCGTTCAGGTTAGGATAAGGCGCGCACGCCCCAAACGGAAACCCGCAGCGCCCGGGCCGGCAGTCAACACATGCTTTGCGTTACCGCCGCATTACCTTTTCCGACGGCGTCAGCGCTTCAATATACGCCGGCCGGCTGAAAATGCGTTCCGCATACTTCATCAGCGGCGCGGCATTCTTCGACAGTTCGATACCGTAGTGATCCAGACGCCACAGCAACGGCGCGATCGCGACGTCGAGCATCGAGAACTCTTCGCCGAGCATGTACTTGTTCTTCACGAAGATCGGAGCGAGCTGGGTCAGGCGATCACGAATGGCGATACGTGCTTTTTCGTGGGTCTTCTCCGCAGCCTTACCCTTTTCGTTTTCAAGGGTGCCGACATGCACGAACAGCTCTTTTTCGAAGTTCAGCAGGAACAGCCGCGCACGCGCGCGCTGAACCGGGTCGGCCGGCATCAGTTGCGGGTGGGGGAAACGCTCGTCGATGTACTCGTTGATGATGTTCGACTCGTACAGGATCAGGTCCCGTTCGACGAGAATCGGCACTTGGCCATACGGATTCATCACGGCGATGTCTTCGGGCTTGTTGAACAAGTCGACGTCGCGAATTTCGAAATCCATCCCCTTTTCAAACAACACCAGCCGGCAGCGCTGGGAAAACGGGCAGGTCGTGCCTGAATACAGAACCATCATTTTTTAGTTTCCTCAAAAAGCCGAAGGGCTAGCGATGCGGAGTGCGCCCCTTGGCGCGCTCTTTTTCGCTAGCCCCACATCAAATCAACGTGATGTTATTTGATGTCTTTCCAATAGGCGGCGTTCAATCGCCACGCGAAAAAGCTCAGCAAACCCAGGAACAGCAGGACCCACGCCCCGATCTGCTTGCGCTCCTTGGCCGCGGGCTCCGCCATCCAGACCAGGTACGACGTGAGGTCCGCGACCGCGTCGTCATAGTCGTTGGCCGACATAGTACCGGGAGTGACTTGCTGAAATCCAATAATTCGGTGTTCGGTCACTCCACTTTCGTCAGTCGAATCCTCAAACTTCGGGGTTCGGACGCCCTGCAGCTGCCAAAGTACGTGTGGCATCCCGACATTCGGGAACACGGCATTGTTCCAGCCGGTCGGCCGCGTATCGTCCTGGTAGAAAGACCTGAGGTAGGTGTAGATCCAGTCCCCGCCCCGCGCCCGGGCCTCGACGCTGAGGTCGGGCGGCGCCACCCCGAACCATTCCTTGGCGTCAGCCGGCCGCATGGCAACGGTCATCGGGTTGCCGACCTTGTCCGTGGCGAAAAGCAGATTATCCTCAATTTGCTTGTCCGTTAGCCCGATGTCGTGCAGCCGGGTGTACCGCATGGCGGTCGCGCTATGGCAATTAAGGCAATAATTGACAAAAAGCCGCGCGCCCCGCTGAAGCGACACAAGGTCGGCGGCCCGGTCCGGCGCCTGGTCGAGGGTGACCTCGTCGGCGAAGACTTGCATGCTCAGCACCGTGGCGCCGAGCATCGCAAGGATCGAAAGAAGCTTTTTCATTCGGAAGTCCCTGTTTGGCTGGCGTTCAGTGAGGTTTGAAAGTCACGCGATCCGGCACGGGCTTGAAGGTGCCCAGCCGGGTCCAGAACGGCATGCCCCAGAAAAATCCGAAATACAGCAGGGTCCCGATCTGCGCGATCAGTGTCCCGGTCGGGGTGGGCGGTTTGGTCCCAAGGAAGGCCAGCGTCAGAAAAACAATGACGAAAATGCCGTAGAAAACCTTGTGGAAGAACGGTCGGTAGCGGATCGACTTAACCGGACTGTGATCGAGCCAGGGCAGGAAGAACAGCGTCACGACGGCCCCGCCCATCACGAGCACCCCCCAAAACTTGGCTTGGGTGACCAGCATCACGCCAATTACGACCGCGGCAATCACGACGCAACCGAGTTTCCACTTGACGGTGCGCGCCTTGATCAAACCGAGCACGGCAAGCAGCCCGGCCACGACTTCGAGCACGATCTTGAAGTACTCCGTAATCGCGCGAAGCATCGCGTAAAAAGCAGTGAAGTACCAGACAGGCGCGATTTCCGGCGGGGTTTTGAGCGAATCGGCCGGAATGAAGTTATTCGCTTCCAGGAAATAGCCGCCCATTTCCGGCGCAAAAAACACAATCGCGCAGAAAATGAACAGAAACACCGAGACACCCATGAAATCGTGCACTGAGTAAAAAGGGTGGAACGGGATGCCGTCGAGCGGCTTGCCGTTGGCGTCCTTCTTCTCCTTGATCTCGATGCCGTCCGGATTGTTCGATCCGACTTCGTGCAGCGCAATGATGTGTGCGACTACGAGTGCCAGGAGCACCAGCGGAATGGCGATGACGTGGAAGGCAAAAAAGCGATTCAGCGTGACGTCGCTCACCACATAGTCGCCGCGAATCCACAGCGACAGATCCGGACCGATAAAGGGAATCGCCGAGAACAGGTTCACGATCACCTGCGCGCCCCAGTACGACATCTGACCCCAGGGCAGCAGATATCCGAAGAACGCCTCGGCCATCAGGCACAGGAAGATCAGACAGCCGAATACCCAGACGAGCTCGCGAGGTTTGCGATAGGAGCCGTAGAGCAAGCCACGGAACATATGCAGGTAGACGACGACGAAGAACATCGAGGCGCCGGTCGAGTGGAGATAGCGAATGAGCCAGCCCCAGGGAACGTCGCGCATGATGTATTCGACCGAGGCGAACGCGAGCGTCGCATCGGGCTTGTAGTTCATCACCAGGAAGATGCCCGTGACGATCTGCAAGACCAGCACGAGCAACGCGAGCGAGCCGAAGAAGTACCAGAAGTTGAAGTTCTTCGGCGCGTAATACTCGGACAGATGGGCTTTCCAGAGCGAAGTGAGTGGAAAGCGGCGATCGATCCAGCCTAAGAGGCCGGTGGTGTCGACTTCTTTCTCTGCAGCCATGATTACGCCTCCCCTTTTTCGTCTTTGCCGATCACCAGCGTCGTCTCGTTGGCGAACATGTACGGCGGTACGTCGAGGTTCTGCGGCGCGGGTTTGTTCTTGAACACGCGGCCAGCGAGATCGAAGGTCGAGCCGTGGCAGGGGCAGAGCCAGCCGCCGGGCCAGTCGTTCGGGAGGTTCGGTTGGGGGCCCGGATTGAAGCGCGGGCTCGGCGAGCAGCCAAGATGGGTACAGATGCCGACCAACACGAGAATGTTCTTGTGATCGGCGCGTGACCGGTACTCGTTATTGCAGTACTCGGGCAAAGGCATTGAAAATGGGTTGGTCGTATGCGGATCGGCGAGTTCGGGATCGGCCTTGACGACGTCGGCGAGCATGGCCTCAGTGCGATTGACGATCCAGACCGGCTTGCCGCGCCAGGCGACGACCATCATTTCGCCAGGCTTGAGGTTACTAATATCGGCTTCGATCGGCGCCCCGGCCGCCTTGGCTTTCTCCGACGGTGCAAATGACCCTACAAACGGTACCAGCGTTGCTACCCCTCCCACTCCTCCTGCAACCGACGTCGCAATCAGCCAGGTACGGCGGCCATTGTCGACGCGACCATTCTCGTTGTCTCGCATCACACGCCCCACTTCTAGGTTGGATTTTCCGTCAACGATAGATTATAGCGACGCCCTTTCTGTGCTTGTAGGCGGCGCTTACAAGCATTGACAAAATCGAATTTAGACGGGAGGTATTCGCAATGTGCTTCACGAACAATCCGGCAAGCCTTTGATCGGAAAAGGCTTTTGCAGGCTCGCCCGAACTGCTTTCAGCATCATTACACACCGCAAGTGACAAACTGGCAGCGTGATCCCCGAAACGTCGGGCCGGAGCGCCTTGATTAAACAGGATTGTCGATATCGATAAAGAGATGCTCGAGGCCAAACTCATCGGCCAGATGCGACCCCACCGCCTGCACGCCGTAGCGCTCGCTCGCGTGATGCCCGGCCGCAATGTAGGCAACACCTGATTCGCGTGCGAGATGCGTGGTCGGCTCGGAAATTTCACCGCTGAGGTAGACGTCAGCGCCTGCCGCAATCGCCGCATCGAAATAGCCCTGTGCCGCGCCGGTGCACCAGGCTACACGCCGGATGGTCCGGTCGTGCTCGCCGATCACGAGAGGCGTGCGCCCAAGGGCGTTCTGAACCTGGGCGGAGAGTCCCTCGAGCGTCACGGGCATGGGCAGGGTCGCGAGCCAGCCGATGTCGTTCTCGCCGAAGCGCCCGTCGGGGATCCAGTTGAGACGCTCGCCGAGCTGGGCATTGTTGCCGAGTTCCGGATGCGAATCGAGCGGCAGGTGATAGGCAAACAGATTGATGTCGTTGACGAGTAGCGCCCGCAGGCGGCGGTGCTTCTGGCCGACGATCGGCGCAGCCTCGTTTTTCCAGAAATAGCCGTGATGGACCAGTAATGCATCGGCGCCCCACTCGATTGCGGCTTCGACGAAGGCGAGCGAAGCGGTGACACCGGTCGCGAGTTTTTCGACACGGCGGCGCCCCTGGACCTGCAGTCCGTTGGGGCAATAGTCCCGAAAGCGCGGGGTTTGCAGGAGGTTGTTCAGATACAATTCCAAATCATTCCGGTCCATATAAGCCTCTGATCTTTCTATGCTTCGACGCTTTTGGCTGCTCTTTGCACAAGCGGTGACGGTGCTGCTGGCGCTGGTGTTTATCGTCGCGACGTTGAAGCCGACCTGGTTGCAACGGCAAGGTCAGTTCGGCCGCCAGCTTGCCGCACCGATCGTCGCGCTGCAGGAAGTGGCGCCCGGTCTGACAGGCCGGGCCGGAAATGCACCGGCCTCGTATGCGGACGGCGCCCAGAAGGCGATGCCGGCGGTCGTCAATGTGTTCTCGAGCAAAGCCGGGACATCGCCTGCTGGCCAGAGCTCGCGCGACCCGCGCATGAACGATCCGCTGTTTCGCTACTTCTTCGGTGAAGGCGGCGGTGTGCCGAACAAGCCGGCACCCCATGCGGCCTCCAATCTCGGCTCTGGGGTGATTGTCAGCGCAGACGGTTACATTCTAACGAACCAGCATGTGGTCGATGGGGCCGATGAGATCGAAGTCGCGCTGGCCGATGGCCGCAAAACCGACGCAAAGGTCATCGGCACCGATCCGGAAACGGACCTCGCGGTGCTTAAGATCAACCTGACCGATCTGCCGACCATCACACTCGGCCGCATGGAATCGGCGCGAGTCGGCGATGTCGTGCTCGCGATCGGCAACCCGTTCGGTGTGGGTCAGACCGTCACGATGGGCATCATCTCTGCGCTGGGCCGCAATCACCTCGGCATCAACACGTTCGAGAATTTTATCCAGACCGATGCGGCGATCAACCCTGGCAATTCGGGCGGCGCGCTCGTCGACGTGCACGGTAACCTGCTCGGTATCAATACGGCAATCTATTCGCGCAGCGGCGGCTCGCTCGGCATCGGCTTTGCGATTCCGGTATCGACCACGCGCACGGTGCTCGAGAGCATCATCGAAACCGGCACGGTCACGCGCGGCTGGATCGGCATTGAACCGCAGGACGTGACACCGGATATCTCAGAATCGTTCGGGCTGGAGCAGAAGAGTGGGGCGATCGTCGCGGGCGTGCTGCAAGGCGGCCCGGCCGACAAGGCGGGGATCAAACCCGGCGACATCCTGATCGGCGTCGACGACGAGAAGATCGACGATACGACCAAGCTGCTCAATGTGATCGCGCAGATCAAGCCGGGCACGAGCGCGCTGGTCCACCTGATCCGCAAGAACAAGCCACTCGACGTCTCGCTGGTGGTCGGCAAGCGGCCACCCCCGCCGAAGCGCACTGACCGTGAAGACAATGGCAACGGCGGCGGAAACGATAACAACGACGACAATAGCGACAACAACAGCGATAACGGCGGCGGCACGGCGGAGTAGAAACGCTTCGGCCGAGACGGCGCTCTCGCTAGGCCGCGTGACCGCTTGGGCTGCTTGGTCGAATAGTCGCCGGGTCGCCTGGCCAGTTGGCTGCTTGGCGCCTGGCGCTTGAGCTCTTAGTCGTTCAGGCTGTCCGCATCCACGATCTTCGGTTTGTCTTTTCCGACGATCAGGCGCGCCGCGATGATGCCGGCTTCGTAAAGGATCAGGAGCGGCACCGCCAGAATCAGCTGGGACAAGACGTCCGGCGGGGTCACGACGGCCGAGACCACAAAGGCGCCGACCACGACGTAGGGGCGAATCTGCTTGAGCTTAGCGATCGTCAGGATGCCCATACGGACCAGCAGCACCACCACGATCGGCACCTCGAAAGTCACCCCGAAACAGAGGAACATCGTCAGCGCGAAGCTCAGGTAGTTGTCGATATCCGTCGACATCTCGGCCCCGAGCGGCGCGTTGTAGTGCGCCATCACGCGAAAGATGGTCGGGAACACGACGAAGTAGGCAAACGCCATCCCGCACAGGAACAGCAAATAGCTGCTGCTGACGAGCGGCATCACCAGCTTTTTCTCATGCTGGTAGAGGCCCGGCGCGATAAACGCCCAGATCTGATAGAGCACGATAGGCAGCGCGATCACCAGCGCGACCATCATCGTCACCTTCATCGGCACAAAGAACGAGCCCGTGACATCGGTCACGATCATCTTGCCGTCTTTGGGCAGGTTCTGAAGCAACGGCCTGGCGAGCAAATGGAAGATATTCGGCGCCCAGTAGACGAGGCCGATAAACACCACGATCACGGCAATCCCGGCGCGGATGATGCGGTCGCGCAGTTCGACCAGATGGGAGATGAAGGTCTCTTCGCCGGGCGGTCCGCCGCCCTCGCTGCTATTCGGTTGAGGTGCGCTCACGCTGGCTCTTTACTGAAGTCGGATGTGCTGTCCCGCCGCACGCGCATGGTCTGAGTTGCAATAGGGCTCAGGCAATGGTGCATGGCGGGGGTCGGATGCGAAAGACGGCGCGAAGCTCAGAGAAAGCGTATCGGCCGACGCAGGCTCGCGGGAGTATGCCGCGCCACGCGTGCTGCGCCAGACTGCACACGCGTGCGGGTGCCACTTGCACGCTTGTACCAGTTCGGCATCGCCGCCTGCTTGACGCGCCAGTTCTTGCGCTTGGGCGCTGGCGCACCGGCGCCGTAGCGTGTGCTGCCAAAATTGCTGAAACCGTCGATCAGTGGGGTGCCACTGATGTTGACGTCATCGGCGCCCGGCGTGACCGATTCGCCCTGATTCCACGCATCGGTCAGGCTGGCCTGTTGTTCACGCACATGGTCGTGAATGGTGGTCTCGACGTTGCGCGCGGCGTCCTCGAAGCCCGTTTTCATCTTCTTGAGTTCGTCGAGCTCCATCTCCCGCGTGACTTCCGCTTTCACGTCGTTGATGTAACGCTGCGCGCGGCCCAGCATGGTGCCGGCCAAGCGCGCGACACGTGGCAGTCTCTCAGGGCCGATCACGACAAGCGCGACCACCCCGATCAGAGCCATCTTGGAAAGACCGAGATCGAGCATCGATGAAAACTAGGCGAGGATCAACGGAAGTCTTGCGCCTTGGCGCGCTCTTTGGCGTCGACGTCGATCGTCGTTTCGCGCGGCAATTCCTTGCTGCGTTCAGCCATCGCGGCGTTTTCCTCGCCGTCCTTCATGCCTTCCTTGAAGCCTTTGACCGCACCGCCGAGGTCAGTGCCGATATTGCGCAGCTTCTTGGTCCCGAAGACCAGCGCGACGATCAACAGCACGATCAGCCAGTGCCAAATGCTTAATGAGCCCATCATCTTCTCCCTTACTTTAAATCCGCGCTTGAATCCGCAGATGCACCAGCGTCCGGCGCATCGCGCATAGTCCGCGGCCAAAAATCCCAGGCAAACGTCTTTCTACCGGTTCACCGCGTCAGTGGCGTGTCATTGTTCTCGCAGCCGGCGCTTTGCAGACCGGTTTTATCCGCCGGCCCTCAGCCCATGCGCGACCACGGCCCCGGACCCGCGAGAATGTGAGCGTGCAGATGGTAGACCTCCTGCCCGCCCCCCGGCCCTGTGTTGAACACGGTCCGGAAGCCCGTCTCGCCGCCCGTGTAGGCCACACCAAGCTGTTCGGCCAGTTTCCCGACCGTCATCATCATTCTACCAAGCAGCGGCGCATCGTCCGGCTTTAGATCGGACAGCGACGCAATGTGTTTACGCGGGATGAGCAGCACATGGAGCGGTGCAGCCGGACGAATGTCGTGAAAAGCAACAAACTCCTCATCCTCGTACACTTTCTTGCTAGGAAGTTCTCCGGAAGCGATCCGGCAGAACAGGCATTTTTCTTGGCTCATAGGGTTCGGTCACCATTATCGTGATCATCTCGCGCGGTTCGGCGAGCGCTTATCCGTGCGATGTTCACCCGGGTGCATCGCTTTCCCGCGTTCTTTTCAAACTGTGCTCCCGGGCGGCTGGCGCATGAGGCCCCGCCTCTCACCCGACCTCTCCGAGCAGCGCCGCACCTCCTGCCGTGCCGCTTTTCTGGGCGTTCCTGTCGCTGCGCGTTCCTATCGCCGCGTTTTCCTGCTGCACTTGCGCTCTACTGCGGCCGCCGAGCCTTTTCCTCGAGACCCGAGAGGCCTTCCCGGCGTTCGAGCTCGGCGATCACGGCATCCGGCCCCAGGTCGAAATGCGCGAGCAGCACCAGAGTATGAAACCACAGATCGGCTACTTCGCCGACGAGCTTGGCGCCGTCTCCGTCGCCGCCCCCATGGCGCGCGTCCTTCGCGGCCATCACGACTTCGGTCGCTTCCTCGCCAATTTTTTTCAGAATGGCATCGTCGCCCTTGCTGAACAGGCGTGCGGCATAGGACTTGTCCGGGTCGCCGCCCTTACGGCTCTCGAGTACCGCAGCCAGTTTCAGCAGCGAATCGTGGGTGCTCATGCGCGCGCGCTCATTTGTAGATCGTTTCCGGGTCTTGCAGTACCGGCTCGACGGTGACCCACTCGCCGGCCTCGGCCGTGCCTTCGAATTTCTGGAAGAAGCATGCGTGGCGGCCCGTGTGACAGGCAATGCCGGACACCTGCTCGACCTTCAGGAGCACCACGTCCTCGTCGCAATCGAGCCGCACTTCGTGCAGATGCTGAACGTGACCGGACTCTTCGCCCTTGAACCAGAGCTTGTTGCGCGAGCGCGAAAAGTAGACCGCACGTTGATGTTCGATCGTCAGGCGCAGCGCCTCGCGGTTCATCCACGCGAACATCAGCACATCGTTGCTGCCGACTTCCTGCGCAATCACCGGCACCAGGCCGTTGGCGTCCCAGCGTACTTTGTCGAGCCAATCCGTCGTCATGATTACAGTCTCACCGCAATGCCACGCTGGGCCATGAACTGCTTGGCTGCATGAATCGTATGTTCGCCATAGTGGAAGATGCTTGCCGCAAGCACGGCGTCGGCGTGACCGTCGGTCACCCCATCGGCGAGATGCTGAAGCGTGCCGACCCCGCCAGAAGCGATCACCGGGATCGGCACAGCGTCCGATACCGCGCGCGTCAGTCCGAGGTCGAAGCCCGATTTGGTGCCGTCCCGGTCCATGCTGGTCAGCAGGATTTCCCCTGCGCCGAGCGCCGCTACCTTGCGCGCCCATTCGATCGCGTCGAGGCCCGTGTTCTTGCGGCCGCCATGGGTAAAGACTTCCCAGCGCGGCGGCTCGCCGTCGGCCGAGACGCGCTTCGCGTCGATCGCAACGACAATGCATTGCGAGCCGTATTTATCTGCGGAATCAAACACCAATTGGGGATTCGCGACGGCCGATGAATTCATGCTGATCTTGTCGGCGCCCGCATTGAGCAGGCGGCGGATATCTTCCACCACCCGCACGCCCCCCCCTACGGTCAGAGGGATAAACACCTGCGAGGCCACCGCTTCGATGATCGGCAAAATCAGATCGCGGCCGTCGGAGGTCGCCGTGATATCGAGAAAGGTCAGTTCGTCTGCGCCCTCGCCGTCATACCGGCGGGCGATCTCGACAGGATCTCCCGCGTCGCGCAGCTCGAGGAAGTTGACGCCCTTGACGACGCGCCCGGCAGTCACGTCGAGACACGGGATGATGCGTTTGGGGAGAGCCATGATGTCAGTGGAAACCGCATGCGGACCCCGCATGCGCAAATCGGTCGGGTTCGGTCGCCAGCAGGGCTAACGGCTGGCCGGGGACGGCCCTGGTTGGCCCGGCTTGCCCGGGGAAGGGCCTCGGCAAGGCCCGTGATGAACTCAGGCGCCCGGCTCCCGTAGCGCGTCCGCACGCGATTGGGCCGCGGCGAAATCGAGCTCACCCGCATAGATGGCCCGGCCGCAAATCACGCCTTCGATACCGTGCTCCTCGACTTCGCAGAGCAAGTCGATGTCGCCGATCTTCGACAGTCCACCCGAGGCGATCACCGGAATCTTGACCGATTGAGCCAGTCGCACAGTCGCGTCGATGTTGATGCCCTGGAGCATGCCGTCACGCCCGATGTCCGTATAGATGATGGACTCGCAGCCGTAATCCTCGAACTTTCGCGCGAGATCGAGCACTTCGTGCCCGGTCAGCTTGCTCCAGCCATCGGTGGCGACCTTGCCGTCCTTGGCATCGAGGCCGACGATGATATGGCCGCCGAACGCGGTGCACGCATCCTGCAGGAAACCCGGGTTCTTGACGGCCGCCGTGCCGATGATCACGAACGACAGGCCGTCGTCGAGATAGCGTTCGATCGTATTGAGGTCGCGAATGCCACCGCCGAGCTGCACGGGGATTTCGTCGCCGACCTCGTCGATGATCGCGCGGATCGCCAATTCGTTCTTGGGCTTGCCCGCGAAGGCGCCGTTCAGGTCGACCAGATGCAAACGGCGCGCGCCCTGGTTGACCCAGTGACGTGCCATGGCAGCGGGGTCTTCGGAGAAGATCGTCGCCTGGTCCATATCGCCTTGCTTCAAGCGAACACACTGACCGTCTTTTAAGTCGATGGCCGGAATGAGCAGCATAGCAATCGTATTTGTACGTGAAAGGGGTTACGGAACGTGCGACGGCGGCCGGTGTGGCCGAGCTGTCACGCTAGTTTAGTACAAGTACCGGGCCGCGCACGACCGGGCTGGCCATCCGGCCGATATATCTCAAGGTTGCCACTCGACAAAATTCCGATAGAGGAGCAGCCCCGCGTCGGCACTTTTCTCCGGATGGAACTGGGTCGCGAAAATGTTATCCCGCGCGAGCGCCGAGGTAAACACGCCGCCGTACGTCGTTTCGCCCGCCGTATGGGCCGCATCGGCCGGGGTGACGAAGTAGCTGTGCACGAAATAGAAGTAGCTCTGGTCGGCGATGCCGCGCCAGATCGGATGCGGCGAGGCCTGACGCACGCGGTTCCAGCCCATCTGCGGAATCTTGAAGCGCGAGCCATCGTCCTGCAGCTGACCCTCGAGCGCGAAGCGCGTCACCGTGCCATGGATCAGGCCCAACCCCGACGTGTCGCCTTCCGCACTCCAGTCGAGCAACATCTGCTCGCCCACGCAGATGCCGAGCAGCGGCTTGGTGCGCGCTGCTTCGAGCACCGCTTCGAGCAGGCCTGAGGCCTCCAGCGAGCGCATGCAGTCGGGCATCGCACCCTGCCCCGGCAGCACCACCCGGTCGGCCGCGCGGATCAGGGCCGCGTCGGTCACCACTGCTACGTCGGCCTCGGGCGCCGCCTTGCGCAGCGCCTGGGCGACCGAACGCAGGTTGCCGGAACCGTAATCGACAATCGCAATCGAGTTTTTCATCTCAAGACAGGGAACAGGGATTTCAGTCCATTAACCATAAATTCGACCGCCAGCGCTGCAAGGATCAGACCCATGATCCGCGTCGCGATATTGATGCCGGTCTGCCCGACCACATTGGCGATCGGCTCGGCGGCGCGCAGCGCAACATAACAGATCGCGCCGAGTGCAGCACCTACGGCGAGCAAAGGCAGGCGGTCATACCAGTGAGCGGCTTGGCCCGCATAGACGATCACCGTACTGATCGTGCCGGGCCCGGTCAGCAAAGGAATCGCGAGCGGCACCACGGCCACATTGTCCTTGAGCTCAGCGTCGGTCTGCTCTTGCTGGGTCGCCTGTTGCGGCGGCGTGCGCGCGCTCATCATGTTCATCGCCATCATCAGCATGATGATGCCGCCGCCCACCTGCAACGAACCGATCGAGATACCGAAGAATGCGATCGTGCGTTCGCCGATAGTCGCCGCGAAGCCGATCACGAACACCACCGCGACCGATGCGATCCGCACAGTCCGGTGGGTTTCGGCACGGGACTGCTGGGCCGTGAGGCTTAAAAAAATCGGAATCGCGCCGATCGGGTTGATCAGCGCAAGCAAAGAGATAAACGACTTGAGTAAGTCCATTGCGCGGTCGGGTCAGCGTCTCGGTGGCGTCTGGCGTATCGGTGGCGTTCAGGCGCAGTGTCGCACGCAGCGCGGTACAACTCAGTGCGCGCGGCGGCAACACGCCGCACCTGGTGCCCGGACTACGTTCGCCGACATCCATCGGCAAACGCGCTCTCGGTCCTGCCCATCGTGCTCTCAGTCATGCATGTGCGGTACGGCGATAGGCCGGACCGGACTCAACCTACGAGGTTGCCCTTGGTCGACGGCACCTGCCCGGCAGCGCGCTCATCGAACTCGACCGCCATGCGCAATGCCCGGCCAAAGGCCTTGAAGGCGGTCTCGACCTGATGGTGCGCGTTGATGCCGCGCAGATTGTCGATATGCAAGGTGGCCGCTGCGTGATTGACGAAGCCGCGGAAGAACTCGATCGTCAGGTCGACGTCGAAGGTGCCGATCCGGGCGCGCGTAAAAGGAATGTGGAATTCGAGACCCGGCCGGCCCGAGAGGTCGATCACGACCCGCGTGAGCGCCTCGTCGAGCGGCACATAGGCATGCCCGTAGCGACGCACGCCCTTCTTGTCGCCGAGCGCCTGCGCGACGGCCTGACCCAGCGTGATACCAACGTCTTCGACCGTATGGTGGTCGTCGATCTGAAGATCCCCGTGCGCTTCGACTTCGAGGTCGACCATGCCATGACGGGCGATCTGGTCGAGCATGTGATCAAGGAACGGCACGCCCGTGGCGAGCTTCTGCACGCCGGTGCCGTCGAGGTTGATCTTCACACGGATCTGCGTTTCGCTGGTATTGCGAACGACTTCCGCTGTA
The DNA here is from genome assembly GCA_026225235.1 of Burkholderiales bacterium. Classification (GTDB taxonomy): domain Bacteria; phylum Pseudomonadota; class Gammaproteobacteria; order Burkholderiales; family Burkholderiaceae; genus Pararobbsia. The sequence continues at coordinate 57,691 of JAMFSK010000024.1, forward strand.
CGCATGGGTCTTTCCTGACTCGGGGTGGGGGACGGCGGCCTCAGGCCTGGAGCGCGACGGTCAATGCAGCAAGCATCTGCGCATTCTCTTCAGGGGTACCGACCGTCAGGCGCAGGCAATTGGCGAGTTGTGGGTGCATTTTACTCACGTTTTTCACCAGCACCCGCTTGGTCAGCAGGGTTTCGAACACACCTGGCGCATCGGCGACACGCGTGAGCACGAAATTGCCCGCTGCCGGAAACAGTTCGATACCGGGCAGCGTACGCAGCGCGACGATCAGCTTCTCGCGTTCGGCGCGCAGGACGGCTGCCTGGGCATCGAGCACCTCGAGGTGGTCGAGCAGAAACTCGACGGTGGCCTGGGTCAGCACGTTGACGTTGTACGGCGGCCGCACTTTGTCGAGCTCGGCGATCCAGTCGGGGCTGCCCGCCAGATACCCGAGGCGGACCCCCGCGAGGCCGAGCTTCGAAACCGTGCGCATCACCACGACATTGTCGAACTCGGGCAGACGCGACATCCAGCTGCGTTGCGCGAACGGGAAATACGCTTCGTCGATCACGATCAGCGAGTCCCGCGCGGCGGCGATCACCTGTTCCATCGCGGCTTCGTCGAACAGGTTGCCGGTCGGGTTGTTCGGGTAGGCGAGGTAGATCAGGGCGGGTTTGTGTTGCGCGATGGCAGCCAGCATCAGATCGACATCGAGCGCAAAATCCCGCCCGAGCGGCACACCGACAAAGCCGAGTTGCGCAAAACGCGCCGACAGCTCGTACATGACGAAGCCCGGCACCGGCGCCAGCGCAACGGCGCCGGGTTTGGCCAGCGCAAGCGAGATGATCGAGATCAACTCGTCGGAGCCGTTGCCGAGCAGCACGTCAAAGCCCGCGGGCACGTCCATGCGGCTACGCAGCTTGTCGATTAGCGCGGCCGGACGCGGCGCCGGATAGCGATTGAGCGCGACGGCGGCAAGGCGCTCGCCGAGTTGCGCAGCAAGCGCGGTCGGCAGCGGATACGGATTTTCCATCGCGTCGAGCTTGATCAGGCCGGACGCGTCGGCAACCGGGTAGCTCGTCATCGCAAGAATTTCGGGGCGGACGATCGTGTGCAGCGTGCGATTCATGTTGGCGTTCAACGCTTTTTTTAATGGGCTGCAAGAGGCGGATGCCGACGAGGCGGCGGTGCGACGGGTGCGGCTCAGCCGCGACCTTGTCCGCCCTGCGTTATTTCATCCGAAGTTCGGCACTGCGCGCATGCGCCTGCAAACCTTCACCATAGGCGAGTTCAGCGGCGATTTCGCCGAGGGTTTGCGCGCCTTCCTGACTGATTTCGATCATGCTCGAACGCTTGATGAAATCATAGACACCGAGCGGCGACGAAAACCGTGCGGTACGCGACGTCGGCAGTACGTGATTCGGGCCCGCGCAGTAGTCGCCAAGGCTTTCGCTGCTGAAGCGGCCGAGGAAGATCGCGCCCGCGTGGCGAATCAGTTGGCCCCAGGTCTGCGCGTCGAGCGCCGAGATCTCGAGGTGTTCAGGAGCAATGTCGTTGGCGATCGCGCACGCCTCAGCCATGTCGCGAACCTTGATGAACGCGCCGCGCCCTTCCAGCGACGCGCGGATCACATCGCGCCGCGGCATGTCGGGCAGCATCGCGTCAACCGCTTGTTGCACGCGGGCGAGAAAAGCGGCGTCCGGGCACAGCAAGATCGATTGCGCGAGCTCGTCGTGCTCGGCCTGCGAGAACAGATCCATCGCGACCCATTCGGGATCGGTCGTGCCGTCGCAGATCACGAGGATTTCAGAAGGGCCGGCGATCATGTCGATGCCCACCACGCCGAACACGCGACGCTTGGCCGCTGCCACGTACGCATTGCCGGGACCGACGATCTTGTCGACGGCCGGCACGCTCGCCGTGCCGTAGGCCAGAGCGCCGACTGCCTGGGCGCCTCCCACCGTGAAGACGCGATCAACGCCCCCGATCAGCGCAGCCGCGAGCACGAGCTCGTTCTGCACGCCGTCGGGCGTCGGCACCACCATGATGATTTCCTTGACGCCCGCGACATTGGCGGGAATCGCATTCATCAGCACGGACGAAGGATAGGCGGCCTTGCCGCCCGGCACATAGATGCCGACGCGATCGAGCGGATTGACCTTCTGCCCCAGCACCGTCCCGTCCGATTCGGTGTACTGCCAGCTATGGGTGCCGCACTCGAGCTTTTGCTTCTCGTGATAGGCGCGCACACGTGCGGCTGCGCATTCGAGCGCCGCACGACGCTTCGGCGCGAGGCCTTCGAGCGCCGCTTCGAGCCGCGCTCTTGGCATTTCGAGGGCGCTCATTGAAGCAGCATCGAGGCGGTCATAGCGCTTCGTATATTCGAGTACGGCCTCGTCGCCGCGACGCTTCACGTCGGCGAGAATCTGCGCGACCGACGTTTCGATCGCCGCGTCCTCACTGGCCTCGAACGCAAGGACAGCCCGTAAGGCTGTCTTGAAGTTGGCCTGGCTGGAATCGAGTTGGCGAATCTTGATCGACATCTGGTTGTCCTTTCCGATCGCCCGGCCACGCCGGCGCGTTCCTTCTGTGCCCTACTTCGATGGGTGACTTCCTCGCGAGCTCGCCGGGGTACGGCTGCCGTTGCTAGCTCGCCTGCGCGGCTGGCGCGACGGCGCGCTCGAACGCGTCGAGAATCGGCTTGAGCGCGTGGCGCTTGAGCTTGAGCGCCGCCTGGTTGACCACCAGTCGCGAACTGATTGCCATAATTTGCTCGACTTCAACGAGGTTGTTCGCGCGCAGCGTGCCGCCCGAACTCACCAAGTCGACAATCGCGTCGGCCAGGCCGACCAGCGGGGCCAGCTCCATCGACCCATACAGCTTGATCAGGTCGACGTGCACGCCTTTCGAGGCGAAGTGTTCGCGCGCGGTCTGTACATACTTGGTCGCCACCCGCAGGCGTGCGCCCTGGCGCACGGCGCTCGCGTAGTCGAAACCGCTCGAGACCGCCACCGACATCCGGCAGCAGGCGATATCGAGATCGAGCGGTTGGTAAAGCCCCCCACCGCCGTGCTCGAGCAGCACATCCTTGCCCGCCACGCCGAAATCGGCCGCGCCGTATTCGACATAGGTCGGCACGTCGGTCGCGCGCACGATGATCACGCGCAGATTCGGGTTCGTCGTCGGCAGAATCAGCTTGCGCGACGTCTCCGGGTCTTCGGTGACCTCGATACCCGCGGCCGCGAGCAGCGGCAGCGTCTCGTCGAAAATGCGCCCCTTCGACAGCGCGAGAGTCAGCGGCGCCTGCGCTTGTGTCATTGCACGAATCCCGTCGGCTTGTCGCCCGGCGTCACGTGCGGCGCCTGGATCCCACCCTTCTCCGCATGAGCGGGGTGGGCGCCATTGATGCCGTTCACACCGTTCACACCGTTGAAGCCATTAACTCCATTGGTGTGCGAGCCGTGTGATTCGTCATCCGACGAACGACCGCCCGCTCCTGCTTCGAGCGCTTCGGCTTCATCGACGTCAACCGCTGCCCGCTGCCCATCGATGCGGCGGACATCCGCACCGACCGCCGACAGCTTCGTTTCGACCCGGTCATAACCGCGGTCGAGGTGATAGATCCGGTCGATCAGTGTCTCGCCCGTTGCGACCAGGCCTGCGATCACGAGGCTCGCCGATGCGCGCAAGTCGGTCGCCATGACCTTCGCGCCCGACAGCCGTTCGACCCCCGCGACCAGCGCGGTATGTCCGTCGATCGTGATGTTCGCGCCGAGCCGGTTGAGCTCCTGCACGTGCATGAAACGGTTTTCGAAAATCGTCTCGACGACACGCGAGGCGCCGTCCGCGATGCTGTTGAGCGCCATGAACTGCGCCTGCATGTCCGTCGGAAACGACGGATATTCCGAAGTCCGGAAGCTCACAGCCGTCGGCCGGCGCGTCATCTTCACGCGAATCGTGTCGTCGCCGCACAGCAGTTCGACACCGGCTTCACGCAGCTTGTCGAGTACCGCATCGAGTTGCCCCGGCTTGACGTTGCGCAGCGTCACATCACCGCCTGCCGCCGCCACCGCGCACAGGAAGGTGCCCGCTTCGATACGGTCGGGGATCACGCGATGGCTGGCGCCATGCAGGCGTTCGACGCCCTGCACGACGAGCCGGTTCGTGCCGATGCCTTCGATCTTCGCGCCCATCGAAACCAGCAGATGCGCGAGGTCGGTCACTTCGGGTTCGCGTGCGGCGTTCTCGAGCACCGTCTCGCCCTCGGCGAGCGTCGCGGCCATCAGCAAGTTCTCGGTGCCGGTCACCGTGATCATGTCCGTCACGATCACATTGCCCTTGAGGCGCTTGACCCGCGCTTCGATAAAGCCGTGCTCGATCGAAATCTCGGCGCCCATCGCCTGCAGCCCCTTGATGTGCTGGTCGACCGGCCGTGCGCCGATCGCGCAGCCGCCGGGCAGCGACACCTTCGCATAGCCGAAGCGCGCCAGTAGCGGGCCCAGCACGAGGATCGAGGCGCGCATCGTCTTGACGAGCTCATACGGCGCGACCGGGTTGTCGACCTGGCTGCCGTCGAGCGTCACTTCATGACCGTCCATCGTCGCGCGCACGCCCATCTGGCTGAGCAGCTTGAGGATCGTTCGCACGTCCTGCAAGTTCGGCACGTTCGACAGGGCCACCGTGTCGGCCGTTAACAAGCTTGCGCAGAGAATCGGCAGCGCCGCGTTCTTTGCACCCGAGACGGTGATCTCGCCGGAAAGTCGGCGACCGCCCTGAATCACGAGTTTGTCCATGATTTCCTTCGTGGACGAATGGTTCTGAAAGATGCCGGCTTGTTGCGTGCCGCCGGCTCTGCCGCTTGCTTCGTTGCCTGCGTCCTGACTCATTTCTTTGCTTCGCAAAACCGTTCCCAAATTACTGCTGGTTCGACTGCCGGCACGGTCATGCCTCATCCATCGCGAGGCCCCGGGTATCGGGAAACCGCCGCCGGTCAGTATGTGCTTTATGAGGCCTTGCGCCACTCGTCGGGCGTGAGCGTCTTCATGCTGAGCGCGTGGATTTCTTCCTTCATGCGATCACCGAGGGCCGCGTAGACCAACTGATGTCGCTGGATCGGGCGCTTGCCGTCGAACGCATCGCTGACGATGGTCGCGTAGAAATGCTGGCCATCGCCCTCGACTGCGAGATGTTCGCAGGCGAGGCCCGAGGCGATGTATTGCTTGATGTCTTCCGGGGTCGGCAACATGGAGAATCCTTTCAATAGCGCAGCTTGTAGCCGCGCTTGAGCATCGACACGGCAAACGCGGCGACGATGATCAAAAAGCCGCCGACGATCGCGAGACTCAGCCACGGGTCAACATCGGCTACACCAAAGAAGCCGTAGCGGAACCCGTCGATCATGTAGAAAAACGGGTTCAGTTGCGAGATCGCGCGCCAGGTCGGCGGCAGGGAATGGGTTGAATAGAACACGCCCGACAGAAAAGTCAGCGGCATGATCAGGAAATTCTGGAACGTCGCGAGCTGGTCGAACTTCTGCGCCCAGATCCCCGCGACCAGGCCAAGCGTGGCCAACAAGGCAGCGCCAAGCGCGCCGAACGCGATGATGAACAGCGGCGCGGCGAACGTGATCGGCACAAACCAGATCGTCACGATAAATACGCCGAAGCCGACTGCGATGCCGCGCACGGTCGCCGCGAGCACGTAGGCCGAGAACATCTCCCAGTGCGAAAGCGGCGTGAGCAACACGAAGACGAGGTTGCCGGTGATCTTCGACTGGATCAGCGACGACGACGAATTCGCGAACGCGTTTTGCAGCACGCTCATCATCACGAGACCCGGGATCAGGAAGCTCGTGTACATCACGCCCGGGTAGACATTCACATGCGTCTGCAAGGCATGGCCGAAGATGGCCAGATAGAGCAGCGCCGTCACGATCGGGGCGGCGACGGTCTGGAACGCGACTTTCCAGAAACGCAGGATTTCCTTGTAAAACAGCGTCTGGAAACCGCTCATGCGAGGCCCTCCACCACGACGGGGTCATGCATGATCTGGACGAACACATCTTCGAGATCGGCCTTGCGGATCTCAATCTCTTCGAAGGTGCAGCCCGCCGCGCGACATTGCGCAAGAATCGATTCGACTTCGTCGTAGCTGTTCAGCCGCAGCAAGTGGTGCCGCGCATCGGCGGGAGGCACATCGGTCTCGAGCGCGCGCAGCTCGGGCGGCAGGACGCCGCTTGCGAAGCGCAGCGAAAGCTGCATCGCCGAGAATCGCCGCAGCAAGTCCTGGGTCGGTTCGAGCGCGACGATTTCACCGCGCCGTAGCATCGCAATGCGGGTGCAGAGTTGTTCGGCTTCTTCGAGATAGTGGGTGGTCAGTACGATCGTGTGACCTTCGCGGTTCAGGCGGGAGATAAATTTCCAGAGGCCCTGGCGCAATTCGACGTCAACCCCTGCGGTCGGCTCGTCGAGCACGATGACCGGCGGCTTGTGCACGAGTGCCTGCGCGACGAGCACGCGGCGCTTCATGCCACCCGACAGCGCCCGTGTGTTCACGTCAGCTTTCTCGGTCAGGTCGAGGTTGGCCATGATCTCGTCGATCCAGTCGTCGTTCTTGCGCAGCCCGTAGTAGCCAGACTGGATGCGCAGCGTCTCGCGCACGGTGAAGAACGGATCGAACACGAGTTCCTGCGGCACCACGCCAAGCGCGCGGCGCGCGGCCTGGAAGTCGGTGACGACATCGTGGCCCTGGACGAGGATATGCCCTTCGTCCGCGCGCGCGAGGCCCGCCAGGATACTGATCAGGGTGGTTTTGCCTGCACCGTTGGGGCCGAGCAGGCCAAAAAACTCGCCGGACTCGACACTCAGGTTCACGCCCTTGAGCGCTTGCAGCTCTTTATAGCGCTTCTTGACGTTACGTATTTCGATGGCTGACATGACGACTCGCCGGCCCTACAGAGGCCGCGACAGGGGTGCCAGACGCGATGCGGGCGCCTTGGGGAAACGGAAAACGCTTGATTATAGGCGAAGTCGCGGCGCGCACCGGCCACCGGACAAACCCGTGCCATGCGATTCCCGGAAAACAACAGCGCAGACAGGGGCGCGCCGTCGGTCGCGCGCGCATCGCAGGTTCAGGCGGGAGCGCCAGCGTTGGCGTCCAGCAGCGAGCTCACGCCATAGGCCTCGGCCAGACTGACCAGACCGGCGGGCAAGTGGCTGATCTGCAGTTCGACGCGCCGTGCGCGTGCCGCGCGACGCCAGGCCAGCAGGACGGCAAGGGCCGACGAATCGAAGCGCTCGAGCGGCGCGCAGTCTACACGCGTCGCGCCCGCCTCGATCCGCGCCAGCCCCGCTGCGAGCACGGCGGTCGCCGTGTCGAAGGTCAGCGTGCCGCCAGTTTCGAACATCGTCACAAGTGTCATCAGCCGAGCTCTGGAGTCGTCGAAGGCGCCGGGAAAACGGCGTTCACGCCGTGCCCCGGGTCAATGCCGCGAGCGCCACGCTCAGGACTGGCCGCCGTTGCTGGCATTGTGATGCGTGAGGAAATCGAGCAGGCCGTCGATCCCGCTTTGCGAGATCTTCTCGTTGAACTGCTGCTGGTAGGCCTGGATCAGCCACGCGCCGAGCACGTTAATGTCATAGATCTTCCAGCCACCCGGCGTCTTCTCGAGCCGGTAGTCGAGCTCGATAGCCTGGCCCTGGTTGATCACCTGGGTACGCACGACAGCATCGGTATCGGTCGCGCCGCGCATCGGCTGGAACTGCACCTGCTGGTCGCGGATCTGCGCGATCGCGCCCGAGTAGGTGCGGATCAGCAGGCGCTTGAACTGCTCGACAATCTGCTTTTGCTGATCAGGCGTCGCCTTGGGCCAGTTGCGGCCCATCGCAAGGCGCGTGGTGCGCTCGAAATCCGTGTAGGGAAGGATCTTGTCGTTGACGAGTTCCGTGATGTGATCGAGGTTGCCGGTTTGAATCCCGGTATCGCTCTTGGCGCTGGCCATCACTTCGGCGGTCAGGCCTTTGATCAGACCGTCGGGGGTACTGGCGTCAATCGCCTGAGCTTGTGCTTCGGCGACGCCGCCAAACGTCATCGCCAGCACCAACATCGAAATCCAGAAAGGCTTCTTCATCGCAGGGTTCCCACAGTTTTTTTGGTCAGACTCGGGTGAAGCTTGGAGGCTGAGTCTCTCATCGAGTTCAGCCCCCAGGGGTTGCAAGCTGTTCGAATACGTATCCGGGCGTTACCTCAGATGGAACGACGGAGCGAAATACAAGGTCGGTGGCACCATCTGCGCACCCGGCACTGCCGTATCGACCGGCTCGCTTGCCGCATTGGCAGGCGAGACCGCGGGCGGCACGGTCAACGGGGCAGTCGGCGACACGGCAGCAGGCGCCGGGGCGGCAGGCGCCACGACGATCGCACCGGAAGCCCCCGAAGCGGGCGCCGCAGCAGCAGCCGGTTCGGCCTGGCTCGGTTGCGCCGACTCACCGCCCGCCGCACCTGCTGGGGCACCCTCGGCCGCCGAAGCGCCGCCAGGGGCAGACGCCGGCAGCGCGGTAGCTGCAGCACCTGCCGTGCCCAGCCCGCCTGCACCGGCCGCCGGTGACGCAACGGCTGCGCCCACGCCATCGGTCGGGCCGACATCGTCATAGCTCGGCAGCGGTGCACCGTTGCCGCTTGAGCCGTGCAGCAGATACGCACGACGCTGGACATAGGCGTCACGCACGAACGAATACTTGTCGAGCGCGGCGTTCGAGAGCAGGTCGCTCGCGCCCAGCAGGTTCGCCCGGGTGTTGATCAGGCGTACCACGAAAATGTAGTTGCGGATGCTGACCGGGTTGATATACGACGTCGGGTCGAGTTCGAAGTCAACAATCGTACCCAGCCCATCGCGCACATCGCTCGGTCCAAGCAGCGGCAGCACGAGGTACGGACCCGCAGGCACGCCGTAGTGGCCAAGCGTCAGGCCGAAGTCTTCCGAATGCTTGGGCAGGTTGACCACCGAGGCGACGTCGAACAGACCGCCGACCCCCCAGATCGTATTGATCACGACCCGCATGAGGTCCGACACGGCATCCGTGATCTTGAGCTGCAGCAGTTCGTTGGCCGCCGTGTACACGTCGCCGACGTTCGAGAACATATTCGTGATGCCCGAACGCACCGGCTGCGGGATCGCCCACTGGTAACCCTGCGCGATCGGCCGCAGCGTATAGCGGTCAACCGTGTCGTTGAACGTGAAGATGGTGCGGTTCACGCCTTCGAGCGGATCGTTCGCGGACGGTGTGCGCACCGTCGAACACCCTGCGAGGACGAGAGCGAGAGCCACGGCGCCGAGCCGGAAATTGTGCTGAACCTTCATTGCTTCGCCCCTTGTTGTACGCCGGCCGCCGAAGCGCCGGTCGCCGCAGATGCGCCCGTATCCGCAGGCACTGCCGGCGCGGGTACAGCTGCCGCGCCAGGTGCCGCAGGTCCGGGTGCACCGCCGGCGGGTTTGGTACCCGCATCCGCTGCTTTGTTATAGAGGAACTGCCCGATCAGGTTCTCAAGCACGATCGCAGACTGCGTCATCGTGATCGTGTCGCCTGGCTTGAGCATCTCGGTGTCGCCACCGGGTTCGAGACCGACATACTGTTCGCCGAGCAGCCCTGAGGTCAGGATCTTGGCCGACGTGTCCTTCGGAAACTGGAACTGCTTGTCGAGATCGAGCGTGACGACGGCCTGATACGACTTGTCGTCGAAGCCGATACCCGCCACCCGGCCAACCACTACACCCGAGCTCTTGACTGGCGCACGCGGCTTGAGGCCGCCGATATTGTCGAAGTTCAGCTTGACCTCATAGGTCGGCTGAAACGACAGCGCACTCAGGTTGCCCGCCTTCAGGGCGAGAAACAACAGAGCGGCAAAACCCAGGATCACAAATATGCCGACCCAGAAATCCAGTGCATTCTTCTTCATTCGATATCTCTAGCTATCGGTACCTTGAGCGGGCATCAGTTGGCAAACATCAATGCAGTCAACAGAAAATCGAGTCCGAGTACGGACAGCGAAGCAAACACCACCGTGCGGGTCGTCGCACGGGAGACGCCCTCAGGTGTGGGCTTGGCTTCAAACCCTTGATACAACGCGATAAAAGTCACCGCAAATCCGAACACGACGCTCTTGATCACGCCGTTGCCGACATCGGTCCAGACATCGATGCCGCCTTGCATCTGCGACCAGAACGCGCCCGAATCGACCCCGATCATGAGCACGCCGACGATGTAGCCGCCCAGGATGCCCACTGAGCTGAAGATCGCCGCAAGCACGGGCATCGCGATTGCGCCCGCCCAGAACCGGGGCGCCAGCACGACCGCGAGCGGATCGACGGCCATCATTTCCATCGCAGTCAACTGCTCGCCCGCCTTCATCAGACCAATCTCGGCCGTCAACGACGTGCCCGCGCGCCCGGCGAACAGCAAGCCGGTGACGACCGGGCCCAGCTCGCGTACGAGCGAGAGCGCGACCAGAAGCCCAAGCGCCTGTTCAGAGCCGTAGCGGTTGAGGGTGTAATAGCCCTGCAAGCCCAGTACGAAACCGACAAACAAGCCCGATACGCCGATGATCAGCAACGAATAGTTGCCCAGAAAATGGATCTGTTTCATCACCAGCCGCGGCCGGCGCACCATCGCGAACAGCAGCAGCATGAGCCTGACAAACATGCGCGCGCCGTACCCGGTGCGCGAGACTGTACCGATAAAACCGCGGCCAATCGCCTCAATCACGCGCGTTTCTCCCTGACAACGGGCGCCGCAAAACCAAAATCAGCATCGAGCCCGGCATTGGCATAGTGGAACTTGAAGGGGCCATCGGGCGCCGCATCGATAAACTGCCGCACGACCGGATCGGTCGAGGCGCGCAGTTCGGCCGGCGTCCCCTGCGCATGGACACCGCCATTCGCAATGAAATAGACGTAGTCGGCGATCGCGAACGATTCCGGCACATCGTGAGTGACCAGGATCGAGGTGGCGCCGAGTGCGCGGTTCAAGGTCCGGATCAGATTGGCGGTAATGCCGAGCGAAATCGGATCGAGACCCGCGAAAGGTTCGTCGTACATGATCAGCGAGGGGTCGAGCGTGATGGCGCGTGCCAGCGCCACGCGCCGTGCCATGCCGCCGGAGATTTCCGCAGGCGTCAGGTCTCGCGCGCCACGCAGGCCTACCGCATTGAGCTTCATCAGCACGAGATCGCGGATCATGTCTTCCGACAGATCGGTGTGCTCCTGGAGCGGGAAGGCCACATTGTCGAATACCGACATGTCAGTAAACAGCGCGCCGAACTGGAACAGCATGCCCATGCGGCGCCGTGCGGCATACAGGCCCGCGGGGTCGAGCGCGCCGATATCCTTGCCTTCGAACAGCACCTGGCCGCGCCGGGCGTGCACCAGGCCTCCGATCAGACGCAGTACCGTGGTCTTGCCGCAACCCGATCCGCCCATCACCGCCACCACTTGTCCGCGTCCAAAACGCATGTCGAGCGAAGACAGCACAGGCGTTTTGCCATAGCCGAACTCGACCTGCTTCAACTCTAGAATCGGATCGGACATTGAATTGGACACAGTAGGTAAATTCTGACCGGACGGCGCATTATAGGGGTTAAGCCGGACGCCTGCCTTGGCAGACGTTTACAAGATCCAACCATTCGTCCACTCGGTTTGCGCGGTGCGCAAACGTGCTAGGCGAATCGCCCTTGCAGGCTCCGTACTGCGCCGGGTAAATCGGCCGCCTCAGTGACCGCGCGGACCACGGCCGCACTGCCTACGCCGGTAGCGAGCACCGCGTCGATCACTGCCGCGTCGATACCACCGATCGCCACGAGCGGCACCTTGCCGCGCAGCAGCGCGACATAGTGCGCCAGCCGGACCAGACCTTGCGGCGCAGTCGGCATCTGCTTGGTCGTCGTGGGGAACACGGCGCCCATCGCGAGATAGCTCGGACGGAAGTGCAAGGCGACCAGCATCTCATAGAAGCCGTGAGTCGACAGTCCAAGCCGCAGACCCGCCCGGGCAATGGCGCCGAGATCGGCGGTTTGAAGGTCTTCCTGACCTAGGTGGACGCCATACGCGCCCGCGTCGATCGCACGCTGCCAGTGGTCGTTGATGAACAGGCGCGCATCGTGTGCGCGCGCCGCCGTGACGGCCCGGGCGATCTCCGCGTCGAGGAACGCACCGTCGTCCGATTTGGTCCGCAACTGGATCGTGCGCACCCCAAGCTCGAGCAAGCGCTCGATCCAGTCGGCCGTCGGCACGACGGGGTAGAGTCCCAGCGCATCGGGACAGGGCGGGAAGCTGTAGGGAAACTCGGGCAGGCCTTCGATTTTCGGGAAGGTGGACAGGTCGGTGGGCCACGTGGGAGTGGGCACGGGCGGCGCGGAGGTTGCCGTGGTTCTTACGGTTGCCGTGGGCGCGCTGGTTCCTGTGGTTCCTGTGGTTGCAGCGCTAACCAGCGGTGAAGCCACGGCAGCCGCCGAATCAGTCCCAATCCACGCGAGCGCCAATGTCAGCGCGTCATGCAAACCAAAATCGCAGGCAATAAACGCGGCCAGCGCAGCGAGCCAGTCGTCGGAACGCGGGCCCGACCAAGTGTGGACGGCCTCCCCCATGCGTAACTCCACGCGCTCGGGGGCCGCTTCGATGATCGCCGCGCCCGCCTTGAGCCACGCGCGCTCTTCGTCCGGATGAGCCTTCGCGTCAATCAGCACGCGCACGTCACCCGCGCCGAAATGAGCAGGCGGCGTCAGGCAGAAACGCCAGGCACTCATCGGGGCCGGCCAGCTTTCGCCGAGCCGCGCGCGAATCACGTCCGCGGTTTCAAGCAATTCGTCAGCTGGCGGCCAGAAGGTGTTTCGATCAACGACGGGAGAAAGCGACGCCGCGCTCATGCGGGATGCCCCGCGTCCTGGTGCCAGAAGGGCATGCCGACGACCGGCGTGCTCGCCTGCGCACTGTCGCGCTCGGGCATGGGGCCGGACAGATAGGCTTCGCGCCCCGCCACAACCGCACCGGCGAACGCGCGCGCCATGCGCGCCGGCGAGGCCGCCTGCGAGACGGCGGTGTTGAGCAACACCCCGTCGAACCCCCATTCCATGACCTGGCAGGCATGCGAGGGCACGCCAAGCCCCGCATCGACGATCAGCGGCACCTCGGGCAGCCGGTCGCGCAGCACCCGCAGTCCGTAAGGATTGACGATACCTTTACCGGTACCGATCGGTGCGCCCCAGGGCATCAACGCCTGACATCCGACATCGACCAGGCGGCGTCCGACAACGAGATCCTCGGTGCAATAAGGCAGCACCTTGAAGCCCGCGCGAATCAGGATATCGGCCGCTTCGACCAGCCCCAACGGGTCCGGCTGCAAGGTGTAGTCATCGCCGATCAGCTCCAGCTTGATCCAGTCCGTAGCGAACAGCTCACGCGCCATTTCGGCGGTCGTCACGACCTCCTGGACGGTGTGGCAGCCCGCGGTGTTCGGCAGCAGCGGCACGGCGTACTGTTTGATCGTGTCGAAAAAGCCGACCCCGCCCTCCGCCTCGGCCGCCATCTGACGACGCAACGCCACGGTCACCATGCCGGGGCGGCACACCTCGATCGACTCGGCCAATGCGGCGAGCGACGGATAACGCGCCGTCCCGAGCAGCACGCGGCTGGCGAACCGCTCGCCATAGAGCACCAAAGTGTCGTCCATCTGCAAATCTCTCTAATTAAAACGTTCTCTTATCAGCCGCCCGTCACAGGACGGACGACATCGATCCGGTCACCCGCGTTCAGCGCGTGATCGCCATGGCGCGCGCGCGCCACGAAGGCGCCGTTGACGGCAACGGCGAACGGCGGCTGCGCACCGAATGCCGTGAGCGCGTCAGCCAGTGTGGCCTCGTCGGGCACGCTCAAGGCCCGCTGATTTACCTGAATATCCATATCTGTTCAATGTCTTGCTTCAGAAGGGCTGCGCGACCATCGCATCCCGCTCAAACAGGGCCGGCCAGCGCGCGGCCGAGCGCCAAGCGTCAAAGGCGTCTGCGTCAGCCCCCGCCAGCACGCCACCTGCCAGCGCGAGGGCCAGGTCGAGCGCGGCATGCGACACCTCCGGCGCCAGCATATAGCCATGCCGGTACAGCCCGTTGACGCGAATCGTCCGTTCGTCGACGAAACGAACCAGCGGACGATGATCGGGCAGCGTCGGCCGGCACTGCGTCGACAATTCGAGAATACGCGCCTCGCCGAAGCCCGGATGGATCGAAAACGCCGCGCTCAGCAGTTCGAGCGTCGAACGCACGCTGATGGGCGACATGTCCTCGCCCTCGATCTCGGTCGCGCCGATGACATAGAGGTCGTCCTGCTTCGGCGCGATGTACAACGGGTAACGCGGGTGCAGCAGCCGCACCGGACGGCTCAGGCCAATGCCGGGGGCATGAACCCGCGCCACCTCGCCGCGAATCCCTCGCAAACCGCGCCAGTCGCGCTTCGCGCCCAGGCCGCGGCAATCGATCACGACGCGTCCAGGAAGCGTTTCGAGCGCGGCGTCGTCGATCGTCGTGTTCCAGTGAGTCTCCACCCGCCGCTCGCCAAGCCCCGCGGCAACCGCCGAGAGCAGTTGCCGGTTATCGAGCTGCCCTTCATTGGGAAGCAGGAAACCCTGCTGGAAACGACCACCGAGCGCCGGCTCAGCCTGCGCGAGCGAGGCCCCGGACAGCGGCAATAGGCCACCTTTGAGCAGCGAAGCCGGGGCGTTCACACGCAAGCGGCCTGTAAAAATATTCGATTCGGCGCGATCGGTCGGGTGCCAGACAATCAGTGAACCATTGCGCTGGAAGAATACCGGTTCGGGCAACTCGGCAAGCAAAGCAGGCCACGCTTCGAGCGAGGCCGCGCCCAGTTCGGTGATCAGCAGCTCGGCCGACGCGGCCTCGGCAAGCGGGGCGAGCATCGCGGCGGCCACCCACGCCGCAGCCGAACGGCCTGCCGCATCGCCCTGCTCGTACAAGGCCACGCGCGCGCCCTCGCCCGCGAGCCGCCAGGCAATCAGGCGGCCAATCAGGCCACCGCCGACAACGGAAAAGTCCGCCGGCAAAGCGGACGTCGAGGCAGGCATCGAGGCGGACGACGACGAGACACCCGACGCCGAAGCGCCAGGCACAGTAGACAAACGGTTTGCAGCGGGCACGTCCATCGATTCCTTCCCGGAAAACAGGGCAACAGAACTCAGGACGAAACGGGACAGAAGGCGGGTCGCAAAGCACACGACGGGCGGCGGGAAAACCGGCCCAGCACATCGCGCGTCGGCACGCGCTGACGATTCCATCCGGCCTCGCGTCGGCAATGTGCAGGCGCGGACGTTGAAAACTCGCTGGGCGGTGTCGAAAACTTCCCGCGCCGGCATTACCCGGATCGGGTCCTAAGGGTCTTCTCTCAGCCTTGCACGATGCCCGCAAAGCACCCCTGTTTCGTCGCATTCATTAGATCACAAATGGCGGGGCGGCCGCAAACGGGCGCTCGGAAGGCCCACATCGTCTGGCACAATCCATGAGGCCGCCGCAGCGGGCGCAGCAATCAGGCTTTGCGACGCCAAGCCTCAAGACGCCGGAACCCAGTCTCCCGACCTTATAAGGTGACGGAGTCTCAAGCCATCGGACCTTAAGCCACCAGGCCTTAAGTCACGGAGCTGCGGGTCAGCGGGTGTTGAGCCATCGCGCCTGAGCCGCCGGGTTTTAAGTCATTGGGCCTTAAGCCGCAATTAAGGCCTGCACACCAGACTCTGCCGAACCTTACCCGTTCGTCCCATTGAGAAGACTGAATGAGCACCCTGATCTCCGCCCCCAACCCGCAGGCCGACCCATCGAAGGTCACCGCCTGGAGCCTGATCAAGCCGTATTGGGTGTCCGAGGAGCGCTGGATTGCGCGAGGGCTGCTCGCGCTGGTGATCTCGCTGAACATGCTGCTCGTGTATATCAACGTGCGCTTCAACGGCTGGAACGTCGGCTTCTACAACTCGATCTCTTCGAAAAACTGGAGCGCCTTCCTGCGTTCCCTCACCGAGTTCTCGATACTGGCGTTCTCGTACATTTTCATCATTACCGCCCGTATCTGGTTTCGGCAATTGCTCGAGATCCGGTGGCGCCGGTGGCTAACCAATCGCTTTCTCGAACGCTGGCTCGGCGGACACGCGTTCTACCGGATCGAGCGAGACCGCCTTGCGGACAACCCGGACCAACGGATTTCCGACGACCTGCAATCGCTCGCTTCGACCACGCTCTCGCTGTCACTCGACCTCTTGTCGACTGTCGTGACGCTGTTCTCGTTTATCGTGATTCTGTGGAAGATCGCCGGCCCGCTTTCGTTTACCTTCCTGGGCACGCCAATAACGATTCCCGGCTACATGGTCTGGGCGGCGGCGCTTTACGCGCTGATCGGGTCATTCGTCATCCAGCGCTACGGCAAACCGCTGGTAGCGATCAACTACCAGCAACAGCGCGTCGAAGCCGACTTCCGCTTCATGCTGATCCGCCTGCGCGAGAACGCCGAGCAGATCGCGCTCTATAACGGCGCCGATACCGAAAGACAGCACGCGGGCCGCGCGTTCAAGGGCATCTACGACAACTGGCGCCGGATCATGAGCTTCACGCGGCGGCTCACGATCGTCACGTCCGTCTACACACAGCTCGCCAATATCTTCCCATTGTTGATCGCCTCGGTCCGCTATTTCGCCGGTGCATACCCGATTGGCGTCCTGTTCCAAATCAGCGATGCATTCGGTACGGTTAGCGAATCGTTCTCGTGGTTTATCAACAGCTTCTCCACCCTGGCAGGCTGGCGCGCGACGGTCAACCGGTTACGTGAATTCGTGCGTTCGATCGACGAACAGCACACTCGCGAAGCGATGTCTCCGGCGACCGAACATGGCGGTATCAATCGCCATATGGCCGATGTCACGTCGCTGCAAACGCACAACCTCTCGCTCGCATTGCCGAACGGCACGCCACTTTCGCGCGTCGGTTCGACCACCGTCAAGCCGGGCGAGCGGATGCTGATCACCGGCCCGTCCGGTTCAGGCAAGAGCACCTTCATGCGGGCACTCGCCGGACTCTGGCCGTTCGGGGACGGCAGCATTGACGTGCCGGTCAGCGCGAAACTGCTGTTCGTGCCCCAGGTCAGCTATATGCCGATCGATACGCTGCGTGCGGCTCTGGCCTATCCGTCCGAAGCCGAAGCTTTCACCGATGAGGCATACCGGGACGTCCTGCATGCGGTCCAGCTCGACGAATATCTTGAGCGGCTCGACGAGCACAGTCACTGGGCTCGCCGCATGTCGCCCGGCGAGCAGCAGCGCCTCGCAGCTGCGCGCGTCCTGCTGCAAAAGCCGGACTTCGTTTTTCTCGACGAAGCGACGAGTGCGCTCGACTCTCCTACTGAGCAGCATGTCTATGAGACCTTGTTGAATCGTCTGCCGAACGCGGCCTTTGTAAGCATTGCGCATCGCGAATCGATCGCAGCCTTCCATACCGAAACGCTCGACTTGGAACGCGCGGCGGCCTGAGAACGTGTAGCCGCGACAGGCGCCGCACGAGCGACGTCGGGTTTGAGCGCCCCTATCGATCTTCCATTCTCGCAGACATCTCGAATTCCGAGATACCCATGACAAAGGCCACCCCCAGGTGGCCTTTGTCTTTTCCATCCCGAACCCGCTGCTTACCGCGGCAGTTCCGTGCTTCCCATCAGATACGCATCGACTGCACGTGCGGCCTGACGTCCTTCACGGATCGCCCAGACCACCAGCGACTGGCCACGGCGCATATCGCCCGCCGCAAACACCTTGTCGACGTTCGTGTAGTAGGCCTTGTCGCCCTCCGTCACGGCACGTGCATTGCCACGCGCATCCTTGTCGACGCCGAACGCCTCCAGCACCGTCGCCACCGGCGACACAAAGCCCATTGCGAGTAGCACCAGGTCAGCCTTCATCTCGAACTCGGAGTCCGGCACTTCCTGCATCTTGCCGTCCTTCCACTCGACGCGCGCCGCGATCAGTTTCTCGATCTTGCCGTTGCTGCCTTCAAGGCGCTTGGTCGCGACAGCCCAGTCGCGCGAACACCCTTCTTCATGCGAAGACGAAGTGCGCAGCTTGATCGGCCAATACGGCCAGACCATCGGCTTGTTCTCTTCCTCTGGCGGCTGCGGCAGCAGTTCAAATTGCGTGACGCTCGCCGCACCATGGCGGTTCGACGTGCCGACACAGTCCGAACCCGTATCGCCGCCACCAATCACGATCACATGCTTGCCCGTCGCCTTGAGCTGGTCATGCACGGCGTCGCCAGCGTTGACCTTGTTCTGTTGCGGCAGGAATTCCATCGCGTAGTACGTACCGGTCATCTCGCGTCCCGGCACGGGCAGATCGCGCGGCATTTCGGCCCCGCCTGCGATCACGACCGCATCAAACTCCGCGCGGAGCTCTTTCGGCGAAATCGTTTCACGCGCGCCGTTCTGGATATGCGAAGGAAAACCGTCGCCGCCGACATAGACGCCTGTCCGGAAGGTCACGCCTTCCATCTCCATCTGCTCGACGCGGCGATCGATCAGGCCCTTCTCCATCTTGAAGTCCGGGATGCCGTAGCGAAGCAGTCCGCCGATCCGGTCGTTCTTCTCGAACACCGTCACGGCATGACCGGCGCGCGCGAGTTGCTGAGCAGTCGCCAGACCTGCGGGGCCAGAGCCGACCACCGCCACCTTTTTGCCGGTCTTGTGCTTGGCCGGTAGCGGCTCGACCCAACCCTCGTTCCAGGCCTTATCGATGATCGCGTGCTCGATCGACTTGATGCCAACCGCATCGTCATTGATCGTCAGTGTGCACGCCGCTTCACACGGTGCGGGGCAGATGCGACCCGTGAACTCGGGAAAGTTGTTGGTCGAGTGC
Source organism: Burkholderiales bacterium (assembly GCA_026225235.1). GTDB lineage: Bacteria > Pseudomonadota > Gammaproteobacteria > Burkholderiales > Burkholderiaceae > Pararobbsia. The sequence goes on from JAMFSK010000024.1 coordinate 76,614, forward strand.
AGCACTTCGATCGCGCTGCGCCAGTCCTGCCGGTAGACCAAATCGTTGAAGTCGGGAATCACATTGTTGACCGGACACCCGTTGTTGCAAAACGGGATACCGCAGTCCATACAACGTGCGCCCTGGATCTTGGCGTCTTCGTCCGACAGCGCGAAGACGAATTCCTTGTAATGCTTGACGCGCGCTTGTGACGGTTCATACGTCTCGTTGCGGCGCTCAAATTCGAGAAAACCGGTTGCCTTGCCCATGCGATTCTCTATCCGTATTGGTGAGGATCCGGCGGTCGCGGTGCGCGGCGAGCATCGCTGCTCGTCGCGTACCGCGGCGCCCTGCCTTTTAGTCTTTGTCGTGCGTCGCGATCAGGCCGCGAGCGCCTGCTTGCTAGCCTTCGCGCCGATTTCGCCGAGCGCGCGCCGGTAGTCGACCGGGAACACTTTGACGAACTGCTCGCGCGTGGTGTCCCAGTTTTCCAGCAGCGTCTTGGCGCGCATCGAACCGGTGAACTGAAAGTGCCGTTCGATCAGGTCGCGCAACTGTGCTTCGTCGGTCTGCCCGCGATGCCAGAGCGCACGGTCGAGCACACGTTCCTGCTCGACAGCGGGCAGCACCGCATCGAGCGAGACCATCGACTTGTTGCACTTGGCCGCGAAACAGCCGTCCGGATCGTAGACATAGGCCACGCCACCCGACATCCCTGCGGCGAAATTGCGACCGGTTTCGCCCAGCACGGCAACCGTCCCGCCAGTCATGTATTCGCAACCATGGTCGCCCGTGCCTTCGACAACCGCGGTCGCACCCGAGTTGCGGACCGCGAAGCGCTCGCCGGCGACACCGCGGAAGAAGGCCTCGCCCTCGATCGCACCGTACAGCACCGTATTGCCGCAGATGATGTTGTCTTCGGCCTTGCCGCGGAAGTCGTTGGTCGGACGGATGATGATGCGGCCACCCGACAGACCCTTGCCGACATAGTCGTTACCGTCACCCACCAGATCGAGCGTGATGCCGCGCGCCAGGAAGGCGCCGAAGCTCTGCCCCGCGGTGCCCTTGAACTGGATGTGGATCGTGTCGTCAGGCAGGCCATCGTGCCCATAGCGGCGCGCGACTTCACCCGAGAGCATCGCACCGACCGTCCGGTTGACGTTGCGCACCGGCTGGATAAACGACACGTGCTCGCCCTTCTCGATCGCCGCTTTCGACTTCTCGATCAGGACATGGTCGAGCGCCTTGGCCAGGCCATGGTCTTGCTTGTCGACGTGAATGCGTGACACGTCAGCGGGCACATCGGCCAGGTAGAAGATCCGTGAGAAATCGAGGCCGCGCGCCTTCCAGTGTTCGATGCCCTTCTTCGTATCGAGCAGGTCAGCTCGGCCGATCAGTTCATTGAACGTCCGCACGCCCAGTTGCGCCATGATTTCGCGCACTTCTTCGGCGATGAAGAAGAAGAAGTTGACGACGTGTTCTGGCTGCCCCTGGAACTTGCGGCGCAGCACCGGATCTTGCGTCGCGACGCCGACCGGGCAGGTGTTCAGATGGCATTTGCGCATCATGATGCAGCCGCCGACGACGAGCGGCGCGGTTGCAAAACCGAACTCATCCGCGCCAAGCAAGGCGCCGATCACGACGTCGCGGCCGGTCTTCATCTGGCCATCGGCCTGCACGCGAATGCGTCCGCGCAGGCGGTTCAGCACGAGGGTCTGCTGGGTTTCGGCAAGGCCGAGTTCCCAAGGCGTGCCGGCATGCTTCATCGACGACAGCGGCGACGCGCCCGTGCCGCCGTCATGGCCGGCGATCACGACGTGGTCGGCCTTGGCCTTCGCGACACCTGCAGCCACCGTGCCGACGCCGACTTCCGACACCAGCTTGACCGAGATGTCTGCCCTCGAATTGACGTTCTTCAGATCGTGGATCAGTTGCGCCAGATCCTCGATCGAATAGATGTCATGGTGCGGCGGCGGCGAGATCAGCCCGACGCCCGGCACCGAGTAGCGAAGCTTGCCGATGTAGTCGGACACCTTGTGACCCGGCAGCTGACCACCCTCGCCCGGCTTCGCGCCTTGCGCCATCTTGATCTGAATCTGATCGGCCGAACTCAGGTATTCGGCGGTCACGCCGAAACGGCCCGAGGCCACCTGCTTGATCCGCGAACGCAGCGAATCGCCGTCTTCCAGCACGGTATCGCGCACGACGGCTTCATTGCCGAGCAGGCCAACGGTCGTGTCGCCCTTCTTGATCGGAATGCCGCGCAGTTCGTTGCGATAGCGATTCGGGTCTTCACCGCCTTCGCCGGTGTTCGACTTTCCGCCGATCCGGTTCATGGCGATCGCCAGCGTCGTATGCGCTTCCGTGCTGATCGAGCCCATCGACATGGCACCCGTCGCGAAACGCGTGACGATGCTCTTGGCCGATTCGACTTCGTCGAGCGGAATCGCCTTGGCCGGATCGACGCGGAATTCGAACAGACCGCGCAGCGTCATATGGCGCTTGCTCTGGTCGTTGATGATGTGCGCGTATTCCTTGTACGTCTGGTACGAGTTCGCGCGCGCCGAGTGTTGAAGCTTGGCGATCGCATCGGGCGTCCACATATGGTCTTCGCCGCGAATGCGGTACGCATACTCGCCACCCGCGTCGAGCATCCCAGCTAGCACCGGGTTGTCGCCGTAGGCGTCGCGATGCAGCAGCACCGCTTCTTCGGCCACCTCGAACAGGCCAATGCCGCCGACGTTCGATGCCGTCCCCGGGAAGTACTGGTCGACGAGCAACTTCGACAGGCCGACCGCTTCAAAAATCTGCGCGCCGGTGTAGGACATATAGGTCGAGATGCCCATCTTCGACATGACCTTGTAGAGGCCCTTGCCGACTGCCTTGACGAAGTTCTTGACGGCCTTCGTCCCCGACAGGTCGCCCGACAAACCGGCAGCCATCGACTGCAGCGTTTCCATCGCAAGGTAGGGGTGCACCGCTTCGGCGCCGTACGCCGCGAGCAGCGCGAAGTGATGCACTTCGCGCGCGGAGCCGGTTTCGATGACGAGACCCGTACTCGTGCGCAGACCTTGCGTGACGAGGTGGTTGTGGATCGCCGACGTGGCGAGCAGCGCCGGGATCGCGACGTTGTCACGGTCGGCCTTGCGATCCGACACGATCAAGATGTTGAATCCCGAACGCACCGCGTCGACCGCTTCGGCGCACAGTGAGGCAATGCGCGCTTCGACGCCTTCCTTGCCCCAGCTGACCGGGTAGCAGATGTTCAGGTCGTACGAGCGGAATTTGCCGCCCGTGAACTGATCGATGTCGCGGATCTTGGCGATATCGTCGAAGTCGAGCACCGGCTGCGACACTTCGAGCCGCATCGGCGGGTTCACATGATGCGTGTCGAGCAGGTTCGGCTTCGGTCCGACAAACGACACGAGCGACATCACCATGTTTTCACGGATCGGGTCGATCGGCGGGTTCGTGACCTGCGCGAACAGCTGCTTGAAGTAGTTGTAGAGCGTCTTGTTCTTGTTCGACATCACCGCGAGCGGCGAATCGTTGCCCATCGAGCCGACCGCTTCTTCGGCGTTTTGTGCCATCGGCGCGAGCAGGAACTTCAGGTCTTCCTGCGTGTAGCCGAAGGCCTGCTGGAGGTCGAGCAGCGACGCGGCGTCACGTACTTGCGTGTCGCCGGAGGTCGTGTCGATTTCGTCGAGCTTGATGCGCACGGCGTCGATCCAGCTCTTGTAGGGCTTCGCGTTGGCGAGGTTGTCCTTGAGCTCCTTGTCGTCGATGATGCGCCCGTGTTCCATGTCGATCAGGAACATCTTGCCCGGCTGCAGGCGCCACTTCTTGAGAATCTTCGACTCCGGAATCGGCAGCACGCCGGCTTCCGACGCCATGATCACGACGTCGTCGTCCGTGATGCAATAGCGCGCCGGGCGCAGACCGTTGCGGTCTAGCGTCGCGCCAATCTGACGGCCGTCAGTGAAGGCGATGGCCGCGGGGCCATCCCACGGTTCCATCATGGCCGCGTGGTACTCGTAGAATGCGCGACGGTTGTCGTCCATCAGCGGATGTTGTTCCCACGCTTCGGGGATCATCATCATCATCGCGTGAACGAGCGGGTAGCCCGCCATCAGCAACAGTTCGAGGCAGTTGTCGAACGACGCCGTGTCGGACTGACCCGGGTAGATCAGCGGCCACAACTTGTGCAGGTCGTCACCGAGCACCGCGCTCGAGATCGCGCCGGTGCGCGCCGACAACCAGTTAACGTTGCCTTTGACCGTGTTGATTTCGCCATTGTGCGCAACCAGCCGGTAAGGGTGAGCGAGTTCCCAGGCGGGGAAGGTGTTGGTCGAGAACCGCTGGTGAACCAGCGCGAGGGCCGAGACGGCGCGTTCGTCCTGGAGGTCGCGGTAATAGACGCCGACCTGATGGGCGAGCAGCAGACCCTTATAGACGACTGTGCGCGCTGACATCGACGGCACGAAATATTCCTTGCTGTGAGCCAGTTTGAGCGCCTGAATCCGGTGGCTGGCGGTCTTGCGGATCACATACAGCTTCCGTTCGAGCGCATCGGTCACCATGATGTCGCGGCCACGGCCGATGAAGATCTGGCGAATCACCGGCTCGCTCGCCTTGACGGTCGGCGAAATCGGCATCGCGTGGTCGACCGGCACATCGCGCCAGCCCACGACCACCTGGCCTTCAGCCTTGACCGTGCGTTCGAGCTCCTGCTCGCAGGCGAGTCGCGACGCATGTTCCTTCGGCAGAAAGATCATCCCAACGCCATATTCACCCGCGGGTGGCAGCGCAATACCCTGGCGCGCCATTTCTTCGCGATAGAACGCGTCCGGAATCTGAATCAGGATCCCCGCGCCGTCGCCCATCAACGGGTCGGCGCCCACGGCGCCCCGATGGTCGAGGTTTTCGAGAATCTTCAGTCCCTGCTCGACGATGCTGTGGCTTTTCTTACCCTTGATATGAGCGATAAAGCCGACGCCACAGGAATCGTGTTCATTGGCCGGGTCATAGAGACCTTGCGCGGCGGGCACGGAGGCTTCCGTACCGAGGGTCGGTTGCGGGTCTTTCATCTGGACACCCTGTTTGAAGGCTGTGGGGACAGCCGGTGGAACCGGAAAACGACGAGAGCCCGAAAGGGCTGCCGGACTGCGTCTGCTCAATGCCACGGATAAGACACTACGACGTCTGCTTGATGCCGCGGATAGGACATCACGAGGGGAACCTGCCGGAATTCGGAATATACCCGACGAATCATCGAATTACAAAATAAAAATGAGTGATCGATCCCTTAATACCTAGGTTGCACCGAAGCAGGGAGATTTATATGGGGTTCGATCAATTTCGCACAAGAAAAAGGCCCGCTTTTTCATGGCGAGCCGTTTAGGGTGCACGTTGAGCGCTTTCGCGAAGCCGACTTCCCGGCGTGACCCCGGTGACGTCGAGTAACGCAACCGCCTGTTGCAAACACGCGTTTCAGTTCGGTAGTCGTTGAATTTGCGGTACGTTGCCTTTTGAAATTCAAGTGTGGCGCCGGACTGACGTAATCACATGAGGGGGCACGCTCGCAAGCGTGGACTCACGAGAGACAAGCGATGTTTGAATCAACCCACCTTGCGCTGGTGATCGTCGTCCGTCAGTTCGCCCCGGGACTTGCGTGGCCGTCCGCGCGGCAACGGCGAAACGCGACGGTTGGCTTGCCGCGCACACCAGTCGAGCCAGGAGTCGGATCCGATCACCCAGCCCTTGAGCGTGGCCTGTTCGAGCAGATCGACATCGCGCTCATCAAGCGGAAGCTCGGTCATTTCCTTGTAGCGACGTTGGCGCTCAAAAGGCGTGTTGCCGAGAGACCAGTATTGAGAATGATCGGTAATGAGCGCATCGAGCACAACGCCCGTGTGATGCGCGTAGCTCGTCCATCGATAGTCTTCGGGGAGGCCAACCATTTGTGCGCGCACCGGACGCAGTTCGACGAGACGGCTGCACAACAAAAAGTAGCGTTCGCTCTCGAGCACGGTCGCGCGGTAGCGCCCTTCCCAGAGCGTACCGCGTCGGCCATAGCGTCGATTGAAGTGAGCGACGTAACGACGACCCACCGCTTGCATCGCTTTGGGCAAGCTCGATTCTTCGCGAGGGGTTACAAGCAAATGGACGGCCGAGGGCATCAGCGAATACGCATGCACCGCGAGCTGATGGTCGCGCGCGGCGGCCTTCAGACATTCGAGGAACAACACGTAGTCTTCCGCGTCGACGAACGCGGACTGATTGTCGAGGCCACGAAGAATCACGTGTTGCGGTTGTTCCGGTACATAAAGGCGGGCTAGGCGAGCCATGCTCAGGTTCCGAGTGATCGCGATTGGAGTATACCCGCGCGTGCAAAGTTCAACCGGGCAGGAAATGACCTTGGGGCGCGCGCAAGCGAGCAACCGCGCGCCTTTTAGGCTAAAGGCTCTACGGGCGAGCCTTCTTGGTTTCAAACGAGATGTTCATAATCTGAACCGCTTTCATAAGGAGGGGACAATGAAATTAAAATTTATCGCTGCGGGGGCGATGGCCATTGCGTGCGCAAGCGCCGCACATGCGCAATCCGCAGGTAGCTTCGTTCTCAGTACGGGATGGTTTCATCTCTCGCCGCAAGATCACAGCAGCGAAATCGATGTCGTATCGCGCGGTGGCACGCCGATCAACGAGTCGATTCCCAACACGGGTTCGTCGGTCGACAACTCCGACACGATCGGCTTCACCGGCACGTATTTCGTCACTGACAATATCGCGGTTGAAGGCGTGTTCGGCGTGCCGCCGAAGTTCGACCTCAATGGCGATGGCATTCTCGCCCCGTACGGCAAGCTCGGCTCGGCCAAACAATGGAGCCCGACGCTGCTGCTGAAGTACTACTTCATGCAAGCGCAGACGCGCTTCCGTCCGTACCTCGGCGTCGGTGTGAGCCGCGTGTGGTTCAGCGATGCGCAGATCACCAGTGGCGAGTTCCTCGCCAATCCCTTGCTCGGTGGCCCGACCACCGTCGACATCAAGTCGAAATGGGCGCCGGTGTTTAACGGCGGCTTTACGTTCCAGGTCACTGACCACTGGTATGCGGGCCTCTCGATCTCGTACCTGCCGCTCAAGACAACTGCGACGTTGACGTCCAACTCGGCGACGCCCGTGGGCAATCTGACAACGGTGACCAAGACGGATATCAAGCTCAATCCGATCATCACCTATATCAACGTCGGCTATCGCTTCTGAGCCGCACCCGTGCCGACAAGTTCCCGCGTCGCCTCCCCGATCGGGTGCGACGCGCAAGGCTGCCACCGCATTGAGATGAGTCCGACCTTGCTGCTGCTGCCCGGCAGCGGGCGGAAGGTAATGCTCGGTAAACCATCGCGTTCTACGCGCATCACGGCAGGACGGCGTATCACGCGTCAGGCAAGCCAATAACGCGATCGACACGGTCGTTGCAGGTTCGCGCGCTCGCTCGTGTGCTATGAGCGAGCGCGTTTTTTCATCGGGCGCAAAACTTTCACCGAACTGGCATTTCTTGCCGCCTCCCAAGCGCGCTTTTCGGCTGTTGCGCCCGATTCTTCCGCGCGCGCCCCTGCATAGGGCCGGTTTATCCATCGCTTCGGGCAGGCATCCGACTTGCTCTCATGAGAACTCCATCGCGCACTTTGCGCGGTTCTTTCGTTCACCAATAGGAGAACTCCATGGCCGCGTTTTTCCATACCCGGGATGCTGTAGATGATTCGCTCACCGCTACCCGCCGTCACGCGAAGCGGATCGCCCGTCGCGGCCGTCATGCGGCCAACGACATTGGCGATGAATTGCGCAGTCTGCTGGACGAACTACAGTCGAGCCTTGCGGACGGCACACACGCCGATCTGAGCACCTTGCGCAGTCAGTTGCGTGAGCGCGTGAGCACGGCCCGCGCCAAGCTCGACTCGACGCGCGATCTCGCCCGGGATCGCGCCAAAGCTGCGTTTGACCAGACCGATGAGTTCGTTCGTGAACGGCCGTGGCAAACCATCGCTGCGCTGGCTGGCGTGGCGTTGATTGTCGGTGCCGCGCTCGGACGTAAATTGAGCTAAGTGACCGTGTCGATGCGATCGGTACAGATTGCATCGACACCCCACGCGCGCAGCGTGCGGGCTCGGGACGCGTCATTGACCGTGTAGGCCAGCGTGCGCAGGCCCTCGCTGCGGATCGACTCGACCTGCTCGCGGCCGATGGGAGTGTGCTCGAAGTGGACCGATACGCAGTCAAGTCGCTTCACACGCGCCAACCAGTCGTGAGGCAGCTTGCCGAACAATAGTCCGCGAGGCAGCGCGGGCGCGCTCGTCTGTGCCGCTGCGAGGGCCTCCTCCGAGAAGGATGACAACAGCGGGGGGACTGGCGCGTCTTTCCAGAGTCGCGCGACTGCTCGCGCCACGAGCTCGCCCGTCACTTCGTCACGGCCCGCGCACGGCTTGATTTCCACATTCGCGCAGAGTCCCAGTTCGATGCAACGTCGGGCGACCGATTCAAGCGTCGGCATCCGTTCCTGTGCAAACTCGGCAGCGAACCATGATCCCGCATCGAGCGCGGCAATCTCCGAATAAGACATCGTCACCGCCGCGCCTCGACCATTGCTCGTGCGATCCACATCGTCGTCATGAAGCAGGAAAGGCACGTTGTCGGCGGAGAGCTTCGCGTCGAACTCGACCATCCCGACGTGATGGCGCACAGCCAGAGTGAGACCCGCGAGGGTATTCTCGGGCGCGAGCGTCCCGCCGCAGCGATGCGCGACGAGTGATGGATAACGCCAGGAATCAGGACGATCAAGCGACACGGATTCGCCTCACGCCTCGTCGACCACGAACAGCCGCCGGTATTCTTTCATGGCATACCGATCTGTCATGCCCGCGATGTAGTGCGCAATGAGGCGCGGCTGACGTTGCGGATCGTCAACCTGGTATTGCGGCGGCAGCAATCGCTTGTCCTCGGCAAAGGCGTTGAACAAGCTGCTAATGATCCGTCCGGCCTTGTTGGCCATTCGCATCACGCGGTAGTGGCGATAGAGGTTCTTAAACAGAAAGCGCTTGAGCTCGAGCGCCTGTGCCGCAACGGCTTCACCGTGCGCCACCAGCGGCGGCGCGTTGCGTACGTCTTCAAGCGACATCGGCCGATATCGCTCGAGGTTCGTCGCCGTGGCATCGATAAGATCGACGATCAGCGTGTTGATCATCCGGCGGATCGTTTCGTGAATCAGCCGCCGCCCCGCGAGCGACGGGAAGGCCGCCACCGCCGCATCGCGATGCAGGCGCCAAAGACTCAGCGAATCGAGTTGCTCGAGCGTGAGCAGCCCCGAGCGCAAGCCGTCGTCGATATCGTGATTGTTGTAGGCGACCTCGTCCGCAAGATTGGCGATCTGCGCTTCGAGCGATGGCTGCTTGCCGAGCAGGAATCGTTCACCGAGATCACCGAGTTGCCGTGCGTTCTCGGGCGAACAGTGTTTGAGAATCCCCTCACGCGTCTCAAAACAGAGATTCAGGCCATCGAAGGCACCGTAGTGCTCCTCGAGCTGATCGACCACGGCGAGGCTCTGCAGATTGTGCTCAAAGCCGCCGTGGGCGCGCATGCAGTCGTGCAGCGCTTCCTGGCCCGCATGACCGAACGGCGTATGGCCGAGGTCGTGGGCGAGCGAGACGGCTTCCACCAAGTCTTCGTTGAGCCGTAAATTGCGCGCGACCGAACGCGCGATCTGCGCGACTTCGAGGCTGTGCGTCAGGCGCGTGCGGAACAGATCGCCTTCATGATTGACGAAGACCTGGGTCTTGTATTCGAGCCGCCGAAACGCAGTCGAGTGAATGATGCGGTCGCGGTCGCGCTGAAATTCAGTGCGGGCTGCAGGGGCCGGCTCGGGATGGCGACGGCCGCGCGATTGCGCAGAACTCGCCGCATAGGGCGCCAGATGAGATTCCCAGTCGATCGAAGCCGACTGCCGCATGTCCGGCACGGTGGTGCTGCTCACTGCCGCCTCCCTGTGACGACGCGGCGCCGCAAGCCGGCACCGCGACTGATGAAGCCGCTCAGACAGACGCGGCGAGCGTCGCGCGCAAATCCGTTTCGGGCACCGCAGAAATCACCGCTTCACCGATCTTCTTGAGCAGCACAAACTTGATCTCACCGCCTTCGGCCTTCTTGTCGACCCGCATCAGATCGATATAGCGGTCATCGCCGAGCGCCGGCGCACGGGTGGGCAGACGCGCTTCGCGCGTCACCTTGACGAGCCGCTCGCGCGCCGCCTCGCTCAACAAGCCGAGCCGCGTCGACAGGTCGGCCGCCATCACCATCCCGCACCCGACCGCCTCACCGTGCAGCCACTCGCCATAGCCGAGACCCGCTTCGATTGCGTGGCCGAAGGTGTGACCGAAATTCAGGATCGCGCGCACACCGCCTTCGCGCTCATCCTCACCGACGACCTTCGCCTTCAACTCACACGAACGACGCACTGCCAACGCGAGCGCGGCCTCGTCGTAGTTCGCGAGCGCTTCGATATTCGATTCGATCCAGCTGAAAAAACTGTGATCCGCAATCGCCGCCGTCTTGATCACCTCAGCCAGGCCAGCCGCGAGTTCGCGTTCAGGCAGCGAGCGCAACACCGTCGTATCGGCGATCACCGCCTGCGGCTGATAGAACGCACCGATCATGTTCTTGCCGAGCGGATGATTGATCCCTGTCTTGCCGCCGACCGACGAGTCGACCTGCGCAAGCAGCGTGGTCGGCACCTGAATAAAGGGTACGCCGCGCATATACGAAGCAGCGGCGAAACCCGTCATGTCGCCGATCACTCCGCCGCCCAGCGCCACCAGCGTCGTCTTTCGGTCAGCGCGCTCCTTGAGCAGGCGATCGAAGATCAGGTTCAGCGTTTCCCAGTGCTTGTACACCTCGCCGTCGGGCAACACGATTCGGATCAAGGCCTTGCCGAGCGGCGCGAGCGTCGCTTCAAGGCGGTCCGCGTAAAGCGGAGCCACAGTCTCGTTGGTGACGATCGCCACGGTCGAGCCGCGCACATGAGGCGCGAACAGATCAGTGCGATCGATCAGGGCGGGACCAATATGGATCGGGTAGGCGCGTTGGCCAAGGTCGACGGTAACGGTAATCATGTCCGACATTATGACGCAGCGGACCGCCGATGGGCGGTCGGCCCTCGAACCCCGCGGCTAGGAGATGTCCGAGGGCGGAATCGACAAGCCGGCGACTTCAAGCTGCATCAACACCATATTGACAAGCGCATTCACCGACGGCCGACCCGTTTCGACCGTGAAATGCGCCGTTTCGCGATAAAGCGGATCACGCATCGCATATAGCGATTCGAGCTTGCCGCGCGGGTCCTCGGTCTGTAAGAGCGGACGATTCTTGTCGCGGCGCGTGCGCAGCCACAAATCATGCGGATTGGCGCGCAAATAAACGACCACCCCGCGCTGGTTCAGCCACTCGCGATTATGGGGAGCGAGCACGGCGCCGCCGCCCGTTGCGAGCACAATCCCGTTACGCTGGCTCAGCTCGTCGATCACCAGCGATTCGCGCGCACGAAAGCCACCCTCGCCCTCGTGCTCGAAGATCAGTGGGATTTTGACGCCGGTCCGCGCCTCGACCTCGTGGTCGGAATCGTAAAACGGCCGGTCGAGTCGCTTGGCGACTGCCCGCCCCACTGTGGTTTTCCCCGCGCCCATCAGGCCGATGAAGAACACATTGGCGCAGGCCTTCGGTTCTTCCACAATATGCCTCGCAAAATTACAATCAAGTCGGCCGAATTAAAGAGGAAACCGCCGTGTTTGTCGAGTGCGGGGCGCATCGCGCGCGCGATTCGAAGTCAATTCGCAGTCAATTCACGGTCGATTCGTGCTCGTACCTGAAGCTCTTCAGCGTCCGCTGAACCGCGCGAGGACCTCGGATGAGGGCGGCGCCGTGAGGACATTGGGTATGATAAAAACGATCAGTTTGCTCTTGGTGCGGCGGCTAGCCCGCCCAACAGTGCGATCATGCGCACGAGGGACCCGGAACGGCATGCGTGAAGGGCTGCATTGACCTCGCTGTCGAACGGTGTTCACCTGTCACCCGGTGAAAGCGGCAGCGGCGACACGTGTTTTGACTTGCCGGCGCATCATCGGGACAATCTTCGCCTATTCGACGTCGCACGATGACCCACCCGCAACACGTCGACTCACCGTTCGCACCGTTCGCCCCGCTCGAGCGCCATCATCTGTTCGGCTTCCGCCAATACACTTTCTTCGAAGGGGTCCGGCGCAGACGGCTCGCCACACTGCCTGGGCTCGGATGCGAGACAGGTCAGGCGTGAAGCACGCGGAGCGGTGAGCTCCGCGAGCGCCCCGTACCTGTCAGCATGGTCGAAGGCGGCAAGCCCAACGAGGTCTGCGCGCTGGCCCAGCCCTGAATCTCTTGCGTGTCCCCAAAACGCAGCGACCATGCGCTCGCTGCAGCGAGCGGCTCGAGGATGTCGACGCCCAATGTCCACGCCCGATGCCCCCCCGGCTCGATCGTGTCGCCTCTCGTATGCCGCAGACATCCATATCCGAGGACGGCCGCCCGAATCGGATTCGCGCCGATCTCGATCCCCGTCGCATAATTCAGCGTTGGCCCATTGACCCCAATGCGCATTCCAAATCCTCCCGTGTCGCCTGGTGGATCACGCCGGACCACCGGGCCGGCGCGTCGCGAGCGCCTCCGGGCGGAGTGCGTCTTGACCAAGAAGATTGTGTCGCGGGCGCAGGTGCGCGAACATTCGGCTGTTCGGCTGTTCGGCTAACGATGCGATCATCTTTTGCGAGGCAATCGACGATGTTCATGTACGGCGGCCACACTAGGTAGCTTCGGGCGAAGCACAAGACTGACACGCGCGCCGACGCAAGGCGTACGAATTCAGGAAAGCGTTTTGTAAGGTCATCGTTATAATCCAGCGGTCTCGCCCTCAAGCACTACATGGAACCTAACGAGTCGCCCGTCCCTTCGCAGCCATCGTCAGACGCGGCGCAGCCTGCGGCATCCTCTGCGCCAGCACCGACACCTCAGGCCATGCCGGGTCGACCGGCACCGTCTTGGACGCTTGCACCGGCGACTGCACGTGCTGAGCCGTTGCGACCCCCAATCGTGGATGAAACGCCGCCCCTTTCAGCGTTAGACGAAACGCACGCTGCTTCAAGCAAATCGACCCCGCCCCCGGTCTCGAACGAAGCCCCAAACGGAGCAAGTCAACCGTCCCCGGCGAGTACCCCGACGCCGCCTTCGCCGTCTGCGCCCGCTTCATTGCCTCAGTCCGCTTCATTGCCTCAGTCCGCTTCATTGCCTCAGTCCGCTTCATTGCCTCCGCCGGCATCCCCCCCTCCGCCCGGTGGGCCCCCTGCCGCGACGGACCCACCGCCCCCGCCCCCTCCTCCGAAGCCCCCGAAGCGCAAGCGCTCGTGGCTCTCGAAGATCATGCTCGGCCTCGCCGCACTGGGCATCGCCGCCATCGTGGTGCCCTTGCTAGCCGGTGCCTTCGCCCTGATCGTGATGGCGCCGAACCTGCCTTCTCTCGATGCGATTACGGCTTATCACCCCAAAATCCCCCTGCGGATCTTCACAGCCGATCACATCCTGATCGGCGAGTTCGGGGAAGAACGTCGACGCTTTATCCCGTTCGACCAGATCCCCGACACCGTCAAGAAGGCCGTGATCTCGATCGAGGACTATCGCTACTACGAGCACGGGGGCGTCGATATCCAGGGTGTGCTGCGCGCCGGCATCGCGAATCTCACAAAGGGCGAAAGCGCACAGGGCGCCAGCACGATCACGATGCAGGTCGCGCGCAACTTCTTTCTCTCGAGCGAGAAGACCTACACGCGCAAGATTTACGAGATGCTGCTGGCCTACAAGATCGAGTCGGCCCTGAGCAAGGACCAGATCCTCGAGCTCTACATGAACCAGATCTATCTGGGCCAGCACGCCTATGGCTTTGCTGCCGCCTCACGCGTCTACTTCGGCAAGGATCTCAAGGACGTTTCGCTGGCGCAGGCGGCCATGCTCGCGGGCTTGCCAAAGGCACCGTCGGCCTACAACCCGATCGTTAATCCGACACGCGCGAAGATTCGCCAGGAATACATTCTCAAGCGCATGCTCGAGCTGAAATACATCACGCAGGCGCAGTACGACGACGCGATTCATGAACCGATCCGTCCGCACACAGTGCGCGCGCACTACACCGTACGAGCCGAATACATCGCGGAGATGGTTCGGCAACTGATGGTTGCGCAGTATCACGAAGAGGCCTACACACTCGGCCTCGACGTCACGACGACGATCGACTCGGCCGACCAGCAGGCTGCCTACGAGGCGGTGCGCAAAGGCGTGATGGACTACGAGCGACGCCACGGCTATCGCGGCCCTGAAGCGTATGTGAAGCTCCCCGCAAGCAGTGGCGACGATACGAGCGAACGCGACCAGGCGATCGACGATGCGCTGAATGACCACCCCGACAACGGCGAACTCGTCGCAGGCGTGGTGCTCTCGGCTTCACCGAAAGAGGTGCAGGCCGAGTTGTCGGACGGCAGCATCGCGACCGTCAACGGTGACGGTCTCAAGCCTGCGGCGAGCGCGCTGGTGGCCAAGACCGGTGTCACGCCCAAGATCCGCCCTGGCGCGGTCATCCGGCTGATCCAGAATGCCGACAACAGCTGGTCGATCACGCAATTGCCCCAGGTCGAGGCCGCGCTGATTTCCGTGACGCCGCAGGACGGGGCGATTCGTGCACTGATTGGCGGCTTCGATTTCAACAAAAACAAGTTCAACCACGTGACCCAGGCGTGGCGGCAGCCAGGCTCCAGCTTCAAACCGTTCATCTACTCGGCTTCGCTCGACAAAGGACTTGGCCCCGCGACCATCATCAACGATGCGCCGCTCTATTTCCCCCCCAACGGGCCGGGACAGGAGCCTTGGGCGCCGAAGAACTACGCGGGTGGTTACGATGGGCCGATCACGATGCGCACCGCCCTGCAGAAATCGAAGAACATGGTGTCGATCCAGATCCTTCAGTACATCGGCACCCGCTACGCGCAAAACTACATCACGCGTTTCGGCTTCGACGCCGCGCGACATCCGGCTTATCTCCCGATGGCGCTCGGCGCGGGGCTCGTCACACCGCTGCAGATGGCGACAGCCTATTCGGTCTTTGCCAATGGAGGCTATCGCGTCAATCCGTATCTGATCGCGGAAGTGAGCGACCAGCAAGGCCGTGTCGTCTCGAGCGCGAAGCCGCTTATCGCGGGCGCCAACGCACCGCGTGCGATCGACCCGCGCAATGAATACGTCATGATGAGTTTGCTCAAGTCAGTCGCCCAGCACGGCACCGGCGCACACAGCAATGTGCTCGGCCGGACTGATCTCGCCGGCAAGACGGGGACCACCAACGATTCGCGCGATGCGTGGTTTGCGGGCTTCCAGCACACGATCGCGGCGATCGCCTGGATTGGCTATGACCAGCCGCGCAGCCTCGGCGACAAGGAGACGGGCGGCGGTCTCGCGCTGCCTATCTGGATCGACTATATGCGCGAGGCGCTCAAGGGCGTCGCGCCCTACCAGTTGCCGATGCCACCCGGCGTCGAGTCGCTCGACGACGAGCTTTACTTCGATCAGTACACGCCGGGCAACGGCTTTGTCGCGAGCATCGGTGTCGACGCGGCGACGTTGGCAGGCGAAGCAAGCGGCGCAGTGGGTTCATCCGGAACGCCGGGGTCATCGGGGCCGCCGGGTGCTTTCCCGACACCCGAGAGCCCGCCGGCCGCCACGGTCACGCCCACCGAGAAGCAGGACATCATGGAACTATTCCGGCGGCACTAAGCTAGCGCCGGGGAATTGCATCCGCTACAAATCAGTCCGCGCTGAGTTCAACCGGTTCGCCACCTTGCGCACTCGCAAGGGTCGACAGGCTTGCGAACAGCTCGCCGCCTTCGCGCGTATCGAGCCACTTGCCGTCCCGATACTTGTAGTGAAAACCACCGGCCTTGGCGGCGACCCAAACCTCATGCATCGCAGCCTGCAGATTCACGATGATCTTGCCGCCTGTGTCGAATTCGAGCGTCAGCACATTGCCGCTGCGTTCGCACTCAATGTCCGCACCGCTTGCGTCGACCGACCGCTCGATGGCGTCGAGGGTTGCCTCCGCAAGCGCCAGGTATTCACTATCCGTCATGCTAAACTCCGCCGATTATTTGATCCGGGTTCCGACATGCGCGTCGTCTTTCGGTTGAGCGCGATTGTAGTCGCTTTCGTTACCATCGCTGCGTCACTGACCGGTTGCGGACAGAGTGGCCCGCTGTACATGCCGCACGTCCCGCCGCTGCCTCCCGCGCGGAATCAGCCATCGGCCGCGGTTCCCGCAAGCGACGCGTCCGCACCCGACGAGGCGTCGTCGCCCGAAGCGGCGTCGAGCCCCGATGCGGCCTCTGCTCCCGACTCGGCTTCGATGCGGGCTTCGGGCATGGCGTCACCCAATGCCTCGGGCACGGGTTCGGGCACGTCCTACGATCTGCTCACCCCGTCGCAACCCGCCTCGTCACCTGCCTCGACTTCCCCCAGCCAATAACAACGATGTCGCTCCCCTTCGACCTTATCGACGGCACCCTGCATGCCGAACACGTCTCGCTCGCCGATCTCGCAGAGCGCTTCGGCACCCCGTTGTATGTGTACTCGCGCGCCGCGCTCGAGGGCAGCTACGGGGCGTATGCAAAAGCGTGCGAAGGTCGCCGGGCGTCGGTGCATGTCGCGGTCAAGGCCAACAGCAACCTCGCCGTGCTCAATGTTTTTGCGCGCGCGGGAGCGGGGTTCGACATCGTCTCCGCGGGCGAACTCGAACGCGCGCTGAAAGCCGGAGCAAGCCCGGCCAAGATCGTTTTCTCGGGAGTCGGCAAGACGGCCGACGAAATGCGCACGGCGCTGCGTATCGGCGTCAAATGCTTCAACGTCGAATCGATTCCGGAACTCGACCGGCTCAACGCCACGGCGGGTGAACTCGGTCTGCGTGCGCCAGTCTCGCTGCGCGTGAACCCCAACGTCGATCCCAAGACCCACCCGTATATCTCGACCGGCCTCAAGTCGAGCAAGTTCGGCGTCGCTTACGACGAGGCCCGCGCCACCTACCGCTCGGCCGCGCAGATGGCCCATCTCGAAGTGGTCGGGATCGACTGCCACATTGGCTCGCAGATCACGGAAATCAGCCCGTATCTCGACGCCGTCGACAAACTGCTCGAACTCGTGGAACAGGTCGAAGCGGATGGCGCGACGATCCGTCACATCGATGTCGGCGGGGGTCTGGGGATTCGCTACAACGATGAAACGCTGCCCGACATCGGCGTGTTCGTGCGTGCAATCCTCGATCGCATCGACACACGCGGTCATGGTCATCGCGAGGTGCTGTTCGAACCGGGCCGTTCACTGGTCGGCAACGCGGGCGTCCTACTGACGCGCGTCGAATATCTGAAGCCCGGCGAGGTCAAGAACTTCGCGATCGTCGACGCGGCGATGAACGATCTCGCACGTCCTGCGATGTACCAGGCGTATCACGCGATCGATCCCGTCTCGCCACGAACGATGTCGCCCAAGGTGTACGACATCGTCGGCCCGGTCTGCGAAAGCGGCGACTGGCTCGGTCGCGACCGCTCGCTCGCACTCGAGCCCGGCGACCTGCTCGCCGTGCGTTCGGCAGGGGCCTATGGCTTCGTGATGAGCTCGAACTACAACACGCGCCCGCGTGCCGCGGAGATCATGGTCGATGGGCACCAGGCGCATGTCGTACGTGCACGCGAAACGGTCGAGCAACTGCTCGCCGGCGAAACGATCCTGCCGGCCTGATCAGAGCCGCTCCGCTTAACCGACGGGTTGCCGGATTAATCGACTGCCACAGCGAGCGAGTCAGCGCTTGAGCGGTCCGGCAGCCTTGGCCAGCGCGACCTTGCGTCGCGCGATCACAGCCCACACGAGCCGGAAACCCAGCAACACGGTCACGATCGTGGCGTAGATCTTCGGCAGTTCGAGATCGTGCTTGCCGGCCTTCATCCACCAGAAATGCAGAATCGCAAGGATCGCGATCGCATAGATCGCCCGATGCAGGGTTTGCCAGCGGCGCCCGAGCTTGCGCACGGCGGCCTGGAACGAGGTCGCGGCAAGCGGAATCAGCAGCACGAAGGCGCCAAACCCCACCGTAATGAACGGCCGCTTGAGCACATCCTTGTAGATCGCATGCACGTCGAACCACTGGTCGAACCAGAAATACGTCGTGAAGTGCAGCAGCCCGTAGAAGAACGCGTAGAGCCCAAGCATGCGACGCAGGCGCACGAGTTCCGTGCGGCCTGTCAGACGACGCAGCGGGGTGACAGCCAGCGTGATACAGAGGAAGACGAGCGTCCATAGCCCGGTCGAACGCGTGATGAACTCGATCGGATTCGCGCCGAGCCGATTGCTTAGGCCAAAGAAAACCAGGCGCCCCAGCGGATACAGCGCGGCGACAAACACCACGAGTTTCATGATCACGATCCGGCGCGGCGTCACAGGCGCAGCCCGCGCACCCTGACGCGCTCTCGCCGCCGCCGGCGACACGGCAGGCGCGGGAGCCCCGGAACGGGCTGGCGTCGCACTCATCGGTTTGCCTGGTTCGCTCATCGTCGCGTCTTCTTCAAAATCAATAAAACTTGCGCAGATCCATGCCCTGGTACATCGAGGCCACTTGGTCGCCGTAGCCGTTGAACATCAGCGTCTTGCGCTTGGGCGAGAAAACACTGCCATCACCAATGCGGCGCTCAGTCGCCTGGCTCCAGCGCGGGTGGTCGACGTCCGGATTCACATTCGAATAAAAGCCGTATTCGCTCGATGCATATTGATTCCAGCTCGTCGGCGGCTGCTTTTCGACAAAGCGGATTTTGACGAGCGACTTCGCACTCTTGAAGCCGTACTTCCAGGGCACGATGATCCGCACCGGCGCACCGTCCTGCTTTGGCAGCACCTGTCCATAGAGACCCACGGTCACCAGCGTCAGGGGGTTCATCGCCTCATCCATCCGCAGGCCTTCCGAGTACGGCCAGTTCAGGATATTCGACGACAGCCCCGGCATCTGCTTCGGATCGGCCAGCGTGATGAACTGTACATACTTGGCATTGGCCGTCGGCTGCGCCCGCTTGATGATTTCCGACAAGGAGAAGCCGATCCATGGAATCACCATTGACCAGCCCTCGACACAACGCAGCCGATAGGTGCGCTCCTCGAGCGGGGCGAGCTTAAGGATCTCGTCGATACCGTACGTCTTCGGATTGTGAATCTCACCTTCGACGGAAACCGACCACGGTCGCGTCTGCAAGGTGTGCGCGTTTTCGACCGGATCGCCCTTGTCGGTGCCGAATTCGTAGAAATTGTTGTAGCTCGTGATGTCCTTGAGCGAAGTCTGCGTGTCGGACACCTGGAACTTCGGATTCGGTGTGGCCGCGAGCTTCGCCTCGTCAGCCGGGGCGTTGGCCGCAAACGCGCGCGGCGTGAGCGCGAGGCCCGCTACACCGAGGCCTGCCGAAAGCACAAATTGCCGGCGACGCTCGAAAACCGGCTGCGGCGTGATGTCGCTTGCGGCAATATCGCTGCCGTCGAAGCGCGTCGATGTTTTGATCAGCATGATTCCTGTTCCTTGATCTCTTCGTTTGCGGGCACTCTCACGTCCTTTTGCGGGCCATCGAACCGCTCCACTCTGCAGCGGGAGGGCTTGGTGCCCGTTCAATCGATCCGCGGCATGCACGCCATTCGATGCACGCTTCTTCGTCGCCGTTTCGACTCCGACCTTACATCGCCCGTTCGGCCAGCGCTTGTGAAGAAAATCTTATAAATGTTCCGATTCGGTGCGACGAAAAAAAGGCCGCCGTACGAATAGTGTACGGCGGCCTTTATTCAAGCTACCCGCAAAACAGAGCGCTGAACGGCGTCCGATTCCAACCGTCTGCGACCCGCTTCGCTCTAAAGCTTCCCGTAGCTGTGCAGCCCCGAGAGGAACATATTCACACCGAGGAAGGCGAACGTCGTGACGACCAGACCTGTCAGCGCCCACCAAGCTGCGACCGAGCCGCGCAGGCCCTTCATCAGGCGCATATGGAGCCACGCCGCATAGTTCAGCCAGACGATCAGCGCCCACGTTTCTTTCGGGTCCCAGCTCCAGTAACCGCCCCAGGCCTGCGCCGCCCACAGCGCGCCGAGAATCGTTGCCACGGTGAAGAACGCAAAGCCCACCGCGATCGACTTGTACATCAGGTCGTCGAGCACCTCGAACGCCGGCAGACGATCGGCAAGCACACCCCGCTCCTTGAGCAGATAGGCCACCGACACCATCGCCGAAAGGGCAAAACTGCCGTAGCCGATGAAATTCGCCGGCACGTGGATCTTCATCCACCAGCTTTGCAATGCCGGCACGAGCGGCTGAATCTGCTGCGCGTCGCGCGACACCGAATACCACATCAGGAAACCGACCGCGGCGCTGATCACAAGCAGCACGAAGGCGCCGAGCGCGCGGGTGTTGTAATGCTGTTCGTAAAAGAGATAGAAAAGCGACGTGATCAGGCAGAACAACACGAACACTTCATACAGATTCGAGATAGGGATATGGCCGACGTCCGCGCCGATCAGGTACGACTCGTACCACCGCACCATCAGGCCGACAAAACCCATGAGCACAGCCGCCCACGTCAGCTTCGAACCAATGCTCGATCCGACCGGTGAGCGCGAAATCAGCCCGATCCAGTAAAACACCGTGGCGAACACCAGCAACGCGCTCATCCACAGAATCGCCGACTGGCTCGAAAGAAGATATTTGAGGAAAAACGCGGTGTCAGCCCGGGCGAGATCGCCGTGATAGAGCTGGATCGTGCCGATCGAGAGTGCGGCAATCAGCACCATCAACAGCCGCACCGGCTTCCAGCGCCAGCCGAGCACCGCGAAAGTCGGCACCGCGCAGACCATCACGAGCTTGTCGTAATAGTTCATATGCGCGCTGTATCGGTTCATCGCAAAACCGGCGCCTCCGATCAGCAGCGCGGCGAACACCCAGTCGAAAGCGTTCAGGCTCGCAATAAACGACTGTTTGACCGGCCGCCGACGTAGCACCGGCGCCGCGGGGGGCGCTGCCCCGTTGGCGGGGGACGCGCCACGGCGGGCGGGTTGAGGCGAAGATGAGTGCGAAACTTCCATGGCGTTCACTTGGTGAGCGGCGGCTGAACGGGGGACTCGTCAGATGCGCCTAGTTCGTCACCGACTGCACGACGCAGATCGGCAAATTCCTTATCGAAATCGAGCGTGCGACGTGCAGTGGACATCGCCATCAGCACACCGGTTCCAGCGGCCGTCTCCTTCACCCAGAACCAGATTCGGCGTTCACGCACAAAGAACATCGAAAACACGCCGATCACCAGGAGCAGGCTGCCAAGATACACGATTTTTTTGCCCGGAGCGCGCGAGACCTGGAACACCGAGGCTTGCACCTGCTGGAACGAGTCGAGCTGGAGGAAGACCGGCGCGCCATAAAAGAAGCTATCGGACAGCGCATTGATCGACGATCGCACGAAGCGGCTGCCGTCGTCACCCGGCGCGAGCACTGGCTCGCCCGCTTTCTGGCGAGCGATCTGCCAGAGGTCCCACACCGAGCCCTCGAGCATGCGCAACAGCAGATCGGCGGCTTTCGGCTGCTCAGCGCGCGGCACCGAATGGTCGATAAACGCGGCCACCGATGCGAACCCACCCTTCATGCCAGGTACCGGTTGACCATTGGCGTCGTCGATCGGCGTGGCGCCAGCGAACAGATTCAGCACGCGCTCAGCGCTCTCCTCCAGGTGAGCGCGCAATTCCGGGTTGGCCGGATCCGCCGCCCGGGTCGCGAACGACTGGGCCGCGGCCGCACGCATTTGCGGGTCTTGCAGCGCGGCGCGCAAGAGCATCCACTCCTTGACCGAGCTGGCATCGTCAGCCGGAATGCGCAGGTAGCGGAACTGCTCGCCCTCGTCGGAACGCACGCCGGCGAGGATCACGCGCTCGCCGTCGATCGTCAACGGGACCATGTAATTGTTGAACTGGCGAGCCTGACCATCTCGACCGCGAATCTTGTACTGGATCGACGGACCGACATTGTGCAGATCGACGGTCTTCGACGATTTCGCGCCAGAACCGAGACGCGCATCGAACGCCTGCTGGAGCGACTCATGCGCGACGCCGCGCACATCCGTCTTGCCCGACGCATCGAAGATGTTCTCGACGTTGATGGCACGGAAATCGGTGAACTCGATCGTGTCGCCGTCGGGACCCGGCAGCGGCGTGTTACCACCGATCAGGCCGCTGAGCGCCATCGGCTTTATCTGGTCGCCACTCATCGGGTAGGCGCTGACCTGAAGCCTCGAGCCACCGTCCTCGAAACTCGACTGGTAAATCGAGACGCCGTCGTAAGTGAAGGGCTCGTTGACCTCGACGCGTGCGGGCACTCGAGCGCCAGTCTTGTGATCGATCACGACAATGTCGCTCGCGAACAGCTTCGGCATGCCCGTCGAGTAGTAGTCGACGATGAATTTATTGAGCTGGATCGAGAACGGCAGGTCCTGGATCAGCGAGCCATCCGGCTGGTTGAGAATCGCGGTCGAGACATTCTGCCCTTCCGGAACCCACGCGTTGCCGCGGAATGACACGTTCGACGCCGAGAGACGATGCTCGGGTCCGATCGAATCGATCACGCCGTTGCCGCGAATCGGCGTCTTGTCGCCCAGCCACATTTGAAAACGAATGGGCAGATTGCCGTCGAGCAGACCACCGATACAGATCACAACAATCGCGACGTGCGCGAAGATATACCCCAGTTTGGTGAATGCGCCGCGCTTGGCCGCGATCAACGTCGCGCCTTCGGTTTCCTTGACCCGGTACCGATAGCCCTGTTCGGCAACCAGTGCGGACAAATGCGCGGTGACTTCTGCAAGGGGCGCCGCGCTCACGAAATCACCCTTGTGATGAAACGCGCGCAGGCTGCCCTCACGGACCTTGTCTTTCCAGCTGCGCATGTCGGCGATCATCTTCGGGCCATTGCGGATCACGCATAGCGACACCGAAATGACGAGGAAGATCAGGATCAGCATGAACCACCAGGCGCTGTACACGGTGTACAGGCCCAGCGAACGGAAGATATCCGCCCAGAATGGCCCGAACTGGTTCACGTAGTTCGGATAGGGATCGGACTGCGTCAACACAGTGCCGATGATGCTCGCAATGGCAAGCACGACCAGAAGGCTGATCGCGAAGCGCATCGAGCTCAGCAGCTCGACCGCGCCACGCCACGCGCGGTGGCCGAACCGGACTTCCATCCCGGAGGTGGTGATGCTCATTACTGCTCCAGCACTCAAAGAAAAAGGGTGGGCGCGCCGGAGTCTCGATGGCGCGCTGCACCCTTTTTTGTCTTTCTATTCATCGGTCGTTCCGTCCTTGCGGCGAAACGCTGTACTACCCGCGCGGGCGCACGCTTCAAGGCCGGCAGTCTACGCCTGCTTTGTTGCTGCGTCCTTTCAAAGCGTCAAATTCGCCGTGGCGCTTCGTCACGTCGAACTCACCGCTTTTCGGTCGCCGCGTCGGGCCGCCACCTCAAATCAATGCAGCCCTGCCGCGTAATCGGCCACCGCCTTGATTTCCTTGTCCGTCAAACGCAGCGCGATCGTCGTCATCGGGCTGCTGTTATGGCGGGTGCCTTGCTGGAACGCGGTCAACTGCGCGACGGTGTAGTCCTGCCACTGACCCGACAGACGCGGATACTGAGCCGGAATACCGGCCCCGGCGGCGCCGTGGCACCCCGCGCACGCAGGCACGCCCTTCTCGGCAATGCCACCACGCCAAATTTTCTCGCCTAGCGCCACATCAGCCGGATTTTTCGCCGCGCCCGGCTTGGGCACCTGCGTCGAAAAATACGCGGCCACGTTGTGCATGTCCTGATCGTTCAGCGCGCCGGCCATCCCGAGCATGATCGGGTTTTGCCGCTCCGGCGCCTTCGCATCGGGCTGCTTGACGAAGTCCTTGAGCTCTTTGTACAAATACTGGGCATGCTGGCCGGCAAGCTTCGGGTACGCGCCGGACGTGCTGTTGCCGTCCGCGGCGTGACACGCGACACAAACAGTCGTCGCGATTTGTTGCCCCCGGTTCACATCCACTTTTGCCGGTGCCGCCGGCTCTGCGGCCCACGCCGCCGGTGCTGCCATTGTCCCCACCAGACCTGCCACCACGACCTGCGATAACAACAAAGTCTTGCACAGTCGGTTCATCGCACACCTTGTTCTTTTGAGGAATTGAGGTTCTGCAACATCGTCTGCGACCCGGGCACTCAGCCCAACGGGCTGCGAGTAAACATCTGCATTGTACAATAGCGGTCGATTTCCCCCGGCGCGCCAGCGCGCCTTTATGGGTGGGTGAAAACCCGCCCCCAACGGCCCTCCATGCGCTCTTTCCTGCTTCACCGATCGCGTTTCCTGACGACGGTCAACCATTTGCAAGACTTGCCGGCGACGGTGCGACCTGAAGTCGCATTCGCCGGACGCTCGAATGCGGGCAAGTCCACTGCCATCAATATTCTCGGTAACCAGAAGCGCCTCGCTTTCGCCAGCAAGACGCCCGGCCGCACCCAGCACATCAATTACTTCTCGGTCGGGCCTGAAGACGAACCGGTCGGCTATCTGGTCGACTTGCCCGGTTACGGCTACGCGCAGGTGTCGGGCAATGTAAAACTGCACTGGCAGCATCTGTTGAGCGACTACCTGCATGCGCGGCATCAGTTGCGCGGCCTGGTCCTGATGATGGATTCACGCCGGCCGTGCACGGATCTCGATATGGAACTGATCGACTGGTTCGCGCCCACGCGCAAGCCGATCCACATCCTGCTGACGAAGTCTGACAAGCTGACGCGGCAGGAGAGCGTCAAAGCGCTGCGCGCCACGCAAAAGATCCTCGACGAATACGAGAAGCCCACAGGCGATGGTGAGCGACTGCTCACCGTGCAATTGTTTTCGGCATTGAAGCGCGTTGGAATCGAGCAGGCCCACGACGTAATCGAGTCCTGGATTGCCCCTGTCGAAAAGCCCGCTCCCGAAGACACGGCCGACGGGGGGATTATCTCGTAATGGTTTTATGTAGTCTGTGCATATTCGTTTTATGCGACAGAATGATTACGCGAGCGGCAATAAAAAAACCCGCCGTGAGACACGGCGGGCTAACAGCCTAATCGTAAAACGACAGGCACCCGCTCAGGGAGGAGAAGCGGGGGGCATCGCACCAAGGCACGATTCCCGGTCGGTATCATATACCAAGGAATCGGAAATTTCTGCGGACTGCCCCTCAGTTTTAGCCCCATCTTATTAGCGAGTATTAATGAGCGTCTTTCCACTCCATCGTCCCCGCCGGATGCGGCGTGATGACTTTTCTCGCCGTTTAATGCGGGAAAATCGCCTGAGCACCGACGATCTGATTTATCCGGTATTTATCGTCGAAGGCACCCAGGTGCGGCAAGCCGTGTCGTCAATGCCCGGCGTCGAGCGTGTGTCGGTCGATTTGCTGATGGCGGTGGGCGAGCAGTGCATGGAACTGGGCGTGCCTGTGATCTCGCTTTTCCCGGCGATTGAGGCTTCGCTCAAGACGCCCGACGGTATCGAGGCGACGCGCGCTGAAGGCCTGGTGCCGCGTGCGGTGCGCGAACTCAAGAAGCGCTTCCCTGAGCTGGGTGTGTTGACCGATGTGGCGCTCGATCCCTATACGAGCCATGGCCAGGACGGCGTGCTCGACGAAAACGGCTATGTGATCAACGACGTGACGACGCGCATTCTCGTCGAACAGGCGCGCGTGCAGGCCGAGGCGGGAGTGGATATTGTCGCGCCGTCGGACATGATGGATGGCCGTATCGGCGAGATCCGCGACATGCTCGAGGAAGGTGGCCACATCCATACGAAGATCATGGCGTATGCGGCCAAATATGCATCGGCCTTCTATGGCCCGTTTCGCGATGCAGTCGGCTCGGCGACCAATCTCGGCAAGAGCAACAAGATGACTTACCAGATGGACCCGTCGAATAGCGACGAAGCGCTGCGTGAAGTCGCGCTCGATATCGACGAAGGCGCCGATATGGTGATGGTCAAACCCGGCATGCCCTACCTGGACATCGTGCGACGCGTGAAAGACGAGTTCAGCTTTCCGACGTATGTCTATCAGGTCAGCGGTGAATACGCGATGCTCAAGGCAGCCGCACAGAACGGCTGGCTCGATCACGACAAGGTCATGATGGAATCGCTGCTCGCATTCAAGCGTGCCGGTGCGGATGGGGTGCTGACGTATTTCGCGCTCGACGCGGCGCGCTTACTCAAGCAGCAGGGTTGAACGTCGGATTCATGAGGCAAGGCTGGGGTGCGTGAGCGCCCCAGCCGCACTCAGGTTGACGCCTTGCCGGAATCCCCGGCTTGCGGAGCAGGCCCGAATACGCGGTCAAGACTTCGCAGGAAAACATCAGCGGACTGAAATCCGACCACGCGCAATGCCTTCACCTCGTGGCCCTGCTGGTCAAAGAAAATGATCCCCGGCGGTCCGAACAGCGAGAAGCGCTTGAGCAATGCCTGATCATCCGTGTTGTTCGCGGTCACGTCGGCACGCAGAAGCTGAAGCTGCAGCAAGCGCGCATGCACGCGAGGGTCGCTAAACGTGAATTTCTCCATCTCGCGACAACTCACGCACCAGTCGGCGTAGAAATCGAGCATCGATGCTCGCTGCGCTGTCGTGACGGCGGTGTCGAGCGCCTGGGTCGATCCGACAGACGCAAAGGCCAGCGTCGCCGCACTGGCTCCCGCGTTTGCCGACGATGACGCACTCGTGCCTGCGCCGCCTGTGAATACGCTCAGCGGAGCAAGCGGGTCTCGCGCACCGCCGGCGAGCCCAACAAGCTGGATAATCGCAACGGCCGTCAGCGCCATCCCCACGCCCTTGCCGATACGCCAGCCGAGTACGCCCTTCACAGGTGCCGTCGATTCGAACGTGCCCAGCATCGAGGCCGCGATCAGTGCCCAAAGCGCGATGGCGAGCATCGTGAGCCAGCTCGGCAAGACGGGATAGACGATATACAGCGCCACGCCCAGCAACAGCATCCCGAATACGCGCTTGACTGCCTCCATCCAGGTGCCCGCGCGCGGCAAGAGCGCCCCTGCACCGGCTCCGACTACCAGCAGTGGGGCACCGATACCCAACGCCATCGCAAACAGCGCTGCACCGCCAAAAACCGCGTTGCCGGTTTGGGCGATATACGCGAGCACCGCGAAGAGCGGCGCGGTCATGCAGGCGCCCACGACGAGTGCCGACAGCGCGCCCATGACAAAGACGCCCGCAAGCTGTCCGCCACTGGCCTTGCGCGCGGCACCATCGACGCGGCTTTGCCACGCTGCGGGCATTTGCAATTCGTACAGCCCGAACATCGATAGGGCGAACGCGACGAGCAGCAGCCCGAACGCACCCAACACCCACGGGTTCTGCAACCAGACTGTCAGCGATGCGCCCGCGAGCCCGGCTGCTACGCCGAGGACCGCGTAGATGCAGGCGGAGCCGAGCACATAGGCGATCGACAGCACGAGGCCGCGCGACCGTGTGGCAGGCGCGCCCTGTCCGACAATGATCGACGCCAGGATCGGGACCATCGGCCAGGTGCACGGCAACAGGCTCAGGCCAATTCCGATCAGAAAGAACGCGCCCAGGGCGACGGGCCAGCTGCGGCCGGCCAGCAGACGCTCGGCTGTGCCCTGTGTCTGTAGGGCGTCTTGGAGGGAATCGGGGGAGGATGTTGGTGTGGCGCTGCTTGGGGCGTTAGCGGTGCCTTGCGCGTTGGCGTTGCTTTGCGCGTTGCCGTTGGTCTGCGCGCTCGCACTGGCGTCGGCTTTCCCATTTGGATTCGCGCCCGCACTGCCACCACCGTTAGCGTCGACGCTTGCCGTTGCACCCGGCTGGGCCGCCGGAGGCGTCGCTTGCGACAACGCCGCGCCCGTCACGTGCACCTTGTGCTGAATCGGCGGGTAACAAATGCCCTGGTCCGCGCAGCCCTGCGACGTGACCACAAGGTCGAACGGCCCGCTCGAGCTCGCCACCGGCACATGCACAATGACCTCATCGCGGTACGTATCGACCGTCTTCTCAAGCGTCGCATCGAAATGACTCTTGGCCGGCGGAAACACCGCGTCGCCCAGCTTCGCGCCGCCGCTCGCCACTTCGAACGCAAATCGCTCGCGATACAGGTAGTAGCCCTTCGCGATCACGAAATGGACGTCGACCGCTCCCGGCTGTTCTGCGCTCGAGAATTTGAACGCGACTTCCGGGTCGAGAAAATCATCCGCATGCGCGAGTCCCGCCACACCGGACAGCGTGAAACCCAATCCGACGACGACAACAGCCAGCACGCGATTAAATAAAGTTTTGAACATGAAGGGCGACTGAGCTTTCCATTTCGAACTGACGCAGACGAAGCGCGCAGATTTGACCGGATCGTACCACCGCCGTTCAAGCTGCGTCACAGGCCGCGAGAAGGCGTCTTCCGCGTTCGCCGCAAGCACGCGCGGCGCGCTCGCAGACACCCGCAAGACCGGACGAAGCGGCGATCCGCAAAGTCCACCGGGACGGGACGAACCGATCATCCAAACAAAAAAGGCCAGGCAAAAGCCTGACCTTTTCAGTTACTGCTGGAAGAACGCGTCCAACCCGGAATTTATTCCGCGTCGACCACTTCTTCGCCTTCGACCGGATCCGGACGATCCATCAGTTCGACCAGTGCCATCGGCGCGTTGTCGCCCTGACGGAAACCGAACTTCAGGATACGCAGGTAGCCACCCGGGCGCTTTTCGAAGCGCGGACCCAGCACGTCGAACAGCTTCGCCACCGAGTCCCGGTCGCGCAAGCGGTTGAACGCCAGACGGCGGTTCGCCAACGACGGCTTCTTGCCGAGCGTGATCAGCGGCTCGACGACCTTACGGAGTTCCTTCGCCTTCGGCAGCGTCGTCTTGATGACTTCGTGCTCGATCAGGGAATTCGACATATTACGGAGCATTGCCAGACGGTGGCTGCTGGTCCGATTCAGCTTACGCAAACCATGACGGTGACGCATGATGATTCCTTTAACTCAAGTTTTCGCGCCAGCTCTTCTATTGCGTCGACATGACGCACGGGCCGGTGATGCTTCTAAAAAAGCAGAGACCGGCTCACGCCGGTGTCTGCACAACCCACATTTTATTACTTGTCCAGCCCAGCCGGCGGCCAGTTTTCCAGCTTCATGCCGAGCGTCAGACCACGGGAAGCAAGCACTTCCTTGATCTCGTTCAGCGACTTCCGACCCAGATTCGGGGTCTTCAGCAGTTCGTTCTCGGTGCGCTGGATCAGGTCACCGATGTAATAGATGTTCTCAGCCTTCAGGCAGTTCGCGGAGCGAACCGTCAGCTCGAGGTCATCGACCGGACGCAGCAGGATCGGATCGATCTGCGGCGCACGCGACGGCGCTTCAGCGGCCGTTTCCGTGCCTTCCAGCGCAGCGAACACGTTGAGCTGATCGACCAGGATGCGAGCCGACTGGCGGATCGCTTCCTCCGGCGAAATCACGCCGTTGGTCTCGATGTTCATGACCAGCTTGTCGAGGTCGGTACGCTGTTCGACGCGAGCCGACTCTACCGCGTAGCTCACGCGGCGAACCGGCGAAAACGACGCGTCGAGCACGATGCGGCCGATCACCTTGACGCTGTCTTCGCCAAAGCGGCGGACATTGCCCGGTACGTAACCACGGCCCTTCTCGACCTTGATCTGCACGTCGAGCTTGCCACCCTTCGAAAGATGCGCAACCACGTGGTTCGGGTTGATGATCTCGCAATCGTGCGGCACTTCGATTTCACCCGCGGTCACGAGGCCTTCGCCATCCTTGCGGAGCGTGACGGTGACTTCATCGCGGTTGTGCAGCTTGAAGACGATGCCCTTCAGGTTCAGCAACAGGTTGACGACATCTTCCTGTACGCCGTCGATCGTCGAATACTCGTGCACGACGCCCGCAATCGTCACTTCGGTCGGCGCGTAGCCAATCATCGACGAGAGCAGCACACGGCGCAGCGCGTTACCAAGGGTGTGACCATAGCCGCGTTCGAACGGCTCCATCACGACTTTGGCATGGTTGTCACCCAATGCTTCGACGGCGATGATCTTGGGTTTCAACAGACTGGTTTGCATAGGTTTTCCTTTTCAATACCCTCGGCTCGTTACACCGATAAGGCTGACGGGATGACAACCTGAAATGAACTGCCGAGGGCTTCGCTCGCGCGGGGGGCCGGCATGCCGTAACAAAGGCCACATCGAAATGTGGCCCAGTTGCGCACCGATAGGGACTGACGGATCCTCGCGATGAGGTGTGCCTCGGCGGTCGATTCGATTACCGCGAATACAATTCGACGATCAGGCTTTCGTTGATATCGCCGGCGATGTCCGAACGCTCCGGCACCGACTTGAACGTGCCTTCGAGCTTCTTCGAGTCAACCGACACCCAAATCGGCAGACCGACTTGCTCGGCCAGCGACAGGGCTTCGGCGATGCGGACCTGCTTCTTCGACTTTTCGCGAATCGTGATCACATCGCCTGCCTTGACTTGCATCGACGGGATGTTCGACGCTACGCCGTTCACGACGATAGCGCCGTGGCTGACGAGCTGACGCGCTTCAGCGCGGGTCGAACCAAAGCCCATGCGATACACGACGTTGTCCAGACGCGTTTCGAGCAACTGGAGCAGCGTTGCGCCCGTGTTGCCCTTGCGGCGGTCGGCATCGGCGAAGTAGCGGCGGAACTGACGTTCGAGCACACCATAGATACGCTTGACCTTCTGCTTTTCACGCAGTTGGACGCCGTAGTCCGACGTACGGGCGCCCGACGTGCGGCCATGCTGACCCGGCTTGCTGTCGAGCTTGCATTTGTCGGCGAGTGAGCGGCGTGCGCTCTTCAGGAAAAGATCAGTACCTTCACGACGGGAAAGCTTGGCCTTAGGGCCGGTATAACGTGCCACGTTAATGTCCTTGGTAGTTCGCGCAAGCCCGGGGCCTGCGCTAGTCCATCCTCAAATGGGATGAACGGTGGGCTTATGACAAAACAAGGCCGCGTCGAGCGCGACCCTTCACCTGCACTTCAGCGGACGTGCCGCTGAAGTTCGTGGTCCACCTGGCCGCGAGGCCGGAGAACCCGCGCGTGCAGCCAACACACGCGCACGTCACTTCACCAGACCCTGTCGCCGGCAGCGAGATGCAAGCACCCCGACTGCACGACACCAGGTCTTTAGATACGACGACGCTTGGGCGGACGGCAACCGTTGTGCGGTACCGGCGTCACGTCGGAGATCGCGGTGATCTTGATGCCGAGGCCGTGCAGTGCACGAACCGCGGATTCACGACCCGGGCCGGGACCCTTGATACGCACTTCAAGGTTCTTCACGCCGTATTCCAGCGCGACGCGGCCAGCCGACTCAGCGGCAACCTGCGCAGCGAACGGCGTCGACTTGCGCGAGCCCTTGAAGCCCTGGCCGCCAGACGTTGCCCAAGCGAGCGCATTGCCTTGACGATCAGTGATCGTGATGATCGTGTTGTTGAACGATGCGTGGACGTGAACGACGCCTTCAGCAACGCTCTTCTTCACTTTCTTGCGAACGCGTTGCGCCGCAGAGTTGTTCTGAGCCTTAGCCATTACCTTTTCCTGTAACTATCAGTGCTTACTTCTTCAGCGACTGTGCGGCGCGGCGCGGACCCTTGCGAGTACGAGCGTTGGTGCGGGTACGTTGACCATGCACCGGCAGACCCTTGCGATGACGTATGCCACGATAGCAGCCGAGATCCATCAGCCGCTTGATGTTCATGGTCACTTCGCGGCGCAGGTCGCCTTCGACGACAAACTTGCCGACCTCTTCCCGCAGCTTTTCCAAGTCTGCATCGTTCAGGTCTTTGACCTTCTTCGAGACCGGCACGCCCGTTGTCAGGCAAATGGTACGTGCACGAGTACGGCCAATACCAAAGATCGCCGTAAGGCCGATCTCGGTATGCTGATGGTTCGGGATATTAACCCCTGCGATACGAGCCATTGTTGTTCCTCAAACAAAAAGCGCAAAAAAGCGCGGCGCTCAGCCTTGGCGCTGTTTGTGACGCGGATCCGAGCTGCAGATCACGCGCACGACACCCTTGCGCTTGATGATCTTGCAATTGCGGCAGATTCGCTTAACCGATGCCATCACTTTCATGATATTACCCTTTTTCTAACTCACTTCGCCCGGAACACGATCCGCGCACGCGACAAATCGTAGGGCGTCAACTCTACCGTGACCTTGTCGCCGGGAAGAATCCGGATGTAGTGCATCCGCATCTTTCCGGAAATATGCCCCAACACGACATGGCCGTTTTCCAGCTTTACTCTGAACGTTGCATTCGGAAGGTTCTCCAGAACCTCGCCCTGCATCTGGATTACGTCGTCTTTAGCCATATGTTCGTAAGCTCAAGTCCCGCGCTCATCGCATCGGGAGGTTTCCGCCCTTGAAATTGGCTTTCCGAAGCAGCGACTCATACTGTTGCGACATCACGTAAGACTGCACCTGCGCCATAAAGTCCATCGTGACGACGACGATGATCAGCAGCGACGTTCCACCGAAATAGAAGGGCACATTCCAACGCAGCACCAGAAACTCCGGCAGCAGACACACGAGAACGATGTAAATCGCACCCGCCAGTGTTAGTCGCGTCAGGATCTTGTCGATGTAACGAGCGGTCTGGTCACCCGGACGAATCCCCGGAACGAACGCGCCACTCTTTTTCAGGTTGTCGGCCGTTTCCTTGCTGTTGAACACCAGTGCGGTGTAGAAAAAGCAGAAGAAGACGATCGCCAACGAATACAAAATCACATACACAGGCTGACCCGGTGCGAGCGTTGCCGCTACATCGTGCAGCCAGTGCATCTTGCCGTTCGGCCCCGAACTGAACCAGTTCGCGATCGTGGCGGGAAACAGGATGATCGACGAAGCGAAAATCGGCGGAATCACGCCCGACATATTCAGCTTGAGCGGCAGGTGCGAAGCCTGACCACCGTAGATCTTGTTGCCAACCTGCCGCTTCGCATAGTTGACGAGGATCTTGCGCTGGCCGCGCTCAACAAACACCACTGCAAACGTCACAGCGCCAATCAACAACACCACGATGATCGCCGACAGAGGGCCCATCGAACCGGTCCGAACCAGCTCGAACAAACCACCGATCGCATTGGGCATGCCCGCTGCAATCCCGCCGAAGATGATGATGGAGATCCCGTTGCCGAGACCGCGCTCGGTGATCTGCTCACCCAGCCACATCAGAAACATCGTGCCCGTCACCAACGTCACCACCGCGGTCAACCGGAACATCATGCCCGGCTCAACCACCAGGCCCGGCTGGTTTTCCAGCGCCACCGCAATGCCGAGCGCCTGAAAAGTCGCAAGACCCACCGTGAAATAACGCGTGTACTGCGTAATCTTTCGCTGTCCGGACTGCCCTTCTTTCTTCAGCGCCTCCAACTGCGGCGAAACGATCGACAGCAACTGCATGATGATCGACGCCGAGATGTACGGCATGATGCCCAACGCGAACACCGTGAAGCGCGAGAGCGCGCCGCCCGAGAACATGTTGAACATCCCGAGGATGCCGCCCGACTGGCTTTGGAACAACTTGGCCAGTTGGTCAGGATCAATCCCCGGAACCGGGATATGCGCTCCGATGCGATAGACAACCAGTGCCAGCGCCAGGAATATCAGGCGCCGACGCAGATCACCATACTTCGCCGCGGACTTGCCTGTCTTCGCGAGAGTCGGGCTGTTAGCCAAATGCTTTCTCCGAACTATTGCGTCAAGCGTGGTCGTCGCCGGTCTTACTCGGCGACCGAGCCACCCGCTGCTTCAATCGCAGCGCGTGCACCCTTCGTAGCAACCAGGCCCTTGAGCGTCACCTTGCGCGTGATCTCGCCGGAAGCGATCACACGAGCGCTCGTGAAGAGCACGCCGAGCACGCCAGCTTGCTTCAACGCGATCAGATCGATCTCGTCGACAGGCAGCTTTTCCAGGTCCGACAGACGCACTTCACCGACGAATTCATGCGTCAGCGAAAAGAAGCCACGCTTAGGCAGGCGACGTTGCAGCGGCATTTGACCGCCTTCGAAGCCAACCTTGTGGAAGCCACCCGAACGCGATTTCTGACCTTTGTGACCACGGCCGGCAGTCTTGCCCAGGCCGGAGCCGATACCACGGCCTACACGACGCTTCGAATGCTTCGCGCCTTCAGCCGGTTTCAGTTCATTCAGTTCCATGTTCTTTCCTCGCCGGCTTAGCCGATCACTTTCACAAGGTATGAGACCTTGTTGATCATGCCGCGGACCGAAGGCGTGTCCTGCAACTCGGAAACCGAGTTGACACGACGCAGGCCCAGGCCAACCACAGTGGCACGGTGCGATTCACGGGTACCGATCAGGCTCTTGACGAGCTGAACTTTGACGGTTTTCTCAGACATATTGATCACCTATCAGCCCAGGATATCTTCAACCGACTTACCACGCTTCGCTGCGATATCGCCCGGGGTCGATTGCTTGCGCAGACCGTCGAGCGTTGCACGAACGAGGTTGTACGGGTTGGTCGAACCGTGGCTCTTTGCCACGACATTCTGCACACCCATCACGTCGAACACCGCGCGCATCGGGCCACCGGCGATCACGCCAGTACCGTCTTTCGCGGGTGCCAGCATGACAGCCGAAGCGCCATGCTTGCCGTGAACTTCGTGTTGCAGCGTGCCGTTCTTGAGCGGCACCTTGAACATATTGCGGCGGGCTTGTTCCATTGCCTTTTGAACAGCAACCGGAACTTCCTTCGCCTTGCCCTTGCCCATGCCGATGCGACCATCGCCATCGCCAACCACCGTCAGTGCGGCGAAACCGAGAATCCGGCCGCCCTTCACGACTTTGGTCACGCGATTGACCGCGATCATCTTCTCGCGGAGGCCATCATCGCGTTCGTCAGCCTGAACTTTCGCTTGCATCTTTGCCATGACGAATCCTTTAGAACTTGAGTCCGGCTTCACGCGCGGCGTCGGCGAGAGCCTTCACGCGGCCGTGATAGCGGAAACCCGAGCGGTCGAAAGCGACGGACTCGACACCGGCGGCCTTCGCTTTTTCGGCGATACGCTTGCCGATCAGCGACGCTGCGGCGGTGTTGCCACCCTTGCCGGTCTGGTCTGCGAGCTGGGCACGCACTTCAGCTTCAACGGTCGACGCGCTAGCCAGCACTTGCGTGCCATCAGCCGAGAACACTTGAGCGTAGATATGCGTGTTGGTCCGATGCACCGAAAGACGATGCACTTGCAGCTCGGCGATCTTAATCCGGGTCTGCAGCGCACGGCGCGTACGAGATTGCTTCTTATCCATGATCGGCACCTTTACTTCTTCTTGGTTTCCTTGAGGATCACAACCTCGTCGGCGTAACGCACACCCTTGCCCTTGTAGGGCTCAGGGGGGCGGTAACCGCGCACCTCGGCGGCCACTTGGCCAACCTGCTGCTTGTCGATCCCTTTGATAATAATTTCCGTCTGCGTCGGCATCTGTGCTGTCACACCAGCCGGCATCGCGTGGATGACCGGGTGGGAGAAGCCCAGCGACAGGTTCAGCTTGTCGCCTTGCACTTGAGCACGATAACCAACGCCAACCAGCGTGAGCTTGCGCTCAAAGCCGGCCGTGACACCCTTGACCATGTTTGCAATCAGCGCGCGCATCGTGCCCGACATCGCGTTCGCTTCACGGCTTTCATTAACCGGCAGCAACGTCAGCGTGCCATTGTCGTTTGCGACCGTCACCAGCGAGTTCATCGCTTGCCTGATCGTGCCCAGCGGGCCCTTAACGACAATTTCAGCATCCGACAACGTCACTTCCGCGCCCTTCGGCACGGCGATCGGGCTTTTACCTACTCGAGACATAGCTTCTTCTCCTTAGGCCGTTAAGCGACGTAGCAGATGACTTCGCCGCCGACACCCGTTGCGCGAGCCTTGCGATCGGTCATCACGCCCTTCGGTGTGGAGACGATTGCAACGCCGAGGCCATTCATGACCACGGGGATGTCGTTACGGCCCTTGTACACGCGCAGACCCGGGCGTGAAACACGCTCGAGACGCTCGATAACCGGACGGCCGGCGTAATACTTCAATGCGATCTGCAACTCGGCTTTCGCGCCTTCCGCCTTAATGGCGAAATCTTCGATGTAGCCTTCGTCCTTAAGGACTTGCGCGATCGCGACCTTGACCTTCGATGACGGCATCGCGACGCTGACTTTCTCTACCATCTGCGCGTTGCGGATGCGAGTCAGCATGTCGGCGATAGGATCACTCATGCTCATTTACGTATCTCCTATTACCAGCTTGCCTTAGTCAGGCCAGGGATCTCGCCGCGGAACGCGATTTCGCGAATCTTGGTACGCGCCAGGCCGAACTTGCGGAAAGTACCGCGGGGACGGCCGGTCAGCGCGCAGCGATTGCGCTTGCGAGTCGGGTTTGCGTTGCGCGGCAGCTGCTGAATTTGCAGCCGTGCGTCATAACGCTCTTCGTCCGACTTACCGCTGTCGTCGATGATCGCCTTGAGGGCAGCGCGCTTGGCAGAATACTTCTGCACCAAACGGGCGCGTTTCTTTTCACGTTCGATCAGAGCCAGTTTAGCCACGTTAACCTCAGTTTCTGAACGGGAACTTGAAGCTGGCGAGCAGAGCCTTGGCTTCTTCGTCGGTCTTCGCGGTAGTCGTGATGCTGATGTTCAGCCCACGCAGCGCGTCGATCTTGTCGTAATCAATTTCGGGGAAAATAATCTGCTCTTTCACACCGATGTTGTAGTTGCCGCGACCGTCGAATGCACGACCCGACACACCGCGGAAATCGCGCACGCGCGGCAGAGCCACGGTCACGAAGCGGTCGAGGAATTCGTACATCGTCTGACCACGCAAGGTGACCATTGCGCCGATCGGGTAGCCCTGACGGATCTTGAAGCCGGCAATTGCCTTGCGCGCCTTCGTGACCACCGGCTTCTGGCCTGCGATCTTCGTCAGATCGCCCACCGCCAGCTCAATGATCTTCTTGTCCGCCACCGCTTCGCCAAGGCCCATGTTCAGGGTGATCTTGGTGATACGCGGGACTTCCATGATCGACTTGTACCCAAACTTCTTGGTGAGTTCGGGAACGATCGTTTCTTTATAAATTTCTTGCAAACGTGCCATTTGTCACTCCGCAGCGTCAGGCGCTAATGGTCGCACCGGTCGTTTTCAGAAAGCGAACCTTCTTGCCTTCCTCGACCTTGATGCCAACGCGCGACGCCTTGCCGTTCGCGTCGACAAGCGACACGTTCGAGATATGCAGCGGCATCGACTTGCTTTCTACGCCACCAGTCGTACCCTTCATCGGGTTCGGCTTGACGTGTTTCTTGACGAGGTTAAGGCCCTCGATCGTTACGTACTCACCGTCAATGACCAGCACGTTGCCGCGCTTGCCCTTGTCTTTACCGGTGGTCACGATAACTTCATCACCTGTGCGAATCTTTTTCATCGCGACTCCTTACAGCACTTCCGGCGCAAGCGAAACGATCTTCATGAAACGTTCGCTACGCAGTTCACGAGTGACCGGTCCGAAAATACGCGTACCAATCGGCTCAAGCTTGGCATTGAGCAGCACTGCTGCATTGCCATCGAACTTGATCAGCGAGCCATCCTGGCGACGCACGCCCTTCGCCGTGCGAACGACGACGGCGTTGTAGATTTCGCCCTTTTTCACGCGCCCACGCGGCGTTGCCTCTTTGACGGTCACCTTGATGATGTCGCCAATGCTGGCATAACGACGCTTCGAGCCGCCGAGCACCTTGATGCACAGAACTTCACGTGCACCCGTGTTGTCGGCCACTTCAAGCCGAGTTTCGGTCTGGATCATGGTTTATCTTTCCCAACTTAATCCGACACCACCACCATTGGCTTAGCCGGTCAGTCTTGGTCCCGTCAGCCGCGAGGCTGCTTGGGTTGAACAGCAGCGACGGCAGACGAAACCGCCATCGCAATCAGGTGAATCCGATACGGATGACTCCGCACCGTGTTGCCCCACCACTTGGCCCGCGATGGGGCTCCCTCTAAGAAAGCTGAGGGAAGACCGAGATCATAGCAGAAGATCCCGGCCCCACAACTTGTTTTTTAAAATCAGCGGCTTTGCACCGCCGATTTCATACCGCTTGCTGCAACAGCCTTACCGCTTAGATGACGCGTGCCGCTTCCAGCAGGCGCGACACGGTCCAGGCCTTCGTCTTCGAAATCGGACGGGTCTCCTGAATCTCAACGAGGTCACCCTCGTTGTACGTGTTCGCGTCATCGTGCGCGTGGTACTTCTTCGAACGTACGACGTACTTGCCGTAGATCGGATGCTTGACCTTATGCTCGACGAGCACGGTCACGGTCTTGTCCATCTTGTTGCTGACGACCTTACCGACCAGCGTCCGCTTGAGCGAGGTTTTTACGCTATCGTTCATTTTTGGCTCGCCTTCTCGGTCAACACGGTCCGGACACGCGCGATGTCGCGGCGCACCTTCTTCAGCTGGCTCGTGTTACCGAGCTGCTGGGTGGCCAGCTGCATGCGCAGACCGAATTGCGCCTTCAACAGTTCCGACAACTCTTGATTCAGAGCTGACTGATCCTTGGCGCGAAGTTCAGATGCTTTCATGGCTATCTCTCCGTCAGGTGCCGAGCTGGCGGACGATGAACGCCGTCTTCAGCGGCAGCTTGGCTGCAGCCAGACGGAACGCTTCGCGTGCCAGTTCTTCGGTAACACCATCCATTTCATACAGCATTTTGCCCGGCTGGATTTCAGCAACGTAGTACTCGGGGTTACCCTTACCGTTACCCATCCGCACTTCAGCCGGCTTCGTCGAAATCGGCTTATCCGGGAAAATACGAATCCAGATGCGCCCGCCGCGCTTGATGTGGCGGGTCATCGCACGACGCGCAGCTTCGATCTGACGTGCTGTCAGACGGCCACGACCGAGCGACTTCAGGCCGTACTCGCCGAACGACACGGCGTTACCGCGCGTTGCGACGCCGGTGTTCCGGCCTTTCTGCTCTTTACGGTACTTTCTGCGTTTCGGTTGCAGCATGCTTATTCTCCAGACTTCGCGTCGGTGCCGGCGCCACGGCGCGGAGCACCCGCACCGCCGCCACCACCACCACGGCGTTGACCCGGACCGCCACCTTCGCCATCACGGCGCGGACGGCGATCGCCACCCGGACGTGCGTTGCGGCGCGGACGCTTTTCTTCAGCCGTTTCTTCGACGACCGGTGCATCGTTACGTCCCAGCGTGTCGCCCTTGTAGACCCACACCTTGACGCCGATGATCCCGTACGTCGTCTTCGCTTCCGAAGTGGCGTAGTCGATGTCAGCACGCAGCGTATGAAGGGGCACGCGACCTTCGCGATACCACTCCGTACGAGCAATTTCGATCCCGTTCAGGCGACCGGCGCTCATGATCTTGATGCCTTGGGCACCGAGACGCATCGCGTTTTGCATCGCACGCTTCATCGCACGACGGAACATGATCCGGCGTTCGAGCTGTTGCGTGATCGAATCGGCAATCAGTTGAGCATCGGTTTCCGGCTTGCGGATTTCTTCGATGTTCACGTGGACCGGCACACCCATACGGCGTTGCAGCTCTGCCTTAAGGAGTTCGATGTCCTCGCCCTTCTTGCCGATCACGACGCCCGGACGCGAGCTGAAAATCGTGATACGTGC
This sequence comes from Burkholderiales bacterium, assembly GCA_026225235.1. GTDB lineage: Bacteria > Pseudomonadota > Gammaproteobacteria > Burkholderiales > Burkholderiaceae > Pararobbsia. The sequence continues at coordinate 116,501 of JAMFSK010000024.1, forward strand.
GTTCTTGGCCGGGCGCTCAATGATGACGCGACCAACCGAAGCGTTCTTCAGCTTCTTTTTCAAGAAGTCGCGAACGCCAATGTCTTCCTGCAACATCCCCGCGAACTGGGTGTTGTTCGCATACCAACGCGAAGCCCAGTTACGGCTGACGGCCAGACGGAAGCCAGTCGGATGAATTTTCTGTCCCATCGTATGACCCCTTAATTCCCAACCGTCACAGTGATGTGACAGGATTGCTTCTCGATGCGGTTGCCGCGGCCTTTGGCCCGTGCGGTGAAACGCTTCAGCGAAGCAGCCTTGTCGATGAAGATCGTCTTGATCTTCAGCTCATCGATGTCGGCACCTTCGTTGTGCTCCGCATTGGCGATCGCAGACAGCACGACCTTTTTCACGATGCCAGCCGCTTTCTTCGGCGAGAACGTCAGAACGTTCAACGCCTTATCGACTGGCAATCCGCGGATCTGGTCGGCCACAAGGCGCGTTTTCTGCGCCGAGATGCGAGCACCGCGATGAATTGCTTTGACTTCCATCTCATTGCCCCTTATTTCTTGGCCTTCTTGTCGGCTGCGTGACCCTTGAACGTACGGGTCAACGCAAACTCGCCAAGCTTATGACCGACCATGTTTTCCGAGATATAAACCGGAACATGCTGGCGACCATTGTGAACTGCGATGGTCAGACCGATGAAGTCCGGCAGAATCGTCGAACGACGCGACCAGGTTTTAATCGGCTTCTTGTCACGCGTCGATGCAGCCGCCTCAACCTTTTTCAGCAAATGGGCGTCGCAGAACGGACCTTTTTTTACAGAACGTGCCATTGCTTACTCCTTAGCGCTTGTGACGGCGCTGGACGATCATGGTCGTCGTGCGCTTATTGCGACGGGTGCGATAGCCCTTCGTCGGCGTGCCCCACGGGCTCACCGGATCGCGACCTGCCGCAGTCTTACCTTCACCACCGCCGTGCGGGTGGTCGACCGGGTTCATCACGACGCCTCGGACGGTCGGGCGAATACCGCGCCAGCGGTTCGCACCGGCCTTGCCGATTTGGCGAAGGCTATGCTCTTCGTTGCCGACTTCACCGATCGTTGCGCGGCATTCGATGTGCACGCGGCGAATTTCGCCCGAACGCAGGCGAACCTGCGCGTACGTGCCTTCACGAGCCAGCAGCATTGCCGACGTGCCAGCCGAACGCACCATCTGTGCGCCCTTGCCCGGCAACATTTCGACGCAGTGAATCGTCGTACCGACCGGAATGTTACGAATCGGCAGCGTGTTGCCTGCACGAATCGGCGCTTCCGAACCCGACATCAGCGTTTGGCCGACGGTCAGGCCCTTCGGGGCGATGATGTAACGGCGTTCGCCGTCTGCGTAGCACACCAGCGCAATGTTCGCGCTGCGGTTCGGATCGTATTCGATCGTCTCGACCTTCGCCGCGATGCCGTCCTTGTTGCGACGGAAATCGACCATACGGTAGTGGTGCTTATGACCACCGCCCTTATGACGAGTCGTGATGTGACCGTTGTTATTACGGCCAGCGTTTTGCTTTTGCTTAACGAGCAACGCGGCGTGCGGGGCGCCCTTATGGAGGTCCTTGTGGACCACCTTGATCATCCCACGACGGCCAGGCGAAGTCGGTTTGACTTTAACGAGTGCCATGATTACTTGGCCTCCGCTTCAAAGTTGATTTCCTGACCCGGCTTCAGGCTGACATACGCCTTGCGTACGTCCTTGCGACGACCCATGAAGCGGCCGAAACGCTTTGACTTGCCCTTGACGTTCAGGACTTGCACGGACTGGACTTCGACCTTGAACATCAGTTCGACGGCCGCCTTCACTTCCAGCTTGGTCGCGTCAGCAGCGATTTCGAACACGACTTGCTCGTTCTTGTCGGCTACCAGCGTCGCCTTTTCCGAAATCACCGGCGCGCGCAGCACTTGCAGCAGGCGGTGATCGTTTTTGCGAAGTTCGGTCATGACAGCAACTCCTCGATCTGAGCAACCGCAGCCTTCGTGACCAGAATCTTCTTGAAGTAGATCAGCGACAGCGGGTCGGCGAAACGCGGCTCGACAACTGCGACGTGCGGCAGATTGCGGGACGCGAGGTACAGGTTCTCGTCGACGGTGTCGGTAATGATCAACACGGACTCGAGGCCCATCGCCTTGAATTTCTCCGCGAGCAGCTTGGTCTTCGGCGCTTCGAGCTTGATATCCTCGACCACCAGCAGACGGCCTTCGCGAGCCAGTTGCGACAGGATCGAGCAGACCCCGGCGCGGAACATCTTCTTGTTGACCTTGTGCGTGAAGTTTTCTTCCGGCGAATTCGGGAAGATCCGACCGCCCCCGCGCCACAACGGGCTCGAGGTCATACCAGCACGCGCGCGGCCGGTGCCTTTCTGGCGCCACGGCTTCTTGGTCGAGTGCTTGACTTGCTCACGGTCCTTCTGCGCACGGTTACCGCTACGTGCGTTGGCCTGGTAGGCCACGACGATCTGGTGGATCAGGGCTTCGTTGTAGTCACGGCCGAACACGACGTCCGATGCGTTGACTGCAGCGCCTTCCTGACCTTGTTCGTTCAGGAGCTTAAGTTCCATTATTGCGCTCCTTTCGACGCACGAGCCTTGACGGCCGGCGTTACGAAAACCTTGCCGCCCTTCGCGCCCGGAATCGCGCCCTTGATCAGCAGCAAGCTGCGATCGGCGTCGATACGAGCGATTTCGAGGTTTTGCACGGTCGTGGTGTCGTCACCCATGTGACCGGTCATGCGCTTACCGGGGAACACACGACCCGGATCCTGCGCCATACCGATCGACCCAGGCACGTTGTGCGAGCGCGAATTACCGTGCGAGGCACGGCCAGATTTGAAGTTGTGCCGCTTGATCGTACCGGCGTAGCCCTTACCGATCGACGTACCTTGTACGTCAACTTTCTGACCCACTACGAAAAGATCGACACCGACCTTGGCGCCGTTCGACAGCTCGGCAGCCTTTGCGGCATCAATGCGGAATTCTTTCAAGACTTCGCCGGCTTCAACACCGGCTTTTGCGAGGTGACCCGCTGCGGGCTTGGTCACGCGTGAAGCGCGACGCGTCCCGAAAGCCACCTGCACGGCTGTGTAGCCGTCTGTTTCCACAGTCTTGATCTGCGTCACGCGGTTGTCCGACACGTCCAGCACGGTGACAGGAATCGAATCCCCATCAGCCGTGAAAATACGGGTCATCCCAACCTTGCGACCTACGAGTCCAAGGCTCATCGTTTTCTCCATTCCCGACTGCGATTGGTCGGGGCTAAAGTCCAAAATGCCACGCCTGGGCGCGGCCTTTTTCCAGCTTCTCTCGTCACGAAACGACGAACAGCCTTGCATTATAGCTAGGCCATTTGTTTCCCGCAAGCAATCAAAGACTTACAGCGCCAAAGACTTTCGTCTGGCGCTGCGCAAACTTACTGCAACTTGATTTCGACGTCGACGCCTGCGGGCAGGTCGAGCTTCATCAGCGCGTCGACCGTTTTATCGGTCGGATCGACGATGTCCATCAAGCGTTGGTGCGTACGGATTTCGAACTGGTCGCGCGAGGTCTTGTTGACGTGCGGCGAGCGCAGGATGTCGAAGCGTTGAATGCGGGTCGGCAGAGGTACCGGGCCACGCACAATCGCGCCAGTGCGCTTCGCGGTATCGACGATTTCGGCAGCCGACTGATCGATCAGGCGGTAGTCGAATGCTTTCAGGCGAATACGGATCTTCTGGTTAGCCATGATGCTTCCTCAAAGAGCAAGGCGACACGTAAAGGGTGTCGCCGGGTGGGTAAAAGAGCATGGGGCGATCAACTCGATCGCCCCCGTTACTGCATCTGATACGGTATTCGGTACAACCAGGCCCCGCGCAAATAGTGCGGGCAAGGCGCGCATTGTACGCGCCTTTTCCCGCACGTGCCCGGAATACCTTTAGGCGATGATCTTCGCGACCACGCCGGCGCCGACGGTACGGCCACCTTCGCGAATCGCGAATCGCAGGCCTTCTTCCATCGCGATCGGGTGAATCAGCTTCACCGTGATCGAAACGTTATCACCCGGCA
>JAMFSK010000025.1 GCA_026225235.1 Burkholderiales bacterium
AATGATAAGTCCATTCGAGCGACAGCTTCTCGCAGCGACGCCACCGTGTGTGCAGGCAAGGGTCGCGCCGCGTTCAGTTCGATCTTGTCATGTTCGACCTTGGCGAGCAGTGCCTGCAGTGAGCTGTCCATGATCGTCTAGGAGGTGGATGGCAGATGGGCGAGCAAGCTTTGCTCGATATCGGCGTGCAGATCGCGTTCGTCTTCAAGGCCGACGAAGAAGCGCACGAGCACGCCGTCGTGCGGCCAGTGCGTCGCGGTACGCATCGGGCGGATGTCATAGGGCAGCGCCAGACTCAGCGCACCGCCCCAGCTATAACCCAGCTTGAACAGCCGCAAACCTTCGACGAAAGCATCGACCTGGGCGCTCGTATAGGCCGGTTTGAAGACCACTGAGAACAAGCCCCCCGCACCCGTAAAGTCCCGCTTGAACGAGGCATGACCCGGGCAGTCGGGCAAGGCTGGGTGAAGCACGACATCGACTTCAGGACGTGTTTTGAGCCAATGCGCAAGCGCGAGCGCGCTACGATCGTGAGCGTCATAGCGGACTTGCATGGACGGCAGGCTGCGCAGCACGAGCGAACAGTCGTCGGACGAGACGCCGATACCAAAGCGCATCCGCGCGCGCTTGAGTTCACAATGGATATCTTCGTTCGAGGTGATCGTCGCTCCCATCATTACGTCACTGCCCCCCGACTGGTACTTGGTCAGCGCTTGCACGACGATATCGACGCCGTGTTCGAGCGGACGAAACGACAGGCCAGCTGCGTACGTGCTATCGATTGCGCTCAGCACACCCCGCGCACGGGCTACACGGGCGATGGCGCCCACATCCGGCACTTCCATCGTCACCGAGCCGGGCGCCTCGATCCAGATCAGGCGGGTATTGTCCTGCAGCAGGTCGTCGATCTTCTCGCCGATCATAGGATCGTAGTAGCGCACCGAAACACCAAAGTCCGTCGCGTACCAGTCAGCAAGTTCGCGGTTCGGCCCATACGCATTGTCGGGCACGAGGATGTCGTCACCGGGGCGGACAAAGGCGAGATAGACGTTGGTGATCGACGACAGCCCGGACGGGTGCAACAGCGCATGCTTGCCGCCCTCGAGTGCGGCGAGGCGCTGCATGAGCGCCATCGATGTCGGCGTGGCGTGCAGGCCGTAGCGCCATTTCGTGTCGTCGCGCCAGTTCATCGCGCGAATCGAAGCGAGGTCCGGGAACAGCACCGTCGACGCACGCGCTACCGGCACCGGCACGGCCGTCCAGCCGGGCGTGATGCGGTCTTCAGGATGAATGGAAAGCGTTTGCGGATGGAGCTTCGGACCGGCGTCGGACATGGCTGCGTGGGGGAAATAGAGGCGGGAATAAGGCCGTCGAGGATAGCATAGGCCGCCCAGCCGCTCAGGCTTGCGCGACCTGTGTTTTCAGGGAGATTTCTCGAAGTACTGCCAGTGCATTGACCCGCGTATGTCGGCCGTGCGGTCTGAGGTTCGGTTCGCCCGCATCCACCCTCGGCTTTGCCGCTCAATGCCGTGGCGCCTGTTTGCCGGCTTGAGTTTCGCCACCGCTGCGGTGTCTGAGGGCTACTGCCCTACGCCCGGCGCTCCGCCCGAAATGCGATGAAGATCGATCGATTCGGTCACGGACTCATCGACATTGCTCCATACGCCCTTGAAGACGCCATCTGCCCCGAGCTTACCGACCCACTGGCCCGAGATCCGAATGCCGTCATCGGACTCGTCAAGCTCAATGACGCCGCCCTCGCCGCTATCTCCCGCCACGAGCCGGATCTCGCCGGTGTCGACAAACTGATACTCGCCATGCAGACCGCCCGCATCTTCGGGGTCGGTCTTCGCGCCGAAATGAAGCACGATCATCCGTTTGCCGAGCGTCCCTTCGTAACGCGGCAGGTTGGCATAGACCGGGTTCGGATGGAGCGGGACCGCAGGTTTGGACATCGCGGAACCGCTGCCCGGCGACTGCGTCGCGCAGCCTGCCAAGCTTGTCAAACCGCCGGCCATACCGCCTATCAGAGCCACGCCGACGATGGCTCGCAGACTCGCGCGCAGGTTCGCTTGCCACTTCGCACGAAGCCGTGCTTTCGGATGAGTCCACGCGAAAGCACGGAAGCCCTCGTGAGAAGCCTTACCTGAGGACGTCCCGTAAACGATCCTTCTCAACCTGTTCGACATCCGTTCAGCCCGTTCAAATCCACCCGAAATCGCCGATTGCGGTGCGCGCACCCCTGAGCTCTACGACTTCGCGCATCATCGGCCTCCGCTCTATTCCTTACGCCGTAACGTGCCCCCATTTGTTCAGGTCGGGCACCGGGCAATGCCGCACGGTATCATCGCGGTTCCGCTTTTTGAAGTACGGCAGGAGAAATCAGATGCAGATGTCGTTGCGCGCGCCCTGGCGCGTGGTTGCCGCAGTTCCGCTGGTGCTGGCCCTGAGTGCATGCAGCATGATGCCGTGGTCGAAGTCATCGTCCCCTTCGTCGTCCTCGTCGGCACCGGCGGCGCAAACCGCGCCGGCTGACGCCGCTCAGTCCCGCACGGTCTTCAGCGAGGAGAAAACCGCCCTGACCCCGGCAAGCAGTACCGCAGACAATATGGTCCGGCTCGATGCGACCACGCGCTCGGGCTGCACGACGGTCACCAATATCGACCGCTCCGCCGAACCGGTTGGCGACACGCCTCAGCTCTGGACGGCCCATACCTGTCATGGCGACCTCGTCTACGAGGTGCGCGCCACGAAAGGACCGGATGGCCCGGTCGTGACGGTGCTTCCTGCGGGCGGTTCGATCGATAAACCGGCCAACCCGCATTTCACGCCGGCCAAGGGAGAGGACACCGTGGACACGACCGCCGAACCGGCTGCTGCCTCCTCAGAAGCCTCCCAAGCCTCCGACGCCTCGGCTGCGGCGCCTGCGCCTGCACCACTTACGATTCAGCTGCCACCCAGCGACGATTCGAGCAAGCCCAAGCAATAGCCGCCTGAAGCCCGAACTCGCGGAAAATCGCCGAAATTCGGGCTAAAGCACACAAAAAAAACGCCGGATCCCATGAAAACAGGATCCGGCGTTTTTGCATCTGCCTGCCGACTACTAACTCAGACCGTACCCCACAAATCGTGGCCATCCGCGCCGGTGATTTTCACCGAGACGAACTCGCCCGCTTTGTAGCGCTTGGACGGCTTGGAGGCCGGATCGATATAGACAACGCCATCGATCTCAGGCGCATCCGCTGCCGAACGGCCCACACCGCCTTCAGCATTGACTTCGTCGACCAGCACCTTGAGCGTTCGGCCGACCTTGCGCTTGAGCCGGGCGGCCGAAACGGTTTCAGCCACTTCCATGAATCTTGCGCGGCGCTCTTCGCGAACTTCGTCAGGCAATGCGCCTTCCAGTTCGTTCGCCGTGGCGCCTTCGACCGGAGAATACGCAAAGCAGCCGACGCGATCGAGTTCAGCTTCGCGAACGAAGTCGAGAAGCGTCTCGAACTGCGCTTCGGTCTCGCCCGGGAAACCGGCGATAAAGGTGCTGCGGATCGTCAGGTCCGGGCAGATCTCGCGCCAGGCCTTGACTCGCTCCATGACCTTCTCGGCATTCGCAGGCCGCTTCATCCGCTTGAGCACATCGGGATGAGCGTGCTGGAACGGCACGTCGAGATACGGCAGCACATGGCCTTCGTTCATCATCGGGATGATCTCGTCGACATGCGGATACGGATAGACGTAGTGCAGACGGACCCAGGCGCCATATTCCTTAGCAAGCTCGCCGAGCGCGCCGACCAGTTCGGTCATGCGCGTCTTGACCGGGCGGCCATTCCAGAAACCCATCCGATATTTGACGTCCACGCCATAGGCGCTCGTGTCTTGCGAGATGACGAGCAGTTCCTTGACACCTGACTTGAACAGATTCTCGGCCTCGAGCATCACGTCCGCGATCGGGCGCGACACAAGGTCGCCGCGCATCGACGGGATGATGCAGAAGGTGCAGCGATGGTTGCAGCCTTCGGAAATCTTGAGATACGCGTAATGGCGCGGGGTGAGCTTGACGCCGGCCGCCGGCACGAGGTCGGTGAACGGGTCATGCGGCTTGGGCAGATGGGCGTGCACAGCATGCATGACTTCGCCGAGCGCGTGCGGGCCGGTGACGGCGAGCACCTTCGGGTGGACTTCCTGAATCAGGCCACCACCGCTGGCGCTCTTTTTGACGCCGAGACAGCCGGTCACGATCACCTTGCCGTTCTCTGAAAGCGCTTCGCCGATGGCGTCGAGGCTTTCCTGGACCGCTTCGTCGATGAAACCGCAGGTATTGACGACGACGAGGTCGGCGCCCTCATAGCTGCCGTGGATCGAATAACCTTCGGCGCGCAGCTGGGTGATGATTTGTTCAGAATCGACGAGTGCCTTTGGGCAGCCGAGCGAAACGAAGCCGACCTTCGGCGCGGCAATCGGGGGGGTGGCAGACATGGGGGGACCGCTTGAAGACGTTAAACCGCGAATTGTAGCGGTTCGGCACTGCCGCCGCTCGTAAGTCTTTGAATTCTCGCCTTCAACCGGTCGCGACACCTGCCGGATCGAGCCGGCCAAGGGGTGACCCCGGGAGCGCCGGGGTGAAGTCTTTGAACGGCAAAGCGCGCTCGATCACTTCGAGAATCTCGCGCGAATCATGCAGACGACGGATCGCCGCATGGAGTTCGGCGGCCTGCGGCCAGGTCCGTTTCAAATAACTGAGCCACATTTTGACGCGGCCGTGCTCATGCCGTGAGGCGATCCGGGTCTGCAGTTTCTTCAGGTACTCGGCAATATGCCCGAGCACGGATGGCCATTCTTCGCCGGATGGCAACCGGTCCATCAGCCCCCGGATGCGCAGAGCCAGGTAAGGATCGGACACAGCGCCCCGGCCGATCATCACGTCCGCGCAGCCGCTGACCGACCGGCATCGCTCCCAGTCGGCCACGGTCCAGACTTCTCCGTTGGCGATCACAGGCACGTCCACCGCCGCATCGATATGCGCGATCCATTCCCAGTGGGCCGGCGGCCGGTAGCCGTGATCACGCGTTCTGGCATGCACGACGAGCGAGGCGGCGCCGCCTTCAACGAGCGCCGTGGCACAGTCGATCGCCAGCGATGTATCGGACACGCCGAGTCGCATTTTTGCGGTGACGGCGATATGGGGGGGCACGGCAGCGCGAACGGCCGACACGATCCGGTTTAGCTGCTCGGGGTCGGCCAGCAGCATGGCGCCGCCGCCGTGCCGGTTGACCACCTTGGCGGGACATCCGAAGTTCAGATCAAGTCCATGCGGCGACAGGGTCGCCGCATAGGCTGCATTCCGCGCGAGCCACTCCGGGTCGCTCCCGAGCAGTTGGATCACCATCGGCGTGCCGCCAGGGGTATGACCTCCCTCGAGGACCTCGGGGGTGTCGCGCTCGTAGACCCGTTCGGGAAGCAGAGAGCCTGTCACCCGGACAAATTCGGACACGCATCCGTCGAAGCCGCCCGTGCAGGTGAGCACGTCGCGCAACACGTAGTCAGCAAGCCCTTCCATGGGGGCAAGAAACAGCCGGCTCATACGAAAGCGGGCGCCCCCGAATGGCGGCGCTTATCCTGGCAATGAAAGACGGGATTCTAGCGGTTTGGCCGTGGCACCGCTCGTAAGTCTTTGAATGCTAGTCGACTTGCCTCGACATCTGCCGGATCGAGCCGGCCGACGTGCGCACATTGATGTGCCGGTAGCCCAGCCGCTCATAGAGCCGGGCAGCCGGGTTGTCGACAAAGACCCGCAGCACGAGTGTGCGGCGTTCCCGCCGCCGGGCAATCGCCTGGGCCGACTCGAGCGCGAAGGTCCCGGCACCCCGATTTCGATGGGTGGAGATCACATGGATATCGTGCACATACAGTGCGTCGACATCTTGGTCGATCCGCAGCACGCCGATGACCATGTCCGCCCATTCGATCATGTAGTTTTCCGAACCGTTCCAGCTTGCCAGAAACAGGTCGCTGCGCCAGACAAGCCCATGCCGGCGGTAGTAGCCGATCATATTGCTGCGAGTAAGCGTGTGGGCGAAGTCGTAGTCCGCGGGTGTGGCGCGGCGTAGGGAAAAGTCCTCGTCAAACGGGATGGGCGCGAACATGGACGATGGGTCGTGGCGGGGCGCGATGCCCGACATTACCGCGAGCGCCCCCGCGATGCAATGCGGACGACCGGGCTCGGCCCGGCGCTACGCGCAAAAAAAAGCCGCCAGCCCTTACGGGCGGCGGCTCCATGCGAGTTTATCCGGCGTGTCCGGCGAACCCTTGCAGGCTTAGTGAACCACGCGTTCGAAGCCGAACTTGCCTTCGCTGTAGTCGACCGGAATCACGTCCTTCGGGCCAAACTTGCCCGACAGGATCAGCTTGGCGACCGGGTTCTCGATCTCCTGCTGGATCGCACGCTTGAGCGGCCGGGCGCCGAACAGCGGGTCGTAACCCACCCGGGCGATCTGCGCGAGCGCCGCTTCCGTCACCTCGAGTTGCATGTCCATCTTGCCGAGACGCTCGACCAGCCGATCCAGCTGGATCTTCGCGATCGCTTCGATATTCGTGCGATCGAGGCCATGGAAGACCACGACTTCATCGATCCGGTTCAGGAATTCAGGCCGGAACTGCAGCTTCACCTCTTCCCACACAGCGTCACGAATCGTGTTCTGCGGCTCGCCGACCATCGACTGGATCATCTGGGCGCCAATGTTCGACGTCATCACGATCACCGTGTTCTTGAAATCGACCGTGCGCCCCTGCCCGTCCGTCATGCGGCCATCGTCGAGCACCTGCAGCAGCACGTTGAACACATCCGGGTGAGCCTTCTCGACTTCGTCGAGCAGGATCACGCTATACGGCTTGCGCCGCACGGCTTCGGTCAGATACCCGCCTTCCTCGTAACCGACATAGCCCGGCGGCGCGCCGATCAGGCGCGACACGCTGTGCTTCTCCATGAACTCGCTCATGTCGATCCGGATCATGTGATCCTCCGAATCGAACAGGAAAGAGGCCAGAGCCTTGCAGAGCTCGGTCTTGCCGACCCCGGTCGGTCCCAGGAACAGGAAAGACCCGTACGGGCGGTTCGGATCGGACAACCCTGCACGCGAGCGGCGAATCGCATCGGCGACCGCGGTGATCGCCTCGTTCTGACCGATCACGCGCTCGTGAAGCTTTTCCTCGATCTTGAGCAACTTCTCGCGCTCGCCCTGCATCATGCGCGACACCGGAATCCCGGTTGCACGCGACACGACATCGGCAATTTCCTCGGCGCCGACCTGGGTGCGCAGCAGGCGCGGACGGCTCGAATGCTGTTCGTGAGTTTCCGCCGTCGTTACTTCCTTGAGCTGTGCCTCGAGCTGCGGCAGCTTGCCATACTGAATCTCGGCCACTTGCTCGAGCTTGCCCAAACGTTGCAGCCGCACAATCTCGGCACGCGCCTTTTCAATCTCTTCCTTGAGCATCGCACTGCCCTGCACCGCAGCCTTCTCGGCGGTCCAGATCTCGTCGAGGTCGGCATATTCGAGGTTGAGCCGGGCGATTTCTTCCTCGATCAGCTGCAGGCGCTTCTGCGACGCTTCGTCCTTCTCTTTCTTGACGGCTTCGCGTTCGATCTTCAACTGGATCGTGCGACGATCCAGACGGTCCATCTCCTCGGGCTTCGAGTCGATTTCCATCTTGATCTTCGAAGCCGCTTCGTCGATCAGGTCGATCGCCTTGTCCGGCAGGAAGCGATCGGTGATATAGCGGTTGCTGAGCTCCGCGGCGGCGACAATCGCCGGGTCGGTGATCTCGACGCCATGGTGCAACTCATACTTTTCCTGCAAGCCACGCAGGATCGCGATCGTCGCTTCGACCGACGGCTCGTCGACCAGCACCTTCTGGAAACGGCGTTCAAGCGCGGCATCCTTCTCGATGTACTTGCGATATTCATCAAGCGTGGTCGCGCCGACGCAATGCAGTTCGCCGCGCGCAAGCGCCGGCTTGAGCATATTGCCCGCGTCGATCGCACCCTCAGCCTTGCCGGCTCCGACCATGGTGTGGAGTTCGTCGATAAAGACGATGGTCTGCCCTTCGTCCTTGGCAATATCGTTGAGCACGGCCTTGAGCCGTTCCTCGAACTCACCCCGGAACTTCGCGCCCGCAAGCAGCGAGGCCATATCGAGCGACAAAACGCGTTTGTTCTTGAGCGTCTCGGGCACTTCGCCATTGACGATGCGTTGCGCGAGCCCTTCGACGATCGCGGTCTTGCCGACTCCGGGTTCACCGATCAGGACGGGGTTGTTTTTCGTGCGGCGCTGCAGGATCTGGATCGAGCGACGGATCTCGTCGTCGCGGCCGATCACCGGGTCGAGCTTGCCCGCGCGGGCCCGCTCGGTCAGGTCGACCGTGTACTTCTTGAGTGCTTCGCGATTGCTTTCGCCTTCCTGGCTGCTGACCGTCTGGCCGCCGCGCACGGCCAGGATGGCCGCTTCGAGCGCTTTGCGGGCCAAGCCGTGCTGGCGCGCGAGTTTGCCCGTCTCGCCTTTGTCTTCGGCGAGCGCGAGCAGGAACATCTCGCTCGAGATAAAGGCGTCGCCCGCTTTCTGGGCTTCTTTGTCAGCCTGATTGAGCAGCCCGGCGAGTTCGCGGCCGACCTGCAGATTGCCGTCGTTGCCCTTGACCTGGGTCATACGGCTGAGCGCTTCCGTGAGCCCGGCCTGCAAGGCCTGGACATGGGCGCCCGCGCGCGCGAGCAGCGAACGCGCCGCTCCGTCGGTCTGCGCAATTAGTGCAGACAACACATGCACGCCTTCAATGTATTGGTGGTCGCGCCCGGCTGCCAGACTCTGGGCATCCTGCAGCGCTTCCTGGAACTTCGTCGTCAGTTTGTCGATTCTCATGAACCCCTCCGATTCATCACTGCAACCAAAGTAGGGCTTTTTGCGCGCTTTTCAAGCGGGCATCACAAGAAAAAAGGGCACGAACGACGCATACGCTGTCTGGTGTACCGACAAAGCAGCGTCAACTCATCGCTTCGGCCAGTTCCGGGTCCGCGTGAATCACCTTGATCGGAATCATGCCGAGCAAGGTCGACAGCGCACCGGCTGGCTCGGCGATTTGCTCGAGCGTCTGGCTGTCAAGTTCACGGAGGAAGGCGTCGCGAGCACGGGCAAACACACCCTTGAGCTGGCAGGAAGGCTCGATCACGCAGGGCGTACCGCCGGCGCGGCCTTCGTGGTGGGGGAAGCAGGCCATCAGGGCGAAGTCGGTCTCGGTTTCCCGGACGATCTCGCCGATCGTCAGTCCGCGCGACTGAGGCGCGAGCCTCAGGCCGCCTTTGCGGCCTCGCACGGTATCGATCCAACCCAGTTCGCCGAGGCGTTGGGCGATCTTCATCAGATGGTTCTTGGAAACGCCATACGCGTCGGCGATTTCCTGAATCGTTGCCAGTCTGTCTCGTCGTACCGTGAGGTAGAGCAAAACACGCAACGAGTAATCGGTATAGTCGGTCAGTCGCATCGGGATCACCGTGGTTCTGACATTGGGCGGCCCTGCCCATGCAGGACAGCCGCTCCGCGTGGTGCGCCGCCGCTGGTAGCGTCGACGCGTGCTCCGGGCCGCGGGATGGGCGGCACGGGGGGCAAAACTGCGCGGTATGTCAAAGTTCTAGGGCGCGATTATCACGCTTTGCCGCTGTTTGTGCTGGCTGAACAAAAAAAAGCGAGTGAAATGCCTAATTCATGGCGGCTAAGAGCGTCAGGGTTTCTCTCAATCGTTTGCGCGCCACCTTGATCCGGCGCGGCCTGCGCAGGAGTAAAGCCGTTTTAGTCGGTCGGCGGATTGGCGTTGCGTGATTGCACACCCCAACGCGCGAGTGCGGCATCGTCGGCTTCGCGTGCGTCGACCCAGCGCTCGCCGGCGGGGGTGCTTTCCTTTTTCCAGAACGGCGCGGCCGTTTTCAGGAAGTCCATCACGAATTCGCAGGCGGCAAAGGCGTCGCCACGGTGCGACGAGGTCACCGCCACCAGCACGATCTGGTCGGTCGGCGCGAGCGCGCCAACGCGGTGGATGACGAGCACGTCGATGAGCTTCCAGCGCGCCCTCGCCTGCTCGATGATCTCCTCGATCGATTTCTCGGTCATGCCCGGGTAATGTTCGAGGACCATGCCGGACACGGCACTGCCGTCATTGATATCGCGCACTGTCCCGACGAAACAGGCGAGCGCGCCAACTGCGCGATTCGCCGCGCGCAGCGCGAGCGTCTCGGCGCCGAGGTCGAAGTCTTCGGTCTGGATGCGTACGGTCATGGAGTGGGCCGGCTCAGCCGCCCGTGACGGGCGGAAAAAATGCGACTTCGCACTGTTCGGTCAGTCGCGTCGTCGCATCGGTCATCACCTGGTTACAGGCCATACGCAACGCGCGCCCCTCGGCCAGCGTCTCGCTCCAGGGTTCGCCGCGCAGACGCAGCCAGCCGCGCACGTCGCCGACGGTCGCGATGCCGTCCGGTACCTCGACGTTCTCGTCACTGACGCCAAGCGCTTCACGCACGCTCGCAAAGAATTTCAATTGAATCCGCATGCTCATGCCTGACACCGAGTCCAGCGACTCATCAATAAAGCAGTTCGGAAAATGGCAGGAAGCGGACCCGCTCGCCCGCCTCGATCCGGTGATTCGGCGGGTTGTCGATCAGGCCGTCGGCCCAGACCGTCGAGGTCAGCACGGCCGAGCTCTGGTTCGCGAACAATTCCAGCCCACCGTCCGGCCCGATGCGCGCGCGCAGGTACTCATGGCGGCGATCGGCTTTTTTAAGCGAGAAGTTTGCGTTGAGCATCCAGCCGCGCGGTTCGAGCTCGGTGGCACCCTGGAGTTTGAGCACGAAGGGGCGCACGAACAACAGGAAACCGACAAAACTCGAGACGGGGTTGCCCGGCAGACCGATGAAATAGGCGGTGCGGCCCCGCGCGCCGGTGGTGCCGCCGATCGTGTCGCTTGCGGCAGCACTGCCGGGCACCGCCGCGGCGCTGCGATCGTGGATTTCACCGAACGCCAGCGGTTTGCCGGGTTTCATCGCAATGCGCCACATGTCGATACGACCTTCGGCCTCGACGGCGGCCTTCACATGGTCTTCCTCGCCGACCGAGACACCACCCGAGGTCAACACCAGGTCGTGGCCTTGCGCCGCCCGGCGCAAC
Source organism: Burkholderiales bacterium (assembly GCA_026225235.1). Classification (GTDB taxonomy): domain Bacteria; phylum Pseudomonadota; class Gammaproteobacteria; order Burkholderiales; family Burkholderiaceae; genus Pararobbsia. The sequence continues at coordinate 11,199 of JAMFSK010000025.1, forward strand.
ACCTCGCGGGTCGCGTCGAGCTTGTCCGGCACGATGCCGAAGTCAGTGACTTCACAGCCGAGGTTCTCGAGCAGGGTCGTCAGCGTAAAACGGCTCGAGTTGTAAATCGACCCGTCACGCAACGGCATCCCGGGCATGGTCAGCTCGTCGCCGGTGAAGAAGATCGCGACCTTGGGCCGGCGCGCGACCGACAGCGAGGCGCGCCCGACCGAGGCGGCCAGGCCGAGCGCCTGCGCATCGAGACGATGGCCGGCCTGAAGCACCGCCGCACCCGCACGGATATCCGCGCCTTGCCGATTGATATTGGCTGCCGGCGCGGCCGTGACGTTCAACGTGACATGGTCGCCGTCGGCCGTCGTATCTTCCTGGATCACCACCGTGTCGGCGCCCGGCGGAATCTGCGCACCGGTGAATATGCGGGCCACCGTGCCCGGTTCGAGCGGCTGCGGCGGATGGCCGGCCGGCACGCGCTGCGAGATACGAAAGCGGCTGCCGGCGCTCGTGGCATCGGCCGCGCAGAGCGCGTAGCCGTCCATCGCACTGATGTCCGCGGGCGGCACGTTCAACGGCGACACCACGTCGACCGCAAGCACCCGCCGGTTGGCGGCGAGCGTATCGACCGTCTCCGTCACGGCAAAGGGTCGCGCCGCGGCGAGCACGCACTCGCGCGCCTCGGCGGGGGTCAACATGGGCATCTCTGCGCTCATCGCCTTCAGGCTCCGGTGTGCGAGGCCACGTATGCCTTCACGCTGCCAGCATCGGCGGGCAGCACGTCAAAGCGCTGCGGCAGTGCCTCAAGCCCCTCAAACGCTGCCGGACGATCGGCTTCGCGCTCGAGCGCCTCACGAATGGTCTCGCCGAATTTGATCGGCTGCGCGGTTTCCAGCACGACCATCGGCACGCCGGGCTCGAGATACTCACGCGCGACAGCCAGGCCATCGGCCGTATGCGTGTCAATCATGGTTTGGTAACGCCGGTAGACATCGCGAATCGTCTCGACACGCCCCTCGTGGGTGCTGCGGCCCGAAACAAAACCGAACTGCGCCACGCGCGCGAAATCGCCGCTTTTCGCGAGATCGAAACCGCCCTGCGTCTCGACGTCATGAAACAACTGGCGCACCCGCGCCGGCTCGCGGCCGAGTAAGTCGAACACGAAGCGCTCGAAGTTCGAAGCCTTCGATATGTCCATGCTCGGACTGGTCGTGTGATACGTCTCGGCGGCCTTGCGTACGCGGTAGACACCGGTGCGGAAGAACTCGTCGAGCACATCGTTCTCGTTGGTCGCGACGACCAGCCGATGAATCGGCAGGCCCATCATGCGCGCGATATGGCCGGCGCAGACGTTGCCGAAATTCCCCGACGGCACGGTGAAGGAGACTTTGGGCCAGTCGGCGAGTGGCGTGGTCGCAGCGACCGCAGCGCGTTGTTCGGCCGAGGCGCCTTCAGGCACCGAACCCACCGGCTGCCCTTCGATCGCCGCAAAGTAGCCGCGGAAGTAATACACGACCTGCGCAACCACGCGTGCCCAGTTAATCGAGTTGACCGTGCCGATCGCGTGCCGCGCCTTGAAGGCGTGATCGTTCGAGACGGCCTTGACGATATCCTGCGCATCGTCGAACACGCCTTCGACCGCGACATTGAAGATATTCGCGTCCTGCAGGCTGTACATCTGCGCCGTCTGGAACGCGCTCATCTTGCCGCGTGGCGAGAGCATGAACACGCGCACACCGGCCTTGCCCCGCATCGCGTACTCGGCCGCGCTGCCGGTATCGCCGGACGTAGCACCGAGGATATTCAAATGCTGGCCGGTCTTCGCGAGCGTGTACTCGAACAGGTTGCCGAGCAACTGCATCGCCATATCCTTGAAGGCGAGCGTCGGGCCGTTCGAGAGCTCGAGCAGCGACAGCGGCGCACCGTTCTCGACACCGAGCGAATGCAGCGGGGTGATCTGGGCCGCGCGCTCGGCTGCCGTATGGCCATGCTGGGGATCGGGCCGTACGTTCGCATACACCTCGGCCCGATAGGTCTTGTGCGTCAGGGCGCGCAGGTCCTCGGCGGGGATGTCGTCGCAGAACTTGCTCAGCACCTCGAAGGCCAGTTCCGCATACGAGAGACCCCGCCAGCGCGCCAGTTCCGCTGCACTGACCTGCGGATACTCGCTGGGGAGATAGAGGCCGCCATCTTTCGCGAGGCCGCCCAGCAGAATGTCGGAGAAGGTGTGGCGCTCGCCGGCGCCCGCCCCCCGGGTCGAAATGTAGTTCATGATCAGTTCAGCGACTCCATGCGCAGCTTCGTCACGGCGCCCTTAACCGTATCGAGGGCCTCGATCAGCGCGATGGCCACGTTCACGTTCTTTTCGATCGTCTCGTGCGTGACGAGCACGATGTCCGTTTCCGAGCGGCCGTCGACGCTGACCTCTTCCGATTCCTTCTGCAACAACGCGTCGATCGAGATGTCCCGATCGGCGAGGATGCGCGTGATGTTCGCCAACACGCCGGTCACGTCGGCCACCCGCAGGCGCAGGTAGTAGCTACTCGTGATCTCGTCGATCGGCAGGATCGGCGTATCGGAAAGCCGGTCGGGCTGAAACGCCAGATGCGGCACGCGGTTATGCGGGTCGGCCGTGTGCAGGCGCGTCACGTCGACCAGATCGGCGACCACAGCCGAGGCCGTCGGCTCAGCGCCGGCGCCCTTCCCGTAATAGAGCGTGGCACCCACTGCATCACCCTGCACCACAATCGCGTTCATCGCCCCTTCCACATTGGCGAGCAGCCGCTTGGATGGTATCAGTGTCGGATGCACGCGCAGTTCGATCCCGGTCGCAGCACGGCGAGCAATGCCGAGCAACTTGATCCGGTAGCCGAGCTCTTCCGCGTAACGAATATCGATCGAGTCGAGCTTGCTGATGCCTTCGATATGCGCGCGCTCGAACTGCACGGGCACGCCGAACGCAATGGCGCTCATGATCGTGACCTTGTGCGCGGCGTCCACGCCTTCGATATCGAAGGTCGGATCGGTTTCCGCATAGCCGAGGCGCTGGGCGTCGGCAAGTGCAGTCGCAAAGTCGACGCCGCGTTCGCGCATCGACGATAGGATGAAATTGGTCGTGCCGTTGATGATCCCCGCGATCCATTCGATCCGGTTCGCTGTCAGCCCTTCGCGCAGGGCCTTGATGATCGGCACCCCGCCGGCCACCGCTGCCTCGAACGCGACCATCACACCGCGCTGGCTCGCTGCCTCGAAAATTTCGCTGCCATGCACCGCGAGCAAGGCCTTGTTGGCCGTGACTACATGCTTGCCGTTGCGAATCGCACGCAGCACGAGATCGCGTGCGATGCCCGTGCCGCCGATCGTCTCGACGACAATATCGACCTTCGGGTCGTCGACAAGCGCTGCACCGTCGGTATCCACCGGTATCGATGCACCTGCCTCGCCGAGGCCGCTGCGGGCCTTGGCAATATCGCGCACGGCAATGCGTGTGACTTCGATGCCGCGCCCAGCGCGGCGCTTGATCTCTTCCTGGTTACGTTTGAGCACGTCGTACGTGCCCTTGCCAACCGTGCCGAAACCCAGCAGGCCGATTTTGATTGATTCCATCTGACGTTGGTCTATTGATGTGAGGCCGCGCCAGCCACGGCCAGCGCGCGTAGCGGCTTGGCGTGTCGTTTCCGGTAGCCATCGAGGAAGCGGGCAATCCGTCCGATCGCTTCGGTGAGATCGTCGATGTTCGGCAGGAACACCACCCGGAAATGATCCGGCTGAGCCCAGTTGAAGCCACTGCCTTGCACGATCAGCACACGCTCTTCGAGCAACAGTTCGAGGATGAACTGCTGATCGTCTTCGATCGGGTACATGACCGGATCGAGCTTCGGAAACATATACAGCGCGGCTTTCGGTTTTACGCAGGTGACGCCCGGAATGGCCGTCAGGAGTTCATAGGCAAGCTCACGCTGCCGGTACAGGCGTCCACCGGGGAGTATCAGGTCGTTGATGCTCTGGTAGCCGCCGAGTGCAGTCTGTATTGCGTACTGGCCAGGTACGTTTGGACAGAGCCGCATGGACGAGAGGATGTTGAGCCCCTCGATATAGTCACGTGCGCCGCGCTTGTCGCCCGACACCGTCATCCAGCCCGCGCGGTAGCCGCAGGACCGGTAAGCCTTGGAAAGACCATTGAAGGTCACCGTCAATACATCTTCTGAAAGCGCGGCGATCGAGGTATGCGTCTCGCCGTCGTACACGATCTTGTCGTAGATCTCGTCCGCATAGAGCACGAGCTGATTCTTGCGCGCAATTTCGACGATTTCCTGGAGCAGCGCGTCCGGGTAGAGCGCACCGGTCGGGTTGTTCGGGTTGATGACGACGATCGCGCGCGTGTTCGGCGTGATCTTCGCGCGGATATCGTCGAGATCCGGCAGCCAGCCGTTCGACTCGTCGCAGATGTAGTGCACCGGGCGCCCGCTCGAGAGCGAAACCGCGGCCGTCCACAGCGGATAGTCGGGCGCGGGGATCAGCACTTCGTCGCCGTCGTTGAGTAGCGCCTGCATCGCCATCACGATGAGCTCGGACGCGCCGTTGCCGATATAGATATCGTCGAGGTCGATACCGGCAATGCGCTTTTCCTGCGTGTAATGCATGATCGCCTTGCGTGCGGCAAACACGCCCTTCGAATCGGAATAGCCCGATGAAGCCGGCAGATTGCGGATCATGTCCTGGACGATTTCGTCCGGCGCTTCGAAGCCGAACGGCGCAAGATTGCCGATGTTCAACTTGATGATGCGGTGCCCTTCTTCCTCGAGACGCTTGGCGTGATCGAGCACGGGACCGCGGATGTCATAGCAGACGTTAAGCAGTTTGTTGGACTTGAGAATGGGCTTCACGGGCGCGCACCGGTTAAAATCCTGGTCTGACCGATTATGACACGCTTCGATGCGCGTTCTGCCCGCTGTAGCGGGATTGCCGCCTCTTCCGGAAATTTGCCTTGAAACTGAGCCAGGAATCGTCTCCGACGACGAACACCATTACCGCGCATGGCGACGGATACGTCGATGTCAACCTGCGTCGCCACACCACGAGCGTGGTCATCGAGCCCGAAGGTCCGGTGCGCGAATGGCCCGTGACGCACTTCGACCAGCTGACCCCCGAGAACTTTGCCGAGCTCGGCGCGAACGCGCCCGAAGTCGTCGTGTTTGGCACCGGCGCCAAGCTGCGCTTTCCGCACCCACGCCTGACTGCGCCGCTGATGGCGCGCGGCATCGGTGTCGAGGCGATGGACAGCGGCGCCGCGTGCCGGACCTACAACATCCTCATGCAGGAAGACCGCCGGGTTGTCGCGGTGATTCTGATCGAGGCGCCCTGAGTCCATGTTCGACACGACGGAACGGCATTTCCTCCCGCGCGGCCTGTTACTGCTCCTGCTTCTGGCCTTTGTGGTGCTCTGGTTCATCGGGCTCGACTACCGGCACCTCGTGCCGAGCGATGAAGGCCGCTACGCGGAGATGGCGCGCGAGATGTTCGTGACCCATGACTGGATCACGCCGCGCTACAACGGCTATAAGTACTTCGAGAAGCCGCCCCTGCAAACGTGGGCCAATGCGCTGACCTATGCAGGGTTCGGTATCGGCGCCTGGCAGGCCCGGCTCTATACCGCGCTGACCGGTCTGGCGGGCATCCTCGTGCTCGCCTACACCGGCACGCGCGTGTTCAACCGCTCGACCGGCTTCTTCGCTGCGCTGGTGCTCGCGAGCGCGCCCTACTGGTTCCTGATGGGCCACTTCGACACGCTCGACATGGGCCTGTCGTTCTGGATGGAGGCCTGCCTCTGCGCGCTGCTGCTCGCGCAACGCGCCCAGTTACCCGGCTGGCGTGCCCGCCTGTGGATGTGGGTGTGCTGGGGCTCGATGGCGCTCGCGGTGCTCTCGAAGGGCCTGGTCGGCATCGTGCTGCCGGGCGCCGTGCTCGTGCTCTATACCCTGGTCGCGCGCGACTGGGCGTTATGGCGCCGGCTCTATCTGGGCAGCGGACTCGTGATCTTCTTCGCGATCTGCGTGCCGTGGTTCGTGCTCGTCGAACAGCGCAACCCGGGCTTCCTGAACTTCTTCTTTATCGTCCAGCAGTTCGAGCGCTATCTGACGCCCGCGCAGAACCGCCCCGGGCCACCCTATTACTTCATCCCCGTGCTGCTGGTCGGCTTCCTGCCCTGGCTTTCGATGAGCTGGCAAAGCGTGCGATACGGCTGGCGCCTGCAGCGGCAGAACAATGGCTTCTCGCCGGTGCTGCTGTTGATCGTCTGGATTGTTTTCATCTTCATCTTTTTCAGTGTTTCGCATTCGAAGCTGCTCTCGTACGTGCTGCCGGTCGCGCCTGCGATCGCCCTGCTGATCGGGCTTTACCTGCCGCATGTCGAACGCGCCCAGCTCGGGCGTCACCTGGTCGGTTATGCCGTGCTGCTGGTGCTCGGCTGTTTCGGCGCGCTCGCCCTGCTGCGTGCCGGCGATCCGCGAACCCCCAATGCCCTGTACCGCGACTACCTGGTCTGGGTATATGCCGCGCTGGTGGTGGGACTGGCGGGGATCGGGCTGGCGATGCTCAAGCTGCGCGCCTCGCGCACTGGCGCTACCGGCCCTGCGCTGGTAATCTTCGCGGCCGCATGGTGCTTGCTGCTCAGCATTGCTGGCAACGGTTATGAAGTATTTGCTGTACAGCGTTCGGGCGCCCCGCTCGCGCCGGCCATTAAGGCCGCGCTCGCGAAGTTGCCCGCTGATGCGCCTTTCTATTCAGTGAGAATGCTCGATCACACCATTCCCTTCTACGCGGAACACACGACCATCATGGTCGAGACCCCCGATGAGCTCGCCTATGGCGTGTCTGTCGAACCGCAAAAGTGGATCCCGAGCGTCTCGCAGTGGATCGAACGCTGGCGTGCCGATCCGGCCGCGCTCGCGCTGATGTCGCCCGAAACCTACCAGCAGCTCGCCAAAGAAGGCGTGCCGATGAGGCTGGTGGCGCGCGACCCGCGCCGCGTTATCGTCGAGAAACCCGCCTCATGAACCCGATTTCCCTGACCTGCATCCTGATCGGCGTGGCGCTCAATGCCGGCGCCCAGTTACTGCTCAAGGCCGGTGTGCGCGCCGTCGGACAGTTCGACTTCACGGTGGGCAATATCGTGCCGATTGGCCTGAAAGTCGCCACGCAATGGCCGATCATCGGCGGTCTGGCATGCTATGTGATCAGTGTGGTTGTGTGGATCGTTGGGCTGTCGCGGGTCGATGTATCGATCGCCTATCCGATGCTCTCGCTCGGCTACGTCGTCAACGCCTTTCTCGCCTGGTATCTGTTCGGCGAGGTGCTGACGATGCAGCGCCTGCTCGGCATCGCGATCATCCTGATCGGCGTCGTCGTGCTGACGCGCCACTGAAGGCCGCTGTCAGGCGGCAGGCGCGCGCCATACCACGGGGGGCCCGGGCCGCCCGCGCCGCATCGACGCCAGCGCCCCGCCACACCGGCCGTTTCCCGAATCATGAAGACCGCACACACGCAGATCGAAGCGCAAGCAAGCGGACCCAAGCAGACTAAGGTAGACATGAGCGAGCCATCCAATTCCTCTTTTATTCCTTTCGTAAAGCCGGAAATCGATGAGGAAACCATCGCTGGCGTGGCCGAGGTGCTTCGATCCGGATGGATTACCACCGGCCCACAGAACCAGAAATTCGAAGCCGCCCTGTCGGCGTTCGTCGGCGGCCGCGAGGTGCGCACCTTCAACTCAGGCACCGCCACGCTCGAGATTGGCCTGCGCATAGCCGGCGTCGGCCCGGGCGATGAGGTCATCACGACGCCGCTGTCGTGGGTTGCGACCAGCAACGTGGTCTATGAAGTCGGCGCGACGCCAGTCTTTGCCGATATCGATCCGCGCACCCGCAACCTGGACCTTGACCGGCTCGAAGCCAGTATCACGGCGCGCACCAAGGCCATGATCCCCGTCTATCTGTCGGGTCTTCCCGTCGACATGGACCGCCTCTACGCGATCGCCGCCAAGTACCGGTTGCGCGTGATCGAAGACGCCGCGCAAGCATTCGGTTCGACCTGGAAGGGCAAGCGCATCGGCGCCTTCGGCGATCTGGTGTCGTTCAGCTTCCACGCCAACAAGAACCTCACCTCGATCGAGGGCGGCGCGCTCGTGCTCAACAATGCCGAGGAAGCTCGGCTCGCCGAGAAATACCGTCTGCAGGGCGTGACGCGCAGCGGATTCGACGGCATGGAAGTCGACGTACTCGGCGGCAAGTACAATTTGACCGATGTCGCCGCACGTGTCGGCCTGGGCCAGATGCCGCATCTCGAGCGCTTTACCGAGCGCCGCCGCGCGCTCGCCCAGCGTTATTTCGACGCATTCCGCGAGGGAGCCGCGGTGCGCGTCGGAGTCGAACTGCCGGTGGCCGACTTCGAGAACAGCAACTGGCATATGTTCCAGATCGTGCTGCCGCTTGATAGGCTCACCATCACCCGCGCCGAATTCATGGCAGAACTCAAGGAACGCGGCGTCGGCAGTGGTGTCCACTATCCACCGATCCACCTGTTCAAGTTGTACCGGGAACGCGGCTTCGGGCCGGGCATGTTCCCGCACGCCGAGCGGATCGGCGCGTCGATCGTGACGCTGCCGCTCTTTACGCAGCTCGCCGACGCGGATGTTGATCGTGTCGTCGCCGCCGTCAACGCCATCTGCGAGCATCGCGCCAAATGACCGCCACCCTGCAACCCGACCTGTCGGTCGTGATCCCGATCTACAACGAGGAAGCCGGCCTGTCCGCCCTCTTCGGGCGTCTCTACCCGGCGCTCGATGCGCTGTCGTGCAGCTACGAGGTCATCTTCGTGAACGACGGCAGCCGCGACCGCTCGGCGTCCCTGCTTGCCGACCAGTGCCATGTGCGCGCCGACGTCACGCGCGTCGTACTGCTCAACGGCAATTACGGCCAGCACATGGCGATTCTCGCTGGCTTCGAGCAGGCCGTCGGCGAGATGATTGTCACACTCGACGCGGACTTGCAGAACCCGCCTGAGGAAATCGGCAAACTCGTCGACAAGATGCAGGAAGGCTACGACTACGTCGGCACCATCCGCAAGCAGCGCCAGGACACGTATTTCCGCCGCAAGGCCTCGCGCGCGATGAACCGGCTGCGCGAGCGCATCACGCGCATCAAGATGACCGACCAGGGCTGCATGCTGCGCGCCTATAGCCGACGCATCGTCGAAACGATCAATCGCTGCGGCGAGGTCAACACCTTCATCCCGGCGCTCGCCTACACCTTCGCGCAGAACCCGGTTGAAATCGAGGTGGCGCACGAAGAACGCTTTGCGGGCGAATCGAAGTATTCGCTCTATAGCCTGATCCGGCTCAATTTCGACCTCGTCACCGGCTTTTCGGTGGTTCCGCTGCAGTGGCTGTCGTTTATCGGCGTGGTGCTGTCGGTGCTCTCGGCGGGCCTGTTCCTGCTGCTGGTCATACGGCGCTTCATCCTGGGCTCGGAAGTTCAGGGTGTGTTCACCCTGTTCGCCATCACGTTCTTCCTGCTGGGCGTGATCCTGTTCGCACTCGGCCTGCTCGGCGAATATATCGGGCGCATTTATCAGCAAGTGCGCGCACGGCCGCGCTACCTGATTGCGACGGTGCTCGACGAGCGCGCGACCGCGCTCGCCCAGCACCGCGGCAGCGAACACCTCGGGGCAAGCGGGCTGACGGGCGGCGCGTCTGAAGACTTCAGCCTCGACGCCGGCCGGCACCCGGGCGAAGCGATCAACGAAAACGTCGACGGCCTGCCAGAAGACCGCAGCATCCAGGCGCGGCAGGGCGGCCAATGAGCGAACGCGCAGTCGTATTCGCCTACCACAACGTCGGCGTACGATGCCTGCAAGTGCTGCTCGCTCGCGGCGTGGACGTCGCGCTGGTGGTCACCCACGAAGACAACCCCGCCGAGAACATCTGGTTCGGCAGCGTGCGCGCCTTGGCCGCCGAGCACGGCATCGCCACGATCACGCCCGACGATCCGCGCTCGCCCGAGTTGTTCGAGGCAGTGCGCGCAGCGCGCCCTGACTTCATTTTTTCCGCCTACTACCGGCATATGCTGCCGGTCAAACTACTGGCGCTCGCGCCGCGCGGCGCGTTCAATATGCATGGCTCGCTGCTGCCGAAATATCGGGGCCGCGTGCCGGTCAACTGGGCCGTGCTCAATGGCGAGACCGAGACCGGCGCAACGCTGCACGAGATGACCGCCAAGCCTGATGCGGGCGCGCTGATCGACCAGACGGCGGTGCCGATCCTGCCCGACGACACGGCCGGCCAGGTATTCGACAAAGTCACGGTCGCCGCCGAGCAAACGCTGTGGCGCGTGCTGCCCGCATTGCTCGCAGGCAACGCGCCGCGCCTGCCCAACGAGCGCGCACAAGGCAGTTACTACGGTGGCCGCAAGCCCGAAGATGGCCGCATCGACTGGAGCCAACCGGCCCAGCAGGTCTACAACCTCGTGCGTGCAGTCGCACCGCCCTATCCGGGCGCTTTCACCGATCTGGCAGAGCAGCGTTTCGTGATCGCGCGCGCACGCCCTGCACCAGGCCGGTTCGCGAATTTGCCGACGGGCTTGCAGGTAGAGGATAATGCGCTCCTTGGCGTCTGCGGCGACGGCCGCGCCCTCGTGATCCACGAACTCTGGCACGACGGCCGCGCGATCGAACCGGCTGCTTTTGCCCGCCTCATCCACTCTTCTCGTCATTCATGAAAAAAGTCCTGATCCTCGGCGTCAACGGTTTCATTGGCCATCATCTTTCCAAGCGGATTCTCGAAACGACCGACTGGGAAGTGTATGGGATGGACATGCAGACCGACCGCCTCGGCGACCTCGTCAAGCACGAGCGGATGCATTTCTTCGAAGGCGATATCACGATCAACAAGGAATGGGTCGAATACCACGTGCGCAAATGCGACGTGATCCTGCCCCTCGTCGCGATCGCGACACCGGCGACCTATGTCAAGCAGCCCCTGCGCGTGTTCGAACTCGATTTCGAGGCGAACCTGCCGATCGTGCGTTCGGCCGTCAAGTACGGCAAGCATCTGGTCTTCCCGTCGACCTCCGAGGTCTACGGCATGAGCCCCGACGCGGAATTCGACCCGGAGGCGTCGCCGCTGACCTATGGCCCGATCAACAAACCGCGCTGGATCTACGCGTGCTCGAAGCAGCTAATGGACCGTGTGATCTGGGGCTATGGGATGGAAGGCCTGAATTTCACCCTGTTCCGCCCGTTCAACTGGATCGGCCCGGGTCTCGACTCGATCTACACGCCCAAGGAAGGTAGCTCGCGCGTGGTCACGCAGTTCCTCGGCAATATCGTGCGCGGCAAGAACATCAGCCTGGTGGACGGCGGCCAGCAAAAGCGGGCCTTCACCGATATCGACGACGGCATCAGCGCGCTGATGAAGATCATCGCGAACAAGGATGGCATCGCGACGGGCAAGATCTACAACATCGGCAACCCGACCAATAACTTCTCAGTGCGCGAACTCGCCAACATGATGCTGAAGCTGGCTCGCGAGATCACCGAGTACGCCGAGACGGCTGGTCAGGTCGAGCTCGTCGAGACCTCGTCGAACGCTTACTACGGCGAGGGCTATCAGGACGTGCAGAATCGCGTGCCGAAGATCACCAATACGATGGAAGAGCTCGACTGGAAGCCCGTGTCGACGATGGACACCGCACTGCGCAAAATCTTCGAGGCCTATCGCGAGCAGGTTGCCGAAGCCCGCGCGCTCGTGGAATAACCCAGGCATGGGCCGGATTGCGCTGAAAATCGACGTCGACACCCTGCGTGGAACGCGCGAAGGCGTGCCGAACCTGGCACGCATTCTCGATCGTGCCCGCGCACGGGCCACCTTTCTGTTCAGCCTGGGGCCGGACCACACAGGCTGGGCCTTGCGCCGGGTGTTTCGCCCGGGCTTCCTCAAGAAAGTGTCACGGACTTCGGTGGTCGAGCACTATGGGGTGAAGACGCTGATGTATGGCGTGCTGTTGCCGGGTCCGGATATCGGCCGGCGCGCGGCCGCGCAGATGCGGGCGATCCGCGATGCGGGCTTCGAGTGCGGGATCCATACCTGGGATCACGTCCTCTGGCACGACAACGTGCGAGAACGCGACCGCGAGTGGACCATCGAGCAGATGACCAACAGCTACAGGCGTTATGCCGAAGTGTTCGGTGCCCCGCCCGCGACCCACGGCGCTGCGGGATGGCAGATGAACGAACACGCGTTCCAGCAGATCGACACCTGGGGCATGCGCTACGCATCGGATGGCCGCGGCCATGGTCCCTACCGACCCTGCGTGGACGGTGAGCCGCTGCGTCACGTGCAGATGCCGACCACGCTGCCCACCTTCGACGAAGTGCTGGGGATCGACGGCGTCGACGAGACGAGCATCGCCGCCAAGATGCTATCGCTGACGGCAGCCAACGATCGCGACCATGTCTTCACGTTGCACGCCGAGCTCGAGGGCCAGAAACTGGCACCCGCGTTCGAACAGCTGTTGGAAGGCTGGCGCGCCCAGGGTCATCAGCTGGTTGCGATGGCCGACTATTATGCGGCGCTGGACCTCTCGCAGGTTCCGAGCGCCGATATCGCGTGGGGCGAAGTGCCGGGTCGTTCGGGCGAGTTGATCGTCCAGTCCCTCTGACACGGGTCGTCACGCACCGAGATCGAATCCGCCCGTTCCCGGTCGACAGGCAGGCACGTGGAGTGCACTGCGCCGGAGCGGGCCTTGAACCTGCGTTGTTTTTCAATTCTGGAGAACCTTGTGCCTGTCGCACTCGATCAAGCCGTCCCCGATTTCACCGCAGCAGCGACCGGCAGCCCGTTTACGCTGTCCGCCCAGCGCGGCAAGAAACTCGTGCTGTATTTCTATCCGAAGGACAACACCCCCGGCTGCACGACCGAGGGCATGAATTTTCGCGACATGTATCCGCAATTCGAAGCCGCGGGTGCGGACATCGTCGGCATCTCGCGCGACAGCGTGAAATCGCATGAAAACTTCAAGTCGAAGCTCGAGCTGCCGTTTACATTGATATCGGACGGCGACGAAGCAGTGTGTGCGCTGTTCGGCGTCATCAAGATGAAAAAGATGTACGGCAAGGAGGTGCGGGGCATCGAACGCTCGACCTTTCTGATCGACGGCGACGGTGTGCTGCGGCGCGAATGGCGTGGCGTGAAGGTCGCCGGCCATATCGACGACGTGCTCGCCAACGTCAAGAGTGTGTAGATTTTGCGGTGATGCAACGACGGCCTTGCAGCCGTCTCTGTACATCGTCTAAGTGGAGCGTTATAGTCGTTCGCAATGATGGACTGTAAAGCCGACTCTCTCTGGATGGACTGCGGTGCAGGTAAAACTGGCGCCGCCTTGACTGTCATCCCGAACGCCGCTGTCCCCTTGACGGGACCGCGGCGTTTTTGTTTTTGATTCGCGTGTTTTTGTGGTGTTTTTTGCTGTGTCTTTCATTGAGTTTTGACCTGAGCATTCGAGGAGCCGATGACACGATAGGCGACAGGCGCATAGCCCAAGAGCGGCGCCGTTAAACACTGCTCCCCGCGCACCACGCGGTGAGTCATGCTGCGGCGCACAAGCTGACCGACATTGCTGAGAGGATTCCATGCCTTTGCCTACCCTGCCGAGCAAACTCGGCGACATGTTGTCTGCGGATGAATACTCCGCCAAGGCCAAGCCGTCGGCGCGTGGCCCCAGGAAACAGCCGAGCGAAGCGGATGCCGCCGCGTCCCGACGTCCCAACCTAGTCGCGGTGCCGTCGTCCGTTCCGGTCGCCCAGACCGCCGCTGCGCCCGAAGCGCCCTTGCCCCGCAGTCGCAGAAGCACGCAGACCGCCGCGCTGCTTAAGCCCGCGGTGCCCGCTGTAGCGCCAGCCGTTGCGGCCGACGACAGTGTCGAGACGACTGCCGTGACCGCCAATACGGTCGCTGAAGCGACGCAAGCCGCCCCGAGCACCGGCAAGTCACGCGGGGCGCGGCGTGCTGAAGTGGCCGCTGCATTCGAACCCGCTGTCGAAACCGTCGAAGCACCGCAGGCGCGTGGCGACTCGGCGCCGGCCGCCACCCCGCCGGGTGCCGCACGCGGCGCTGCTGCCGGGACCGGCAAAAAAGGCGGCCGCGGCAAGCAGACTACGCCAATGCCGGGCAAGCTTTTCGTGCTCGACACCAACGTCCTGATGCATGATCCGTCGAGCCTGTTCCGCTTCGAGGAACACGACGTGTATCTGCCGATGATGACGCTCGAAGAGCTCGACAACCACAAGAAAGGAATGTCGGAAGTCGCGCGAAACGCGCGTCAGGTCAGTCGTACCCTCGATGCGCTGGTCGCCGATACGGGGAACCTGCTCACGGCGGGTATTCCGCTGTCGCGCCTGGGCAATCGCGAAGCGGCCGGGAATCTGTTTTTCCAGACCACGCTCAACGAGATCGCCCCGGTTGAAGGCTTGCCCGAAGGCAAGGCGGACAACCAGATCCTCGGTGTCGTGCGTGCCTTGCAGGCACAACAGCCCGACCGTCAGGTCGTATTGGTGTCGAAAGACATCAATATGCGAATCAAGGCCCATGCACTCGGCCTGCCGGCGGAAGACTACTTCAACGACCAAGTTCTGGAAGACAAGGACCTGCTCTACCCCGGCGTCCTGTCGCTGCCGCTCGATTTCTGGAGCAAGCACGGCAAGGGCATGGAGAGCTGGCAAGACACCAAGACCGGCACCACCTATTACCGTGTGACCGGCCCCTTGTGCGGATCGATGCTGGTCAACGAGTTTGTCTATCTCGAACCGCGTAACGGCGAACCTGCTTTCCACGCACAGGTTCGCGAGATCAACGGCAAGACGGCCCTGCTGCAGACGCTGCGCGACTATGGTCATCACAAGAACAACGTGTGGGGCATCACCGCTCGCAATCGCGAACAGAACTTCGCGCTGAACTTGTTGATGAATCCGGAAGTCGACTTTGTCACCCTGCTCGGCCAGGCTGGCACCGGCAAGACCTTGATGGCGCTCGCGGCGGGTCTGGCACAAGTGCTTGACGACAAACGCTACAACGAGATCATCGTCACGCGCGCGACCGTGCCGGTCGGCGAAGACATCGGTTTCCTGCCGGGTACCGAGGAAGAGAAGATGCAGCCATGGATGGGTGCATTCGACGACAACCTCGAAGTCCTTCAGAAGACCGACGATGCAGCGGGCGAATGGGGCCGCGCGGCGACGCAGGAACTGATCCGCTCACGGCTCAAGGTCAAGAGCATGAACTTCATGCGCGGACGCACCTTCGTCGACAAGTACGTGATCATCGATGAAGCGCAAAACCTGACGCCCAAGCAAATGAAAACGCTGGTCACGCGCGCGGGTCCGGGTACCAAGATCATCTGCCTCGGCAATATCGCGCAGATCGATACGCCGTACCTGACCGAAGGCAGTTCGGGCCTGACCTACGTGGTGGATCGTTTCAAGGGCTGGCGGCATAGCGGCCATGTCACGCTCGCTCGCGGTGAACGTTCGCGGCTGGCCGATTATGCGTCGGAGATTCTGTAGTCGGCGCTTCTCGGGTCAGGTTTGACCCGAGAGGTCCGGGCCGGTGCAGCGACGCGTCGAAGCCGTTGCTGACCTGGGTTGCCTCGGACGCCGGCATCAACGCCTTGTTTCAAAGAACGGGCCGATCTCATGAATGGGATCGGCCCGTTTTCTTATGGTCTTTTATCTTTTATCTTTTCTCTTTTGCCTATCGCATGCCTTAGACGTGCCAGACGCGGTCGAGCAAAAAATGCGTTTGACCCCGTGCTTGGGGAAAGCCTTCTGTGAGCGGAATCTTGATCTGAAGCTGGAGGGCCTTGCTGATGGCTGCGCCTGCTTCGCGAATCGCATCCGCGTCCCCTTCAAGTCCCATCTGACTTAGCATGGCTGGGAGCTCGTTTTTTTGCAGATGACACCTGTTCAGATTTTCACGTTTCGCTCGAGCCGGGCCAATTAAATACCTCGGCGCGCCCGGCTAT
Source organism: Burkholderiales bacterium (assembly GCA_026225235.1). GTDB lineage: Bacteria > Pseudomonadota > Gammaproteobacteria > Burkholderiales > Burkholderiaceae > Pararobbsia. The sequence continues at coordinate 27,260 of JAMFSK010000025.1, forward strand.
CGAATCAGCAAGAAAGCCACGCCCCGCCAGCGCTTGAACTTAAAGTGCTTTCTCAACTATGTGATTCAAGCCTATGATGTGCGCTGGTCTGCTCCGAGGCCATGCTGGCTGAACTTGCGCCGTGCGGCCTCCTCGTCTTCCGATGCTGCGAGTCTTTTTACTGATGATCGTGCTCGCGCTGGCCGCGTGCTCCAGCGTGCCGACGCGCCAGAGCTCGGCAGGCATGCCGACTGGCGCTGCGCCGCGTGCGTGGAAGCCGCCGGCGGACCTGCCCGTCTTTGTCGACCACAGCGTGGGCGAAGAAGAAGTCTCGATTCAGGCCATGAGCCTCGTCGGTGTGCCCTATCGCTGGGGCGGCAATACACCCGATGCGGGTTTCGATTGCAGCGGGCTGGTGCGGTATGTCGTCGCACGCGCCGCACGGGTCGACTTGCCCCGGACGACATCTGAAATGAGCCTCGTGGGCAATTCGATCGAGCCTGGCGAGGTCGCGCCTGGCGACCTTATTTTCTTCAATACCACCGGACGTCCTCATTCTCATGTTGGGATCTACGTCGGCGGCTATCGCTTCGTGAACGCTCCGTCGACCGGTGGTACCGTTCGTATCGACTACATCTCCAATCCGTATTGGGCCAAGCGCTTCGACGGCATTCGGCGGGTCGCCGCAACGAACAAGTCGGCTACCCCATTCGATGCACCTCGGCTTGTGACTTCTGTGGCGCCGGAACCGTCGGCCACGAGACCGGTGACCCGAGTGACCGAAAACATGCCAGAACGAGCGGTGCCTGTGACTGCGGTCGCGGCCTATGAAGTGCCAGCCCAGCAAGATGGGCGTCTGGTGCCCGCAGCGACCACTGTCTCACCTGCTGCCACTGTGCCAACTATGGCTGCGGCGCCTGTCTCTCGTGTCGCACCCGTTACCGCTCTTGCGCCCGTTGCGGCTGTTGCACAGCCCGATCCATACGAGCCGCCAATACCCCATCTCGCCCCTGCGGCGCAAGCGTCGATCTCGCCATCTGGCCAGGCAAATACCGCAGCCGCCGATGCGTTTGAGCCACCTCCGCCGTCACGCGTCGCTGCCGAATCCCAGGCGGCAGCAGAGCATGCCGCTGCCATCGACCCGATTGCTGCGTTTGCAGGTTCGAACAACGGCGCTTCCCGCACAGAAAGCACGCGTGAAGAAGTTCCGGTTCGCGCCGCGACGGGTGAGACCCGCCCTGAAGGCCGCGCGACGCATTGGTCAGGCTCGCCGGCAGCGACCGACGACCCCATCGCCCGGTTTGCGAACGGAGGCTAGGCGCCCAACGGCGGCCGATCAAGCGTAGCGAATATTGAGCACGCAAAAGAAAGGCGTTTGGCCGCAAAGCCAACCGCCTTTCGTTTTCTGCGCACGCGGATTCTTTCACACGTCACGCGAGGGGACCCGCCGGGTCTACAGGAAGTGGTGCCCGATCCACCATGCCACGGCTGCCATTGCGGCCGAGGCGGGAATCGTCAGAATCCACGCCCAGACGATGTTACCCGCCACGCCCCAGCGAACCGCACTGAGCTTGCGGGTCGCGCCGACGCCGACGATCGCGCCCGTGATCGTGTGCGTGGTCGATACCGGAATCCCAAGCCACGAAGCCGTGAACAGCGTGACCGCTCCGCCGAATTCGGCACAGAAGCCCCCGACCGGCTTGAGCTTCGTGATCTTTTGGCCCATGGTCCGCACGATCCGCCAACCGCCGAACAGCGTGCCCATGCCGATGGCCATATAGCAGCCGCCGATGACCCAGATCGGAGGCGCCTCAGCCGCCGCGGACACGTAGCCCGTGGCGATCAGCAACATCCAGATGATGCCGATGGTCTTCTGCGCATCGTTACCGCCATGCCCGAGGCTATAAAGCCCGGCCGATACAAGCTGGTAGCGCCTGAAACGCCGGTCGACTTGGCTCGGGGGCGTTCGGAAGTAGAACCACGAAACGCCGAGCATGAACGCCGAACCCAGCACGAAACCCAGCAAGGGCGAGATGAAGATAAACGAGATCGTCTTGATCAGGCCATCGACGTTAAGCGATGACGGCCCGGTTTTCGCGAGGGCTGCGCCCACGAGGCCACCGATCAGCGCATGCGAAGAACTCGACGGAATCCCGTAGATCCAGGTGATCACGTTCCAGCCGATCGCCCCAACCAGCGCGCCGAATACCACGTACTGATCGACAATCGCCGGGTCGATCGTGCCGCGTCCGACCGTTTGCGCGACCTTCAGATGGAAGATGAAATACGCGATGACGTTGAACACGGCCGCAAACGCGACCGCCTGATGCGGCTTGAGCACCCCCGTGGACACCACGGTCGCAATCGAGTTCGCCGCATCATGAAAACCGTTCATGAAGTCGAAGATTAGCGCGACGGCGATCAGAAACGCGACGGCCCACAGGCCGATTTGAATCGAAGACATTCGTGGGCGCCTTGCTTACGCGTTTTCCAGCACGATGCCTTCGATGATGTTCGCCACATCCTCGCATTTGTCGGTCACGCTTTCGAGCAGCTCATACACCGCCTTGAGCTTGATCAGCGTCTTGACGTCGTTTTCCTCGCGGAACAGTTTCGACATCGCCGAACGCAGCACACGGTCCGCATCGGACTCGAGCCGGTCGATTTCCTCGCAGATCTTGAGAATCGCGCCGGCGCGCTTCATGTCGTCGAGCATCGCCACAGCTTGCTCGACGCGTTCGCAGCAGGCCGTGCAGATATGCGAAAGTTGCGAGGCTTCGACGGGCAGGTGATTGATGTCGTACAGCCAGATGGCGGTCGCCACGTCTTCCATCAGGTCGAGGATGTCGTCCATCGTCGTGATGAGTTTGTGGATCTCGTCGCGGTCCAGCGGTGTGATAAAAGTCTTGTGAAGCAGGTCGATGGTTTCGTGCGTGAGCTTGTCGGCACGTTTTTCATTCGACTGCACATTCTGTTTGTGCACCTCGGCGTCGTCGAGGTTGTCGATCATCAGTTCGAGCTCGCGGCTGGCCGCGACGCTGCACTTGGCGTGCGCGTTAAAGATCTCGAAGAATTTGCCTTCGGTAGGCATGAAACGACCAAACATGAGGTCTCCAGCAGGAATAGACAGCGTGGCAACGGCCGTGTAGCCCGATCCGAAACGCCCTCTTTCGGGCAAATGGATCGCGGACTTTCACAAAAGTGCCACATTGTAGCCGCACTCGGCGCGAGGAGCGCCGTTTGTAAGCCTATTCCGCGCTGAAGAAAGCGTTCGCACCCGCGAAATTATCGAACTTGGTGTATTGACCGAGGAAGGTCATGCGCACTGTGCCGATCGGGCCGTTACGTTGCTTGCCGATAATGATTTCGGCGGTGCCCTTGTCCTGGCTGTCGGGGTTGTAGACCTCGTCCCGATAGATGAACAGGATCACGTCCGCATCCTGCTCGATGGCGCCCGATTCCCGCAGGTCGGACATCACGGGCCGTTTGTTGGGGCGTTGCTCGAGACTCCGGTTCAACTGCGAGAGCGCGACGACCGGAACGTTGAGTTCCTTGGCCAGGCTCTTGAGCGAACGCGAGATCTCGGAAATTTCCGTCGCGCGATTTTCGCCCGTCGACGAGCCGCTCATCAACTGAAGATAGTCGATCACGATCAGACCGAGCTGGCCGCATTGACGCGACAGACGCCGCGCCCGCGAACGCAATTCCATCGGATTCAAGCCGCCCTGCTCGTCGATAAAGATCTGCGCCTCGCTCATCTTCTGCATGGCGTGGGTCAGCTTTGGCCAGTCCTCGTCGATCAGCTTGCCAGTGCGCAGCCGGTGCGCGTCGAGACGGCCGACCGAGCCCATCATCCGCATTGCGAGCTGGGTGCCCGGCATTTCCATCGAAAACACCGCAACCGGGAGGCCGTACTCGACGGCCACGTATTCGGCCATGTTCATCGCAAGCGACGTCTTGCCCATCGAGGGCCGGCCCGCCACGATGATCAGTTCGCCGCCATGCATGCCCGAGGTCATCTTGTCGAGATCGACGAAGCCGGTTGGCGTGCCGGTCACATCGCTCGGGTTGTCCTGGTGGTAAAGCGTGTCGATACGCTCCACCACCTGCGAGAGCAGCGGCTTGATTTCGAGGAAACCTTGCGTGCCGCGCGAACCCGCTTCGGCGATCGCAAAAACCTTGGCCTCGGCCTCGTCCAGGATTTGGCGGACTTCCTTGCCCTGCGGATTGAAAGCGTCACCCGAAATCTCGTCGGCAACCGTCACAAGCTTGCGCAGCACCGCGCGGTCGTGAACGATTTCCGCATAGCGGCGGATGTTCGCCGCACTCGGCGTGTTCTGCGCGAGCGCGTTCAGATAAGCGAGGCCGCCGACGTCGTCCGACTTGCCCGCCGAGGTCAGCGATTCGAATACCGTGATCACGTCAGCCGGCCGCGTCGCGGAGATCAGACGGCCGATATGCTGAAAAATGAGGCGGTGGTCGAAGCGGTAGAAATCGCTTTCGTGGATGAAATCGGCGACCCGATCCCATGCGCCGTTATCGAGCAGCAGCCCACCGAGCACCGATTGTTCGGCCTCGACCGAATGCGGGGGGACTTTGAGCGAATCGACTTGAGGATCTTTGGCGTTCATAGGGAGGGATTATATCGGGTATGACCGACCGTTCCGCTGCGACGATTTGGCATTGTCCCCGTGCAAAACAGAACTGCAAAGGGATGCACTTTATGTGCCGACAGGCGAAAAAAAACGGAAACCACAAGGGTTTCCGTTTTCTGGGCCTTCAGGCAAGCCGGCGCTCAACGCACCTGCCTGCACCTCCGTGCGACAAATCGCTTACGCGTGCTCGCCGACCACTGCAACCGTCACGTCGACGACGACGTCCGTGTGCAGGGCGATCTGGACAGCGTGTTCGCCAACCAGCTTCAGCGGGCCATTCGGCAGACGCACTTGCATCTTTTCGACGGCGAAACCAGCAGCCTTCAACGCTTCAGCGATGTCGAAGTTTGTGACCGAACCGAACAGACGGCCATCGACGCCGGCCTTCTGGCTGATCGAGATGGTCGAACCCGACAGCTTTTCGCCTTGCGCTTGCGCGGCGCTGAGCTTGTCAGCGGCTGCCTTCATACGCTCGGCGCGTTCAGCTTCGAACGTGGCGAGGTTTTCCTTGGTCGCGCGCTTGGCGAGACGTTGCGGAATCAGGAAGTTACGTGCGTAACCGTCCTTCACTTTGGCGACTTCGCCGAGATCGCCAACGTTCGCGACCTTCTCCAACAAAATGACTTGCATTCGAATTCTCCGAAAGGTCGACGCTTAGGACTTGTGCAGGTCCGTGTACGGCAGCAGGGCCAGGAAACGGGCGCGCTTGATGGCGCTGTCCAGTTGGCGCTGATAGTGCGCCTTGGTGCCCGTCAGGCGTGCCGGCGTGATCTTGCCGTTTTCGCCGATGAAGTCCTTCAGCGTTTCGAGGTCTTTGTAGTCGATCTGGTCGACATTGGCAGCGGTGAAGCGGCAGAACTTCTTACGCTTGAACAGCGGGTTCTGCTGCTGGCGGCGGCGGTCAAACTTCTTACCTTTACCAGTGGGACGCGGCATGATCAGTCCTTTTCAATCTCTAGCAATTCTGTGATGTGAAAAACCAAGCTCTTGGCGTTGCGATGGCGCGGTGCCAGAAATCCGGCGAAGCGGGCCGACTGGCCGAGTTCGAGATTCGCAATACTGCCGCTGATCTCGCCGGCGGCCATCGCCGCTAACGTCAGTTCAATCTGGCGCTCACTGCCTGCTTCCTGCGTGCTGCCCCGGTGGGCCAATAGACAATTGACGATCGGCACCCCGGCCGGGGTATAACGCAGGGGCTCGCGCTCGACGACTTGTGCGTCCAGTTGGAGCCGGTTCAACGCCTTCTCTCGGGTCCGGGCTTACGCCTGGGCTTCGCTCGGTTGTGCGGCAGCGGCCTTCTTGGCCTCTTCCCGTGCAACTTCCTTCATCATCGGCGACGGAGCCGTTTCAGCTTTCTTCGTCGAGACGATCAGGTGGCGCAGCACAGCGTCGTTAAACTTGAACGCGTGTTCGAGTTCGTCCAGAGTCGTCTGGTCGCATTCGATGTTCAGGCAAACGTAGTGGGCCTTGGCGAGCTTGTCGATCATGTAGGCCAACTGGCGGCGACCCCAGTCTTCAACACGGTGGATTTGACCGCCGTGGGACGTGATGGTGGTCTTGTAGCGCTCGATCATCGCGCCAACCTGTTCGCTTTGGTCGGGGTGCACGATGAATACGATTTCGTAGTGACGCATGTACTCTCCTTGTGGATATAGCCACCCGAGCGTCGAATTCGGTGTGGCAAGGGGGAAACGCGGGATTCTAGCCCGATGTGGAGGGCTTGACAAGGACGATCTGGCTTTACCGCCAGGGGATCAGGCCGGTGGCAGGCCGATCGCGGGTCTGGGGGTGAGTTCGGGAGCGGCCGGCGGCGCGGCGCCCGCCTGGCCATGGTCCCCGGTTTGCGCAACCGATTGCACGGCAAGCGGTTCAGTGAGGGCGCCGGGCCACGCCGCGCGCGGCGGCAAGGCAGAGGCCGATCCCCCGGCTACCGGCAAGGCGTCGATCGGGGCCCATTCCGGGTCCGGAATCTCGCCGAATACCTGGCGCAGGCGTGCGCCCCAGGTCGAATGGATCATCTGGAAATACTGATTGTCGTGATCCATCGAGACGAAACGCGTGACCTTCAGCGAATCTTTCTCATACACGAGCAAATCGAGCGGCAGGCCGACCGACAGGTTCGACCGCAAGGTCGAGTCCATCGATATCAGGGCGCATTTGGCCGCTTCGTCGAGCGGGGTGTCCGGCGTGAGCACCCGGTCGATAATCGGCTTGCCGTACTTGGCCTCGCCGATCTGCAGATAGGGATTCACCGACGACGCTTCAATATAGTTGCCGGCTGCGTAGACCTGGAACACGCGCATGCGCTGCTGGCCGATCTGGCCGCCGATCACGAAGCTGCAATTGAATTCGACGCCGAATTGCTGGAGCGACTCGGCATCGCGCCGATGCACGGCCCGCACCGCATCGCCGACCACGCGCGCGGCGTCATGCAGCGTCTCGGCAGTCCACACCGTCGTACCGGGCTCGGTCGGCTCGTTGAGTTCCTGGCAGACCGCCTGAGAAATGGCGAGATTGCCGGCTGACATCAGCACCAGCACCCGTTCGCCGGGTTTCTCGAACACCGACATTTTGCGAAACGTGCTGATCTGGTCGACGCCGGCATTGGTGCGGGTGTCCGACAAAAAGACCAGGCCGTCGTTCACACGCATCGCGACACAGTAAGTCATGTCCTTCGCCTTCTGATTGCTTGACCAAACCCGGCATTGTAGCCGGGCCGCCCTGTTCTTTATTAAACCGACCTTACGGCGAAAGCAAGGTATGGGTCAACGGGCGCTGAACCCTCCGCCGCGCCGTTCATTGTTGAACGGCGTGCGCGCTATTGAAGGCCATCCGCATTTACCCTCACGGAGACCTGCAGCTTCTCCTCGCGTCCGCCGATACGTGTGCCGCGCACAGGTGCGGCGGCCTCGTAGTCGCGGCCGACAGCGACCCGGCAATATTTCTCGCTCGCGAAGTCGCTGCGCGTCACGTCGACGCTGACCCAGCCCAGATCATGCAGCCAGACATCGACCCACGCGTGACTCGCCGTCTGCGGCACTTCACCCGGATCGAGATAGCCGCTCACATAACGCGCCGGTACACCTTGGTTCCGGCAGCAGGCGAGCATCAGATGCGCATGATCCTGGCATACGCCCTTGCCCGCTTCGAGCGCATCGCCTGCTGAACTGGTGACATCCGTTGCACCGGGTTGATAGGCGACGCGTTCGCAGATCGCCTCCGCAAGCGCGATCAAGGCCGCCGGTTTGTCGAGTGGCCCCGCCACCACGGCCAGCTCAACGATCGCCGGGTTGACATCGGTGAGCCGCGTCGCGCACGTGAAATGTTCGAGCGGAATCGCCCCGACGACCTCGCCAAGCTGGCCGTCGTGCAGCGGCACCGTATCGACCTCCCCGCTGACCCGCAGGCGGATCTCACCGTGGGGCCGGGTCAGCACCAGAGTGTGCAGCGTATTGCCATAGGCATCGACTGCTGCATCGAGCTTGGCCGGCGCATCGATCTGCCATTGGCGAACGAACTGGGCCGACGCATTGGAGGGCGTCAGCCTCAGCTGCTGAATCGAGTACTGCACCGGGGATTCGTACCGGTACGTCGTGTCGTGATGGATCGCCAGGCGCATGGCTCGCCTCCGTCAATAAACAGGCAGCATCAGGAAGGTCCGCGAGATGGCATTGCCCAACTCGTAGACCCGTGCAAGGAACTGCGTCAGATAGGCATGCAGGCCTGTTTCAAGAATCTCGTCGATCTCGGCGTAAAGCAGGTCAGAACGCAATTTGCCGGCCGTGCGTTCGCAGGCCCGTGAACCATCGGTGCTCAGGAGCGCGAGGTTCCGGCAGACCGCATCCAGCGAGGCGATCAGAGAGCGCGGCATATTCGGGTTCAGCATCAGCAGCTCAATCACGCGTTCAGGCGTGACGACATCGCGATAGACCTTGCGGTAGATCTCGAGCGCCGACACCGAGCTGAGCACCGATGTCCAGTAATAGAAGTCCTCGAGCTGACCCTCCTTCGGATCGATCTGGGACTGACTCTGCGACTGGCCACCCTGCGACTGGGACTGCGACTGCGATTGGGATTGCGACTGCAACTGATTCTGGACCGCGGCCTCGGCGTTTTCAGCGTCGAGAAAACGCACATCCAGAATTCGCGCCGTGTTGTCGGCCCGCTCGAGCACCGTGCCGAGCTGAGTGAAGACGAACGCATCGTCCTGCAGCGCCGTGCCGAGCGTGACGCCACGCGACAGATGCGAGCGAAACTTGACCCATTCGAACAGCGAATTGGCGTCGTGGGTCAGCTCGCCGGCCTCGAGTCGTTCGACATAGTCGAGCCACGTGAAGTTGATCGTCTCCCAGGCTTCGGTCGTCAGCACGCCACGGACAGCGCGTGCGTTCTCCCGCGCCGCCTGCAGGCAGGCATAGATGCTCGACGGGTTGTCGGGCGCGGCAGCCAGGAAGTCGAGCACGTTCTCGCGTGTCGGGCCGCCCTTGTCCGCGTAACGCGCATCGAAAGCCGGCTCGAGCTCCGAGATCCGCAACACGGCCCGCTGCGCGCGCTCCTCATGCTTGGCGCTCTGCGGCAACAGCAGGGTCTTGAGGTTGATGTCGAGCATCCGCGCGGTGTTTTCCGCTCGTTCCATATAGCGCGCCATCCAGAACAGATGGTCGGCGGTGCGGCTTAGCATGGTGCTCCTTCGTCGTTAATCGACCATCCAGGTATCTTTGGTCCCGCCGCCCTGCGAGGAATTCACCACCAGTGACCCTTCTTGCAACGCCACACGCGTCAGACCGCCGGCCGCCATCGTCACCGTCTTGCCCGAGAGCACGAACGGGCGCAAGTCGATGTGGCGCGGCGCGATGCCCGCTTCCACGAAGGTCGGACAGGCAGACAGCGCCAGCGTCGGTTGTGCGATGTAGCCCGCGGGGCGTGCCAGCAGCCGCTGCCGGAACGCCTCGATCTCGGCCTTGGTCGAGGCCGGGCCGACCAGCATCCCGTAGCCGCCGGCGCCATGGACTTCCTTGACCACCAGGTCGGGCAGATGATCGAGCACGTAGGCCAGATCGTCGCGCTTGCGGCACTGATAGGTCGGCACGTTGTTGAGGATCGGCTTCTCGCCGAGATAGAACTCGATCATGTCGGGCACGTACGGATAGATCGACTTGTCGTCGGCTACCCCCGTCCCCACCGCGTTGGCCAGTGCAACGCGACCCGCGCGATAGACCGATAACAACCCCGGTATGCCGAGCGCCGAGTCGCCGCGGAATGCGAGCGGATCGAGAAAATCGTCGTCGAGGCGCCGGTAGATCACATCGACCCGCTTCGGCCCCTGCGTGGTCCGCATGAACACCGCATTGTCGTCGACAAAGAGATCCTTGCCTTCAACGAGTTCCACGCCCATCTGCTGGGCCAGGAAGGTATGTTCGAAGTAAGCAGAGTTGTACATGCCCGGCGTGAGCACGACCACGGTCGGGTCGTCGACGCCCGAGGGCGAGACCGAGCGCAGCGTGTCGAGCAGCAAGTCCGGGTAGTGGGCGACCGGCGCGATCTTGTTCTGCACGAACAGATCGGGAAAGAGCCGCATCATCATCTTGCGGTTCTCGAGCATGTACGAGACACCCGAGGGCACCCGCAGGTTGTCCTCGAGCACGTAGAACTCGCCATTGTCGCCGGCCCGCACCACATCGACGCCGGCAATGTGCGCATAGATGTTGAGCGGCACGTCGACGCCCTGCATCTCGGCCCGATACTGTGCGTTCGTATAAACCTGTTCGGCCGGAATCACGTTGGCCCGCACGATGTTGCGGTCGTGATAGACGTCGTGGATGAACATGTTGAGCGCCTTGACGCGCTGCCGCAGCCCTTCCTCGAGCACCGTCCACTCATGCCGCGGGATGATCCGCGGAATCAGGTCGAACGGAATGAGCCGCTCGGTCCCGGAGTCCGCCCCGTAGACGGCGAACGTGATGCCGACCCGGCGGAACACGAGGTCCGCTTCGGCCCGCTTGCGCGCCATCGTGGCGTCTGACTGACGTCCGAGCCAGTCATTAAAGCGCTGGTAATGCGGCCTGATCAAGCGAGCCGCGTCGTTCTCATGCATTTCGTCGTAGAACCGCATGGATCCCTTCCTGCGCCGTTGCGTACAAGAGAAAAAGCAAACCGCGTGCCAATGGACCAAGCGATGTTTCGGTGCAGCCTATTGTCATGCAACGCACCGGAAACGAACAGCCCCTTGCTTATCCAGCACGCGGCGGTGCGCGAAGACTCCTTCAGGTGCGCGAGAGGGCTCGCGCCTTGCTCATGCACTAGAACGTGTCGAATGCTGCCTGTAACACATCGAACTCCCGCATCCCGGCAGCGAGAGCCAGCATCAGGAGCACGCGCGCCTTGTAAGGCGAGAGTGTCCCGGCGCTGATAAAACCCAGTCGATCGTCGGCCGCCGAACCGTTGCGCAGGATATGACCCGAGCCCACGCGCGAGGCACGCACCACGATGACGCCTCGCTCGACGGCTTCTGCGAGCGCGAGTTGCAGATCATGGTGCAGCGAGCCGCTGCCGGTCCCCGCGACGATAATGCCAGCCGCCCCGGCCGCGACGAAGGCATCGACCGGAACCCGGGACGCGCCCGCGTAGCTGGTCACGAGGCCGATCATCGGCAAGGGCTCGAGCGCGTCGTGCAGCACCGCGTCTGTCACGGGCGCTGCCGCGCTGCGAGCGAGGCGGAACGGCGTCGCCACCGTATGGCGGTGCTCGACGCGCCGGCCATATTCAACCCTGCCGTCATGCACCCAGCCGAGCGGCCCTGCCTCCGGCGAGTCGAACGCATCGATCGAGAACGTGCTGGTCTTGGTGACGTCGCGCGCCGAATGGATCCGGTTGGCGAACGCCACGAGTACGCCCCGCCCGTGCGAGACCGGCGCCGCGGCAACGCTCACTGCGTTGAGCAGGTTCATGGGTCCGTCGGCTGACAGCGCGGTCGCCGGGCGCATCGCGGCCGTCAGCACGACCGGTTTGGCGGACTTCAAAGTCAGATGCAGGAAGTAGGCGGTTTCTTCGAGGGTGTCGGTGCCGTGCGTAATAACCGCCCCGTCGATTTCATCGCTCGCCAGCAGGCTGTCGAGACGTTTTGAAAGCTGGAGCCAGAGCGCGAGGCTCATATCCTTGCTGTCGATCGAAGCCAGTTGTTCGCCGGCGATGCGGGCAACCGTGCCTAGGGCGGGCACGGCATCGAGCAATTGCGAGACGGACAAGGCGCCGGCCTGATAGCCGGTCGTCTGCGCGGCAGTCGGGGCCGAGCCGGCGATGGTGCCTCCCGTGCCGACCACGACCACTCGAGGCAAAGAGGAGGTCTCTGATGTCATGCGGCGATTGTAGCGAACCTTTTGGGGTTCTTCGCCGCAAATCCGCCGCGTGCAGGCGAACTTACGCGGTCTGACGAAGCAGCGCCGAGATATCCGCTTCCTTGAGCTGGGGGGCGAACATTTCGATCAGCTTGTAGGCATAGGCACGCAGAAAGGCACCTTTGCGCAGGCCGACGCGCGTCGTGTTGGCCTCGAACATCTCACCGGTATCGATGCGCACGAGCTCGGTATCTTTCTTTTCGTCGACGGCCATCGCTGCGACGATCCCGATCCCCATGCCGATCTCGACATAGGTCTTGATCACGTCGGCATCGATCGCCGTCAGCACGACGTCCGGCACCAGACCGGCCGCGGCGAACGCGGCATCGATGTGCGAACGGCCCGTAAAGTCCTGGTCATAGGTGATGATCGGGAACTCGGCGAGATGCTCGATCGTCAGTGTCCCGACCGACGCGAGCTTGTGCCCCTTCGGGACCACGACCTCATGGCGCCACGAGTAGCACGGGAAGGTCACGATATCCGGATAACGGTCGAGCGCCTCGGTCGAAATGCCGATATCGGCTTCGCCGTCGATGATCATCTGGGCGATCTGCTGCGGATTGCCCTGGCGCAGAGCCAGGTGCACCTTGGGAAACACCGACTTGAACTGCTGGATGACCTTGGGCAGCGCATAACGCGCCTGCGTATGGGTCGTGGCAACGACCAGGTGCCCGGCATCGTGTTCGGAAAACTGGCGCGCGACACGGCGCAGGTTCTCGGCATCGAGAAGCATCCGCTCGATGGTCTGATGCACGGCCTTGCCTGGCTCGGTGAGGCCGGTCAGCCGCTTGCCGCGGCGCACGAAAATATCGACGCCAAGTTCGTCTTCGAGATCCTTGATCTGCTTCGACACGCCCGACTGCGACGTGTAAAGCACATTGGCGACCTCGGTCAGATTCATATTCTGGCGTACCGCCTCTCGGACGAAACGCAATTGCTGGAAGTTCACGTGGACCTCGTCTCTATTTTTTTGTACGACTGCGCCAGACCCTGTGCGCTCAGTTCACCGGCGCGCCGATGCGGGAAACACGCGCAACTCACGCGGTACGGCGGTGACGCCGTCGCCGACGCTGAGCTTGAGGCCACGCCAGGTTTCGCGATCGAGTTCAGCTTCGAGCACGCCGCCCGTCGGCACCTTCAATTCGACCCGAACCTGGCCGCCTAGCGGGACGATGCGCTGAACGTCGACCACGATGCCGTCGGCATGCGTCGACTCGGCCTCCACACGCGGGAACAGCAGCAAGTCGTGGGGGCGGACGTAGGCATAGGCCGGCCCCTCGAACGGAGCCTTCGCGGTGATCGGGCGATGCGCGCCGTCGACCAGAAAGCCGTTCGTATCGATGCGTCCCTTCAGCTGGTTGGCCGCGCCGAGGAATTCATAGACGAAAGGCGTTTGCGGGTGGTCATAGACATCCTGCGGGCTACCGACCTGCTCCACTGCGCCTCGATTGAGTACGACGATACGGTCGGCCACTTCGAGCGCTTCTTCCTGATCGTGTGTGACGAACAGTGTCGAGATATGAAGTTCGTCGTGGAGCCGACGCAGCCAGCTGCGCAGTTCCTTGCGGACTTTCGCATCGAGCGCGCCGAACGGTTCGTCGAGCAGCAGCACCTTCGGTTCAACCGCAAGTGCACGCGCCAGGGCAATGCGCTGGCGCTGACCGCCCGAGAGTTCCGACGGATACCGGTCCGACAGCCAGTCGAGCTGAACCAACTCCAGCAACTCATGCACCTTGCTGCGAATCGTCGCTTCGGTGGGTCGCTCGCTACGCGGCTTGACGCGCAAGCCGAACGCTACGTTTTCGAACACCGTCATATGACGGAACAAGGCGTAGTGCTGGAACACAAACCCGACCTGCCGCTCGCGTGCTCCGACATCGACCACGTCGCTTCCATGCAGCACCACTTGCCCGCGGTCGGCATATTCGAGCCCGGCGATTACGCGCAACAAGGTGGTCTTGCCACAGCCCGACGGACCGAGCAAGGCAACGAGTTCCCCCGAGGGGAAATCGAGCGAGACATCGTCGAGCGCGACGAAGTCACCGAACTGCTTGTGGAGATTGCGAACCTTGATACTCATAGTGACTCCGATACCGCTGTTGTGCTGCTCTCACGCACGTCTTCACCGGGCCCCCGCACCTGCTGGGCGATCTTGCGCTCGGCCATCAACTTGAGGCCCAGCGTGACGAGCGCCAGCAGAGCGAGTAGTGAGGCCACCGCGAACGCCGCCGCAAAGTTGTATTCGTTGTAGAGAATTTCGACATGGAGGGGCATCGTATTGGTCGAGCCGCGGATATGACCCGAGACCACCGATACCGCACCGAACTCGCCCATCGCGCGCGCATTGCAGAGGATCACCCCATACAGCAGGCCCCATTTGACATTGGGCAGCGTGACACGGCGGAAGATCTGCCAGCCCGAGGCGCCGAGCACGCGCGCGGCCTCTTCTTCGTCGGTGCCCTGCGCTTGCATCAGCGGGATCAGCTCGCGCGCGACAAACGGGAAAGTCACGAAGATCGTCGCGAGCACGATGCCGGGCACCGCGAAGATGATCTGGACGTTGTGGTCTTCCAGCCAGGGGCCAAGCCAGCCCTGCGCACCGAACATCAGCACATAGACCAGGCCGGCGATCACGGGCGAGACCGAGAATGGCAGATCGATCAAGGTGGTCAGAAAACTCTTGCCACGAAACTCGAATTTGGCGATGGCCCACGAAGCCGCAAGGCCGAACACCACGTTCAGCGGCACGGCGATCGCGGCCGTCAGCAGCGTGAGTTTGATCGCCGACCAGGCATCCGGATCGGCAAGCGCGGCCAGGTAGTATTCGATGCCCTTCGAAAAGGCCTGGACGAAGACGGAGACCAGCGGGACGACGAGAAAGCAGGCGAGAAACAACAAGGCGATCGTGATCAACGTGACGCGGACCCACGCCCGTTCAGTCGTCGGCCGCAACCGTTCTGCGCGCGCACGGACTTCGGCGATTTCGGCCGCGCGTTGTTCATTCACGCGCTTCTTTTCCTGGGTGGCGAAATCCGCGCTCATGCTTGCAGGGCCTCGATCGGGCGGCGTGACCCTGCTGCTTTGCTCACGCGATGCTGAAGCCACCATTGCAGCGTGTTGATCGCGAGCAGCAGGAAGAATGAGACGAGCAGCATCACCACGGCCAATGCCGTCGCCCCTGCATAGTCGTATTGTTCGAGTTTGGTAATGATCAGCAGCGACGTGATTTCCGATTTCATCGGCACATTGCCCGCGATGAAAATGACCGAGCCGTATTCACCCAGCGCACGCGCGAAGGCAAGCGCGAAACCCGTCAGCAGCGCGGGGGTTAGTGCCGGCAGGACCACGCGCCGGAATGTTTGCCAGCGCGTTGCGCCAAGGCATGCGGCCGCCTCTTCCTGTTCGCGCTCGAAATCTTCGAGGATCGGTTGCACGGTCCGCACGACGAACGGCAGGCCGATAAAGGTCAAGGCAATCAACACCCCGACCCGCGTGAACGCGATCTTGATGCCGAACGGCACGAACAGCTGACCGATCCAGCCATTCTGCGCATAGACCGCCGCGAGCGCGATGCCGGCTACCGCAGTCGGCAGCGCGAACGGCAAATCGACGATCGCATCGACCACGCGCTTGAACGGAAACTCATAGCGCACCAGCACCCATGCGACCAGGAAGCCGAACACCGCATTGACCAACGCGGCGCCAAGCGCCGCGCCGAACGTCAACTTGTACGAGGCGATGACCCGCGGCGACCATACCGCGCTGAGAAACGCATGCCATTCGAGCGTGGCCGCCTTCGCAAACAGCGCGACCAGCGGGATCAGCACGACCAGGCTCAGATAGGCAATCGTGATCCCAAGGGTGAGCCCGAAGCCGGGAAGCGCGCTGGGTTTGCGGAACGTCAAGCTCGCCATGAAATCGCCCTACTTCGTCTGATAGATCGAATCGAACACACCGCCATCGGCAAAGTGCGTCTTCTGCGCATTGGCCCAGCCGCCGAAGGTGTCATCGATGGTGTAAAGCTTGAGCTTCGGAAACTGCTTCGTGAGCTCGGCCGGCACCTTGTCTGAACGCGGGCGATAGAAATTGCGCGCCGCGATGGCCTGGCCCTCATCGCTATAAAGATACTGGAGGTAGGCTTCTGCCACCTTGCGTGTGCCGTGCCGGTCGACCACCTTGTCGACCACCGCGACCGGGGGTTCCGCGAGGATGCTCACAGACGGCACCACGATCTCGAACTTGTCCGGGCCAAATTCCTTGAGCGACAGGAAGGCCTCGTTTTCCCAGGCGATCAGCACATCGCCGATATCGCGCTGAACAAAACTCGTTGTCGCGCCGCGCGCGCCCGAATCGAGCACGCCTGCATTCTTATAGAGGGCCCCGACGAATTGCTTGGCCGTATCGGCATTGCCGCCCGGCTGATGAAGCGCATATGCCCAGGCCGCCAGGTAGTTCCAACGCGCCCCGCCCGAGGTCTTCGGGTTCGGCGTGACAATCGACACGCCCGGCTTCACGAGGTCGTTCCAATCCTTGATGTGCTTGGGGTTGCCCTTGCGGACCAGGAACACGATCGTCGACGTATAGGGCGACGCGTTATCCGGCAGCTTCTTTTGCCAGCCCGGGTCAATCGAGCCCTTCGACGCGATCGCGTCGATGTCGTAGGCCAGCGCGAGCGTCACAACGTCGGCCTGCAGGCCGTCGATCACCGAACGCGCCTGCGCACCCGAGCCGCCATGCGACTGTTTAAAGGTGACGGTCTCGCCAGTGGTCTGCTTCCAGTGTTTCGCGAAGGCCTGGTCGAACTCCTGGTAGAGCTCGCGGGTCGGGTCGTAGGAGACGTTGAGCAAGGTCGTGTCTGCATGTGCTGCGACGGCGCCGAACATCCCGGCCGAGGCAAGCAACAGCGCCGCCACCGATTTCGGCGCTGACTGCGAGAACCATGTCTTCGTGTTCGTCCAGGTTGTCCTGCCACGTTCTATGACCGTGACGGCCCGGTTGACCCTGCCTGCGTGCGTCGTTTGAAGCGCCATCTACTGCCTCTTTTTGTTTGATGATCTGCCGATGAGATCGAGGGCCGAGTGTAGCGATTTGGCTTCAGACACAAAACGACTCGTTACTTATTCTTTTATATCGTTTCCTGTCTAAAAGAAAAAGATCGAGCTTTTTTGCAGAGAGTGCTTGAAAGATTCCCAGTACTGTATAAAACTACAGCAAGCTGTTCATCCATACAGTGCTAAGAGAGTGCTTTCATTGACACCATGGTCAAACTAACCGCACGGCAGCAGCAGGTATTCGATCTGATCCGGCGCGCGATCGAGCGCTCGGGCTTTCCCCCGACGCGCGCGGAGATCGCCGCCGAGTTGGGATTCAGCTCGGCGAACTCGGCCGAGGAGCATTTGCGGGCACTTGCACGCAAGGGTGTGCTCGAGCTTGCTGCGGGGGCGTCGCGCGGGATCCGGCTCAAACCGGAAGCGCTTGAGGAGTTCGACAGCTCCCACCAGTTCACGCTTCCGCATCCGGCCTTGCAGCAGTTGTCGCTGCCGCTGATTGGGCGAGTCGCGGCAGGTAGCCCGATCCTCGCGCAGGAGCATGTTCAACAGCATTACACCGTCGACCCCGCCTTGTTCACGACAACCCCCGACTACCTACTGAAGGTCCGTGGGATGTCGATGCGTGATGCCGGGATTCTCGATGGCGACTTGCTTGCCGTGCAGCGGCGTAGCGAGGCACGTGACGGCCAAGTGGTCGTGGCGCGGCTCGGTGACGATGTCACAGTCAAGCGGTTCCGCCGCCATGCGAGCGGCATCGAACTGATCGCCGAGAACCCTGAGTTCCCGTCGATCATGGTCGCCGCCGGCCGCGAGGATTTCGAGCTCGAAGGCATCGCGGTCGGGCTGATCCGGTCGGGCGACTTTTGATTTAACGACCTGTGAGGGCATCGGGGTCACTGGCTTAGGCCACGACCCGGGGCCTCGTATTCACTAAAAAACCAGCGAAGGACCGATATGTTCAAGATCGCAATGGAAGTCGATGCCGCCCTCAGCGCTGCGTGGCCCGCCTGGCGTATGCCGCGAGGCAATCTCGTTCATTCTCTGGTCCGCTCATTCGTCGGCACTTGTATTAGAACGACGGGGCAGTCGCAGCGCGTCGCGGCCGCCCGTGCCGCCGCACGGGCGGTGGCTGCGCGCAGCGCGGTGCAACCGAAGAGTTGTTCCGCGGCCTCGTCCGTGCCCGTTAAGTCTGCTGCGTCTGTTAAGTCCACCGGACTTATTAGGTCCGCCGGGCTTGATCAGTCCTCTGGGAAGGTCGCAAGGCCTGTCAAAGCCCCCCGGCCTGTGAATGCCCCCGTGCTCCCCCGCGGTCTGCCGGTTTCCGAACCCGCCTTCGCGCGCGTGTCGTCGCGCCGTGGCGCTCAACCCGCCACTGCGAATCCCGTTCGCATCTACTCGACGCCTTCGCGGACCGTGATGGTTGGCAACCTCAGCGAAGTCGCCCGGCTGCTCGACAAATCGATCGAACGCGAACGTACGCGCTTGACCTCACGCACCGAAGCAGTGATCTGCTGACTCGCGGGCGATCCCTATCGGCGTGCGCCCGGCACCAAGCCGGCCGCGTCCTGGCACCAACATCACACCTTGAAAGGCTGACGCCCCCCGTCTGCCCGCCGCGATTTCCTGGCCGTTCGGTCGAGGATCGGTCTTAGCCGTTCCGAGCTTCATCGCTGAGCGCCCCGCTGCGCCTGCGTTTACGCCCCCTCCTTTCCTGGCCCGCCCTTTCTGACTTTGCGTCGCCCCGTCCGTTGGCACACGCTTTGCATAAAGATGCGCGCAATCTTGTACACAACATTCCATCTGGCAGGCGTCCCCGGCTGGCCTATGTTGGCGCGCTAGCCGTACTTATGCGCCCTATCCCCGCAACGCCCATAGGAGAACCTCGTGATTGATGATTCGTACTCCGCGAGTCGGCGCCGCTTCCTCGCCTCGTCTGCCGCACTCGCTGTCGCCAATGCCTTCCCCTTCGGTTCTGCGTTTGCTGCGGGCAAACCGCTGACTGTCGGTTTCCTCTACGTCGGACCGCGCGACGACTTCGGCTACAACCAGTCGCATGCGACCGCCGCAGCAGCCATAAAGCAACTCCCCGGCCTGAAGGTGGTGGAACAGGAGAACGTGCCGGAAACCGTCGCTGTCCAGAAAGCCATGGAAGCGATGATCAACGAAGACGGCGCAACTGTCCTGTTCCCAACCTCCTACGGCTACTTCGATCCGCATGTGATCAAGATGGCCGAGAAGTATCCCGACATTCGTTTCGTCCATTGCGGCGGACTCTGGAAGGAGGGCAAGGATCCGAAGAACGCAGCGAGCTTCTTTGGTTATATCGACGAGTGCGAATATCTCTCGGGTGTCGCAGCCGGCCATGCGACCAAGTCGAAGAAACTGGGCTTCGTCGCTGCAAAGCCGATCCCCCAGGTGCTTCGCAACATCAATGCTTTCACGCTAGGCGCCCAATCGGTATCACCGGATATCACGACGCATGTCGTGTTCACTGGCGACTGGTCGATGCCGGTCAAGGAAGCCGAGGCCACCAACAGCCTGATCGACCAGGGCGTCGATGTGATCACCTGTCACGTCGACAGCCCGAAGGTCGTGATCGAGACCGCCGAGAAACGCGGCATCTTCAGCTGCGGCTATCACGTCAATCAGGCCGCGCTCGCACCGAAAGGGTATCTGACCGGTGCCGAGTGGCATTGGGAAACCGTCTATAAGCAATATGTTGCCGATGCGCAGGCGGGCAAGCCACTTGTCAACTTCATGCGCGGCGGGCTCAAGGAAGGGTTTGTTAGACCGTCCGCTTATGGCCCGAATGATCCGATGGCGGCTCAACAGAGTGCCGACAAGATTAAGGCTTCGATGATCGCCGACCAGTTCACGATCTTCAAGGGACCGCTCAAGGACAACAAGGGCAACGTCGTGATCCCCGCTGGCTCGGCACAGCAGCAGACCAACGTCACCCTCGAAAGCATGAGCTACCTGATCTCCGGCGTGCAGGCCTGATGCGAGCGGCACCGATGGCCTGCGAGCCATCGGTGCCGTGACATCGTTCCCCGTGACACTGTTCCTTTAGAAGGCCTCCACGATGACGTCCGCGCTGACATCGAGTCCTGTCCCTTCTTCCATGACGCTTGCCGACGGTGCGCCCGCGACCACGGGTGAGATGCCGGCCGCGCAGTCCATGGCAACTGCAAGTGCTGGTGTATCGGGCGGCGGAATCGCGGACGGTATCGCTGAGTCTGTTGCTGCCGCGTCTGCCGACTTCGCGGGCGACACGCTGCCGACTCCCGTTTCGACAGGCGACGTTGGCCTGCCACCGATATCGCCCGTCATCGCGGTGCCCACGCTGATCGAACCGCCATGGTCGCGGCGAGCGCTGGCGGGCATCCCGCTCGACGCGCTTCCGACGATCTGTGCACTCATCAGCGCGATTGCGATGTTTTCAGTGTTGCTCGCGGTTCAGGGTGTCGATGTCGCGGACGCGCTTGGATTGATCGTCAAGGGCGCTTTCGGCAGCGCATTTGCGTTTCAGAACACCTTGCAACGTGCTGCCCCGCTGATGCTCACCGCGCTCTGTGTCGCCTTGCCCGCGCGTGCGGGGCTCATCATCATCGGGGGCGAAGGTGCACTCGCCCTCGGTGGTTTGGCTGCTGCGATTGTGCCGATGGTGTTGCCGGGTATCCCCGGCTCAGTCGGCATCGTGCTGATGGGGATTGCCTCGATCATCGCGGGCGGCATCTGGATTGCGATCTCCGGCGCGCTGCGTCAATGGCGCGGTATCAACGAGGTGATCTCGAGCCTGCTGATGTCGTATATCGCCATTGCGCTGTTCAAGTTTTTTGTCGAGGGCCCGCTGCGCGATCCGGCGAGTCTCAACAAACCGTCGACGCCGCCGCTCGCGGATGCCTGGATGATCGGTTCGATGCCCGGCCTCGACGTTCACTGGGGACTGGCGGGTGGTCTCGTGGCCTGCCTGCTCGCCTGGTTTGTCGTACGGCAGACGAGTTCGGGCTTCGCTTTGTCGGTGGTCGGTGGCAACGTCCGCGCGGCGCGCCTGGTTGGTCTTCCCGTCAACAAGATCATGCTGGCCGCCTGCGGTCTGGGCGGCGGTGCAGCCGGGCTCGCAGGCATGTTCGAAGTTGCCGCCGTGCAGGGCAGCGCGAATGCCTCTCTGCTGTCGGGCTACGGATATGGCGGCATTCTCGTCGCTTTCGCCGCGCGTCAGAACCCGTTTGCCTGCATCGTCTGCGCGATCCTGGTCGGCGGCATCGGCGCGAGTGGCAGCCTCTTGCAACGGCGGCTCGGTCTACCCGATGCAACCGTCCTCGTGCTCCAGGGCATGATCTTCGCGCACCTGCTTGGCTGGGAAACCCTCGGCGGCAAGATTGAACAGTGGCGCGTGAAATTGCTCAAGCCCACGATCGTCCCCGCAGCCAACGTCACCGGAGCCACGCATGCCTGATGCTTCCCAGTTTTCCACGCTGGCCATCGCGCTGTGTGCAGGCGCGATTCGGGTCGGGACACCGTTTCTGTTCGTGAGTCTGGGCGAGTGCATCACCGAGAAAGGGGGGCGCGTGAACCTCGGCCTCGAGGGCACCCTGGTGCTCGGCGCGGTCAGCGGTTATGCTGCCTCTTACCTGAGCGGCTCGGCCTGGCTCGGCGTGCTGTGTGCTGGTGTGACGGGCATGCTGTTCGGGCTGCTGCACGGCCTCGTGTGCTCGCTCAAACGTGTCAACGATATCGCGTTCGGCATTGCCATGATGCTGATCGGAACCGGGCTCGCGTTCTATATCGGCAAACCGTTTATTCAGCCTCAGGCGCCGCAGTTGCCCTCGCTGGCGCTCGGCGACTGGCTCGACAATCCGGTGCTGCGCAGTGCGCTGCGCATCAATGCGCTGTTCATTGTCGGTGTGCTTGCGGCCTTCGCCTTGCAATGGGGCATGCGCTCGACGCGTTGGGGCCTCGCCCTGCGCATCGTCGGCGACCATGCCGACAGTGCACGCGCGCTCGGCATCCGCGTGACTCCGGTACGCATCGCGGCGACCTCGGCCGGCGGCTTTTTCGCCGGCATCGGCGGCGCGTATCTGTCGCTCTACTACCCGGGCAGCTGGAGCGAAGGCCTCTCGAGCGGCCAGGGCCTGATGGCCGTGGCACTCGTGATCTTTGCCGGCTGGCAACCGGTGCGCTGTCTCTATGCCGCCCTGCTGTTCGGCGCGGCCGGTGCGCTCGGCCCGGCACTGCAATCGATCGGCGTGACGTCAGGCTATTACTTGTATAACGCCGCGCCTTACGCTTTGACGCTTGCCCTGATGATCGCCACCTGCCGTCCGAACCGCACCATGAGTGGTGCGCCCGGGGAACTGTCACTTAATCGATAACACTTGGCTCGTGCCCCACTGGGGTCATGACCGATCAACTTGCCAACAGGAGCTTTGCCGATGCCTTTGACCCCCGTCGATGCCGACCCCTATGCGTGGCCCTACGACGGCGAATTTGCGCCGGAGGACACGGCGCTGATCGTGATCGACATGCAGACCGACTTTTGCGGCGTCGGTGGCTATGTCGATTCGATGGGCTATGACATCGCGCTCACGCGCGCACCGATCGAGCCGATTCGCTCGGTGCTCTCGCGCATGCGCACGCTGGGCTTCACGATCATCCACACACGTGAAGGGCACCGGCCTGACTTGTCGGACCTGCCCGCGAACAAACGCTGGCGTTCGCGCCAGATTGGCGCGGGCATCGGCGACCCGGGTCCGTGCGGCAAGATCCTGGTGCGCGGCGAACCCGGCTGGGAAATCATCCCCGAGCTCGCGCCGATCGAAGGCGAGATCGTGCTCGACAAACCCGGCAAGGGCTCGTTCTGTGCGACCGACCTTGAGTTGATCCTGCGCACCCAAGGCATTCGCAACCTGATCCTGAGCGGCATCACCACCGATGTATGCGTGCATACGACGATGCGCGAAGCCAATGATCGGGGGTTCGAATGTCTGTTGCTGGCCGACTGTTGTGCCGCGACGGACCCGGCCAACCATCTCGCGGCGCTGCATATGGTCAAGATGCAGGGCGGCGTCTTTGGCACGGTGTCGGATTCCGCGGCACTCTTGAAGTCCCTCGGCTAAGGAGAACGGCATGCGCGCGCTGAAGGTGGAAGTGATCGGTGCCGGCAAATCGTTTGGCGCATTCCGTGCGCTCGACGAGGTGTCGCTGACGGTGCGTCCCGGCACGGTTCACGCCCTCCTGGGCGAGAACGGTGCGGGCAAGAGCACCCTGCTCAAGGGACTGATCGGCTATGCGCCGCTCGACCAGGGGCAGATCGCCGTCGACGATCGCGAAGTCTCGATCCACAATCCGCGCGCTGCCCATGCGCTGGGCTTCGGCATGGTCTACCAGCATTTCACGGTGGCGCCAGGGCTTAGTGTGGCCGAGAACCTCCTGCTAGCAAAGGGTGGCCTGCCCTTTGCGATCGACTGGAAAGCGTCGCGCGCGGGCCTCGAAGCGTTCATGGCGCAGGCACCTTTCAAGGTGCCGCTCGATGCCCTTGTCGGCACCCTCGCGGCCGGAGAAAAACAAAAGCTTGAGATTCTCAAGCAACTTTATCTACAAAGCCGTCTGCTGATTCTCGACGAACCGACCTCCGTGCTCACCGTGCAGGAAGCCTTCGAAGTGCTGGGCCTGGTGCGCAAGCTGGCACAGAGTGGTGAGCTCAGCGTGCTGATGATCACCCACAAGTTCGCCGAGGTGCTTGAGTTCGCCGATGATGTCACGGTGCTTCGGCGCGGCCGTCTGGTCGGTGCGACCAAAGTGGCCGACACGAGTGCCGACGCACTCGCTCGATGGATGATGGGCGAAGAGGTCAAACGCGCGCTGGAAACGGGCACTCATGCCGCACGCGTTCCAACCGGTGAAGTGCGGCTGAAGGTTGACGGCCTGACGGTCGAAGACGATCATGGAATGGCACGCGCAAAGGGCGTCACACTTGATGTGCGACGTGGCGAAATCGTGGGCCTCGCGGGTATCGCGGGCAACGGCCAGAAAGAACTGATCGAAGCCCTGCTCGGTCAGCGGCCGCATGCCGCAGGCAGCATCGCGATGAACGGCGCGCCCTACCGCGCGACCCGCGAAGAGATGCGGCGTCACCGGGTCGGCACGCTCCCTGAGGAGCCCTTGGCCAATGGCTGTGTGGGCAAGATGAGCGTGGCCGAAAACCTTGCGCTGCGCGACTTCGATCAGCCCCCGATTCGTCGTCGTACCGGCTTGATCGATCGAAACAAAATGCGTGAAGCGGCGCTCGTGCGGATCGCCGCGTTCAATGTGAAGCCGCCCGATCCACAGCGACCGATCGGCACGCTCTCGGGAGGTAACGTGCAGCGAGCCATTCTCGCGCGCGAACTCGCAAGCGATGTCGACGTGCTAATCGTCGCCAACCCCGTGTTCGGTCTCGACTTTGCAGCGGTGGCCGATATTCACGACAAATTGCGCCGCGCGCGCGACCGCGGCGCTGCCGTGCTGGTCGCGAGCGACGACCTCGATGAACTGCTGGAACTGGCCGACCGCCTGCTGATCATCAGCGATGGTGAGATCGTCCACGAAACAACCGCGGCGCAGGCGTCGCGGGCCGAGATCGGTGCGTTCATGGCCGGCCGAGGCCATTCCGTCCAGGTGGGGCAGCCTGCTAGCCCGGCCGATGTCACAGGAGCCGCAAGATGATTACAGTCGATGCCCTACCCTATGACTTTCGTTTCGAGCCCGAGTCGACCGCGATCGTATCGATCGACATGCAGCGCGATTTCATCGAACCCGGCGGCTTCGGCGATACCCTCGGCAACGACATCAGTCGTCTTGCGGCCATCGTGCCGACCGTCGCCGCCTTGCTCGCCTGGGGCCGTGCGCTCGGACTGACCATCGTCCATACGCGCGAAGCCCATCTGCCTGACTTGTCGGACTGCCCGCCGGCCAAACGCTTGCGCGGCAACCCCAAAATCCGCATCGGCGACCCCGGTCCGATGGGTCGTCTGCTGGTGCGAGGCGAGCCCGGAAACCAGATCATTCCGCAGGTCGCGCCATTGCCCGGCGAACTTGTGGTCGACAAGCCCGGCAAGGGGGCGTTCTATGCCACCACGCTCGGCGCCATGCTCGAAGCCCATGGTATCCGGCGGCTCATCGTCTGCGGCGTCACCACCGAAGTCTGCGTGCAGACCACCCTGCGCGAAGCCAACGACCGTGGCTATGAATGCCTGCTCGTCGAAGACGCGGCGGCCAGCTACTTTCCGGCTTACCATGCACAGACCCTCGAGATGCTGCGCTCGCAGGGCGGCATCGTCTGCTGGACCGCGCCACTCGCTTCCCTTCTGCAGGTAACGGCTGAACTGGAAACCCGAACATGAGCCAAGAGATTGCAAACCCGGAATTATCTGATCGCGCTGCCAGTGCCGGCACCGTCGACCTCGGCAAAATCGCAGCCGAAGTCCGTGCCATCTTCGACGAATACGAAGCTGCCCTCGTGCGTCACGACAACGAAGTCCTGAGTAACTTCTTCTGGGACTCCCCGCACACGATTCGTTACGGCGTGCGCGAGCATTCGCACGGCATCGATTCGATCCGCGCGTTTCGGGCCGATACGACACCCGTGCATCCGCAACGGCGCCTGCGCGAGACGGTGGTCGTCGCATTCAGCGCCGACAGTGCAAGCGCCTGCACACAATTCCTCGCCCCTGACACCACCTTGATCGGGCGGCAAACGCAAACCTGGATACGGTTTCCCGAGGGCTGGAAGATCGTCGCGGCTCACGTCAGCACTGTGAATCCGGACAAGCTCATCGTGTATTGAAGCTATGCCTCGAAATCCGAGCAATCCGCTGGCCGAAGAGATCTATGCGCGCGTCAAGGAAGATATCTTCGACTTCCGGTTGTTGCCGGGCGAACGCTTTACCGAAACCGAAGTCGCCGGGCGTTACGGCGTGTCGCGCACGCCCGTGCGTGACGCGCTCTATCGTTTAAAGCGAGAGGGGTTTCTCGAGGTCGCATTTCGTAGCGGCTGGTCGGTGAAGCCGCTCGATTTTGACGTGTTCGACGATCTTTACGATCTGCGCATTGTGCTCGAGACCGCAGCGATCGAACGCATCTGCCATCTCGAAGATTTGTCGGCACTCGAAACGTTGTCGAGCACCTGGTTGGTCGAGCCGGATGCCCGTTGCCGCGAAGCGCGCGAGATGTCGAGTCTCGATGAAGCCTTTCATGTCAAGCTTGTCGAAGTCGCCGGCAACCATGAAATGGCCCGCGTACATCACGAGCTGACCGAGAAAATCCGGATCATGCGCCGGCTTGATTTTCTCAAGCCCTTGCGCATCGATGCGACCTATGAAGAGCATGCCGTGATCCTTCGCCTGATCATCCGACGTTCGGCGAACGAGGCGTCAATGCTGATTCGCTCGCATATTCTCGAGAGCAAATCCGAAGTCAAGAAGATCACCTTGCACATGCTGCATCAGGCCCGCGAAGCGATGGTTATCGAGGGGTGAACCCGAAGCACCGTTTGTTTCGCAATTTCGCCTTCGATCCTTGCTATTCTGTGGACTCGGCCGACCCGGCGTGAGGACAAAGGATCCGCAGACATGAGCTATATCCACTTCATTGGTGGCGAAAAGGGCGGCGTCGGCAAATCGCTGGTCGCCCGCGTGCTGGCCCAATACTTCATCGACAAGAGCCTGCCGTTCGTCGGCTTCGACACCGACAAGTCTCATGGCGCCCTGCTGCGTTTCTACTCGAACTATGCGGCACCCGTCGTGCTCGACCAGCATGACAGCCTCGATCCGGTAATCGAATACGCGATTGAGGACCCGCACCGACGTATCGTGATCGACCTCGCGGCACAAACCCAGCATGCCCTGGCGAAATGGATCGACGACTCGGACGTGCTGAACGTGGCCTCCGAGAACGGGCTGACATTGACCTGGTGGCATGTGATGGATGCAGGCCGCGACTCGGTCGATCTGTTGCGTCAATGGCTCGACCAGTTCGGCGGACGGATCAAGCTGGTGATTGTGCTCAATCAGATCCGCGGCGATCGCTTTGATATCCTCGAGGCCTCGGGCCAGCGCGAACGTGCCGAAGCCCTGGGTGCGAGCGTGATTTCCTTGCATCGACTGCCCGATACCACCATGCAGAAGATCGATCAGCAAAGCACCAGCTTCTGGGCTGCGGTCAACCATCCCGACCGCGCAAGCCTCGGCCTCGGATTGCTTGAACGGCAACGGATCAAGGTCTGGTTGCAGCGCGCGTACGCGGAACTGGATCGGTTGGGATTGTAGAGAGACTGGCTCGCGAGCGCCTTGAAATCAGCAAGGCGCTGATCGGCTCGCAGAAACAAAAAAGCCCTGCAAGAGCAGGGCTTTTTTATGAGGTTCGCGCCAAAGATGAAAGATCGCTTTCACGTTCCGACTTCTTCTTTGCTTACCCCGATGAAACGTATCTGATGGGGTGACCGATGGGACTCGAACCCACGACGACTGGAATCACAATCCAGGACTCTACCAACTGAGCTACGGCCACCACTGGAAAACTATCTTTCGCTTGCCTGTGGGGCTCGCTAAAGAGAAAGCGATTATACAAACTCATCCTGCGTTTTGCTAGTGCTTCTTCTGCATGAGGCTAATTTTTTCAGACGACCGCTTCAGCCTGCAGAAACTCGCGCGCTTCATCGAAGACCGACAAGTCACCGCGCGCCAGCCGCTTGTTGTCCGACAAAGTCCGGCGCCAGCCACGCGCACCCGCGGCGCCCTTGTAAAGTCCGAGCATATGGCGCGTGATGGCGCCGAGATAGCCACCCGCCGCCAGTTGCCGCTCGGCGTATTCGGCCATCTGAGCTTCCACATCGACACGGGTCAGGTTCGAAGCTGCCGCACCGTAAAACTGCTCGTCGATGCCCGCGAGTAGCCACGGATTGTGATACGCCTGGCGTCCGAACATCACGCCATCGACATGCTCGAGATGCGTCTGCGCCTCTTCATACGTCTCGACCCCACCATTGATCAGAATTTCGAGCGCCGGAAAGTCCCGCTTGAGCTGGTAGGCAAACTCATACCGCAACGGCGGAATCTCGCGATTTTCCTTTGGACTCAAACCCTTGAGGATCGCGTTGCGCGCGTGCACGATAAAGACCTCGCAGCCCGCATCCGCAATGGTGCCCACGAAGTCGCGCACGAAGCCATATTCGCTGACATCGTCGATCCCGATTCGATGCTTGACCGTCACCGGAATCGCAACGACATCGCGCATCGCCTTCACACAATCGGCCACCAAGGTCGGCTCCGACATCAGGCAAGCGCCGAATGCACCGCGCTGTACACGCTCCGACGGGCAACCACAGTTCAGATTGACCTCGTCGTATCCCCATTGCTCCGCCAGCGTCGCACAGCGGGCCAGATCGCCGGGCTCGCTGCCGCCGAGCTGCAGCGCGACGGGATGCTCTTCTTCATTGAACGCAAGATGGCGGGGCACATCGCCGTGCAGCAGCGCCCCGGTCGTCACCATTTCGGTGTACAGCCAGGTGTGCTTCGACATGAGCCGATGGAAATAGCGGCAATGGCGGTCTGTCCAATCCATCATCGGGGCCACGGAAATGCGCCGGGGGCTTGCGTTCATTGATCTTACTGAGTCAGGTTGCAGGGGTATGGCACCGGTGTCGCTTCGAGGTAGAAGCTTCGCGCAAATTGTCATGAGCGGTGCTCTGTCGCTTATTCCATAAGGGCTTGCGAGGCGCACCAACCCACTAGTATAGGCCACGCGGCGGCCCTCTGCTCCCGGGCGCCCTGCCCGAAACGCCGCTCGCAGCACGATCCGGCTGCCGATCTGCACTCTGTGCGGCAAACTCGCGGCGAGCCAGCAAAAAATACTCAATTCGCGTGCCTTCCTGCCGTTAATACAAACAACAGGAGATTCACCAGGTCGCTGGCCCCCGCGGATCCAGTGTCAGCAACAGCGTGATGCCCCATCGTGGATACGCGACGGATGTGGGCGGGACAACCGGCCACAGTGGTCATCCCGCCTCTCGAGCGCGATGCCCGGGCCGGAGTCCAATGACAAACAGCCTTTCTTTTCGTCGTGATTCGTCAATCTCCCTGCCGCCGCGGGGCGCTGCGAATGTGCTTGCGATGAACGATCTCAGGGAATCGGAACTGGCGGACCAACTGCGCTTCCTCGTGCAGACGGTCCAACGCAACGAAAGTACACTGCGGCGCTTTCAGAAGATCGAGCTCGCGCTGATCAGCGCGCAAGGGCTCAGTAATTTCTTCGACACCCTGTTCTCCAGCCTGCCGATCGATTTCAACCTCTCGTGGGTCGGCCTCTGGCTTGACGAAGCCAGCGCGATGGTTCGCGAGCTGGTCGGCCACGATGCCGTGCGCGAATTGGCCGGTCAACGCGTGAAACTCGGCAGCAGCCAGGAGCCCTTGTTCGGCGAACTGCTCGAATCCGGGACACCGTGGCTTGGCAAGCCCAATGCCGACAACGTCGGCGATGCTCTGCTGTCCGGTCTCGAAGGCGTCACCGCCAAAAGCATGATCGTTTTGCCGCTAGTGAGCCAGGATGTCACGCTCGGGGTGCTGTGCCTCGCCAGCGATGATGCGGAACGGTTCGCGAGCGGAATGGCCACGGATCTGCTCGAACGGTTCGCCACAGTGGTGGGCGCGAGCATGGACAACGTCTCGCATCGAGAACGTCTCAAGCGAATCGGTCTGACTGACCCCCTCACCGATCTGGCCAATCGGCGCTACTTTGACGAACGCCTGCGTGAGGAAATCACGCGCACCGCGCGGCACGGTACACCGCTGGCGTGCCTGTTCTTCGACATCGATCATTTCAAGCAGATCAACGACTTGCATGGACATGCGGCAGGTGACCGCGCACTCGTTGCCGTCGCGCGTTCCGCCCGGCGCCAGATGCGGCTCGCAGATACGCTTGCTCGCTATGGCGGCGAAGAGTTTGCAGGCCTGCTGCTGCAAGCCGACCAGCGTGGAGCGCTTGCTGTTGCCGAACGGATTCGCCGCGCGGTCAGCGAGCTCCAGGTGCTCGACGACAACGACCAGAACATGACGCTGACCGTGTCGATCGGTATCGCCTTGTTGCCGACCGCAGACCCCGGCGACACCGTCAGCAGCGCGAACACCCTCGTGGCATCGGCCGATCGCGCGATGTACCTCGCCAAGCGCAACGGACGCAACCGGGTCGAACTCGAACTCAGCGCTTGAGCCCTGTCAATGCAGGGCGCCTGGGAGCGGCGCGATCAAATCAGCTTCACGACCTGCTTGCCGAAATTGCGTCCCTTGAGCAAACCGATAAACGCTTCGGGCGCGCTCGCGAGCCCTTCGGCGACTGATTCACGGTACTTAAGCTTGCCCTGTGCAACGAGACCGCCGAGTTCCCTGAGCGCTTGCGGCCAGACCTCCATATGCTCGCTGACGATGAAGCCTTCGAGCTTCAGACGCGAGACGAGCAAAAGCTGCGGCACCTTGAGCGGGATCGGTTGCCCGTTATAAGCCGCGATCATTCCGCACAGCGCGATCCGCCCGAATGCATTCATTCGCGGAAGCACCGCGTCGAGCACAGGGCCGCCGACGTTCTCAAAGTAGCCGTCAATGCCTTTGGGAGCTGCCGCTTTCAAATCGTCATGGAGGTTGTTCTGCTTGTAGTCGACACAGGCGTCGAAGCCTAGCGTCTCGACGACATAACGGCACTTCTCCTCACCGCCTGCGATGCCGACCACACGACAGCCATGCGCCTTGGCGAGTTGACCTACCACGCCGCCGACCGCACCCGACGCCGAGCTGACGGCGACCGTTTCGCCGGCTTTCGGCGCGATGATCCGGTTAAGGCCGTACCACGCGGTGACACCCGGCATGCCGACCGCACCGAGGTACGCAGATAATGGGATATGCGTATCGTCGACCTTCTGGAGCCCGGTTCCATCTGAGGTACCGAACTCCTGCCAGCCGAAGAAGCCCACGACCTTGTCTCCGGCCTGATATTTCGGGTGCTTCGACTCCACCACCTGACCGACCGTCCCGCCGAGCATGACCTCGTTCAACGGCTGGGGCGATGCGTACGATTTCGCTTCGCTCATGCGTCCGCGCATATAGGGGTCGAGCGAGAGGAAGTGATTGCGTACCCTGACCTGCCCTTCTTGCAAGGGGGCAAGCGGAGTCTCTACAAGCTTGAAATGTTCCGGTTCGACTTCGAGTTCGGGGCGCGCGGCCAATACGATCTGGCGGTTGATCTCGCTCATGAGTGGTTGTCTCCGTCTGTGCCTGTCGGCTTATATTGGAATGAGGGGTGCCGCTGCGAAGGCAACGGCTGGTGATCGGCTAATCCGAACCGCTCCCCGGGTGTTGCTGCTCGACGATCGTGCGTCCGACCGCGAGCTTGCGCAAGTACTTGAAAGTACCCAGCGCCTTGGCGACGAACGCGCCATTTGCATCGCGCACTTCGCCTTCACAAAAAGCCATCGTGCTTGACTGATGCATCACGCGACCGTGCGCGCGCAATGCGCCGCGACCGGGTTGCATGAAACTCGTATTCATCTCGACCGTGACCACGCCGGATTGATCGGCGGCGCTACGCGCGGCGAGCGATAGCGCCACATCAAGCAGTGTCATCGTAAGACCGCCATGGGCCACGCCCCAGGTGTTCATATGCTGCGGCTCGAGCGTCAGCTCGATCTCGCTGACACCGTCTTCGGCGCGCACCAGTCGCATCCCCAATGATTCAATAAACGGGCTGCGGACGGGAAACTCGGAATAGTCAGACATCAGCGCCCCACGTCAGATGATGTAGTCGACACATTGACGCGTTTCACGGACCTTGCCGATAAAGGCTTTGGCTTTTTCGTGCTCGGCGTGAACCTGGTAAGCATTGAGTGCGGCGTCATCGTCAAAGGTCGAGACCAGCACGAGGTCGTAGGTCGACTCTTCGCCGGGTGCGGCGATGCCGACATTGAACTCGCGCGTTCCTGGGGCAACATCGCGGCAGTTCTCGAGCAGCGTGCGCATCTTCTCCGCGTTCTCCGCGCGAGTGCCACCTTCGGCTTGGTCTTTGAGCTTCCACATCACGATGTGACGAATCATTCTTTCTTCATCCAGAGTTAGGGGCGTTTCGCGCATCCGACGCGCTAGTGGTCCACGTCGGGTCTTTGCCTGACATGCTGGCATCGGGGCGAATCATTGTAGCCGGATACGCATTTCCCTCGGAACGCACGCCCCACAGGATCACAGAGTCGCCGTCACTTCACACCATCGCCGCCCCCAACACCTCTTCCACCTCAAGCCGTTCTATACCCATATCAATGAACTGCAGCCACGCAGCCTCAAGCGAACCATCGAGGTCAATCGGACGACTTGCATCCTCAACCACGAACGACTGAAACCCGCACGCCAGCGCATCGAGTGCGCTCCACGCCACGCAGAAATCAGTGGCCAGCCCGCACACAAACACGCGCTTCACGCCAGTCTCGCGCAGATACCCCGTCAGCCCGGTCGGCGTCTTGCGATCGGCCTCAACAAACGCGGAATAACTGTCGACGTTCGGGTGATGGCCCTTCCGAATCATCATTCGGGCATGGGGAATCGACAGGCCCTCATGCAGTTCAGCCCCACGCGTCCCCTGCACACAATGCGCCGGCCACAAAACCTGCTCGCCATACGGCATGTGGGCACGTGAAAATGGGTGCGATCCCGGGTGATTCACAGCAAACGAAGCATGGTTCGCCGGGTGCCAGTCCTGGGTCAGCACGACGTGCGAAAACCCTTTGGCAAGCCGGTTGATCGGTGCGATGACCTCGTCTCCGTATGGCACGGCGAGCGCGCCTCCCGGCATGAAGTCGTATTGCACGTCGACGACCAGCAGCACATCGCTCGACGGTCGCATCGAAGCTCCTTTGATCGGTTGATTGACGATACCTGCATCGCGCATCGCATCGCATTCCCTGCCTGGCAAAACAATGCACAAGGCATCGCGCGCCGGGCAAGTCATACGCCGCAGGCAACCGTCCAGTCGACCGATCCCCGCTTAGCGAGTGAACCCGCGTCCTTCCTTGGCGAGTCGTGTCAGCAACGGGGCAGGTTGTGCCCAGAAGCCGTCGCCCGTGGCTGCAGCATACCGCTCAATGGCGTCTTGCACACGAAGGAGGCCTACTGTGTCGGCGTACAGCATCGGACCGCCGCGGAAAAGCGGAAACCCATAACCGGTCAGATAAACCATATCGATATCCGACGCCTTCGATGCAATCCCTTCTTCGAGGATTTTCGCACCTTCGTTGACGAGGGCAAAGACTAGTCGTTCGACGATCTCCTGGTCGTTGATCGCACGACGCGTGACGCCAGTTTCCTTCGAATAACCGACGATCATTTCGTCGACGCTTGCCGAGGGTAAGGCTGCGCGCTCGCCCGGCTTGTAGTCGTACCAGCCGCCGCCCGTCTTCTGTCCAAAACGGCCTGACTCGCACAGGCGGTCAGCAATCTTCGAATACACGATTTCCGGGTGCTCCACGCTGCGCCGTTTGCGAATCGCCCAGCCAATGTCGTTGCCCGCGAGGTCGCTCATCCGGAACGGACCCATCGCAAAACCAAACTGCTCGGCTGCCTGATCGATTTGCGCAGGCAAGCCGCCTTCCTCGAGGAGGGAGAGTGCCTGGCGCACGTATTGTTCGACCATCCTGTTGCCAATAAAACCATCGCAGACGCCTGAAACCACGGCGGTCTTGCGGATCTTCTTGGCGAGCGCCATGACAGTGGCGAGCACGTCCTTGGAAGTCTGCGCGCCACGCACGACTTCCAGCAGCTTCATGACGTTCGCGGGACTGAAGAAATGCAGCCCGACCACGTCTTGCGGCCTGCTGGTGAAAGCGGCGATTTTGTTGAGATCGAGCGTTGAAGTGTTGGAAGCGAGGATCGCGCCAGGCTTGGCGATCGCGTCGATCTTCTGGAACACCTGCTCCTTGACCGACAACTCCTCAAATACGGCCTCGATGATGAGATCGGCGGACTTGAGATCGTCGTACGACAACGAAGGCTGAATCAGCTTCATGCGCGCTTCAAGCTGCTCGGCAGTGAGCTTGCCTTTGCGGACGTTGCTTTCGTAATTCTTGCGGATCGTCGCGAGGCCGCGATCGAGCGCTTGCTGGGTGGTTTCGATCAGGACGACCGGCAGGCCTGCGTTGATGAAGTTCATCGCGATGCCGCCCCCCATCGTGCCGGCACCAATCACGCCGACTTCGCGAATCGGACGCACCGGGGTGTCCGACGGGACGTCGGGAATCTTGGACGCGGCGCGCTCGCCGAAGAAGGCATGCCGCAACGCGCGGCTCTCCGGGGTCTGGACCAGTTCGACAAAGCACTCTCGCTCGCGCACGAGGCCGGCATCGAAGCCTTGACGCAGGCCGTGCTCAACCGATTCGATGCACTTCGCTGGCGCCGGAAAATGCTTGCTCGCGACGGCGATGCCCTCGCGTGCCTTGGCAAGAATCGCGTCGGCGTCCGCTGCATCGATCTCGCGGTCGCGCACGCGCGGCAACGATCCGCCCTTCCCGGCCACGCGGCGCGCGAACGCGACCGCCCCTTCACTCAGATCGCCGGCGATGATTTCATCGAACAAGGTGCCGTCGGCGAGCTCTTCGGAACGCACGGGCGCGCCTGTAACGATCATCGTCAGCGCGCGCGGCAGGCCGACCGCGCGCGGCAGACGCTGCGTGCCGCCCGCGCCCGGTACCAGGCCGATCTTCACCTCGGGCAACGCGATCTGCGCGCCAGGCGTGGCAACGCGATAGTGCGCGCCAAGCGCCAGCTCGAGGCCGCCGCCCATCGCGAGCTTGTTGATCGCAACGACGACCGGCTTGCCGCTCGACTCGACCGCGTCAATAAGAGTGTGAAGATTTGGTTCGGCTTGCGCCTTGGGGGTGTTGAATTCGGTGATGTCGGCGCCGCCGGAAAACACATTGGCGCCCGTCAGGACGATCGCGCTAATTTGCGGATCATCCTGCGCGCGCTTCAGGTTCTCGACGATCCCCGCGCGGGTCGCGTGATTCAGGCCGTTGACCGGCGGGTTGTCAAAGGTAATGACGGCGATGCCGTCTTGGGTCGAATAGGCCACTGCCATCTGTCTTCCTCCACACCTCGTTGGCCAAGGGGCACGCCGGACGACGGCCCCGTGGCGGACGACCCGATGCTGCGAAGGATCTGTGTCCTCCTGATGGCACCCGGCCTGCCGCCAGCTTGAATGGAGGCCAGGATACCGAAAAAAGCACGATCGTTCAATTGACTCGGCCAAATGAGGAAGATCGCCGTGCCTGATTCACTGCGCAGCAGCCGCGTGTTCGACCAGATAGTCCGCAAATCGGTCACGCAGCTTGAGCTTGAGCACCTTGCCGGTGGCGGTGTGAGGGATCTCCTCGA
Source organism: Burkholderiales bacterium (assembly GCA_026225235.1). GTDB lineage: Bacteria > Pseudomonadota > Gammaproteobacteria > Burkholderiales > Burkholderiaceae > Pararobbsia. The sequence continues at coordinate 62,776 of JAMFSK010000025.1, forward strand.
CAAACACGACTTCATCGGGAATCCACCATTTCGCGACCTTGCCTTCGTAGAAGCGCAAGATTTCGTCGCGCGTGACTTTCCCGCCGGGCTTGCGCACGATCACGAGCAGGGGCCGTTCAGCCCACTTGGCGTGGCGCGCGGCGATACATGCGGCTTCGGCGACATCCGGGTGAGCGATCGCGATATTCTCGACATCGATCGAGCTGATCCACTCGCCGCCCGACTTGACGACGTCCTTGCTGCGATCGGTAATCTGCATATAGCCGTCGGCGTCGATCGTCGCGACGTCGCCGGTCGGGAACCAGCCGTCTTTCAACGGCGATTCGTCGTGGTTGAAATAGCGGTCGATCACCCAGAGTCCGCGCACATGGAGGTCGCCGAACGCGACCCCATCCCAGGGCAAGGACTCGCCCTTGTCGTCGACGATTTTCATATCGACGCCGAACAAGGCATGGCCCTGCTTGCGCAGCGAGTGCTGTTGCTCCTCGAGTGTACGCGCAGCGAGGGTCGCGCTCAGTTTGCAGACCGTGCCGAGCGGCGACATCTCGGTCATGCCCCAGGCGTGGATGGCTTGCACACCATACTTGTCCTGGAACATCGTCTGCATCGCAGGGGGCAAGGCGGAGCCGCCAACCAGCGTGCGCTCGAGTGTCGAGAACCGCGCTCCGGCCTGCTCCACGTGGTTGAGCAAGGCGAGCCAGACGGTCGGCACGCCGGCCGCGAAGGTCACCTTTTCGGTCTCCATGAGCTCGTACAGTGAGGCACCGTCGAGGGCCCGGCCGGGCAGCACGAGCTTGGCGCCGACCAGCGCGCCCGAATACGGAATACCCCAGGCGTTGACGTGGAACATCGGCACCACGGGCATGATCACATTGAGCGCGGACAGTCCAAGCCCGTCGGGCATCGCGGACGCCATCGCATGCAGCACGTTCGAACGGTGGGTGTAGAGCGCGCCCTTCGGATGGCCGGTGGTACCCGAGGTGTAGCACAGCCCGCATGCGCTGCGTTCGTCGAGTTCGGGCCATTCATAGGGCGCATCCTCGAAGCCCAGCAGGTCTTCGTAGCAAAGCACCGGCGTCTTCATCTCGGGCATCGTCGAGCGATCGGTCATCGCGATCCAGTGCCGGACCTGCGGGCATTGCGGCGCGAGCGTATCGACCAGGCCTGCAAAGGTCACATCGAACATGACGACGCGATCCTCGGCATCGTTGATGATGAAATTCACCTGTTCGCAGAAAAGGCGCGGGTTGATCATGTGCACCACCGCCCCGCTGCCCGAGACGCCGTAGTACGCCTCGATATGCCGGAAGGTGTTCCAGGCCAGCGTACCGACACGCTGCCCGCGTTCGACCCCGAGCCGCGCGAGTGCCTGGGCAAGCTGTTTCGAGCGCCGCTCGCAGTCAAGCCAGGTGTAGCGATGCAAGGTATTGTCTTCAACGCGCCGCGAGACAATCTCTGTCCCGCCGAAATGGCGCGCCGCATGCTGGAGAATGGAAGAGACAAGCAACGGCATGTCCATCATCTGGCCGACGAGTGGGGTGCCCGCAGAGGGGGTCGACATCGATGATTCTCCTGTCCTGAAAGGTGAGAGCGGCCCGTTTCGGGCGAGCTCCAGCACGCACTCGCGTGCGGACTTACAATATCGACACCACCAGCGCGGCTCAATATGTCGTTTTCCCGAAGCTCTGTCGTTTGAGGCTTATGTCGTCCATTCCGCTTCCCGTCCGTCCGGCGTTCACCTTCCCGTTGTCAAACGGCGCCCCGCATGCGTTTGCGGCGCTCGGCAGCGCGTTTTTCACACGGTTGCCGGCAACGCCCTTGCCCGCGCCCTATGTGGTGGGCTTTTCGCCTGAAACAGCTGCCCTGATTGGCTTGCCGGCCGACGCCGCAATGTCGCCGGGCTTTGCCGAGTGGTTCGCGGGCAATCCCACGCGCGAATGGAGTGGCGACACGCTGCCGCTCGCCTCGGTCTATTCGGGGCACCAATTCGGCGTCTGGGCCGGGCAACTCGGGGACGGACGCGCACTACTGCTCGGCGAGGCCGAGGGCCCGGCGGGTAGGCAGGAAATCCAGCTCAAGGGCGCCGGCCTGACGCCCTACTCGCGCATGGGCGATGGCCGCGCGGTGCTGCGCTCATCGATTCGCGAGTTTCTGTGTTCCGAGGCGATGCACCACCTCGGCATTCCGACCACGCGTGCGCTTAGTATCGTGGGCTCCGACGCCCCGGTGCGTCGCGAAGAAATCGAGACGGCCGCGGTCGTCGCGCGAGTCGCGCCGAGTTTCGTCCGCTTTGGTCATTTTGAGCACTGGTTCTCCAATGACCAGCCCGACCGCGTGCGTGAGCTGGCCGATCATGTGATCGACCGCCTGTATCCCGGCTGCCGCAAGGCGGTGAATCCCTACCTCGCGCTGCTTGCCGTGGCCGTCGAACGCACCGCGCTGATGGTGGCGCACTGGCAGGCGGTGGGCTTCTGCCATGGCGTGATGAACACGGACAATATGTCGATCCTCGGCCTGACGATCGACTACGGTCCGTTCGGCTTTCTCGACGGCTTCGACGCGAACCACATCTGCAACCATAGCGATAACCGCGGCCGCTACAGCTACAAGAACCAACCCCAGGTCGCCTACTGGAACCTGTTCTGCCTCGCGCAAGCGCTGTTGCCCTTGCTGGGCGAGGGCGAGGCCGGCGTCGAGGCGGCCCAGGGCATTCTTGAGACCTATCGCGGCCATTTTGCGGGCGGCCTTGACCGGCTGCTCCGCGCGAAGCTCGGCCTCGTCGAACCGCGCGAAGGCGACGACGGGCTGGCCAACCGCCTGTTCGAGGTCATGCACGCGAACCGCGCCGACTTCACGCTGACGTTCCGGAACCTCGCGGCGGTGTCGCGCCACGACGCGCGTGGCGACAGCCCGGTGCGGGACCTGTTCCTCGACCGGGCCGCGATCGATGTGTGGCTGGCCGAGTACCGCACGCGGCTGGAAAGCGAGAGCCGCGACGACGCCGACCGCGCGATCGCAATGAACCGGGTCAATCCCAGGTTCATCCTGCGCAACCACCTCGCCGAAACGGCGATCCGCCAGGCGAACGAGAAGGACTTCAGCGAAGTCGAACGCCTGCTCGACGTGCTGCGCCATCCGTTCGACGAGCAACCGGGCCGCGAGGCCTACGCGGCATTGCCGCCGTCGTGGGCCAGTTCGCTGGAAGTCAGCTGTTCGTCGTGAGCGTCCCGCCGACCGTCCCAACAACGCAGAAACTGTAAGGAATCATCGCTCTGCCCGACCAAGCAGAGTGACTTCTAAGAGAGACCCGATATGAGCACCACCCCGACCCGCCCGACCCCTACTGCCCCGGTCAAGTCCGACGCCGACTACAAGAAAGAACTGTCTGACGTCGAATACCAGGTTACCCGCCACGCCGCGACCGAGCGCGCCTTCACCGGCCGCTACTGGGATCACTGGGAAAACGGCGTATACAAATGCGTGTGCTGCGGCGCCGATCTGTTCGAATCGTCAAACAAGTTCGATGCCGGCTGCGGCTGGCCGAGCTTCGACCGCCCGCTCAATGGCGAGCTGATCAACGAGCGCCGTGACGTGACGCACGGGATGGTGCGAGTCGAAGTGCGCTGCCAGGTTTGCGATGCGCATCTGGGCCACATCTTCCCCGATGGCCCGACCGACACCGGTGACCGGTATTGCATCAACTCGGCTGCGCTACAATTCGAGCCCGGCAGCCAGAAATAAGACCGACGGCCCCGCGGCCCCTGCACAAGGGGGCCGCGTGACGCGTGCCCCCAGACAAGGTGACTGGGCGGCTGGCGGCCGTTACCGGACCCTGCATGAAACTTCTATTCGACTTTTTCCCGATCATTCTGTTTTTCGTCGCCTACAAGCTGACGAATATCTACACCGCGACCGCGATCTCGATCGTCGCCTCGCTCGCCTTAATTGCCTGGGTCGCGTTCCGTCACCGTAAAGTCGATCCGCTCCAATGGGTCAGCCTGATCGTGATCGTGGTGCTCGGCGGAGCGACACTCGTGCTCCACAACGACGTGTTCATCAAATGGAAGCCGACGGTGGCTTACTGGCTGTTCGCGATCGCACTCGGCGCCTCGCGTTTCGGCTTCGGCAAAGACTTGCTTAAAACCACGATGGGCAAGGAGCTCAAGCTGCCCGACGCGGTCTGGAAACAACTGACGATCGCGTGGGTGCTGTTCTTCACGCTGCTCGGCATCGTGAACCTGGTGATCCTGTATCACTTCTCGACCGATGTCTGGGTGAACTTCAAGCTTTATGGCGGCATCGGCTGCATGGTCGTGTTTATCGTCGCGCAGAGCCTCTGGCTGACCCGTTACCTCAAGGAAGACTAGCCATGGTCACCCCCATCTCGACGGCCCAGATCGAAACCCGCCTGCAGGCCTTGCTCGCGCCCCTTCACCTCGAGATCGAGGACGATGGCGCGCGCCACGCAGGGCATGCGGGTGCCGCTTCGGGCGGCCATTTCAATGTCACTATCGTGACGCCCGCGTTCGCCGGCAAGAGCCGGGTAGCCCGCCATCGGCTGGTGTATGATGCGCTGGCCGATGCGATGCGGGATGGCATTCATGCACTCGCCATTGCGGCCTATACCCCCGAAGAATTCAATAACCTGCCTCGTTAGGAATCTCGCCATGAGCTTTAAAAACGTCCGACTGTGGATCGCCACGGCCGCCGTTATCGTTGCCGCCGGTGCCAGCAGTGCCGCATTCGCGCAAAACATCGCCGTCGTCAACGGCAAGCCGATTCCGAAAGAACGTGTCGACGCGCTGGTCGCCGAGCTCGTGCGCCAGGGCCAGACCGATTCGCCGCAATTGCAGGCTGCGGTGCGCGAAGAACTGGTCAATCGCGAAATCATGATGCAGGAAGCGGAAAAGGAAGGCATTCCGAACCAGCCGGGTGTGAAGGCGCAGATGGTCCTCGCTCAACAAAGCGTCGCGATCCGTCAGTTGATTGCCAACTACATGAAGACCAATGCGCCGACCGACGCCGAACTCAAGGCGAAGTACGACGAGGCGATCAAGCAAGTGCAGGGTAAGGAATATCACCTGCACCACATCCTGGTCGACAACGAGCAACAGGCGAAGGACATCATCGCCAAGCTCAAGGCCGGCGGCAATTTCGACGACCTGGCCAAGCAGTACTCGAAGGACACGGGTTCGGCTGCGCACGGCGGCGATCTCGACTGGGCCAACCTGCAAAGCTATGTGCCGGAATTCGGCGCGGCGGCGGCCAAGCTGCAAAAAGGCCAGATCACCGATGAACCGGTCAAGACGCAATATGGCTGGCACATCATCCGTCTCGACGACACGCGCCCTGTGAAGGTGCCGGCGTTCGAAGACGTGAAGCCGCAGATCGCCCAGCAGTTGCAACAGGAAAAGCTGCAGGCGTATGAACAATCGCTGCGCGCGAAGGCGAAGATCCAGTAAGTGGATTGAGTCCTTGCGGTAGAAGCATGCAGTAGAAAGGCAGTGACGCTATCTAGCTTCACTGCCTTTTTTTTGCGCATTCATTTTAGGATCGGCGGTGCTTCGCGCATCGCCAGCGTGATCTTGTGCATAAGCGCGCCGTGACCGCGGATCGCCTTTGCCGAGGGACAATGCGAACTTTGGCGCCTAGCCACTACCGCCCCCGACAATGACCGATACGCCCTCGCCCCACTCCGCCCATACCCCACCGTCAGGCTCCCCGACGCCGCCCGGCGCCGATCCGACGCGCGAGCAGATGATTCGTCATCTGCGGCGCTCTGGCGTGATCGCTGAACGCGCGGTGCAGTTCGGCCATCACCCGTTCGGCGCGATTCTCGTCGCACCCGATCACGAGACCATCCTGATCGAGCAAGGCAATGTCGACACAGTCAATCACGCTGAATCCGTGCTCGCACGCACGGCGGCGGCGAGCTTTTCGGAGGATTATCTTTGGGGTTGCACGCTCTATACGAATGTCGAGCCTTGCTGCATGTGCGCGGGCACCGTCTACTGGGCAAACATCGGTCGCCTCGTTTACGGCGCCGAAGAAAAAGACCTGCTTGCCGCCACAGGTTCGCACGATGAGAACCCGACCATGTCGCTGCCTTGCCGGACCGTGTTCGACCACAGCCAAAAGGCCGTCAAGGTATTCGGTCCCTTTGCGGAACTGCAAAAGGAAATCGCCCAGATGCAGCAAGCATTCTGGGCGACTCGATAGCGCCACGTCGATATCGCAGGAGCACGCATTGATGTCGATCGACGCCACCCTTGGCGTCGATTGAGCCACCGCGCCCTTCAGTGCACGCGGATCAACCCACCCACTTGCGCGCGTTGCGATAGATGCGCATCCACGGGCTGTCGCCTTCCCAGTCGGCCGGATGCCAGCTCATCTGCGCCGTGCGGAAGGCGCGCTCCGGATGGGGCATCAACGCGGTGAAACGCCCGTCCGGCGTCGTCACACCCGTCACGCCACTACCCGAACCGTTCGGATTAAACGGATAGCGCTCCGTAGCGTCCCCGTGATTGTCGACAAAGCGCATCGCCACCGTCGCCGCGGCAGGATCGCCCTGTGCCGCAAAATTCGCGAAGCCTTCGCCGTGCGAAATCACCACCGGGAGATGCGAGCCAGCCATGCCGTCGAGGAAGATCGATGGCGACGCTTCGACCGAGACCATCGCAAAACGCGCTTCGAACTGCTCCGACTGATTGCGCGTGAACTTCGGCCACGCATCCGCGCCCGGAATCATCGACGCGAGGCTGCTCATCATCTGGCAACCATTGCAGATACCCAGCGCAAAGGTGTCCCCTCGCGAGAAAAACGCAGCAAACATATCGGCCAGCACGGCATTGAAGCGAATCGTCTTCGCCCAGCCCTCGCCCGCGCCAAGCACGTCGCCATAAGAGAATCCGCCGCAAGCTACAAAACCCGCGAATTCCGACAGGTTCGCGCGCCCCGAAATCAGGTCGCTCATGTGGACATCCCGCGCCTCGAATCCCGCGCGATCGAAGGCATACGCTTTTTCGATATGCGAGTTCACGCCCTGTTCGCGAAGAATCGCGACCTTGGGACGCGTACCCGTTGCAATGAACGGTGCGGCGATGTCGATCTTCGGATCGAACGTCAACACCGGCGTCATGCCGGGGTTGCTTGCATCGGTGATCGCTTGAAATTCACTGTCGGCACCCGCCGGGTTGTCGCGCAGACGCGCGATGCGCCACGAGACTTCAGTCCAGGCCTGTTGAAGCAGCACACGCGTCGCCGAATAAATCTTCTTCGCATCGCGGTAAATCTCGATGTCGTCGCGGTCGTTCGGCTGGCCGATCACATGACTGCAGGCACCGAGACCATGCTCACGCAAAGCCGCGAGCACCGTGTCGCGCTCGGCCGACTTGACCTGGATGACCGCACCGAGTTCTTCGTTGAACAGGGCACGCAAAGTCCGATCGTCGCGCCGGCCCGCAGTCTGCTTCGCCCAGTCTTTTGCATCGCCGTAGTCGGACTCGTGTGTGCTGTCGAGCGCGAGCATGTCGACGTTCAGCGAGACGCCAACGTGACCCGCAAACGCCATCTCGGTCACGGTGGCGAATAGCCCACCGTCCGAACGGTCGTGATACGCGAGCAGCTTGCCGTCCTGATTCAGCGACTGGATCGCCGCGAAGAAACGCTTGAGGTCTTCCGGATCGTCGACATCGGGCACCGCGTCGCCGACCTGCTGCGTCACGTGCGCGAGAATACTGCCGCCGAGGCGGTGCTTGCCACGCCCGAGGTCGATTGCGATGAGGACCGTGTCGAGTTCACGGCTTAACTGCGGCGTCAAATGGCGTCGCACATCGATGACCGGCGCGAACGCCGAGATGATCAGCGAGACCGGCGAGACGACTTCCTTCGCCACGGCGTCTTCTTTCCACTGGGTCCGCATCGACAACGAGTCCTTGCCGACCGGGATGCTGATGCCAAGCGCCGGGCACAGTTCAAGACCGACGGCCTTGACCGTGTCGAACAGTGCCGCATCTTCGCCGGGGCTGCCGCAGGCCGCCATCCAGTTGGCCGACAGCTTGAGCTTGCCGAGCGATTCGATCGGTGCCGAGGCGATATTGGTGATGGCTTCGCCCACAGCCATGCGACCCGAAGCAGGCGCATTGATCACGGCAAGCGGCGTGCGCTCGGCGATCGTCATCGCTTCACCGCGGTAACCCGCGAAGTCGAGCGAGGTGATCGCGCAATCCGCTACTGGCACTTGCCACGGTCCGACCATCTGGTCGCGCACCGTGAGACCGCCGACCGTACGGTCACCGATCGTGATCAGGAAGGACTTGCTGGCGACCGTCGGATGCCGGAGCACGGCCAGCGCCATCGTATCGAGCGAGAGACCCGTCACGTCGACCGGCGCAAACGAGGGATGCGTCCGCACGACATCGCGATGCATGCGCGGGGTCTTGCCGAGCAGGACTTCCATCGGCATGTCGACCGGATCCTTGCCGTCCGGCGAGACCAGCTTCAGTTGCTGTTCATCCGTGGCGACGCCGACCACTGCGACCGGGCAGCGCTCACGCGCGCAGATCGCCTCGAAATCGGCGAGGCTCGCCGGCGCGATCGCGAGGACATATCGCTCCTGCGCTTCATTGCTCCAGATTTCGCGCGGTGCCAGGCCCGATTCTTCGAGCGGCACGCGCGT
>JAMFSK010000129.1 GCA_026225235.1 Burkholderiales bacterium
CAGTGCTTTCAGGCACAGAACGTTACATTTCAAAAGGGGACGTTTGTCAGCCGCGTGCTGCGTGAGTGCGTTTCCCTCACACATCAATCAAAACGGGGAAAACCAGCATGCGACGTATTGGTATGGCGATTGTTCGGACTGCGCTCGGCGCGGTCGTGGTCTCATCGATGGCGGCCTGTGTCGTCCAGCCTGCACGACCCGTCGAAGTGGTCCGCGTAGCACCGCCGCCCCCGCCGCCGCCTATGCAGCCGGATCCGCGCGAGGCCGCTGCGCATCGTTTCGATCAGGTCGGTGGCCGTGTGAACGAGCTGTCGCATCGTATCGATGCGCACGTCGACCAAGGCTACTATCCGCCGCCCGTGGGTCACGATCTTCATCATCGTCTCGACGTGATCTGGCAGGAAGCGCGCGACATGGCTTCCCAACACGGCGGCGGCTTGTCGGGCGAAGAACATCGCACGCTGAATCAGGAACTCGACGGCGTCGCGCACGCGATTCGTTAAGCATCTAAAGTTAGCGTCTGAATTTCACGTCGGCGCGCCGGACAAATGCGCCGACCGGCCTAGTTTTTCGCGGCGGAGTTGACTGAATAGTCGACCTCCGCGCTACCGGTGGCCAGGACATGACCCTGCGCCGACTTCAGAAGGTCCGCTCGCGTAAATGCTCCAGAGATACCCAGCGAATCGACATCGAGCGCGTACACCGTCACGCGATAGCGGTGGACGCGCTCGTCGTTCCACGGCGGGCAGGGTCCCATATAGCCGCCGTAAGGGCCATCCTTCATAAACGCCGCAAAGCCGTTCTGACCTCGCAGCCCATGTGATGTGCGCTCCAGCGGAAGGCCGCCTTGCGGCTGACCGTCACCGTCTGCTGTCTCGGCCAACGCCGTGACATTCTTGGGGATGTCGGCCAGCACCCAGTGAACGAACTCCATGCGCGGCGCATCTGCTGCGATGACCGTTCCCGCTTTGTTCAGCGTCGAAAGATCTGCAGGTACATCGAGGTCGACCATCGTCAGAGCATAGGAGCGCGTGCCGGCCGGCCCGATCGTCCATTTCACCGCCAGACTTCTGTTCGCACCAGGCGCGCTTCCAGCCGCGGAACGCACGCACGATGCGTTGGCCGTCGGCAGTTCGTGCCCGTGAAGGGTGCCCGCTGCGAGCTCGACCCGAAGGGCGTCAGGCAATGCCATGGCACTCGTCGCGAAGAGTGCGCAGGCGAATGCGGCTGCGTAGACCGTCGCCGTGTTGTTCATGCTTGTTCTCCCGGTTGTCAGTAACAACAGGCTAACAAGCACACTGGGCTTCGCCGCGCACCTAAACGCTCAAAAGTCGGCCAGATCCGCTTACATCGTCAAGCTCGTCAAAGGACGGCCGATCTTATGGATCGATCTAGGGGAGCTGCGTATCGGACAGCGAACGGGGGTCTGCCCCCTGGATTTCTCGGAATCGCTCGATGAACCGGCGCGGCGAGAGATAGCCCGCGGCCAGCGCCGCCTCGCGGATTGAGGCGCGCTCGTCCATGAGCATGGTCGATGCCGCAGCCATGCGCTCTTCAGCCAGCAACGTGCGTAGCGACGCGCCTTCGCGTGAGAGTTTGCGTCTGAGCGTGGCGTTGCTCATGCCAAATTCGGCCGATAACAGATCGGCCGTCCACGAACGATCAGGCTGCCAGCGTACGAGCGCGCGAACGGCATCTGCCGTCGACTGCGCACCAGATTGAGGGCGCAGTGGCAGGAGGCCACGCATTCCCAGGATCAGCAGGACTTCCATGATCCGGTGCTCGACAAGAATCGGTGGCAGCGCTTCACTCGTGATGCCGTCTGCCGCGTAGCGGATCGTCGCGACAAGCAGAGGATCGAGCGGGACTTCGAGATTCGGCACGTGGGTCTGTACTCGCCATTCGGGGTGGGCGCGATGCGCTGCAAGCACAAGCGTTTCCGAGAAATCGAGGAAGAGCGCTCGATAGAAACCCGATCGCTCATCAGGAACGTTGACAACGTCTCCTTGCCATCCTGCCGGAAGGGCGATGGCTCGACCCGCCGGGAAGTGCATTTGCCGGCCCATCGTGACGAGTTCTTTGGAACCCTCTAGCACCATGATCAGCGACGGGCGGGGGAGATGCACATCCGCAATACGCTCGCGCTCATGCGCCACAAAGGCAAACATCGAGGGCCGTGTCGAGACGCGCAACAGGACGGGCGGCCGATTGTCTTTTCTTGCGAGTCGCTTAAGCGCGAGCAATGGATCACGTGCGTCAGTCATACGCTTGCGAAACCTCGAAAATGGGTGTCCCGGGGCGCGTTCACCAGGCTATCGAACCGCTGTCACTTGATCGGAAACGATCGAATATAGCTCGCCTGCCCCGGCGCCCTGGAGCGATCCACGACGTAGAGGATATGGCGCATGCTGTCGACGGCAATGCCGCGCGCGTTTCGAAGGTCGTTAGCGAGTTCCATCACCGTGCCGTCCTTTGCGATCGAGCAGACTCCGGTTTTGTTGCACTTCGTGTAGACCGTGCCGCGCTCATCGATGGCGAGCAAATCGGGCCCGGTGACTCGGGCAAGAATCGTCACCTTGTTCGTCGGCTGCGCAGATGAAAGCAGCGCATCAAGGTTGGCGCTCACGACCGTGTTCGCACCCTGCTCAGACACGATGACGGTGCTGCCCGAAACGACCACGCCCACGGGTTTGTCCAGACCCGTCAGAAGATCGCGCTCCGTCGCGGCGTGCGTTGCCTTGTCATAGGTCAATAGGCTCAGGCCACCCGCAGGGGGCGTGCTGCCGTGCTTCTCAAACCAGGTCGAAAGCGCACGTCCCCCGCCGAGGCTAACCAAGCCCAGGCGGCGGCGATTGGGATCGATACCCATCCAGGGCGAACTACTATCCGCACCCGAAACGCCAAATACCGCGCCTGCCGTGCCGAACCCAAAGCGCGCGACCAGGACTTCGCTGCCGTCCGGTGTCAATGTCACCTGACTCAGACCATTGGATTGCCCCGCAACGACAGGCACCGTCCCAAACGAAGAAAACTCGCGCCCGTCGTGCTCGGCCAAAATGGCGTTGGTGGTGTCGTCCGTGACGAACAAATCACCGTCCTTCGGGCGGACCGCAATGCCGTTCGCGAGCGCGTCCACGGCAAGGGTGTAAGGCGGGTCGCCAATACCGCTTGGCGAAAAACAACCGCTGACCGCGATGGCGATCGCACACGATGCGATCAGCGCCCGGCCCGTGGTCAAGAATTGGCAAAACAGCATTTTGTAAGCGTCTCCGTGGAAGCCTCTACGATGTCCGGGACACGTGACTTCTGTCGCCCGGCAGCCGTTAACATAGCGAGGGTAATATAGCTGCGAAGACAGCGGGAGGGTGTAAATGGATGACCTGAGCGAAAACGCGGCGGAATCAACTCCGCAGGTCGATGGCGTTATCTCGTTAGAAGGTGAAGTTTTGACGCCGCTGCGCATTTCGATCGAAGCATTCAGCAGCTTCGAGAGCGTTGAGGCCGCGCCGTTCGCGTTGCGGTGCTTCACGACGAACCGGTTTCTTCGGGATGTGGGCCGCTATCGGGGTGTGCTGCTCAGAGACCTGATTTTGCGCGCGGGCCTGCGCAATGCGTCGCCCACGGACTTCAAGCGAACGGTCTTCGTTGCGGTGGCTCACGATGGCTACGCGGTGACGTTTTCGTGGCACGAACTCTTCAATACCGCGATCGGTGAGCAGGCGCTGGTCGCCTATGAGTGTGATGGCAAACCGCTGAGCGTCGACGACGGTGCGCCGGTTTTGTTCTCGGGCGCCGACATTTTGCCGGCGCCGCGGCATATCAAACGGCTGGCACGAGTTCGTGCCTGCGTTCTGTCGATCTGACAACTTCGCTATCTGACTACTTCGCGCCGCACTCGCCGCGTTGCAGCCGCGCTTCCGCTTCCTGGATATCTGACGGATAGTAAGGATCGTAACCACGCGGGAAATAGCCACAAGCTTCGAGGTTCTTCAGATCCTGAAGGTTGGCCTGCCTGACGGGGTCGTCACTCGCGCAACTGCTCAGCAACAGTGCAGCACCAAGCACGAGACCATAGGGCAGCACCTTCCTGGCGCGTGCGTTAAACGGGTTCACTGCGTTCTCCTGGATGAAGATGAAGCGGGTAGCGACAGACGTCGCATCGCACGCGCAGCGCAACGGCATGCCGAATATGAGCCTGCTGATTGCGAGACAGTCGCGCTGCGACCCTGCTTACTCATGTTGTTCGTGAAGTCGGTCAATCAACAATCGCGCTTCCTCGAGCGCCGCTTCAAGCGCCTCGGCCTCGGTCAGCCAGGCGGTGGTGACTTGCTGCTCGCTTGAGCGCGCGATCTTGCCGCCGGGACCTTCGGCCCGAAGGTCGAAAATCCAGGCGCTGCGTTCATTCTGTTTGGTTTCGACCGTGACCATATAGTCATGATAGACGGTGCTATGCGTTCCCATGAAAGACTCTCCGGTGCAGATTTCCTGCACAAGCAAATTGATTGAACTGCCCGGCGGGATGCTCGAACGCACGCAAGGGCGCAAGGGCTTCGACCCGCATCTTGTACGGGGCTGCAATATTCGTTCCCGATTTTTTGGAAGGGGGCGGCTTCAATGATAGCGATCAAGGCGCGCAGTGCGCAACGCGCTACGGCTTTGCACCAGGGTCGATCAGTCTTTGAGTCCAGGGCCGCCCGCTAGCAAACGCCGACGCAAGTCGGGCGCGCGAGTCTGCGGATCGAGCCAGATGTCGAAGAACGCCCGCGCAAAGGCGGGGTCGTCGATGGCCACCGTGGGCGTACCATTGGAATAGAAGCGCACACCAGCGCCTGGAACGAAGACGCCGCATAACTGGTCGCCGGCTTCGACATCGGTGAAGGCGCGCTCCATATTGCGTTGCCATTGTTCGAGCTGCGCCGGCGGAATCGGTGCGCTTGCCAGGCGCTTGATCTCTCCGATACCGGTGCTTGCGAGCCGCTCTCGTGCGATGTGGCGCGCATAGGTGAGCTGCAACGCGAAGCCTGCGTCGTAGCTCACGGGCAGATGAGCGCTCC
>JAMFSK010000130.1 GCA_026225235.1 Burkholderiales bacterium
AGTTCCTGTCTGCCGGTGTGGAGCGTGGCGAAAAATGTGTGTATCTTGGGTTTTATGAATCGCCGCAGCGTCTGGTCGGCAAAGCGCAGTCCGTATCGATCGCGCTCGAGAAGGCCGTCGAGGATGGTCGACTGATCGTTCAATGGCAACCGGCGATTGAGTTGGCTGTTGACGAACTCGCGGCCGTGGCGCTGGCGACGGTCAGGCAAGCGGGTGCGACAAGGCTGGTGCTTGATGGCATCGAAGGGTTTCGTGAATCATCGATGCGTGCAGGACGCTTCGGTCTGTTTCTCAACGCGTTCTCACACCAGTTGCGCGAAGCCGGCGTGACGACTCTCATGACCGAAGAAATTCCACTGTATGCCGCCTCTACTCACACGCACGGCATGCGCCTGTCAGCCATGACTGAGAACCTGATCTTGCTGCGTTACGCAGAAACGGACGCGGGTTTGCACCGGATGCTGTCCGTCGTCAAGCAGCGCGAGAGCGAACATGACTCGTCGTTGCACGAACTCGTCCTCACGTCCCAGGGGCTCGAAGTCATCGCAGGCTTCGCCGGTGCCGCGCGTGTGCTCGCAGGTCACGCAATCACCGTTTTTCCCGCGGGGCGCGCTGGCACCTGATGTCCCATGAAAACGATCATGGTGGTGGATGACGAGTTCGAACTTCTCACGGTCTGGCGGCTGCTGCTCGAGGCCGAAGGCTATACCGTAGTGACGGCCCACAACGGCGCGGTTGCACTCGACCTCGTTCGACAGGCCCCGCCCGACCTCATTTTCAGCGACTGTGTGATGCCGGTGATGACGGGACCTGAAATGTGCGCCGAGTTGTATCGGGACCACCAGCTCCGGAATATACCGATCATTCTGTGTAGTTCCGCCTCGCGTATCCCGCCGCAAGCCAACCCAGTGATCGCCTATCGTCGTAAGCCCGTCAAACCTGATGACCTGAAGTCGTTGCTGGAAGACATGCTGCCGTGAAACGTGCGAAGTCACATATGGGCACCGATCGTGACCCCCATTAGAGCCACCGCTAACGCAGGCAGTGTCACAACGATGCCGAGTTTGAGGAATGACCAAGCCGTTATTTCAATGCCGTCACGGCGTAGTGCCGTCAACCAGAGAATCGTGGCAAGTGAGCCGGTGACCGAGAGGTTCGGACCCAGGTCGACTCCTATTAGCACGGCGCTCGCCACGGATGTAGGGGCATGCGCTGCTGCGAGCGCGGAGCCGGCGATCAGGCCAGCCGGGAGGTTATTGATCAGGTTACAGACGACGGCGATGAGCGCTCCCGAAATCCAACCTGCGTGAGCGGGGATGCGGGTTGACGCAGACTTGACCACGTCGGCCAGTTGGCCTATCACCCCGGTGTGTTGAAGGCCCGCAACGAGAACGAAAAGCCCAGCGACGAGCGGCAGGACCGCCCAGGAAATCTCGGTGAGGTGTGCGCCGAGAAACCGTCGTTTGAGAACGCAGATGGCTGCAAACAGCGCCAGTCCCGCACAAAAAGTTGGCAGACCCAGAGCAGCATCGAGGGCTGATGCTGCAAGCATCACGACGGCCATTAAAACGATACCGTAGCCCGTTGCTTTACCCGCAGTGGATAGCTTCGGGAGATCGATCTCTGATTCAATTTTCTGGGTGAGCGCGTGCCGTTGCGTGAATCGCAGAACCAGGTAGGTTGCCACAATGCTGAGTGTGGATGGCACGGCGAAGCGAGCGACCCAGCTCAGCAGCGTGGGCATGCGGTCCTGAAAAATGACGAGGTTGGCGGGATTCGAAATAGGTAGGACGAAGCTCGCGGCGTTTGCGATGAACGCGCAAATGTAGAGGTATGGCAGAGGCTTCTCGGCTTTGACCACGTGAGCAACGGCAAGTACCGCGGGTGTCAACACGACGGCTGTTGCGTCATTGGACATGAAGACGGTCACGACGGTACCCACGCAATACATCAGAAAGAAGAGCCGCTTCGCGGAGCCCGCCGCGCGTTGTGCGGCAAGTGCTGCTAGATAGTCGAACAGTCCTTCCTTGCGGGCGAGCTCCGAGGCCATCATCATTCCCGCGAGAAACAGGTAGACATCGAGCCCTTTGCCAATGGCCACAAGCGCATCGGACCACGACAACATCCCAAGTGTGCATAGCGCGAGTGCGCCAACGACTGCCCACACGGCTTCGGGTAGATTGAATGGCCGGGAGATGACGCCGAGCGTGGACACAGCAGCGATGCCCCAGACCCAAAAGGATGAGCTCAGCCAAGCATTCATTTTTTGTCAGGTTGAGGTGGGGATTATGAGGTGAGGATTACATCTCGCGGCGGCGCGCCCGGTGTCGCCGCACGGTCTTCCTCGGGTCGGGTCTCTGGCATGCATACCGCAAAAAATATGAGCCCGAGTGTGCTGATGGCCGCTAAGGTCAGAAAGCCTGTCGTGAAGCCGAATTTCTCTACGACAAGTCCCCCTGTGACGTTGCTTAGCGCGGCCCCAATGCCGACAGCCAGCGCCATGAGCCCCTGTGCGAGATTGAACCGGCCGGTGCCGCGCATCAGGTCAGAGGCGATGACCACTGCGATGACGCCGAAGATGCCGGCTGCCACTCCGTCGAGCAATTGAATGGCGACGACAGCATAGGGACTGCTCGTCATCGAGAATAAAACCCCTCGTACAGGCAACACCGCCAGAGCAACCAGAAAGATTTTCTTTCGTCCGACACCTTTGTGCATCGCGTATCCGACTGCTGCCGCAACGGCGACCATGACGAGTTGGGCCGAGATGATGCATGCGCTGAGTGCGACGACGTCCATTCCAGGATGCACCTTCGCGATGACTTGACCCGCAAGTGGCAACATCGCCGCATTGCCGAAGTGAAAGAGGATGACGGAAATGATGAACACTCTGAGGTCACGCTTTTTCCACAATGCCGCCCAAGCCATGGGCCTGTGATGCCCGCCGGCATCTGGGGTGCCGGTCCCGCGAGCGAGCTCGTGGTCAATCTCAGCAGGGTTAATGAGGAGCACCACGAGCGCGCTTGCGACGGCAAACCCGCATATGAGATAGAACAACCAGATCACCCCCACATACTGCCCCAAGCCACCCGCTAGGACGGCGGCTACGAAATTGCCCGCATGATTGAACCCCTCGTTACGGCTTATCCGGGCGGGCAGCAGCCGGTGGCCGACGACGCCAAGGCTCAGTGCTGCGAGGCATGGGGGAATGATGGCGGAGGCCGCACCGAGAGTAATTTGTGCGGCGAGCACGGTGGGGAGCTTCGGGAAGAACGCAATCAAGAGGCAGCCCGCTGCTACAAGCAGACCGGAAATCGCGATGAGCAGGCGCTTCATCCGAATCGCATCCACAAGCAAACCTGAGGGAATCTGAAAGACCGCGGCGGCGATGCTGCTGGCCGCCATCACAAAGCCAATGTTGCCCGAGCCCCAATGTTGCGTTCCTTTGAGATAGACAGACAGGAAGGGGCCAAGACCATCTCGCACGTCCGCCATCAGAAAATTAAGGCCGTCCAGGCCACGCAAGCTTCTTGACGACGGAGACTTCGGTGCCTGGTCGAAGACCGGTTCCTCTGCCGAGTGCGAACTCACCACTTTCTCCCGTTACGATTCGGACCGAGTTGGGTGCCCAAGAGGTGCTTCTCCTCCCATGCACCGATCGCGTCCCCGTCGCTCCCATCTGCGCGCCGTGCCACAGTCTCATCGAATATCGTCGCAGCCTCGATGCAGTCGAAGCCCACCGCGCCAGCGCGGTCCGTCGCACGAACGACAACCCGGAACACGTCGACGGGAATCGCGCAATTCAGTGCCCATGTCTGAATCGATGCGAGAAAATCCATCGGCAGCCAGTCACCCTCGCCAATTTTGCAGTCGACCTGCGTGACGCCGTGCCCACTCCATGCTTTTGCTCTGACCAGAGCTTGACCGGAGGGCACGTGATTCGGCAAATGGGCGCGAGTGGCGAGACGCCTGTCGGCGGGCGATGTGATCATGGCCACGGGCCACGGGTCATCGAGGGGTTTGAAGCGCCAACTCACCACCCCGTCATCGACTGCGAGAAGTGAGAAGCCCGCGGGCCCTTCCTCGATCTGTCCGGTTGAGCGTGTCGATGCATAGATGGTCCTCCCGTCATTGGAGAGTTCGTTGTAGTGCGTGTGCCCCATATCGACGACCAGCACCCGAAACTCTCGCAGCAATCTACTCAGGGAGAAGGCTTCATCATCGTCGGCGAGGTCTGCGGGATAGGCGTGCGCAAAGACCAGCGATTCACTGCCTTCTTCAACGGCGCTTTGAAGTTCGGCGTTGAGCCAACTCAGTTGGGGCTGCCCGAGTTTGAAATCGGGGCCGCCTGTGCCTGCCGAGACATAGTCCAGAAAGATGCAACGGTAGTCCTCGAGCTGAATCGCATAGGGGAGGCGCTCTGCGCCCAGCACGGTGTGAAACGCATGCAGATTTCCCGACTTGAAGTCGTGGTCTCCCGGGATAATGTGAATGGGAAGCTCGAGCTGGTCTAGCTCGGCACGAAGAATCCTATATTGCTCGGTCGTTGCGTCATCCGCATTGTCGCCAGGCAGCACAACGAAGTCGATCTGCCCCGCAAGATGTGCGTTGGCTTGCAAGACGATATCGCGCAACGCGAGATGATTGGGCAGTTCGGCGTCAGTCAGATGCAGGTCTCCAATGTGCATCCAGACCAGCGGCGCTCCGCGCTTTGAACGCTTCGAGGCATCTCGTGCGCGTTGCCTATGTGCCATCTTGCTGTTCTCCTCAATGCGCTGCTCGGTGTCATGTCAAGCTTGGATAGGCTATTGGGCCACTGCCAAAGCGCCGTCTGCATCGACGAGTTCGGCAATGTCGTCGACCTCGATCGTCTTACCGTACTTGTTCTTCACCCCGTGCCCCCAAACCTGGATGTACCTTCCGGGCTCGAGATACTGTGCCAATACTTCCGCGGCGTGCGCGGGCATGCGCACCGAAGTGCCATCGGCCAGCAGCGCGCCCCGAAGTTCGCCCTTCGGCCCATACAGCGAGAGCTTGACTTCGCCTGTGGCGATCATCGGTCGCCGCTCGACGTGGGGTTTCTCGTGTTTCTCCGGGCCGTGATGCGGTCCTTCGTCGAGGATGTTGACACCCGCACTGGAGGTCAATTGAACGGCCGCTACGATGTCGGCCGCGCGAGGCTTCACGCCCCGTACGCGGACCTTCTCACCGATGCCGATGTATCTCGCAACCTGTCTGGACATATGCGGCGGGAAATGCACCTGCCGGGCGTTGCCAAGGATTAAACCGTCCAGTTCTCCGTGGGCGTTCAGAAGGAAACGACTGACAACACCGCGTGTCTCCACGAGGCATTCAGGGTCTATCCAATGCATGGCGTGTAACTCCGATAGATTCAGTAATCAGTTGGGGATGTCGTTGTAGAGCGGCGTTACGTTCTCGGGCGTGCCGAAGGCCGTGGCTTGCAGCGCCTCGCCGTATTGATTGCGCGTACCGTATCCGCGCGCTGCGACGGCAACGTCTGGTCGCAAGAGGTTTGCAAATTGCTGTGCCGCAGGAGGAGGCATCTTGATAATCGTCCCGTCGCTGAGAATCACGCCGTCCGTTTCTCCGCGTGGAGCAGTCGTGACGCGCGCAATGGTGCCCGTGACACTGAGCTTGGCAAGGGCCGCCCCACGCGACGCCGGCGAGGCTTGAAGCGCATCGGCCGCCGGTGGCTGGTCGACGATCTGTTGTGAGGTTCTTGAATTGATGATTTGCTGTGCGGCAAGATTTCCTGCTTCATCGCGCAAGCCGATGACTCGAACCGCGTCGCCTGGACGTACCGCACTCACCAACAACGAGCCCATTGGCGGCGGAAAACGAACGAGCGAACCATCGACCAGCAGAAAACCATCGACGTCGCCCTCGGGGTTAATCAGGAACCGGCTCACCGTTCCTGATGCCACGGCGGAGCGCTGCGATCTCGGATCTACGAGCCGTTGAGGCGGCGCCGCCGCAGTTGGCGTCGCGCCAACGGGGCCGTCGGCCGCCGGCGCAGGCGCGGGCGCAACGACTCCCGGAACACCAACTCCCGGAATACCGACTCCTGGAGCGGGTGCAGCTGGAGCGGGTGCAGCTTGCGCGGCGCAAGCGAGCGCGACAAGGGCAACGGACGAGACGGCAGCCCGGGCGATCCGTGAGGGGTAATGTGTGCGGCCCGACAGCATGCGCTGACTGCGGGCGAGACTAAATGACGCTGTGGACATGATGCTCTCCGTTGGACGACGGAGCGATATTTGCAAGCACTATGCCATGCGATGAAGCCTCAATTGATAGGGGCAGACAGGCGATTTTGACCGCGACGGTGTCAAGCATCTCGACACAGGGTGTTAGATCGCTTGACGCTCTATTCCAACTTGAGCGCTGCGAGCTTCGTGTAGAGCGTCTGGCGGCTGATCCCCAGTCGGCGCGCCGCATCGGCGCGGTTGTTGTTCGCGAGCATCAAGGCGTGAGAAATC
>JAMFSK010000026.1 GCA_026225235.1 Burkholderiales bacterium
GCGGTGAAGAACTGCGGTGAAGAACTGCGGCGAAGGATCGCAGCGAGGGACTCGGGGGCTTCCGAGGAGTCTTCGTAAAGCGCAGGTTCAAGCTGCGATTGCGGGCGGAGGACAAGCACCCGACGCCGCCCCCGATGCAATATGGGCCCTCACCTCAGGCGATTCACGCGCGGCCAGTACTTTTTCGGCCGCCCGCTCCGCGATCATGATCGTCGGGGCATTCGTATTGCCGCCGATGAGCTTCGGCATGACCGATGCATCGACCACGCGGAGCCCCGTGACCCCGCGTACCCGCAGTTCGAGGTCGACTACGGAGTCCGCATCGCGGCCCATGCGGCACGTGCCGACAGGGTGATAGATTGTCTCGGCATATGCGCGGATCGTGTCGAGCAACTGCGTGTCGGTTTGCGCCGGATCCGTGTGTAACTCTTTTCCACCGTGCGTCGCCAGTGCTGGCGCCTCGAGAATGCGTCGGAGTGCCTTCGCGCCACGCAGCAACGCCTCCGCGTCGGCGGGGTCACTGAGAAAGCGTGGGTCGATTTTCGGGGCGACCCGTGTATCCGCGCTTTTGATGTCTACCGAACCCCGGCTGCGCGGCCGCAACACGCAGACGTGGATCGAATAGCCGTGACCCCAGTGCAAGGTGCGGCCGTGCTGGTCGACCATGGCCGTGCAGAAATGAAGCTGCAGATCCGGACGCTCGAGCGACGGGTCGGATTTGATGAAGCCGCCCGCTTCTGCGATATTGCTTGAGAACATCCCGTCGCGTCGTTGCCGATAGTCCCGCAGACTCGCGAGCCACGCGGGCACGCTGCCCAGCGACAAGCCCACCAGGTCGCGATCCGGCAAGCGCTTTTGCACCGTGAAGTCGACATGGTCCTGAAGATCCTGGCCCACCTGTGGCGCATCGTGAATCACCGGGATGCCGAGCGCCTGGAGCGCCGCCGCCGGCCCTACGCCCGAACACATGAGCAGTTGCGGCGAGCCGAACGCGCCACTCGAGACGATGATCTCGCAGCGTGCGCGAATCGTGTCCGTTTTGCCCGCACGAGTAAATTCCACGGCATCGGCTTGTTTGCCGTCAAACCGGATCCGCAGTGCATGGGCTTGCGTCAGTACATGGAGGTTCGACCGCGGGCGATCGTGCAGATAGGCGCGCGCCGCGTTCCATCGCTCGCCGTCACGCTGAGTGACCTGATACAAGCCGATGCCTTCCTGTGTTGCGCCGTTGAAGTCCTCATTAAGGGGAAACCCGGCTTGCCGGGCAGCCTCGATGAAATGTCGCGAGTACGGATTCACATGCCGCAGATCCTGGACCGAGAGCGGGCCGCTTGCGCCATGAAAAGCATCGGCGCCGCGCGCGTTGGCCTCGGCGCGAATAAAGTAAGGCAGCACATCGTTATATCTCCAACCAGGGCATCCCAGTGCGGCCCAGTCGTCGTAGTCACCCGCATGGCCGCGCGTGTAGATCATCGCGTTGATCGAGCTGCTGCCGCCGAGTCCGCGGCCGCGCGGTTGCCAGGTCTTGCGGTTGTGCAAGGCCCGCTGTGGTGCCGTACGGAACATCCAGTTGTAGCGGGTACGGTAGGAGATCAAAGCGGCAATGCCCAGTGGGGTACGCACGAGCACACTGTCATCAGGCGGCCCCGCTTCGAGAAGCGCGATCGTCGCATCGGGGCAGGCATCCGCAAGGCGCCCGGCCATAACACATCCGGCAGAACCGGCGCCGACAATGACGTAGTCATACTGCGTGGTCATAAGGGTTCTCCTGCAGTCGTGGCGGAACATCGTCGCGCCCGGGTCGAGCCCTCGCTGAAGACGCGGACAATGCGAGGTCCCTCGAGGCGTTCGAAGCATTGTAGGAGCCCGTGAACCGGGCGAAAGACGGAGTCATCGAGCCGGCGCTCTAATTCCGCCTGAGCATTTGGGATGTCGTACTCCTATGATGGAATGTCGAGCAGGACGGCAAGGAGACCGCTGACTGATGAACTGGACGACGCACGAAGTCACCAATCAAGTTCCGCCCCTGGCGGACTACAATCTGTTCGAGCGCGATGTCGCGCTACGTGCCGCGGTGGAACGAGAGGAGGCGGCTTGGCATGCCGACACCTTGCACGCCGATGGCGAGCGGCTCGGCGGCGGCGATGTGCAGGTGCTCGCCGAACTCGCGAATCGCCATACTCCCGAACTGTTCACGCATAACTCGCGTGGCGAGCGGCTCGACGCGGTGGAATTCCATCCCAGCTGGCATGCCCTGCTAGGCTTGCTGCGCGCCGAGGGGCTTCATGCCTTACCGTTTTCCGAGCCCGCTCCGGGTGCGATGGCGGCGCGTGCCGCGGGCTATTTCCTGCATGCGCAAGTGGAGTCCGGCACCCTGTGTCCGACGACGATGACGTTTGCGAGCATCCCGGTGCTGCGGCGCGAAACGTCATTGTTCTCGACCCTTCGCGACAAGCTGTTTTCGCGTGAGCACGATCCGCGCGACTTGCCGCTGATCGAGAAGCGCTCGATGCTGATCGGCATGGGCATGACCGAAAAGCAGGGTGGTTCGGATGTGCGTAGCAATCGCACGCGGGCCACACCGGCAGAGGCGCCCTATACGGGACGCGGTGCGGCGTATCGACTGGTCGGACACAAATGGTTCTTTTCAGTGCCGCAGTCCGATGCGCATCTCGTGCTGGCGCGACCCGATGGCGAGGACGCGCTCTCGTGTTTCTATGTGCCGCGCTATACCCCGGACGGCAAGCACAATGGCATCCATGTTCAGCGTCTCAAGGACAAGCTCGGCAATCGTTCGAATGCGAGCAGCGAAGTCGAATTCCACGATGCGTGGGGCGTGCTCATTGGAGAAGAAGGACGCGGCATCCCGACCATCATCGAGATGGCGAACTACACCCGGCTCGATTGCGTGATCGGCAGCGCCGCGCTCATGCGAGCGTCGTTCGCGCAGGCCGTTCATCATGCGCGTCATCGCAGCGCCTTCGGCCGGCTGCTGGCCGAACAACCCCTGATGCAGAACGTGCTGGCCGACCTGGCTATCGAGAGCGAAGCCGCGACGATGCTGATGATGCGGCTTGCGCGGGCTTACGACACTGAAGTCGAAAGTGTGTCCCCGCTCGAACGGGCATGGCAACGCATCGTCACGCCCGCGGCGAAGTTCTGGATTTGCAAACGTACGCTCGAATTCACGGGCGAGGCGATGGAAGTCTGGGGCGGAAATGGTTATGTCGAAGAAGGGCCGATGGCACGCTTCTACCGCGAGGCGCCGGTCAATTCGATCTGGGAAGGATCGGGCAATGTGATGTGCCTCGATGTGCTGCGCGCGTTTGAGCGTGAAGCCGAGGCGGCGCAGGCGCTGCTTGCCGACTGGCGCGATGTCGCAATGGGAGCGCCGACGCTGAAGGTGGCACTCGATGAACTGCTTGCGATGCTCGCGCGGCCGCCGGTTGAGCGCGAGGCGCTCGCCCGTCGAATTGCACAACGCCTTGTGCTGCTCGCACAGGCCGTGCTGATGGTGCGCCATGGCGAAGCGGCGAGTGCCGATGCGTTCGTGGCAACCCGATTGGGCGTGAGCGCGGCGCAGAGCGGGCGGGTATATGGCACCTTACCGGCGGGCGAGACGCCGTGGCACGGCGGGGTGATCGCACGGGCTTTTCCGGAGTAGGCGCGGGGGCGCGGGTTTGCGGGAGTTGGCCGCCGCGCAGGGATTTCTACGGAGTCGCAGCGATGAAGAACGACAGGGACCCTGGGCTTGAGCTCGAAGTGCTCTTTCGCACGCAGCAGGCGGCGTTCGGCCGCGAACCTTACTCAGACTGGGCCACGCGAGCCGGACATCTGCGTGCGCTCGATGCGATGCTGCGCGAGAATCGCGCCGCGATCGTTCAGGCAATCCATGCCGACTTTGGCAATCGTGCAGCCAGTGAGACCGATATTGCCGACATGCTCGGCTGCCATCTCGGCATCCAGCACGCGCTGCGACATGGGCGCCGCTGGATGACGCCAGAGCGCCGGTCAGCCGGCCTGATGTTGATGCCGGCGCGAGCCCAAGTGATACCCCAGCCAATCGGTGTGGCCGGCATCATCGTGCCGTGGAACTACCCTTTGTTCCTCGCCGTCGGTCCCTTGACGGGGGCGCTCGCTGCGGGCAATCGCGTGATGATCAAGCTGTCGGAACTCACTCCGCAGTTTGGCGATCTGTTTGCCCGGTTAATCGCCCGCACATTTGCGGCGGACCATGTCACCGTGATCAATGGCGAAGCGGATATCGCGCGGGCGTTTTCTTCGCTCCCCTTCGACCACTTGTTGTTCACCGGCTCGACCTCGGTGGGTCGTCAGGTCATGCACGCAGCAGCGGAAAATCTCACCCCGGTCACGCTCGAACTGGGCGGCAAGTCGCCCGCCCTGATCGGACCGGGAGCACGCTTTGAACAGGCTGTCGATGCGATCGTGTCGGGCAAGTTGTTCAACGCGGGGCAGACGTGTGTCGCCCCCGACTATGTCATGGTCCCACGGGGCCAGGCGCCCGCCTTTCTCGAGCGCGCCAAGGCGATCACGGCAAAGCTGTATCCGGATTTCGAGCGCAATTGCGATTACACCTCGATCATTTCGGCTCGGCATTTCGAGCGCCTTCAACGTCTTGCCTCTGAAGCGGTGGCGAGGGGCGCGACCGCGCATTCGTTGAGTGCGGGTGACTCTGATGCCACTGCGCGCCGCTTTGCACCGCTCGTCATTACGGGCGCGCCGGACGACACGCCGTTGATGCAGGACGAATTGTTCGGGCCGTTGCTGCCGCTGATCGAATACGATCATCTCGACGACGCGCTCGCCTATATCAACGCGCGCCCGCGGGCTCTGGCCTTGTACCTGTTTGAGACCGATCGCCGCGCCATCGATGCGACGCTCGCGCGCACGCATTCGGGTGGCGTCACGATCAACGATACGCTGCTGCATGTCGCCTGCGAGGCGCTCCCATTCGGCGGGGTCGGTCCGAGCGGCATGGGCGCCTATCACGGCATCGATGGTTTTCGCACCTTCTCGCATATGAAGCCGGTATTGACGCAGTCGCGCTTCACCCTGCGTCCGATGGTCTACCCGCCCTATGGCAAACGCGTCGGTGCGATCGTGAAGTTCTTTCTCAAGTAAAAAGCCCTGGCAGACTCTCGCCCGCCAGGGCTTCTTTCCATCATCGGTCTTCAGACGCGTTCGCCTTTCAGGCAAGCGCGCGACAACGACTCATGCTCAGGCGCTGACCGTCGACGGTTCGAGGTTCGCGGCTTTCGCGAGGGCGGCGGCCTTGTCGGTCGCTTCCCATGTGAACTCCGGCTCTTCACGGCCGAAGTGACCATAGGCAGCCGTCTTTTCATAGATCGGGCGCAGCAGGTCGAGCATCTGCACGATACCCTTCGGACGCAGGTCGAAATGGCTTTCCACCAGCGAGGTGATCACCGAGTCAGGCACGCGGCCCGTACCGAAGGTGTTGACCATCACCGAGGTCGGACGCGCCACGCCGATTGCATACGACACCTGGATCAGCGCGCGCGAAGCGAGGCCTGCGGCAACGATGTTCTTCGCGACGTAACGGCCTGCATAGGCAGCCGAGCGGTCGACCTTCGACGGATCCTTGCCCGAGAACGCGCCGCCACCGTGCGGTGCTGCACCGCCGTAGGTGTCGACGATGATCTTGCGGCCGGTCAGGCCGCAATCGCCTTGCGGACCACCGATGACGAAGCGGCCGGTCGGGTTGACCAGGAACTTGATGTCGCCCTTGATCAGTTCCTTCGGCAGCACGGGCTTGATCACTTCTTCGATCACGGCTTCGCGCAGGCGTGCGAGTTCGATATCGGGTGCGTGCTGGGTCGACAGCACGACGGTGTCGATGCTGTGCGGCTTGCCGTCGACATAACGGACCGTGACTTGCGATTTCGCATCCGGACGCAGCCAGGACAGGCGGCCGTCGCGGCGCAGATCGGCTTGACGCTCCACGAGGCGGTGCGCGAGGTAGATCGGCAGCGGCATCAGTTCGGGCGTTTCGTCGCAGGCATAGCCGAACATCAGACCTTGGTCGCCGGCACCCTGATCGAGGTTGTTGTCGTGCGCACGGTCGACGCCTTGCGCGATGTCCGGCGACTGCTTGTCGTAGGCGACGAGCACCGCGCAACCGCGGTAGTCGATGCCGTATTCGGTGTTGTCGTAGCCGATGCGCTTGATCGTGTCGCGCGCGACCTGAATGTAATCGACGTTGGCAGTCGTCGTGATTTCGCCTGCTAGCACCACCAGACCGGTGTTGCAAAGCGTTTCGGCTGCTACGCGGGAATACTTGTCCTGTGCGAGGATCGCATCCAGGATGGCGTCGGAAATCTGGTCGGCCACTTTGTCCGGGTGGCCTTCAGATACGGATTCGGACGTGAACAGAAAGTCGTTCGCCACTTCGTGTGCTCCTATAGGTAAGACGGTACGTGACCGGAAAATATTGCGCTTTCACGTGGCCGACTTCAGGAACAAAGCGGCGACGCTTTAGCGGAATTTTTCGCGCAGTACAAGTACCGCGCGTCGCCCCGCAAGTTGTCATTTAACTCGGCGATGCACGTATTATAACGGCTTCGTTTTTTTATGCTTGGGTGTGCTGCGTGCCACTGACAGAATCGTTGCTTTCCTTTCCGCGTCGGGTGTCTCACCCCGTGCTTCGGCCGACGCTTTCTTCATTGAATGGCTTGCCTTCGTCCGGGCTCACGGACGCGCCGGGCGGCACCCCGGGCGAGGCGAGCGTATGCTGGGCCAAATCAACATGACGTTCTCGATCTGGTTGCTCCGGTTCATGGCCCTGCTGCCCTATGGCCTGGTCGCCCGCTTTGGCGATGCGCTCGGCTGGCTGCTCTATCAGCTGCCGAGTTCGCGCAAGCGCATCGTCCATATCAACCTCAAGCTCTGTTTTCCCGAATGGGACGAGGCGCGGCGCGAGCGTGTGGCGGGCCAGCACTTTCGCCATGCGATCCGCAGTTATGTCGAGCGCAGCCACCAGTGGTTCGGCTCGGCAGCCAAGCTCGACAAGATCGTGATCGTTGACAGCGAGATCGACCTCGAAGACCCCAATCTACCGCCGACCATCCTGCTGGGCTTCCATTTCGTCGCGATCGAGGCCGCTTCGATCTCGATCAATCGGGCGCTCAAACGGCGCTGCGGTGCCCTGTATCAACCCTTGTCCAACAAGGAACTTGACCGGGTCGCGATCGAAGCGCGCGCCCGCTTCGACTGCGAGATGGTCTCGAAGTCGGACAGCGCCCGCGCGGTGATCCGCATGCTGCGCAACGGGCAGCCCGTGATGCTCGGCGCGGATATGGACTACGGCCCGCGCAACTCGGCGTTTGTGCCGTTCTTCGGGGTGCCGGCCTGCACGCTGACCTCGACTTCCCGGCTTTCGGCGACCGCGCCCGCCCAAATCCTGCCCTTTGTCGGCGAGGTGTTGCCGAACTACAAGGGCTATCGGCTCAAGGTGTTTGCGCCGTGGAAGGACTATCCGACCGGGGACGACTTCGCTGATGCGCGACGCATGAACGCCTTTCTCGAGGAACAGGTGAGTAAGTTGCCGGAGCAGTATTACTGGGTGCACAAGCGCTTCAAGACCCGGCCGCCGGGAGAACCCGGCTTTTACTGAGCAGGCCGCGCAAGTCGCGCTCCGAGAAGCCCTACAATAGCGACATGAAGCTGAATTTCACCAAAATGCAGGGCGCGGGCAACGATTTCGTCGTGATCAACGGTATCGAACGCCCCTTTACGCTCGATGCCACGCAGATCCGTCGTCTGGCCGATCGCCACTTCGGCGTCGGCGCGGACCAGCTGCTCGTGGTCGAGAAGCCGACCATCGAAGGCGTCGATTTTCGTTATCGGATTTTTAACGCCGATGGCGGCGAGGTCGAACACTGCGGCAATGGCGCGCGCTGCTTTGTCAAGTTCGTGCGCGACCGGGGCCTGACCGACCAGTTTCGAGTCCGGGTGCAGGTCTGGCACGGCGTGCTGACACTGACGATGCGCGCCGACGGCGATGTTGAAGTCGAAATGGGTGTGCCGGCATTCGAGCCCGTCGAGATTCCGTTTGACGCCGAAGGCCTCGCCTCGCGAAGCGAAGCAAGCGATACGCTGTGGCCGCTCGATGTCGCCGGCGCGACGACCTGGGTCTCCGTGGTCTCGATGGGCAATCCGCATGCGGTCCAGGTCGTGGCCGATACGGAGAAGGCGCCGGTGAGTCACGATGGCCCGCTGATCGAAAGCCATTCGCGCTTCCGGCAGCGGGTCAACGCCGGGTTCATGCAAGTGCTCGGCCGGCAGGAAATCAATCTGCGGGTGTACGAGCGCGGCGCCGGCGAGACGCTGGCGTGCGGCACAGGCGCCTGTGCCGCGGTGGTCGCGGGAATTCGCCGCGGACTGCTCGACTCACCGGTGCGCGTGCATACGCATGGCGGTGATCTGACGATCAGTTGGGAAGGCGGGCAAGTCACGATGGCCGGCCCGGCGACGACAGTTTTTGAAGGCTCTATCGAAGTCTGACTACGGGTTGCATCCATGCCGCTTAATGAACGCGAAATCGCAGACTACCTGCTCGCGAATCCGCAATTTTTCGAACGTCACGCCGAGCTGCTCGCAAATGTGAAGCTGCTCAGTCCGCATGGCAATCGCGCCGTCTCGCTGCAGGAACGGCAGATGGACATGCTGCGTGACAAGAACAAACAGATCGAGCGCCGTCTCGCCGAACTGTTGCGCTACGGCCATGAGAACGACGGCATTGCGGCGCGTTTCACGCGCTGGACCGCCCGCGTGCTCGCCGAGCGCGATCCGCATGCCTTGCCGACGACCGTCACGCGGGGTTTGCTCGAGGTTTTCGACGTGCCGCTCGCCGCTTTGCGGCTCTGGGATGTCGCGGATACCTATGCGATGGCCGACTTCTCGCGCTATGTCGGCGAAGAAGTCCGGATCTTTGCGAACAGCCTCGCGACGCCCTATTGCGGGGCCAATACCGGCTTTGAGGCGGCCCAATGGCTCGCCGCCGGCGCGGCGGCCGAGGTGCGCAGCGTCGCCATCGGGGCGGACGAGAACGAAGAGACGGCATCGAACGGCGGCGGGCCGGCCTCGATCGCGCTCGTCGCGCTGCGGGACCCGCAACGCGACGAGGGCGCCAATGCGTTCGGCCTGCTCGTGATGGGTTCGCCCGACCTGCGTCGCTTCCATGAGGGCATGGGCACCGACTTCCTGTCGCAGATCGGCTCGCTGGCGAGTTCGGCGCTCAGCCGCCTGCTCGCGCACTGAGCGCGCCGCCTGATATGGACACCGACAACTCCGCGCCCGTCGGCGACGCCGAAGAGACGCCGGATGTCCTGGTCACCGGCTATCTCGATTCGCTCAGATATGCGCGGAAGCTTTCGGACCATACGCTGCGCGGCTACGCGCACGAAATGAGCGAACTCCGCGCGCTGGCCGGCAAACGACCGCTCGTCACGCTCAGTTCGGTCGACATCCGCGGTGCGGCCGCGCGAGCCCATGCCGCGGGGCTTGCCTCGCGCTCAATCGCGCATCGCCTGTCTGTCTGGCGCAGCTTCTATCGCTGGGTTGCCCTTCATCATGAACTGGCGGCGAACCCGGTTGCCGCCGTGCGCGCGCCGAAACGGCCGCGGACGCTGCCGAAGGCGATTTCGGCGGACGATGCCGCGCGCCTGATGAACGGGCCGGCGCTGCACGCCGACGATCCCGTTGAAAGTGCGCGCGATCACGCGATCCTCGAACTGTTCTATTCGTCGGGCCTGCGGTTGGCCGAACTCGTCGACCTCGATGCGCGTTACATCGACGCGAACGGCTATCGCTCGCTCGGCTGGGTAGATTTCGAAGCGGGCGACGTGCATGTCACCGGTAAGGGCAAGCGTCAGCGCATCGTGCCGGTGGGCAGCAAGGCACTCGACGCCCTGCGCGCCTGGGTCGCCGTGCGCGACCAGTGGCTCAAGCCCGATTTGCCCCCCGAGCCCCTGTTCCTTTCCGCCCGGGGCCGGCGCATGGCGCCGGGCGTCGTGCGCGACCGGGTCAAGCGCCTCGCGCAGGCGGCTGGCGTGCCGGCCAATGTTCACCCGCACGTGCTGCGGCACTCCTTCGCGACGCATGTGCTGCAATCGAGCGGCGACCTGCGCGCCGTCCAGGAAATGCTCGGCCACGCCAGTATCTCCGCCACCCAGATCTACACGTCGCTCGACTTCCAGCATCTCGCGAAGGTCTATGATGCGGCCCATCCGCGGGCGAAAAAACGCTCGTAGGGCGCGACGATTGCGCGGATGATGGCGGGCTTGTCGTGGGGCCCCTGAGTGGGAGGCCCCCGCGAGCACACCCGGCTCTGGCGCGTGTTCCGCCTGTGTTTTACCCCGGCTTGATTCCAGTCCCGGCTGACCTGATTCGCCTCTTGCGCGCGTTCTGCCGCGTTGTCCTTTTCGAGCGGGCGCCAACTTCGCCCGCCTTCCTGACCCATGAATACGCTGACTTTAAAGCCCGGCAAGGAGAAATCCCTCCTGCGCCGGCATCCGTGGCTGTATGTGAACGCGATCGACCGGGTCGATGGCCAGCCCGCGCCTGGCGCGACCGTCGTGGTGCGCGCGCATGACGGGCGCTTCCTCGCCCGCGCCTCGTACAGCCCACTCTCGTCGATCCGGGCACGGGCCTGGACGCTCGACGAGAACGAGCCGGTCGACCACGCCTTCTTCAAGCGCCGCGTCCAGCGTGCGCTCGAGCATCGTCGCGCGATGGTGACGGGAACGGGCGCGGTGCGGTTGATCTTCGGTGAGGCCGACGGCCTGCCGGGCCTGATCGTCGATCACTACCGCGCAGTCGACGGAAGCCGCGAGCAACTGGTCTGCCAGTTCATGGCGGTTGGCGTCGAACAGTGGAAAGCGGCCATCGTCTCCGCACTAGTGGGAGCAACGGGTTGCCCGAACGTCTATGAGCGCTCGGATGTGTCGATTCGCGAGAAAGAGGGTCTCGAACAGACGACTGGCGTGCTCGCCGGCGACGAACCGCCGGACTGGCTGCTCATCGACGAAGGCGGGGTACGGTACCGGGTTGACGTACGCCGGGGCCACAAAACGGGGTTTTATATCGATCAACGCGACAATCGTGCGCTGATCGCCCGCCATGCGCGGGATCGTGAAGTACTCAACTGCTTTTGCTATACCGGGGGTTTTTCACTCGCGGCCCTCAAGGGCGGCGCGACGCGGGTGGTCTCGATCGACTCCTCGGGCGACGCGCTGGAGACCGCTCAGGCAAATGTGCTTGCCAACGAATTTGACCCGGCTCGGGCACAATGGCTCGATGCCGACGCGTTCAAGACGCTGCGCGCACTCCATGAGGGTGGCGAGCGATTCGATCTCGTTGTGCTCGACCCGCCTAAATTCGCGCCGTCGCAGCAACATATCGACCGGGCAGCCCGCGCCTATAAGGACATCAACCTGTCGGGCTTCAAGCTGCTGCGTCCGGGCGGCCTGCTGGCGACGTATTCCTGTTCCGGCGCGATCGATGCATTGTTATTCCAGAAAATTGTCGCCGGCGCGGCAGCCGACGCGGGTGTCGACGTGCGGATTCTGGGCCGGCTCGGCGCGGGCGTCGACCACCCGATGCTCGCGAGTTTTCCGGAAGGGGAGTACTTGAAAGGGCTCTGGTTGCAACGCATGTAGTGGGCCGTGTGTCCCCGCGTCGCCGACCGGGTTAATTGCGGCGACCTTGACACGTGTGCTTCAATGTAATGTTATTACGCCGGCCGGACGCGCGCCGGCGCCCCCGATTCTTCCGCCGAGCCCCAGCCACAAAGGGCGCGCGGCGATTCTTCGAGACGAGTTCGCACTATGGCTAGCACGGCAAACACCATGATTCCGGTCACCATCCTGACCGGCTTCCTCGGCAGCGGGAAGACCACCCTGCTCAAACGCATCCTCGGCGAAAAGCACGGCATGCGCATCGCCGTGATCGAAAACGAGTTCGGCGAGGAGAACATCGACAACGAAATCCTCGTGCAGGAAAGCACCGAGCAGATCGTTCAGATGAGCAATGGCTGCATTTGCTGCACGATCCGGGGCGATCTGGTCCGTGCGCTTGGCGATCTCGCCGCACAACGCACCGCTGGCACGCTCAATTTCGACCGTGTGGTGATCGAGACGACCGGTCTCGCCAATCCGGGTCCGGTGGCGCAGACATTCTTTATCGACGATCAGATCGCTTCGGACTTCCTGCTCGACGCCGTCATCACGTTGGTGGACGCGAAGCATGCGAACCAGCAGCTCGACGAGCATGAAGTGGTGCAGCGGCAGGTCGGTTTTGCCGACCGGTTGTTTGTGACGAAATCGGACCTCGTTGACGAGAGCGTGCTCTCCGACCTGCGCCACCGCCTGGTGCACATGAACCCGCGCGCGCCGATCACGACGGTCAACTTCGGCGAAGCGGACATCAAGCAGATTTTTGATCTCAAGGGTTTCAACCTCAACGCGAAGCTCGAGATCGACCCCGATTTCCTCGCCGAGGATGAGCACGATCACGACCACGCGCATGCGCACGACGGCCATGATCACGCCGACTGCGACCACGACCATGGCGAGTGCGCACACGAGGGGCACGACCACTCAGGCCACAACCACGCGCACCACGCTCACCACGACGACAAGATCAAGTCTTTCGTCTTCCGTAGCCAACGTCCGTTTGATTCGAAGAAGCTCGAGGATTTCCTGGGCGGGGTGTTGCAGATTTACGGCGAACGGATGCTTCGCTATAAGGGCGTGCTATATATGAAGGGCGTCGATCGCCGTGTTGTTTTTCAGGGCGTTCACCAGATGATGGGCAGCGATCTGGCCTCGCGCTGGCAGCCGGCGGACGAAAAGTCCAACAAAATGGTGTTCATCGGCGTCGATTTACCGCAAGACCTGATTATCGATGGGCTGACTGCCTGCCTCGCCTAAGAAGCGCGTATTGAAGAAAGTCGTTTCAATCGTCGACATCCGGTTTTCGCATTTGCGATTCAGTTACAATACGTCCCCACTGGAGACTCCAGGGAGTTCGGCCCCGCGCCGGGCGCGGCGCGGTTCAAGCCCTGATCATCGGTGCCGGACCGAGTTGCCGCCCGTAGCGGACATTGCAAAGCGGGTTGATACCCGCACGGAAGATAGCAAGCAAGATGACGACGAAACGACTCTTGACCGAAGCCGAAATCCTGAAGATGAGCGAGAAGGATTACATGAACGAAGATCAGCTCGCGTTCTTCAAAGCTCGGCTCGAACAGCTTCAGGCGGAGATTCTTCGCAACGCGGGACAAACGACCGAAAACCTTCGCGAAACCGTGATCGTGCCGGATCCGGCCGACCGCGCGACGATCGAGGAAGAGCATGCGCTTGAATTGCGCACGCGCGACCGCGAACGCAAGCTGCTGAAGAAGGTTCAGCAGTCACTCGCCCGGATCGAATCGGGTGAATACGGCTGGTGCGAGGAAACGGGCGAACCGATTGGCGTAC
>JAMFSK010000131.1 GCA_026225235.1 Burkholderiales bacterium
CGCTTCTTCTCGTACATCTCGCTGTTCACGTTCTCGATGCTGATGCTCGTGATGAGCAACAACTTCCTGCAGCTGTTCTTCGGCTGGGAAGCGGTGGGCCTCGTCTCGTACCTGCTGATCGGCTTCTACTACACCCGCCAGTCAGCGGTGTACGCGAACATGAAGGCCTTCTTGGTGAACCGCGTCGGTGACTTCGGTTTCCTGCTCGGTATCGGCCTGCTGCTCGCCTTCGCCGGTTCGCTGAATTACGGTGAAGTCTTTGCCCAGCGCACCCAGATGGCCGGCATGGTTTTCCCGGGCACGCACTGGGGTTTGCTGACGGTGGCCTGTATCTGCCTGTTCATCGGCGCGATGGGCAAGTCGGCACAGTTCCCGCTGCACGTCTGGCTGCCGGACTCGATGGAAGGCCCGACGCCGATCTCGGCACTGATCCACGCGGCCACCATGGTGACCGCCGGTATCTTCATGGTCACGCGGATGTCGCCGCTGTTCGAACTGTCGGATAGCGCGCTGTCGTTCGTGATGGTGATCGGTGCGATTACCGCGCTGTTCATGGGCTTCCTCGGGGTCGTGCAGAACGACATCAAGCGCGTGGTTGCATACTCGACGCTCTCGCAGCTCGGCTACATGACCGTCGCACTGGGCGCCTCGGTCTACCCGGTGGCCGTGTTCCACCTGATGACGCACGCGTTCTTCAAGGCGCTGCTGTTCCTCGCGGCGGGCTCGGTCATCGTCGGCATGCACCACGATCAGGACATGCGCAATATGGGCGGTCTGCGCAAGTACATGCCGATCACCTGGATCACGATGCTGCTCGGCAATCTCGCGTTGATCGGTACGCCGTTCTTCTCGGGCTTCTACTCGAAAGACTCGATCATCGACGCGGTCAAGCTGTCGCATCTGCCGGGCTCGGGTTTCGCGTACTTCGCGGTCGTCGCCAGCGTGTTCGTCACGGCACTGTATTCGTTCCGCCTGTACTTCCTCGTGTTCCACGGCGAAGAGCGTTTCCGCAATCCGCCGTTCCCGATGGTCCATATCGTCGAACCCGAGGTGCCGGATCTTCCGGACGCACATGGCGCGCACGGTGCAGACCACGGCCATGACGCGGATCACGGCCACGCTCCTGCCCATGCGGCTCATGCCGCGCATGCGGACGATCATGGCCATGCTGCGCCCGGTCACGACGACCATGGTCATGGTCCGGTCGAGCCGCATGAATCGCCTTGGGTGATCTGGCTGCCGCTCGTGCTGCTCGCGATTCCGTCTGTGATCATCGGCGCAATGACCGTTGGCCCGATGCTGTTCGGCGATTTCTTCGCCCACGGCGTGGTGTTCGACAAGGTCATCGAGATCGCCGCGAATCACCCGGCCCTCTCGCAGATGGGCGAAGAGTTCCATGGCTGGTTCGACATGGGCGTGCATTCGGTGGCGGGCCTGCCGGTCTACCTGGCTGCGGCCGGCGTGATCGTCGCGTGGTTCTTCTACATGAAGCGCCCGGAACTGCCGGCTAAGGTCGCTGCGCGTTTCCCGTTCATTTACCGTCTGCTCGATAACAAGTACTACATCGACAAGTTCAATGAAGTCGTCTTTGCACGCGGCGCCGTGGCGATTGGCACGGGCCTGTGGAAAGAGGGCGACCAGGTGGTCATCGACGGTATCGTCAACGGCAGCGCGCGCGCGGTCGGATGGTTCGGCGGTGTGCTGCGCTTCCTTCAGTCAGGCTATATCTATCACTACGCATTCGCGATGATCATCGGCATGCTGGCGCTCCTGACGCTATTTGTAACGATCGGCGGAAAATAAGGCGAGGGACATGATGCAATCTTTTCCGCTTCTAAGTATCGCGATCTGGCTGCCGATGATTGTCGGCGTGCTGATTCTCGCGATCGGCAATGACCGTAACCCGGGCACTGTCCGCTGGATCGCGCTGATCGGCTCGATCCTCGGCTTCCTGGTGACGCTGCCGCTGATCTCGCAGTTCGACAACAGCAGCGCGGCGATGCAGTTCGTCGAATCGGCTGACTGGATCACCCGCTTCAAGATCACCTACCACCTGGGTGTCGACGGCATCTCGGTCTGGTTTGTCGTGCTGACCGCGTTCATCACGGTGATCGTCGTGATCGCCGGCTGGGAAGTGATCACCAAGAATGTCGCGCAGTACTTCGCGGCCTTCCTGATCCTCTCGGGCCTCATGATCGGCGTGTTCTGCGCGATGGACGGCTTGCTGTTCTACGTGTTCTTCGAGGCCACGCTGATCCCGATGTACCTGATCATCGGGGTGTGGGGCGGGGCGAACCGCGTCTACGCGGCGTTCAAGTTCTTCCTCTACACGCTGCTCGGCTCGCTGTTGATGCTGGTGGCGCTGATCTACCTGTACACCGTGACGGGTTCGTTCGACATGGCGACGTGGGCCAAGGCGCCGCTCGGCATGACGCCGCAGGTGCTGCTCTTCCTCGCGTTCTTCGCGGCGTTCTCGGTCAAGGTGCCGATGTGGCCGGTTCACACCTGGTTGCCTGACGCCCACGTTGAAGCGCCGACCGGCGGCTCGGTCGTGCTGGCGGCGATCATGCTGAAGCTGGGCGCCTACGGGTTCCTGCGCTTCTCGATGCCGATCGCGCCGGATGCGAGCCATTTGCTCGCGCCTGTCGTAATCACGCTGTCGCTCGTGGCGGTGATCTACATCGGTTTGGTCGCGCTCGTGCAGACCGACATGAAGAAGCTCGTCGCGTATTCGTCGATTGCGCACATGGGCTTTGTCACGCTGGGCTTCTTCCTCTTCAGCCAGCTCGGCACCGAGGGCGCGATCGTGCAGATGGTGTCGCACGGTTTCATCTCGGGCGCGATGTTCCTCTGCATCGGCGTGCTCTATGACCGCATGCATACCCGCAACATCGCCGAGTACGGCGGTGTGGTGAACGTGATGCCGAAGTTCGCGGCACTCGCCATGCTTTTCACGATGGCCAACTGCGGCCTGCCGGGCACCAGCGGTTTCGTGGGCGAGTTCATGGTGATTCTCGCGGCGGTCAAGTTCAACTTCTGGATTGCCTTCCTCGCGACGTTCACGCTGATCCTCGGCGCGGCTTACTCGCTGTGGATGTACAAGCGCGTGTACTTTGGCTCGATTGCCAATGGCCACGTGAAGGCGCTGATCGACGTCGGATCGCGTGAATTCTGGATGCTGATGGTGCTGGGCCTGCTCGTACTGTTCATGGGCCTGTATCCGAAGTACTTTACCGACCCGATGCACGCGTCCGTGGCGAATCTTCTCTCGCACGTCGCGCAGTCGAAGCTGCAATAAGAGCGGACGACACTCACCACCATGCAAAACACTTATTTGATTCTGCCCGACGCGCTGCTGATGGCCGCTGTCGTGGTCGCCTGGCTCAATGACCTGGTCTTCGGTCTCGAAGGCCGCAAGACGACCTACGGGATCGCAGTGCTGTCGTCGCTGGTCGCCGCGGTCTGGTATGCGGTCAACGCGCTCAACGGCGGCAGCCAGTTGTTCTTCACGAACATGTACGTGGTCGATCCTTTCGCCAACGTCATGAAGGCTTTCGTCTCGCTCGGTTATGCGGTGTCGATCGTCTACTCGCGCAAGTACGTCGAGGAACGCGAGTTGTTCCGCGGCGACTTCTACCTGCTGGGGATGTTCGCGCTGCTGGGCCAGCTCGTGATGATCTCGGGCAACAACTTCCTGACGCTGTATCTCGGTCTCGAACTGATGTCGCTGTCGCTGTACTCGGTGATCGCGCTGCGCACCAGCGCTCCGCAGTCGACAGAAGCCGCGATGAAGTACTACGTGCTTGGCGCGTTGGCCTCGGGCTTCCTGCTCTATGGCATCTCGATGCTGTACGGCGCGACCGGCACGCTAAATCTCAACGAAGTTTTCAAGATTCTCGCTTCGGGCCGGGTTGAAAGCTCGGTTGTGCTGTTCGGCGTGATCTTCGTGGTGGCGGCGATCGCCTTCAAGATGGGCGCGGTACCGTTCCATATGTGGGTGCCCGACGTGTATCACGGCGCCCCGACCGCCATGACGCTGCTTACCGGCGGCGGACCGAAGGTCGCGGCCTTTGCGTGGGGTGTGCGTTTCCTCGTAATCGCGCTGCTGCCGTATGCGGCTGACTGGCAGCAGATGCTGGTGATTCTCGCGGCACTCTCGCTGATCGTCGGCAACATCACCGGGATCGTGCAGAAGAACATCAAGCGGATGCTCGCGTATTCGGCTATCGCCAATATGGGCTTCGTCCTGCTCGGCCTGCTCTCGGGCGTGGTCGACGGCAAGGCGGACGGCGCCGCGGGTGCCTACAGTTCGGCGATGTTCTATAGCGTGATCTACCTGGTGTCGACGCTCGGGACCTTCGGCATCGTTATGCTGCTCTCGCGCCGCGATTTCGAATGCGAGATGATCGACGACCTGCGCGGCCTGAATCGCCGTCACCCGATCTATGCGTTCGTGATGTTGCTGCTGATGTTCTCGCTGGCCGGTATTCCGCCGACCGTCGGGTTCTATGCGAAACTTGCCGTGCTTGAAGCGACCGTCAACGCGGGCCTGACCTGGCTGACCGTGCTGGCTGTGATCACCTCGGTGTTCGGGGCGTTCTACTACCTGCGCATCGTCAAGATCATGTACTTCGACGATCCGGTTGACGAAGCGCCGATCGGTGCCTATGGCGGCGCGCGTGCCTTGCTGGTGGTCAACGGCCTGGCCATTCTCGTGCTCGGGATTCTTCCGGGCCCGCTGATGAATGTCTGCCTCCAGGCAGTCCACCAACTCACACCGTAAGCGCTGGTACGTATGTCCGCAGCAGGCTGGTTTATCGTTTTATTGGGGTTGGTCTGTGCCAACCTGCCGTTCGCGAACCAGCGTCTGCTGCTCGTCATTCCCTTGCGTAACGGCCGCAAGAGCGCCTGGTGGCGCCTTGCGGAGCTGGTCGTGCTGTACTTCGTGGTCGGCGCCGTCGGCAAGGCGCTCGAGGCACAGGCCGGCAATATGTTTGCGCAGGAGTGGCAGTTCTATGCCATCACCTTCTGTCTTTTCCTAGTGTTCGCTTTTCCCGGCTATACCTGCCGCTATCTCGTCAAATATCGTTGAAGTTTCCGGAGTTGCGCGTGGCAGACAATCTCGACCGTAGTGAAGATGCCGGGCTGATCGAAACCCGGCTCGACGGGGAGCAACTGCTCAAGGGCCGCTTCCTCGACGTGCGACGCGACCGGATCTCGCTGCCTGACGGCGCGATCACGACCCGCGAGTACATTGTCCATCCGGGCGCCGTGATGATCCTGCCGGTGTTCGACGATGGCCGTGTGCTCGTCGAGCGCCAGTTCCGCTACCCGATTGACCAGGTCATCATCGAATATCCGGCTGGCAAGCTCGACCCGAACGAAAGCTCGCTGACCTGTGGGCGTCGCGAGCTGCTCGAGGAAACCGGGTATTCGGCCAAGGAATTCTTCTTTTTGACCCGCATTCACCCCGTGTGCTCGTACTCGACCGAATTCATCGACTTGTTTGCTGCACGTGGGCTGACCGCTGGCGAACGCAAGCTCGACGAACATGAATTCCTCGAGACTTTTACGACGGATCTGCCGCAGATGCTCGAGTGGATCAAGTCGGGCCGCATCAGCGATGTGAAGACAATCATCGGTACGTTCTGGCTCGAGAAGATTCTTTCCGGCACCTGGACGTTCGGCGAGCCGGCGCTCTGAGCGCGTTGCGCCCATCATGAAAGTATTCGATCTGCGTTGCGCGAGCGATCACCGCTTCGAGGGCTGGTTCGGCTCGGATGCGGACTATGAGTCGCAGCATGCGAAGCGGATGATCGGCTGCCCGATCTGCGGCTCCGACGAAATCGGCAAGCTGCCTTCAGCGCCGCGCCTGAATTTGTCGGGCGCGACGGCCCCGGTGACGCGCCGTGAGGGCGAGCGAGAAGGACGAGACGGTCGCGATGCGAAGGATGATCGCGGCACGCGAGAGACGGAGGCCGAGCGTGCTGACGCCGCAGGCGGCTCTGCTGGCGGCCCGGGTAAGGCAGGTGTGCCCGCGTTGCCGCCCGAGGCGATGCGCGAACTGCAGCGGCAATACATGCTGGCCGCGCGTGAGCTGATTGCAAAGACCGAGAATGTCGGCGACCGCTTCGCCGAGGAAGCCCGCAAGATTCACTACGATGAAGCACCGGCCCGAGGCATTCGCGGTATCGCGAGCGCCGAGCAGACGCGCGAGCTGATCGAGGAGGGCATCGACGTGCTCGCGCTGCCTATTCCCGCAGCGCTCGAGGGCCCGCTGCAATGATTCAGCGTCGGGGCTCTCAGGCCCCGGCTTTCAGAGCGTAGCGCCAGCCGAGTTCGGCCATCGGCGCAGCCGCACGGCCCGCTTCGAGCGCTTGCTGACTCGATGCCGTGCCTTCGACCACACGCTTCATGATGCCCTGCAAAATGCCGGCGATCCGGAACATGTTGTAGGCGAGATAGAGATTCCAGTTCGCCGGAATATCGAAGCCCGTGCGCACCTGGTAACGCGCGATATAACTCGCTTCGTCAGGGATGCCGAGCGCGGCAAGGTCGACTCCCGCGATGCCGCGGAATTGCCCCGGTGCGATATGCCAGGCCATGCAGTGGTACGAGAAGTCCACCAGCGGGTCGCCGATCGTCGAGAGTTCCCAGTCCAGCACGGCGAGCACGCGCGGCGCATCGTGCGCAAATAACAGGTTGTCGAGACGGAAGTCGCCATGCACGATCGCGCTGCGTTCGGTGGTGGCATCGACGTTCTGTGCGGCACTCGGCAGCCAGTCGATCAGGCGATCCATGGCGTCGATCTGGGTCGTTTCCGAGGCGCGATACTGACGTGTCCAGCGCGCGATCTGGCGTTTCAGATAGTCGCCTGGCTTGCCGTAGTCCTTCAGGCCGACTGTTTCGACATCGACACGATGCAGCGCGGCGATCACCCGGTTCATCTCGTCGTAGACCGCTTCGCGTTCGGCGTTCGAGAGCCCGGGCAACGCCGGGTCCCAGAGCACGCGGCCGTCGACATACTCCATCACATAGAACGCACGCCCGAGCACGCTTTCGTCATCGCACAAGGCGTACATCTGTGCGACCGGTACGGCGGTGCCGGCGAGCGCCGACATCACGCGGTATTCGCGATCAACCGCGTGGGCCGAAGGCAGCAGCTTGTCGGCCGGCCCCGGTTTGGCGCGCATGACATAGGTGCGGTCCGGCGTGATGAGTTTGTAGGTCGGATTCGACTGACCGCCTGCAAACTGCTCGACGCTCAGTGGCCCGCGATAGCCGTCGACGTGGGAGGTGAGCCACGCATCGAGCGCCTCGACATCAAAGCGATGACGTGCCGATACCGGGCCGCTGCCGACAAACGCAGAAAAATCGGTGCTCATGTCTCCTCCTTGATGCGATGTCCTGGCGAGCAAACGTGTGCTCGCTCAGCTCAACAAGCCGATCAGCGCGTCGCCTTCAGCCTGCATCTGCGCTTGCAGATCGCGCTCTGGCGCTTCGTCGAGCAGGCGTTTGCCGTGGGCGAATACGCCCGGTGCCAGCGCGCCGAGCGCTTCGGCCCAGTCGATCGCGGCTTCGAGCGCGCGGCCATTCTCAGCGAGCCGATTGACGACCCCCGCATGGTAGAGCCGTGCGGCATCAAGCGTACTGCCCGTCAGCACCATCTCGTTGGCAAGCGCCCGCGGCAGGCGGCGCGAGGCAAGCCACGACAGACCGCTGTCGGGCGGCATGCCCGCGGCGGACTGCGGCACGCTGAAGCTCGCGTTTTCGTCCGCGACCACAAAGTCGCAAGCCAGCGCGAGGGCCAGACCCGCGCCATCGGCGCTGCGTTCGACCACGGCGATCACCGGCTTGGTGAAGGTGCGCAACGCGTCGAGCCAACTCGCAAAACGCTCGATTTGAGTGGCGAGCGCAGCCTGGTCCGGAAGGCGCCTGTCGGCGAGGTCGCGAAGATTACCGGATATGCTGACCAAGCCATCCAGTCCGTTGATGATGACCGCATGCGTTTCATCATCGCGCTCCGCCACATCGAGTGCTTCGACGGCGGAGGCGAACAGGTCGGGATGGACCAGGCGCCCACCGGGGTTCGACACCGTGAGGATCAGCGTCGCACCGTTCATCGCCGTCTTGAGTTCGGCGCTCATCGGGCATGTCCGGTTGTCGAGGCGGGCAGGGGCGTCGGGATCGATTCCGCGACGAGTGTCAGCATCGGCATGGTGGCCTCCAGGATGTTGTATTTGATAATTCTTATGTCGTCTTAAGACTGTTCGGTCGAGCGACGTCTGATCGGGTTCGGTCAGGCGTCGCCTACGTTCTTGAATCGAGACGGATTCAGTCGGACGGGTTTTTAGGGCCGGCTCTCAGAACGCGCAATGGGCCCGATGACCTGGATAGTCTTTCCAGGCACGACTTAAAGGCTGGCCAATCGCTTGAGTGCTTCGTCGAGCGTACTTTCCTTTTTCGCGAAGCAGAATCGTACGATGCCCGACTCATGCGGCTCGTGATAGAACGCGGACACGGGAATCGCGGCCACGCCGATCTCGGCCGTCAGCCATTTGGCGAATTCGGCTTCGGGCAGATCGCTGATCGCCGAATAGTCGACACACTGGAAGTAGGTGCCATCGCAGGGCAGCATGCGAAAGCGCGTGCCGTCGAGGCCCGCGCGGAAATGATCGCGCTTGCGCTGGTAGAACGCCGGCAGCTCGAGATAGGGCGTCGGGTCGGCCATGTACTGGGCAAGCCCGACCTGCATCGGCGTGTTCACCGTGAACACATTGAACTGATGGACCTTGCGGAATTCCGCAGTCAGCGCACGCGGCGCGGCGACGTAGCCGACCTTCCAGCCGGTCACGTGATAGGTCTTGCCGAAGCTCGACACGACCAGGCTGCGCGCGGCCAGTTCGGGGTAGCGCGAAACGCTCTCATGGCGCTGGCCATCGTAGACCATGTGTTCGTAGACCTCGTCGGACACGACGAGCGCCTGCGTGTCGCGCACGATCGCTTCGAGCTTGCGCATGTCGTCCGCGCGCCAGATGGTGCCGGTCGGGTTGTGCGGGGTGTTGATGATGATGAGCCGCGTGCG
Source organism: Burkholderiales bacterium (assembly GCA_026225235.1). Classification (GTDB taxonomy): domain Bacteria; phylum Pseudomonadota; class Gammaproteobacteria; order Burkholderiales; family Burkholderiaceae; genus Pararobbsia. The sequence goes on from JAMFSK010000131.1 coordinate 9,086, forward strand.
GGGCGTGATCGCGGCAGCCAGCCGGTCGAACGGCAGCGCGTAGTCGGGCGCCTCGAGGGTGACGAAGACGGGCGTGCCGCCAGCGAGTTCGATCGCGGGCAAGTAGCTGTCGTAGTTCGGTTCGATCACGATGACTTCATCGCCCGGATGAACTACCGCGAGAATCGCGGTCAGCAGACCCTGCGTCGCGCCGGCCGTGACGGTGATCTCGCTGTCGGCATCGTAGTGGTGGCCGTAGATCGCCGAGAGCTTGGCCGAGATGGCCTGGCGCAGCGCTGGCATGCCGGCCATCGGCGGATACTGATTGGCGCCTGCGCGCATCGCCTGCGTGACCGCGTCGATGATGCGCGGATCGCAGTCGAAATCGGGAAAGCCCTGGCCCAGATTGACCGCGCCGCGTTCACTCGCGAGCGCGGACATGACGGTGAAGATCGTCGTGCCGACCTTCGGCAGACGAGACTGCAGGGCATCGGCGGAGAAAGCGGCTTGCGGCTGAGCGTTCATGGCTTGACGAGAGTGGGGAGCACGCGGGTGGGATCAACCAACAAATAACAAGTATGCCTCAGTTGACTTCAGTCGATGGCCGGCCACGCCCGGCGCGCCGGGGGCGACCGGGCCACGTTCAGTGACTCGCTTTCACGGCGGCAGACAGGCCGCTGTGAAAGCGGCGGGCAGGCCAATCGAAAAACCGAAATCGCGCGCGATCCGTTTGGCCATCCTGAGCAGCTCACGGTCTTTGCTGACGAGCCACGTCGCGCCCACGTGCCGGGTGAGTTCGAGAAACTTCTGATCGTCGCGGTCCCGGCACTGCGGCAGCGGGCGCTCAATGGGCGGTAGCAGCGCAGGGGAGACCGATGCGGGCGGCGCATTGGCCGTGGATGCTGCGATAGCCTCGGCGTCCGCCGTGCCGGCGGCAGGCCCATACGCGAGCCCAGTGGCGCCTTCTGCGGCGGCCGCCTTGACCGCCGCCCGTTGCGCCTGCGCGATCACGGCCTCGGGCGGTGGCGAAGCCAGCTCGGTCCACGCCGCCACTTGGGCGAGCGCGGCCGCTTTGTCGACGTCGAAGCGCGCGAATTGCGGGTAGTCGAGCACGCGTGTCAGTTCGGCGAGACAGCGCGCATCGATCACGGCCTCGATGCTGCCGGCGCTCAGCGCGTCGGCAATGGGGCGGGTGGCGGGGTCGTCGAACACGAGGATGTCGATCCAGACATTCGAATCGAGTACGACACGAGGTGTGTGTTCGGCAGTCAAAAAACTCATTCGATACAATAAAGCCGTTATGTTCAGCCGCTCAAGCGGCGGCGCGCCCTAATGATAATCGTTCTATCCCCTGCAAAATCGCTCGACTACACGACACCGCCTCATGTGAGCCGGCATACCCAGCCGGCTTTCGTGGACCATTCGGCTGAATTGATCGATACCCTGCGCGGCTTGTCGCCAGCCTCGATCGGTTCGCTGATGAGCATCTCCGATCCCCTCGCCGAACTCAATTTCAAACGCTATCAAGACTGGAGCCCCCGCTTCAGCCCCGCCAATGCGAAGCAGGCCGTGCTCGCCTTCAACGGCGATGTGTATGGGGGTTTCGATGCGCCTTCGCTCGCCGAGGCCGACCTCGAATACGCGCAACGCCATGTGCGGATCCTCTCGGGTCTCTATGGCGTGCTGCGTCCCCTTGACCTCATGAAACCCTACCGGCTCGAGATGGGCACCCGGCTCGGCACGGCCCGTGGACGCGATCTCTATGCCTTCTGGGGCGACCGCATTACCCACGCGCTCAACGATGAACTCGGCAGCCGCCGCGCCGCCTCGAAGGCGCTGGTCAACCTCGCCTCCGAAGAGTATTTCCGCTCGGTGCGGCCCAAGCAGCTCGACGCGCCGGTCATTACCCCGGTCTTCGAAGACTTCAAGAGCGGCCGCTACAAGATCATCAGTTTCTATGCGAAACGCGCGCGCGGGCTGATGGCCCGTTACGCCGTCGTCAACCGGGTGCAGGAACCCGACCAGCTCAAGACGTTCGACAGCGAGGGTTACCAGTTCGCGGCCGATGTCTCGAGCGAGCAGACCTGGGTGTTCCGCCGGCGCGTCGCAGTAGCGTAATGGAGCGAGACGGCCGACAATGCGAGCGGAAAACGTCGAGTAAGAGGGATTCATGACACTGAGCATTACGAGCCGTTTCGACGGTGGGGCCATCGAGGTCATTTCGGCCGTGCGTGCCGACGATGTGCGCCTGCGCGTGCGCGCCGATACCCGTGCCGATTTCGCACAATGGTTTTACTTTCGCGTCAACGGCGCGCGTGACGAGGCCTGCCGTTTCGTCTTCGAGAACGCCGCCCAATGCGCGTTCCCGGACGGCTGGCGCGACTATTCGGCTGTGGCCAGCTACGACCGGCTTGCTTGGTTTCGCGTCCCGACTTCCTATGACGGCGAGCGTCTCACCATCGAGCACACGCCCGAGTGCGATACGGTCTACTACGCGTACTTCGAGCCCTATGACGAGTCGCGCCACGATGTCGTGCTCGGCCATCTGCAGCGCCATCCGGCCGCGCGGCTGACGGATCTGGGTCAGTCCGTCGAGGGTCGTCCGGTGGAATTGCTCACACTGGGCGATGCCGATCCGGCCAAGCCGAAGATCTGGATCATCGCGCGCCAGCACCCGGGCGAAACGATGGCTGAATGGTTTGTCGAGGGTCTGCTCGGGCGTCTGGCGGCGCAGGGCGACTGGGCCGAGGAAGACTCGCTCGGCGCCGACCTGCTCTCGCGTGCGACCTTTTATATCGTGCCGAACATGAATCCGGATGGCTCCGCGCTCGGCAACCTGCGGACCAATGCAGCCGGTGCGAACCTCAACCGCGAATGGATGAACCCCGATCCCGCACGCAGCCCTGAGGTCAAGGCCGTGCGCGATGAGATGCATCGTGTCGGTGTCGACATGTTCTTCGATATTCACGGTGACGAGACGCTGCCGTATGTGTTCGTCGCCGGCAGTGAAATGCTGCCCGACTTCACCGAGGAGCAGGCGCGTCGACAACGCAGCTTCATCGAGTTCTTCAAGGATGTGGCGGACGACTTCCAGGATGTACACGGCTATCAGGCCGACAAGTACCGCGAGGACGCCTTGTCGCTGGCCTCGAAATACGCGGGGCACGCTTTCGGTTGCCTTTCCCTGACGCTCGAAATGCCCTTCAAGGACAACGCGAACCATCCGGACGCCGAGGTGGGCTGGAATGGTGCGCGTAGCGCCTCGCTGGGGGCTGCGATGCTCGAGGCCATCGAGATGCAGCTCGAGGCCTTCCCGCATCCCTGAGTCCGTCTCTCAGTGAGACCTGAGCGTATCGCTGTCGATGCGCTCAGGCAGGAAACGCCGCGCGATGCGGCGGTCTCTCAGGCAACCTCTCAGGCAACCCCGGTGACGCGACTGCTGCCCGCGCGATGGGGCAGAGATCAGTGGTGGGTTTTCTTGCTGCCGTGCGCCGAGCTCTTCGAGCCGCTGTGTTTGCCATGCGTCGACCCTCGGCCGCTGTGCTTCTTGCCCGACCCACCGGTGCTCGGTTCGTTCGAATCGAACGCGAGCATCTTGTTGTCGGCGTAACCGCAGCGGAAATCGAGTGTGTCGGCGGTGTCGCCCCCGCTCTTGCGGTAGCCGAGCCCTTCGATCTTGACCATCGTGTCGACCTTGATCTTTTGCTTGTCGGAGCCGAACGCACCGTTCCATGGCTCAATCGACGCATGCGCATCGGTCAGTGCATCGGGGGGGAAGTCGACATGATCGTAGATGGGTGAGGTGCCGATGATGAACACCGCGTGTGCGGCGCAGTCCGCGGCGATCGGGTTGGCGTGCTGCTCACTGATGTACTTGTTGACGAGATCGTTATGCTCGTCGAGTTGATCGGCGCGTGCCGGGAGGCTGACCACCGAGGCAGCCAGCAGGAGCGCGAGGCCGGTTGCGCAGTGTGAGAGGCGTGAAAGACTGGAGAGTACGGAAGCTTTGGACAAGGGAAAGCGCTACGGAGTGGAACGGGTTGTCGGCTGCCCGGGGGCCTCGCGCCGGCAAAGGCGGGCGCGTCAGGCGGCGGGCAGCCGCGATTCTGTTGTTGTCTGATACCCGATCGTGTGTCCGAGTTCCATCCAGATTCAGGTAATCGCGGCTAGCGACGATCAAGATGATAGCGGTGATCGTCGTAAGTCGTCACCCAGGCGGGCTTGTACACCGCGAGAATCGCCGTCAGCATCCCCGAAAACCAGGCTTCGCCACCGGCGACCCACAGCACCTGATTCCAGAAATCGGGCGGGAAACCCTGCCAGCTGCCGCTTAGCGCGGCATGCAGCAGGCCCACCGACAGCGCTGCCGCAATCAGCGACAGGGCAGGCGCCACAAAGCCATGACCGCCCACAAATGCTGCACGGCTACGTGGCAGCCAGGCCGACATGGCGCGCTGCAGCAGCAGCGCCACCAGCACCGGCACTCCACCGAGCATCACCAGCGTGATCCCCAGCGTGTCGAGCGGGGCGTCGAGCATCAGGGCCGATAGCGCGATCATCACGTTCATGCCGATCAGTGCGAGCGCCCAATCGAACAGGGTGACCATCAGTGCGGCGCCGAGCAGGTGGAAGGTGGGAGCATCGCCGAACCACTGGTCGATGGCCCACAGGACCGAGAACGTGACAACCGTGGCGAGCCACAGGTGCTGGAGCGTGTCGTTGCGCAGACGGCGCAAGGGGCGCGTCCAGATCGCGTACGCGCATGAGCCTGCCGCGACGAGCCAGCCGCAGACGATCCAGGGTAATGGAAGGGGTACGTAAATAAATCCCATGAAAGTAATCTTACTCGCACAAATCTCGCGCGGGGTACCAAGGGCCGGAGCGTGTTGTGCGCGACCCGATTCATTCGGAGAAGTGCTTGCTGCGATAGCCAAATGTTGCCTAACCCGACATGGAGTTCGCCTAAATCAAGCTTAGATTTATCTTGAGCGGTCCGCTATCGCTTTCGACTGAAGCGCGATTCGGAGGTCGCTTTGCGATGATGAAACCTCCCTAACAGAGAGTTTTCTTGCCCTTGTTTCGGACGATTGCAGCTAGGGCAGGCGATGGGAAAGGGCGGATCCCATGCCGGACAAGCAGTCGGCACGGGTCTTCCCCGGCCCACTTCCCTGTCCGTGGCTGCGCGCCCCATCATGGCTTTCGAAGCGGACCGAATGCCGCCCGCGCTGATGGCGCACCAGCCAGCGTGGCCCTTTGCGCCCCCAAGGCAGCGGCCGAAAGCACCGGTGTCAGGCGCCCGCTCGATCGAGGGCAGACGAGGTGTCAGCCGGCGCTCCGCTTCAGGGCGAGACTCCGGGAGAGACGGGAACGGAGCCTGGATCTGAAGTCGGTGTCGAAGTCATACCCGGGCTTCGAGGCGAGACCCGTGGTGAGACCGGAGATGAGATCCGTGGTGAGACTGGGGATGCGAGCCGGGACGAGACCCGATCACGCCTCGAATCCGTCGGGAGCGCGCCGGCGAAGAAACGCCGACGCGGTGAGGCTTAGTGAAAATGCGGCTGCACGGGCTGGACGTCCTCGGGCATTTCCGCGTGCACGATCTCGCCGAGCGGATCCGCGTAGAGCGGCACACCGCAGTCGTCGCAATACTCGGGCTCAAAGCGTCCGGCATGCTGCCGCACATCGGTCACGCCCGATTCCTTGAGCAACGCAATCAGCTCATCGAGCGGGCCCGCATCGAGGGGCGCTTCAGCGGCGCTTTCGTGGTCGCCGAGATCGGCATCGACATTCTCGCGACCGTAGAGTGGCCAGACCACGCCATAGAGCACATCGTTGCTGCCGCGGCGGGTAAAGCCGATGCGGAACTCGTCGACATGCCGCTCACCGAAGCCACCGATCACCGCGCGCAGTTCGGCCGGCTCGGCCTGTAGCGTGTCGGCCAGGTAACGCACTGCGGTGCGCACGGTATGGGGGCGGATCTTCTCGTCGGCATCGCGGCAGGCCGAGTAGAACGCATCGGGCAGCAGGCATTCGATCTCGCAGCCAGGCAGCACGAGCGCGAGGTTCGCCCCGCCCTGGTTCGACCATTGATCGAGGCATTGTCCGCGCTCGATGCGCACGCCGGCATCGTCTTCCTGCCAGCGGAACAGCGCGGTGCCGGTCGGCGCCGCGACCGCGGCGAGCAGGAAGCGCGGGTCGGCAAGGATCGGCGAGGTCTCGGGAAGATCGCCGAAGGTGAGCTTCGGCGCAGTGCCATTGACCGCCGCTTGCGCAAGTTGCTGCGCCAGCCGGAACGTCTCGACGTGATGGCGTGGCAACTGATCGATGCTGTAGAGGTAAGGGGACATCGAGACACGCGCGCCGCTTGCGAGCACATGCGCATGCAGGTGCGTGCGCAAGGCATCGGCGGTGTCGGCCTTGAGCGGCCCCGAGGGAATCGCGTAGCGAGTCCAGGCGAGCACGGGCGCGGCGATCAGCACCACATCCCAGTCCTGCTCTTCGTGCGAGACGATGAACGACTCGCTATGCGTTTCCGCGATGTCGGCGAGCGCCGCATAGGCGTCGGGATGGTTTTGCTGAAGATGGTCGAGCGCGGCGTCGAGCGTCGTCTGGCTGCCGTTGCGCAGCATCTTGGCGAGCAGCGCATCGATCCGTGTTTCCCAGAAGCGGTCTTCAGTACGGCTGCCCGATGCAACGAGGGCGAGCGACAGTCCGACAAGCTTGTCGGCATCAGGTGGAAGACGTTTGGCAATTCGGGAGCGCATGGTGGTCAGTCTGAGAGGCGCGGGTGGACCCGCGTCACGGTTGGCCGAAGCTTGGCCCCACATTCTAGTCGTTCTCGGCATGCTCGCGCGAGCGGCCGTGCGGGACGGCGGCTGGCCGCGTGCCCGGGCGCTCCGTCAGCGATTCGTACAAGCGCGGCACCCGGCACGTCGCTAACGTGACGGGCTGCGACGCCTTGTGCCGGCATCGTCGGTGCCTCGGGTGCAAACGACGCATCACCTCGAGGAAAATTTGATGAACCCAGCCCGATCAACCAGTTCGCCCCCGTCCTCCGCGCTCAGCCGATAGGCGTCGCGGGGACCGGACGCGACGCTGCCCCCCTCGCGCGCGCGTCACATCATCCCGGCGCCATGTGCCGATGCCCCCACCGATACCCAGGCCGCCGACGCCCTTCGTCTCGCTTACGCCTTTGCGGCCAGGTCATACGCCCGGCGAAGCCAGAGCCGACTCACCGCCTCCCGCCTGTCCCAATGCGCCGGAGATGGGGCCGTGCTTCGCGATGTATGAGATCAATCGACTGTTTCATGGGATCGAAGAGAGTGTGCTCGAGCGCATCACGGGGCGTGACGAGGTGCCGGTCGGCCTGTAGGTGTCATGCGACGCGCCGGCGAATGCCTGCCGCCTGCCGCCACACGACTGCTTGCGGATGAGCCGAAGCTGGCATTTTGCCTGCACCACAGGCGAGGCTGTGATTCGTGGCGAAAAACGGCAGACGCGAATCCGCGCCGTGACGCTTCAGCACTTCGTACAAGCGTGGCTCGCCGAACGCCTTAGCGATGGCCGCCCGTTCACGGTAGTGGCGGCGATTCACACGCCCGCTCTGGCCACGCCCTTGCGGCAGAGGGTTGACATGCCGGTTATGCCCGAATTGATGGCCGCGCACCGTCGCGGCGACGCAGGGGTTGGCGCCACGGTGTCGCGCCGCGCGGGGTCGATTCGCGACTTGCTTGCTGCCGGCGCAACGGTCTATGCCTGCTACTCGCAGGCCGGCCATGACGCACTCGTCGAATGCGAGCAGCACGCCTATGCCACCACGCGGCATGTCTATCCGAATCTCGTCGATACGCCGCGCAAGCTGCCGCGTGAGGAATTTGAAGCGCAGTGCGGGGTGACCTATCTGTTCGGCGAGAATCGACAGTCGTTGACAGGGTGTTTTGCGATCCGGCTCCCACAGGCCGTCGATGCGCAGGACGGGGCGGCCGAGGCGCGCCTGATCATGACGTCTTCGGACGAAACCCAATTTGATGCGTGTCTGGACGAGCTCGAGTCGGTCCTGGGTCTGCAGATCGCCCCGAGTCTGGTGTACCAGGCGCGGCTCGACACGCCTCACGACACGAGACCCGACACGAGACCCGACACGAGACCCGACACGAGACCCGCCACCCCCCGTCCGGGCCAGCCTGAACGTTGACGAGCGCGCATAAAAAAGCCCGGCTTTTCAGCCGGGCTTGAAGGACCGCGCGCGACGCGCGGCCACCCGCAAAACAGGAGGGCGCCGGGGGCCGCCCGCAGGCGGCTTCCGGCACGACCCTTACGCCGCGAGCAGCGAGCGCAGCACGAACGGCAGGATCCCGCCGTGCTTGTAGTAGTCGACTTCGATCGGCGTATCGATGCGCAGCAAAACGGCCACGCGTTGCGACTTGCCGTCCTTGTGATGGATCACGAGCGTGACTTGCTGTTGTGGCTTGAAGTCGTTACCGAGGTCTTCGATGTCGAAGGTCTCTTCACCCGTCAGGCCCAGCGAGTCAACCGTGTCGCCGTCCTTGAACTGCAGCGGCAACACGCCCATGCCGACCAGGTTCGAACGATGGATCCGTTCGAAGCTGCGTGCGACCACCGCCTTCACGCCCAGCAAAGCTGTACCCTTGGCTGCCCAGTCACGCGACGAACCCGTGCCGTATTCCTCGCCTGCGAACACGATAGTCGGGGTCTTGGCTGCCACGTACTTCATTGCAGCGTCGTAAATCGACATCTGTTCGCCGCTCGGCTGGTGGATCGTCAGGCCGCCTTCGACACGCGCGCCGTCCGCCGTCAACGGGATCATCAGGTTCTTGATCCGGACGTTGGCGAAGGTGCCGCGCATCATCACGTCATGGTTGCCGCGACGTGAGCCGTAGCTGTTGAAATCGGCCTTGAGTACGCCGTTTTCCTTGAGCCACACGCCGGCCGGCGAGCTTTCCTTGATCGAACCCGCCGGGCTGATGTGGTCGGTCGTGACCGAGTCACCGAAGATGCCCAGTGCGCGCGCGCCCTTGACCGGCTCGATGCTGTCCTTCGGTTCCATCGCGAAATCGTCGAAGAACGGCGGTTCGGCGATATAGGTCGACTTCGGCCATTCGTAGACGTCACCGTCCACGCCGTTGATCTTGCTCCAGAGGTCGCCTTCAGTCGTGAGCTTCGAATAGTTCGCCTTGAACGCCTTGGCGTTCAGTGCGTACTTGAGCAGCTTCTGGATTTCTTCGCTGGTCGGCCAGATGTCGCCCAGGTAGACGTCCTTGCCGTTCTTGCCCTTGCCGACCGGCTCGGTCATCAGGTCGCGCGTGATGTTGCCGGCGATCGCGTAGGCGACCACCAGCGGCGGCGACGCCAGGAAGTTGGCCCGGATGTTCGGGTGAATCCGCGCTTCGAAGTTGCGGTTGCCCGAGAGGATGGCCGCTGCGACGATGTCGTTATTTGTGATCGCTTCGTTGAGTTCCGGCGTGAGGTCGCCCGCATTACCGATACAGGTCGTGCAACCGTAAGCAGCCAGTTCGAAACCCAGCTTCTCGAGGTAAGGCATCAGCTTGGTCGCCGTCAGATACTCGGTGACGATCCGCGAGCCCGGCGCGAGCGAGGTCTTGATATGCGGTGCGACGGTCAGGCCGGCTTCGACCGCCTTCTTCGCGAGCAGGCCCGCAGCCAGCAGCACGCTCGGGTTCGAGGTGTTCGTGCACGAAGTGATCGCAGCGATCAGGATGTCGCCGTTCTTGACGTCGACACCGTTGGTCGTCGTGTAGACGGTATCGAGGTCGGCGGCCTTCTTCGCAAAGCCGTTTTCGCCAACCGGCTTCGAGAACAGTTCCTGGAAGGTGTCCTTGACGTGGCCGATCTCGATGCGGTCTTGCGGACGCTTCGGGCCAGCGAGCGACGGCGTGACGCTCGACAGGTCGAGGGTCAGGGTCTTACTGTAGTCGATGTCGCCGGCCTTGGGCACGCCGTACATCTTCTGTGCCTTGAAGTAGGCGGCAAACGCGGCGATTTCCTGCTTCGTGCGGCCGGTGCCTTCGAAGTATTCAATGGTCTTGTCGTCGACCGGGAAGAAGCCCATCGTCGCGCCGTATTCGGGCGCCATGTTGCCGATGGTCGCGCGATCGGGCACACCGATCGAAGCGGTGCCTTCGCCGAAGAATTCGACGAACTTGCCGACGACCTTCTCCTTGCGCAGCATTTCGGTAATGGTCAGGACCAGGTCGGTCGCCGTCAGGCCTTCACGCAACTTGCCCTTGAGCTCGACGCCGACGACGTCCGGCGTGAGGAAGTACACGGGCTGGCCGAGCATGCCGGCTTCCGCCTCGATGCCGCCCACGCCCCAGCCGACCACGCCGATACCGTTGATCATGGTCGTGTGGCTATCGGTGCCGACCAGGCTGTCCGGGTAATAGACCGTGTCCGCGCCTTCAGTCTTCTTGTGCACGCCGCGCGCGAGGTACTCGAGGTTCACCTGGTGCACGATGCCGATACCCGGGGGCACGACCTTGAACGTGTCGAAGGCCTGCATGCCCCACTTCATGAACTCGTAGCGCTCGTTATTGCGCTGGAATTCGAGCTTCATGTTGAGGTCGAGCGCATCCGGGCGGCGGAAATAATCGATCTGCACCGAGTGGTCGACCACCAAGTCGACCGGCACCAGCGGCTCGATCGACTTCGGCGTCTTGCCCATGCGTTCGGCGACGCCGCGCATCGCGGCGATGTCGGCGAGCAGCGGCACACCGGTAAAGTCCTGCAGCACGACACGGGCGACCACGAAGGGGATCTCGTCGGTGCGCGCCGCGGTCGGCGCCCAGTTCGCGAGCTGCTTGATATGTTCTTCAGTGATCTTCTTGCCGTCGAAATTGCGCAGCACCGATTCGAGCACGACACGAATCGAGAGCGGCAGGCGTTCGACTTTCACGCCGAGTTGCTTGCCGAGTGCGGGCAGCGAGTAGTACTTGCCTTTGCCGGCACCGCTGTCGAATTCCTTGAGCGTTTTATGTAGATTGTGGGTCATTTGAATTCCTGTGATAAACGCTAAACGGTGAATGGGCGGCCAGCGCGCCAAAGTCGATCCCGTCGCTGCGAATCGGACGCGTAGCCGGCGGTGGGTTGGCCGGCAAAAGCGGCAATGTCAGCACCGGCAGCATGCGCGCGGCGGTCCACCGCCAGGCGGGACATCTGCCGGTTCGCTGTCATTGGCCGTTCTTGAGGGCGTTGGACTGCGTGGGCGCCAGGGCGCCGTTGTGCGCCATGTCGTCGGTCTTGCATTCGTCGGCGAGACGTTCGCGGTCGCCCGTGTCGTCGAACAGCATTGCCTTGGTCGGGATCACCACGAGGTCGAGGCCGCTTGCCGTGTCGAAGAAGCGATCGGCGCCGGTCGTCGTCACGACGCGTGGCAGCTTGTAGTTCTTGTTCTTCCAGCTGAGCGTCATCACCGCATCGCGGCTCATGTCGCCCTTAAGGTAGATCACTTCGTCATCCTGGCAGCTCCACTTGTCGGCGCCGTCCGGAATCGGGTCGACCTTGGCGGCCGCGGCGGCCTGCTTCTTCTTCGACTTCTTCAGCTTCTTGACCGTGGTCGGCTTCTGCGGCGGCGCACCAGCTTGGGCGAACGCGTCGGCGGAGATGCCCGCGAGCGAAATGGACACTGCACCGATCAGGGCAGCCAGCAGGGGTTTGTTCATCATGATTGTCTTCTCCCGGAAGTCATTGGTTTGGCCCGCGCCGCACGGTGACGGCAGCCGGCAAGGCCGATATTGTCGCTGATTCGGACACAGGCCCGAGCGATTTTAAGGCGCATCCTGTCCCCTCGACGGTGTCGATCTTCTGGAATGCGATGATGGTGTAAAAAAAACGTTGACGGAATCCGGTAACGGTCGGCCAGCGGCATGCGCACGACGCAGGACGGACCAGTAGTAACGGTAGCTGGCGCGGTCGTGCAGGGTGTCGTGATGGCGGATCGGCCCCCAGTCGTTGGTCTGGGCGGCCAGCAGGATCTCGGTGGCGACGCCTATTTCGTCGTCGCGCGGGGTAAAGGCGGTGACGATCGCATCGATCTGGGCCGGATGGATGCTCCACATGCGCGAATAGGCGAACTCCTCGCGCGCCCGGCGGGCATCACTTGCGACCACGGTCATGTCGCGAATCTCCGTCGAGACGTTGTGCGAGGGCACTTTGCCATGCGCGTGGCAGGCGGCGGCGATTTCGAGCTTCGCGCGGCGTACCAGCGGATGATCGAACTGGCCCGGCGAGCGCATCGCGCTGTCGGGAATCGCCCCCGAATGGGCCGAGACAAAGTCCATCAGCCCGAAGCTCAGCGCCTCGACGGGCGGCAGCGCGGCGATCGCGAACACGCTGGCGAGTGCCTCGTGGGTCTCGACCAGCACATGCACGGGAATCGCATGCAGAATGCCGTCGCGACGGCGCAGCGCTTCGATATACGCGCACATCTCGGCGGCTTCGCTCGCGTGGCGAACCTTGGGCAGGGTGATATAGGCCGGCGGGCGGGACGCCGCGCCGAGGATAATCCGCAAATCCTCGCGCCATGCGGGATGGCGATAGTCATGAATGCGGATGCCGACGCGGCCGAATGCGTCATGTTCGGAGCCCAGCAGTGAAGCGACCAGCTCGGCATGGGCGGCCTCGTGGCCGACGGCCGCACCGTCTTCGCAGTCGAGCGTCACGTCGAACACGGGCCCGCGCTCGCGCTGCAGGGCCAGCGAGCGGCGCATGAGCTTCTCGCTGCCCGCATAGTGATCGCACGGCGGCAGCACCGCCGGCGGCGTTTCACCGTCGAACAGTACCTGGGCGGGCGAAAGAGGGCGGGTCATGACGGTCAGTGAGGGTGCTCAGTGATCTGGGGGAACAGCTGGCGGCTCGGGCCGCTCTGGTAAAAAAAAACCGGAACCCGTTACGTGGGCAACGAGGTTCCGGTCGGGCATCGTCGGCTTAGCCGAGCAGATGCTTGATGCCGTCGCGCTCTTCGAGCAGTTCCTGCAGCGTGAAGTCCATCTTCTCGCGCGAGAACGCGTCGATTTCAAGGCCTTCGATGCGCTTGTACTCGCCGTTTTCGGTGGTCACCGGCACGCCGTAGATGATGTCTTCCGGGATGCCGTACGAGCCGTCCGACGGGATGCCCATCGTGACCCACTTGCCATTGCTGCCGAGGATCCAGTCATGCACGTGGTCGATCGCCGCATTGGCTGCCGACGCTGCCGACGACAGGCCGCGCGCTTCGATGATCGCCGCGCCGCGCTTGCCGACGGTTGGGATGAAGGTGTCGCGGTTCCAGACGTCATCGTTGATCAGCGGCTTGAGCGGCTGGCCTTCGACGGTCGCGAAACGGAAATCCGGGTACATCGTCGGCGAGTGGTTGCCCCACACGGCGAGCTTTTCGATCGAGGCGACCGGCTTGCCCGACTTCGCGGCAAGTTGCGACAGCGCGCGGTTGTGATCGAGGCGCAGCATCGCGGTGAAATTCTTCTTGGGCAGGTCCGGCGCCGACTTCATGGCGATATACGCGTTCGTGTTGGCCGGGTTGCCGACCACCAGCACCTTCACGTCACGGCTGGCTGCGTCATTGAGCGCGCGGCCCTGAACGGTGAAGATCTCGGCGTTGGCCGTGAGCAGGTCCTTGCGTTCCATCCCCTTGCTGCGGGGGCGGGCACCGACCAGCAGGGCGACATCGGCGTCCTTGAACGCGGTCTTTGGATCGTCGGTGATCACCACACCCGAGAGCAGCGGGAAGGCGCAATCTTCGAGCTCCATTACAACGCCCTTCACGGCTGCCTGTGCCTGCGGGAGGTCCAGCAATTGCAGGATGACCGGCTGGTCTTTACCGAGCAGGTCGCCGTTGGCGATGCGGAACAGCAACGAGTAGGCGATTTGACCGGCGGCGCCGGTGACGGCAACGCGCTTGGCGGCTTTAGCCATGTATGTTCTCCAGGACGGGACGTGAACCACCGGCGCAACATCGTGGCCAGTATCCGGACAGCCGCGTGGCGAGCACGCTAGCGATCGGCGAACACGTCCGCACGACAGAACGACGGCGAAAAAGCAGTAGTTTAATCGGCTGGCGCGAGGCCATCATGACAGATTGCGTCACGTGCGTTTCCGTCACGCCTTTCCGTCGGTGTCCCCGCTCAACCGTGAGCGCTGCGAGTGTAGGATTCAGATCGGCCAAAGTCAACCGTGTCCCCACGTATCTTATGTCTTATATAAGACATATGACGAACCGGAATTCTTGTAGACGACCGGAGGGCTCTGTGAAAAAATCCCGCCATGACATCGAATCCGCCCAGCTCGGCCCCGGCATCCACGGCAAACGACCGTGGGGAGGGCTCAGGCGCGCGTTCACCGACTTTCAGCCCCTTGTATCAGCAGATCAAGGCATTGATTACACAGGGGCTCGAGAACGGCGAGTGGAAGCCGGGCGAGATCATCCCCAGCGAGGTCGAGCTTGCCGGTCGCTACAAGGTCAGCCAGGGCACGGTGCGTAAGGCGATCGACGAACTGGCGGCGGAAAACCTGCTGGTACGCCGACAGGGCAAGGGCACGTTCGTCGCCACCCATACCGAAGACCGCGTACAGTTCCGGTTTCTGCGGCTGTTGCCCGACGATGGCGGCTCGCTGGTGCACGACAGCCGGCTGGTCGAGTGCCGGCGTCTGCGCGCGCCGGCCGAGATCGCGCGTCAGCTCGAACTCAAGCCGGCCGACCCGGCGGTGCTGATCCGCCGCGTGCTGGCGTTCGAGCACGCGCCAATCGTGCTCGACGAGATCTGGCTGCCCGGCGGGATGTTCAAGGGTCTGACGATCGAGCGCCTGGCGAGCTATGAAGGGCCGCTGTACGCGATGTTCGAGACGGAGTTCGGCACCCGGATGATCCGCGCCTCGGAGAAGATCCGGGCCGTGGCGGCGGAAGCCCCGGTGGCGGAGTTGCTGGGCGTCGAAACCGGCTTTCCGCTGCTGAGTGTCGAGCGCGTGTCCTATACGTATGGCGACCGGCCCGTCGAGGTGCGGCGCGGCTGGTATGTAACGACGCGTTATTTTTATCAGAACGACCTAAGTTAAAAGCGCGCCGGGTGGCATGAATTTGCCATACTGGTAGCCGAAACTGCGGCCGGAGCGCGAAGCGCGTGCCGGCCGTCCCTGGCCAGCCTTGCCGCGAGGCTGTCTACGGTGCAGTGCGCCATGAAATGGCGCTAGAATCGCGGCTTGACGTAACACCAATGGGGTCTAGCATGGCTGAAGCCGTTAAAAAAACGAGGCCGGAGTTCCGGAACATCGGTATAGGGCAGCTCGCACACTACCGCCTGCCGCTAGCGGGGAAGGTATCGATCCTGCACCGCGCCAGTGGCATCCTGCTGTTTCTTCTGCTGCCGTTCTCGCTCTACCTGTTCGAGCAGAGTCTCACCTCCGAGATCAGCTTCGACACCCTCAAGGGCTTCGCCTCCAACATCATCGTCAAGCTGGTGATCCTCGTGATCTCGTGGGCGTTCTCGTTCCACTTCTTCGCCGGCTTGCGTTTCCTGCTGCTCGACACGCACCGCGCGGTGAGCAAGGAAGGGGGCCGCAACACGGCCTCGATCGTTCTGGTGCTCTCGACGCTGCTGACGATTGCGATCGCGCTCAAACTGTTCGGAGCCTTCTGAGATGGCAGACGCATACCAACCCAAACAAAAGATCGGCTCCAAGCGCCTGGTCGTCGGCGCCCACTACGGTCTGCGCGACTGGCTCCTGCAGCGGCTGACCGCGGTCGTGATGGCCATCTACACGGTGATCCTGACGGTCTGGTTCTTCGCCGCGAGCGACTTCTCGTATGAAGGCTGGGCAGGCATCTTTGCACTGCAATGGATGAAGCTCGCGACCTTCGTTGCGCTGCTGAGCCTGTTCTATCACGCGTGGGTCGGCATCCGCGATATCTGGATGGATTACATCAAGCCGATGGGTCTGCGCATTACGCTGCACGCGTTGACGATTCTGTGGCTGATCGGTTGTGCAGCCTACGCAGCGCAGATTCTCTGGAGAGTGTAAAAGCATGGTTGCAATCAAGAATTCCGTACCGCGTCGCAAGTTCGACGTGGTCATCGTGGGCGCGGGCGGCTCCGGTATGCGTGCCTCGCTCCAGCTTGCACGCGCGGGCCTGTCGGTCGCTGTGCTCTCGAAAGTGTTCCCGACGCGCTCGCACACCGTGGCTGCGCAGGGCGGCATCGGCGCCTCGCTCGGCAATATGAGCGAAGACAACTGGCACTATCATTTCTACGACACGATCAAGGGTTCCGACTGGCTCGGCGACCAGGACGCGATCGAATTCATGTGCCGTGAAGCGCCGAATGCGGTCTACGAACTCGAACACATGGGCATGCCGTTCGACCGTAACCCCGATGGCACGATCTATCAGCGCCCGTTCGGTGGCCACACCGCGAACTACGGCGAAAAGCCGGTCCAGCGCGCCTGCGCGGCAGCCGACCGGACCGGTCACGCACTGCTCCACACGCTCTACCAGCGCAATGTCGAAGCGCGCACGCACTTCTTCGTCGAATGGATGGCGCTCGACCTGATCCGCGATGCGGAAGGCGACGTGCTGGGCGTTGTGGCACTCGAAATGGAAACCGGCGAAGTCCACATCCTCGAAGCGAAATGCACGCTGTTCGCAACGGGCGGCGCGGGCCGCATCTATAACGCCTCGACCAACGCCTTCATCAACACCGGCGACGGCCTGGGCATGGCCGCGCGTGCAGGTGTACCGCTCCAGGACATGGAGTTCTGGCAGTTCCACCCGACCGGCGTGGCCGGTGCGGGCGTGCTGATTACCGAAGGGGTGCGCGGCGAAGGCGGGATTCTGCGTAACAAGAACGGCGAACGTTTCATGGAACGTTACGCACCGACCCTGAAGGATCTCGCGCCGCGTGACTTCGTCTCGCGCTCGATGGACCAGGAAATCAAGGAAGGACGAGGCTGTGGTCCGAACGGCGACTACGTCTACCTCGACCTGTCGCACATCGGCGCCGAGACGATTCTCAAGCGTCTGCCGTCGATTCGCGAGATCGCGCTGAAGTTCGCGAACGTCGATGCGATCAAGGAACCGATCCCGGTCGTGCCGACGATTCACTATCAGATGGGCGGCATCCCGACCAATATTCACGGTCAGGTAGTCGGCAAGGATGCGGACCCGTCCGCGCCGTTGCATGGCTTCTATGCCGTGGGCGAATGCTCGTGCGTGTCGGTGCACGGCGCGAACCGCCTTGGCACGAACTCGCTGCTCGACCTCGTGGTGTTCGGCCGCGCGGCCGGCAATCACATCGTCAAGCACATTGAGGAGCTCGGCTCGCACAAGCCGCTGCCGGCCGATGCAGCCGACTTCGCGCTGTCGCGCCTTGCCAAGCTCGACAGCTCGAGCTCGGGCGAATACACGCAGGTTATCGCCGGCGATATTCGCAAGACGATGCAAGCCCACGCAAGCGTGTTCCGCACCTCGGAGCTGCTGGCTGAAGGCGTCAAGAAGATCAGCGAGATCGCCGAACGCGTCGACCACGTCCATCTGAAGGACAAGTCGAAGGTGTTCAACACGGCACGTGTCGAAGCGCTCGAACTGGCGAACCTGATCGAAGTCGCGCAAGCGACCATGGTGTCGGCTGATGCCCGCAAGGAAAGCCGCGGCGCGCACGCCCTGCGCGACAACGAACACCGCGACGACGAAAACTGGCTGCGCCATACGCTTTGGTACAAAGAAGGCAATCGTCTCGACTACAAGCCGGTTCAGATGAAGCCGCTGACCGTCGATTCGGTTCCGCCCAAGCCCCGTACCTTCTGACGCACCGGCGACCCACAGGATTCCATCATGGCAAAACGCATCTTTGAAATCTATCGCTACGATCCGGACCAGGACGCAGCGCCGCGTATGCAGACCTATGAAGTCGAGCTCGATCCGGGCGACCGCATGCTGCTCGACGCGATCATCCGGCTGAAGTCGGTTGACGAAACGTTGTCGTTCCGCCGCTCGTGCCGCGAAGGCGTATGCGGTTCGGATGCGATGAACATCAACGGCAAGAACGGCCTGGCCTGCCTGACCAACCTCAACGACCTGCCCGAGAAAATCGTGCTGCGGCCGTTGCCGGGTCTGCCGGTCGTGCGCGACCTGATCTGCGATTTCACGCAGTTCTTCAACCAGTATCACTCGATCAAGCCGTACCTGATCAACGACACGCCGCCGCCCGAAAAGGAGCGTCTGCAGTCGCCCGAGCAGCGCGAAGAACTCGATGGCCTGTACGAATGCATCTTGTGCGCGAGCTGCTCGACGTCGTGCCCGAGCTTCTGGTGGAACCCCGACAAGTTTGTCGGCCCGGCCGGCCTGCTCCAGGCTTACCGCTTTATCGCCGATTCGCGCGACGAAGCCACGGGCGAACGGCTCGACAATCTTGAAGACCCGTACCGTCTGTTCCGCTGCCACACCATCATGAATTGTGTCGATGTGTGCCCGAAGGGACTGAACCCGACCAAGGCCATCGGCAAGATCAAGGAACTGATGGTTCGTCGTGCCGTTTGATATGGACGAACCGACCGCTTCACCCCATCAGGCTGATCCCCACCGGCGCGCGCGTTTGCGCTGGCGGGCGCGTCGAGGCCTGCTGGAGAACGACCTGATTTTCGAGCGGTTTTTCGAGCGCTACGAGCAGGACCTCAGCGACGCCGATGTCGGCGCGCTGACCACCCTGCTCGAACTGTCCGACAACGAGCTGATGGACCTGCTCATGGCACGTACCGAGCCCGAGGGCGATCTCGCCGGTCCGGCAATCGGCGATGTGCTGGCACGTCTGCGCTCCTGTTGAATTTTCCATGTTCGTCGTATAGAGGACCCTTATGACTCCGTCCGAAGTAAAAGCCACGCTATCGTTTAGCGACAACTCGCCCAGCGTCGAATTGCCGATCTACCAGGGCACGATGGGTCCGGACGTCATCGACATCCGCAAGCTGTATGGCCAGACCGGCAAGTTCACCTTTGACCCGGGCTTTATGTCGACCGCCGCGTGTAACTCGGCGATCACCTATATCGATGGCGACAAGGGCGAGCTGCTCTACCGCGGTTATCCGATTGAAGAACTCGCCGTCCAGGCCGACTTCATGGAAACCTGCTTCCTGCTGCTCAAGGGTGAGCTGCCCAACGAAGCCGAGAAAGATGAGTTCGTGAGGACTGTCACGAGCCATACGATGGTTCACGAACAGATGCACCTGTTTTTCAGGGGCTTCCGCCGCGATTCGCATCCGATGGCTGTGCTGACGGGCTGCGTGGGCGCGCTGTCGGCGTTCTATCATGACTCGTTGAACATCACCGACCCGCGTCACCGCGAAGTTTCGGCGATCCGCATGATCGCCAAGCTGCCGACGCTCGTCGCGATGGCGTACAAGTACAACATCGGCCAGCCGTTCGTGTATCCGCGCAACGACCTGTCGTATTCGGCGAACTTCATGCAAATGATGTTCTCGAACCCGTGCGAAGAGTACAAGGTCAACGATGTGCTGGTGCGCGCACTCGACCGTATCCTGATCCTGCACGCCGATCACGAACAGAATGCCTCGACCTCGACCGTGCGTCTGGCGGGCTCGTCGGGGGCGAACCCGTTCGCATGTATCGCGGCCGGTATCGCTTGCCTGTGGGGCCCGGCTCACGGCGGCGCGAATGAAGCGGCGCTGAACATGCTCGAGGAAATCGGCTCGGCCGACAAGATCCCTGAATTCATCAAGCAGGTGAAGGACAAGAATTCGGGCGTCAAGCTCATGGGCTTCGGTCACCGCGTCTACAAGAACTACGATCCGCGTGCGAAGTTGATGCGCGAAACGTGCTACGAAGTGCTCAACGAGCTGGGTCTGCACGACGATCCGCTGTTCAAGCTTGCGATGGAGCTCGAAAAGATTGCACTCGAAGACGAATACTTCGTGTCGCGCAAGCTTTACCCGAACGTCGACTTTTACTCTGGCATCGTTCAGCGCGCGCTGGGCATCCCGACGTCGATGTTCACCTGCATTTTCGCGATGGCCCGCACGATTGGCTGGATCGCCCAGTGGAACGAAATGATCGGCGACCCGGATCAAAAGATCGGCCGTCCGCGTCAGCTGTTCATTGGCGACACGCCGCGCAAGGCCAAGCCGATCGACGAACGGTAAAGTGGCAGGGCGACAGATCGATGGGCGATGAGAGGGCGGGCCAGCGCTTCTGGCCGAGCCTGCAGAACCCGATCGAAATGTAGTCCGTCACACAGTTCACCGCTGGAATCCACACCCCGCCGAACGGAAGCGTTCGGCGGGGTGTTTTCTTATGGCGAGCGGCAATCCGTCCAGGGTCGGCGGGCACTTAGTACTGATTATCCTAGTACAATAAATACCAGACAATGACCGTTCTTGATTGATAGTTAGGTGATAGTTGTCGTAAGTTGGTGTTGAGTGTTGTGGCATAATTGCTGGATGCATCAGGGAGTACCAGGACGACGACGGATGCTTTTGAATCCGGTTCGCGAATAAGGCGCGCACAATAAGCGTCCGCGATGCGTGGTCCTAGGTCTGATCCGCTTAGAGTCCGGCGGGTTTAGCGGTCCCATAAAAAAATTCCCCACTGGCGCCCCCGCGCCGCTTTGCAGTGAAGACACCATGGCGAAGACGCTCTACGACAAATTGTGGGACTCGCACGTTGTCCATACCGAGGACGACGGCACCACCATTCTTTATATCGACCGGCAACTCCTGCATGAGGTGACCAGTCCTCAGGCGTTCGATGGTCTGCGGCTAGCCGAGCGCAAGGTCTGGCGCATCAGTGCGAATCTCGCCGTGTCCGATCACAATGTGCCGACCACCGGCCGCGCGGAAGGGATTGCCGACCCGATCTCGAAGCTTCAGGTCGATACGCTCGACGACAATTGCGATGCCTACGGCATTACGCAATTCAAGATGAATGACGTGCGCCAGGGCATCGTCCATATCATTGGTCCTGAGCAGGGTGCGACGCTGCCCGGCATGACGATCGTCTGTGGCGATTCCCATACCTCGACGCACGGTGCCTTCGGTGCGCTCGCGCATGGTATTGGCACGTCTGAAGTCGAACACGTGCTGGCCACGCAGACGCTGCTCCAGAAAAAGAGCAAGAACATGCTCGTCAAGGTCGAAGGCACGCTGCCGCGTGGTTGTTCGGCTAAAGACATCGTGCTGGCGATCATCGGCAAGATCGGCACGGCAGGCGGGACGGGCTATGCGATCGAATTCGGCGGTTCGGCGATCCGGGCATTGAGCATGGAAGGCCGCATGACGGTCTGCAATATGGCGATCGAAGCGGGCGCGCGCGCCGGCATGGTCGCGGTCGACGACACGACAATTGACTATCTCAAGGGGCGCCCCTTCGTGCCGAGTGGCGTCGAGTGGGATCATGCGGCGAAGATCTGGCGCACCTATGTGTCAGACGCAGGCGCACAGTTCGACCGAGTGGTCGAGCTCGATGCCGCGGAGATCAAGCCGCAGGTCAGTTGGGGGACGTCGCCCGAAATGGTGTTGCCGATCGATGGCCGCGTGCCGGACCCCGAGCGCGAGAAAGACCCGATCAAGCGTGGCGCGATGGAACGTGCGCTCCAGTACATGGCGCTCACGCCGAATACCCCGATCGAGGCGATTCACCCCGACAAGGTCTTTATTGGCTCGTGCACGAATGCACGGATCGAAGATCTGCGGGCGGCGGCCTATGTGGTGCGCAAGCTCGGTCGCAAAATCGCGCCGAATGTGCGTCTTGCGATGGTTGTCGCAGGCTCGGGTCTCGTGAAGAAGCAGGCGGAGAGCGAAGGGCTGGACAAGATCTTTATCGATGCCGGTTTCGAATGGCGCGATCCGGGTTGCTCAATGTGCCTGGCAATGAATGCCGACCGCCTCGAGCCCGGCGAGCGTTGTGCGTCGACGTCGAATCGTAACTTCGAAGGGCGTCAGGGCGCGGGCGGCCGCACGCATCTCGTGAGTCCGGCGATGGCGGCAGCGGCCGCAATCGAAGGGCATTTTGTCGATATTCGCAAGCTGGGGTAACGCGTCATGAACGATGATGGAATCTACATTTCACCCGCTTCGACGACTTCCGGCGCAGCGATGCGCCGCGGGTTTTCGGCGCGCGTGCCGGCGCTAATGGGTTCGCTGTTGCTGATCGCGGGCCTGGTGGCCGGATCGGTGGCGCACGCCGACGAGGTGCATCCGGTCGACGATGCGAAAGAAGCCGGCCATACGGTGGGCACCGATGCGAAAGAAGCGGGCCATGCGGTGGGCAGCGACGCGAAGGAAGCCGGTCATGCGGTTGGCAACAAGAGCGTCGAGGCGGGCCATGCGATCAAGCAGGGCAGCAAGGACGCAGGCCACGCGGTCAAGCGCGACAGCAAGGAAGCGGGCCATGGCATCAAGAATGGTGCAAAAGCCACGGGCCATGCGATCGGCAACGGGGCGAAGTCCGCGGGCCATGCGATCAGCGAGGGTGCAAAGGCGACCGGCCATGCCGTCGCTAGCGGGGTGAAGACGGTGGGCCACAAGATCCACGACGCATTCCATAGCGACTGAGGTCATCGTGCAGAAGGCTGACGTGTGTCTCACGATGCGCGCCGCCCAATGCGCAGGCCCGCTTGGCGGCCGGCCCGATGGCCGGCTTCATTGCGCGCTTGATAGCTCGCTTCATAGCCCTCTTCTTCGGCCCATTTTTGGGTCAGACGATTTCTACCGAATCTGATCATGGACAAATTTGTCGTGCACACGGGCCTCGTGGCCCCGCTTGACCGGGAGAACGTCGATACCGACGCGATCATTCCCAAGCAGTTTTTGAAGTCGATCACCCGCACAGGCTTCGGTCCGAACCTGTTTGACGAGTGGCGCTATCTCGACGCCGGCGTGCCCGGCGCGGACAACTCGAAGCGACCGCTGAACCCCGACTTCGTGCTGAACCAGTCGCGCTATCAGGGCGCATCCGTGTTGATCGCCCGCAAGAACTTCGGCTGCGGCAGCTCGCGCGAACATGCGCCGTGGGCGCTTCAGCAATATGGCTTCCGCGTGGTCATCGCACCGAGCTTCGCGGACATCTTCTTTAACAACTGCTA
The DNA here is from genome assembly GCA_026225235.1 of Burkholderiales bacterium. Lineage (GTDB taxonomy): Bacteria > Pseudomonadota > Gammaproteobacteria > Burkholderiales > Burkholderiaceae > Pararobbsia. The sequence continues at coordinate 32,179 of JAMFSK010000131.1, forward strand.
CAAGAATGGCCTGCTGCCGATCGCGCTGACCGAGCAGCAAGTCGACCATCTTTTCAACGAAACGCTGGCGTTTCCGGGCTACCAGGTGACCGTCGATCTCGACGCGCAACAGGTGCGCACGCCGGATGGCCGTGAGTATCCGTTTGAAATCGCCGCGTTTCGCAAGTACTGCATGATCAATGGCTTCGACGATATCGGGCTGACGCTGCGCCATGCGGACAAGATCCGGCAGTTCGAGGCCGAGCGTATCGCGACGCAACCGTGGCTCGCCAACCGGTTGCCTGGCTGACCCATCAAGAAGAACAAAAGGAACGTATTCATGAAGATTGCAGTCTTGCCGGGAGACGGCATTGGTCCCGAAATCGTGACGGAAGCCGTCCACGTGCTCAACGCACTCGGCGAGCAGTTCACGCTCGAAGAGGCGCCTGTCGGCGGTGCGGGTTACGAGGCACACGGTCATCCGCTGCCCGATAGCACACTCTCACTGGCAAAGGACGCCGACGCGATTCTGTTCGGAGCGGTAGGCGACTGGAAGTACGATACCCTCGAGCGCGCGCTGCGGCCGGAACAGGCGATTCTCGGGCTGCGCAAGCATCTGCAGCTGTTCGCGAATTTCCGCCCAGCGATTCTCTACAAGGAGCTCGCAGGCGCCTCGTCGCTGAAGCCCGAGATCGTGTCGGGTCTCGACATCCTCATCGTGCGTGAGCTCAACGGCGATATCTACTTTGGCCAGCCGCGCGGGGTGCGTGCCGCGCCCGATGGTCCGTTCGCGGGTGCACGGGAAGGCTTCGACACGATGCGCTACAGCGTGCCTGAAGTGGAGCGCATTGGGCATGTCGCTTTCCAGGCCGCGCAAAAGCGCAATCGCAAGCTCACGAGCGTCGACAAGTCGAACGTGCTCGAGACCTCGCAGCTCTGGCGCGACACGATGATCGAAGTCTCGAAGCAGTATCCTGACGTCGAGCTCTCGCATATGTATGTCGACAACGCGGCGATGCAACTCGTCAAGGCCCCCAAGGCATTCGACGTCGTCGTGACCGGCAATATGTTCGGCGACATCCTGTCGGACCAGGCCGCGATGCTGACCGGCTCGATCGGCATGCTGCCGTCGGCATCGCTCGACAAGAACAACAAGGGCCTCTACGAACCGTCGCACGGCTCGGCGCCCGATATCGCCGGGAAAGGCATCGCCAATCCGCTCGCGACCATTCTGTCGGCAGCGATGATGCTGCGCTACTCGCTCGGCAAACCGGAACAGGCCGACCGCGTCGAAGCGGCGGTCAAAACGGTGCTGGCCCAGGGGCTACGCACGGCCGATATCTGGGAAGCCGGCACGCGTAAAGTCAGCACGCGGGAAATGGGTGCGGCGGTGGTCGCCGCGCTCTAGCAGCGATGTCGCCCGAACAGGTGGCCGCTGCCAGCCGAGGCAGCGGCCATCGTCGTTTTGGGGCGGGCTTTCAGGCGTTTTTGGCTTTTTTATGTAGAATTGGCGCATGTTTGCGCCGATCGAGGGTCAAGTCGGCGATACTCGGCGGTGCGGCTAAAGCCGCGTGTGTACGCTTAATGTGACGATATGCGAAGTGAGTGAGAGAAAATGAAGACAGTAGGTCTCGTAGGATGGCGCGGCATGGTGGGCTCGGTCCTCATGCAACGAATGCAGGAAGAAAACGATTTTGCGCTGATCGAGCCGGTGTTTTTCAGCACCAGCAACACCGGTGGCGCGGCGCCGTCGTTCGCCAAAAACGAGACCACGCTGAAAGATGCGACGAGCATTGAAGACCTGCGCAAATGCGACGTCATCATTACGTGCCAGGGCGGCGACTACACGAATGACGTGTTCCCGAAGCTGCGCGCGGCGGGCTGGAGCGGCTACTGGATCGACGCGGCCTCCTCGCTGCGGATGAATGACGATGCGCTGATCATCCTCGACCCGGTCAACCACGACGTCATCAAGAACGGCCTGAAGAAGGGCGTGAAGAATTTCATCGGTGGCAATTGCACGGTCAGCCTAATGCTGATGGCGCTCGGCGGCCTGTTCCGCGAGAACCTCATCGAGTGGACCACGGCGATGACCTACCAGGCCGCCTCGGGCGCGGGCGCGCAGAACATGCGCGAGCTGCTGAACCAGATGGGCGCCGTGCACGCGGCGGTCGCCAGCGACCTCGCGAATCCCGCGTCGGCCATCCTCGATATCGATCGCGGCGTGATCGGTGCCATGCGCGGCGCGAGCATGCCGGTCGACCACTTCGGGGTGCCGCTCGCCGGCTCGCTGATTCCGTGGATCGACAAAGACCTCGGCAACGGCATGTCGAAGGAAGAGTGGAAGGGCGGCGCCGAAGCCAACAAGATCCTCGGCAAGCCGGCCATGGGCCAGCCGGGCTGCGTGCCGGTCGACGGGCTCTGTGTACGCATTAGCTCGATGCGTTGCCATTCCCAGGCGCTGACCATCAAGCTCACGAAAGACGTGCCGCTCGACGAGATCGAAAGTATCGTCGCCTCGGGCAACGACTGGGTCCGGCTGGTGCCGAATACGCGCGAAGCCTCGATCCGCGATCTCACGCCGACCGCCGTGACGGGTTCGCTGCATGTGCCGGTGGGTCGCTTGCGCAAGCTCGCGATGGGCGGTGAATATTTGTCGGCTTTTACGGTGGGCGACCAGTTGCTTTGGGGGGCGGCCGAGCCGCTGCGCCGCATGCTGCGTATCCTGCTCGATGCCGAGCAAACCGTCGGCGTGCGCGATACGCACGCTTACGCCTGAGCATATGAGCTGGGTCCCGGCGGCGAGATGAACGCGCAGATCGGGCAAGTCTCAGTGTCGGGGCAGTTTTACCTCGTGCTACCCTGACGACACGCAGGCAACGCAGGGCGTTGCTTCGGTGCCTTAGAAAGCGCCGCGTTCGCGCGGCGCTTTTTTCATTTGAAACTTTGACAGACGCAGCAGACGCTGCGATCGTACTGGGCGCAAATAATGCCTTGTCCGGGAGAGTGATGATCGTGTTAGACCGACTGGTGCGCACTATGGCAGCACCAGCTTCTTGGAGGGGCGCCGCGCGCGCAGGCAGGATCGCGGCGCTGGCCGCACTGGCGGTGACGGCAACGTTGCCCCGCGCGCAGGCCCAGGGTAGCGCTGTTTCACCGAATGCCGCCTACGCGGCAAGTACGGCACATGGAGGGGGTGGGGCAACGGCTGGAACGGCGGCAAGCGCCGTTCAGGCGAGCGCTGCATCCTCAATGCCCGATCACTATGCGGTTCAGAAGGGACAATCGCTGACCGACATCGCCGGCGAACTTACACATTCGACTGACCGGACGGTCAAACAGAACATGGCGAACGTGCTGTTCGCCGCCAATCCCAGCGCATTCGCCGGGAACAATCCGAGCCGCCTGAAGATCGGCTCGGTGCTGAATGTGCCGCAGCCGGGGGCCAACCCGGCTTCGGCGGTGGTGGTGGCGAGTGCGCCTGTCCAAGCGGGGTCGACGGGTACGGCGGCCATGGCGCGTCCGGCTTCGGCCGTAGCGGCGCCAGGGGCGTCTGCCCCGGCAACCGCCGCGGCAGGCAGCATGCCGAGCGTGGCGACGGCGGCACCCGCTGCAGCCGCGACAACCGGCGCAGCGGGCGCAAGCGGCGCAATGTCGAACACAGCGAGTGCGAGCAGCGCGACAACGGCCCATGCGCCAGCCGGCGTGTCGGCTCCGACGGCCGCAGTGGCGGGGGCGCAGGCCTCTTCGCTGGCGATGGCCAGCGAGGCGTCGTCCGCGCCGCTTTCGGCCGACGCAGCGAGCGACACGAGCGCGTCGGCGTCAGCGCCGGTTGCGGGTTCGGGTGCCCACGCGTGGGCGGGGACCATCGCTCCGGCTCCCGCGGTGCCGGTCGTCGCCTCGGAAGCCAGTGCGACGAGCGCATCGGCTAACGCCGTGCCGTCACAAAATGTTTCGAGCCTTCAGCAACTGCTGCAACTCAAGAACCGCGTACTCGCGGCGATGCAGGCTCACGGTCTGGGTTCGAACGGATCGAATGCCGCGGGCGCAGCGGCGTCTGCGTCGCAGGGCACGGCACCCGCCGAATCGCACCCATCGGCGGCTGCGGCTGTGCAGGGTGCTTCGGCTCCCGCTCATTCCGAGACTTTCCGTGGGCCGCTTGCGATTCCCGCCGCGTTCGCAATTCTGATCGTTGTCGCGCTGGGCATCTGGCTGTGTTTGCCGCCGCGCAAGCGCGTGGCGCGCCCTGTCTTCGACGGCTCGCCGTCGAATTCGCGAGGCGAAGCCAAGGCAGTGAGTGCCTCGACGCCGGTTTCGAGCGCGGACCCAAGCGCTAACGGCGAGAAGCGTGTGGACGACATCGCCGGCGATGCGCTGCCCGGTGATCGCGCGAATTCTCCTGTCATGCCGCTGGGAGGCATGGCCGCGGGAGCAGCCGTAGCAGGGGCGGCAATGGGCGCGTCGGGTCTGGCATCCGCGCGCCAGCCGGCCGTTCAGGGCGCGGCGCCCACCGAATCTGCCGACACATTCAGGCCTGACGGCGAGATGGTAGTGCCCGAGGGCGAAGCCGAGCTCCCGCCCGGCACGCCGCCGTTTTCGCTCGAAGGCGGTGCCACCGGCGGCCTGCCGACGCACGATCCGCAGCGCCCCGCCTTTGCCGAAGCGCGCACGCCTTACGACACCGGGCTGTTGCTCGGCCTGCTCGAAATGCACGCCCATCGCCACGAAGCGTCACGCTTCGAGGAACTCGCCCACGAACTATGGGAACTGACAGACGGAGAAGGTCCGGACTGGAAGCGCGCGGCCGAACTGGGGCGGCGGATCGACCCGGACAATCCGCTTTACTCGAATGATCCGTTTGTCGCCTATCGGGATCAGCATGACGGCGCGACGTCTGGCTTTGCCAAGCCGTTGCCGAACATCGATCTCGATCTTCCCGAGCCGCCCGTCATGCCGGACTGGCCGCCGCGCGCGACTACGCCGGCGGCGCGCGAAGCCGATCTTGCGGAAGACCGCGCTACGCGTACGGATCCTAACAGTGTGGCGCCTGCCGCAGTGCCGCCGAAGCCAGACCTTCCCCCCCCGGTGTCGACGCCGCCAGCGCCTCGCGCGACGTCCGAGCCGCCGAGTTTCGACTGGCTGGACGAAGCACCGTCGACTTCGTCGGCAGCGGTGCCGCCTGCGCGTTCCGAACCGTCTTTGCGCACCCCTCCGCTACAAGCTGAAGGGCAGGGGGGATCATTTTCCAGCGCTTCCGTCGAGCCGCCCGCGCCGCTTCCCGAAGCCACCCCGCCCGCGCACGTGCCCGTCGCCGAATTGCACGACACGCCGCCGTTCGGTGTCGGCGACGCCGATCAGCCGCCGGCTTCGGCAGGTGAAGAGATCGAGCGCGGCACCGCAGGTCCTGGCTCGGTCGCCGGCCTGGGTGCAGGTGTGCCCTCAGCCGGGGCTCCCGGTGCGCTGACCGGCGCACCGCCGAACGCCCCCCCGGGTATCGGCGCCGCCGGCTTCGACGCGCTCAAGCTCGATTTCGATCTCGAACTGACGCCCAACGCGGCCGCGCCGGGCTCGAGCCCGACGTCACATGATCTCGCTACGATTGCCCGCAACAAGCTCGATCTTGCGGCGGAGTATGTCGAACTGGGTGACCGTGCCGGCGCACGAACCCTGCTCAACGAAGTGCTCGCGACGCATGATCCGGCTACCCGCGAACGCGCGCAGGCGCTGCTCGCGAGCTTGTCCTGAGCGGTTCGGTCATGCGTATTGCGTTAGGTTTGCAGTATGACGGTTCGGCGTTTTACGGCTGGCAGTCGCAGTCGGACGTCAAGACCGTGCAGGATGAACTCGAGCGGGCCTTGAAGGGCTTCGCGACCGTGCGGCTGCCGACGGTCGTCGCGGGGCGCACCGATACGGGCGTCCATGCGCTCGGCCAGGTGATTCATTTCGATACCGATCTCAATCGCGAGCCGTTCTCGTGGGTGCGCGGCGTGAATGCCTTCTTGCCGCCAACGATCGCGATCCAGTGGTCGAAGCCCGTCAGCGAGGCGTTCCACGCGCGTTTCGGCGCGTTCGAGCGCACGTATTACTACGTGCTCTATGTGCACCCGGTGCGTTCGCCCATGCTCGTGGGCCGAGCCGGCTGGGTGTATATGCCGCTCGATGTGGAGGCGATGCGTGCGGCCGCGGCACACTGGGTCGGTGCGCACGATTTCACCTCGTTCCGTTCGTCGGAGTGCCAGGCCAAGACGCCGATCAAGCACATGCGCCAGATCGATGTCGAGGCACACGGCGCTTTCATCCATTTCCGCTTTCGTGCCAATGCCTTTCTGCACCATATGGTGCGCAACCTGATGGGTTGCCTGATCACCATCGGCCGGGGGCGTCAGCCGCCGGAATGGGCGGTCGAGGTGCTGGCCGCACGCGATCGCAGGGCCGCGTCGCCGACCTTCATGCCCGATGGCCTCTATCTCGCGAAGGTAGGTTATCCGGCAGAATACGAGCTGCCGGAGCCGAATCTGAAAAGCTATCCCTGGAGCGAGGTATGGTCCTGACGAGCCCCCCCGAACACCGCCAGATGCGCACACGCATCAAGCTGTGTGGGCTGGCGAACGCCGGCGACGTGGAGCACGCGGTCGCGCTCGGCGCGGATGCAATCGGCATGGTGTTCTACCCCCCGAGCCCGCGTGCGCTCAGCATTGCACGGGCGGTAGAGATGGCGCGCCATGTGCCGCCGTTCGTGACGATCGTCGGCCTGTTCGTCAACGCCGACGAAGCCTTGCTGCGCGACGTGACGAACGCCGTGCCGCTGGGGGCGCTCCAATTCCACGGTGACGAGACGCCGGCGCAATGCACGGCGCTGTCCGCGGCGGTGCGCCTGCCATGGCTACGGGCGATTCGAGTGAAATCGGATTCCCGGCCGGCCGATTTGGTAGAATCAGGCATCAACTATGCCGCTGCCCAAGGATTGCTGCTCGACGCACACGTCGAGGGCTATGGCGGTGGCGGAAAGGTGTTCGATTGGTCAATCATTCCCCCAGAGCTCGCGCATCGGGCCGTTTTAAGTGGTGGCTTGAACGCGCAAAACGTCCGTGAGGCGATCGCCTGCGTGCGCCCGTTCGCTGTCGATGTCTCCAGTGGCATCGAGGTGGAAGGCGCCAGGGGCGTGAAAGATCACGCCCGGATGACGGCATTCGTGCGCGCGGTACGCGCCGCGGACGCACTGGAAACTTCGCTTTGAAGTCTCCCTTATTGCTCATTTTCAGCCCATTTGAACGCGTGGACGCCGCGTTGGAATAACACGCCGCCTGGCGCGTTGCAGTCCCGGTACACGGCATCGCAAGGATCGCTGCTGATTCTGTTCAGCAGCCCGTGAACCGGATGTCCGTCTGATGCTGGCCTCCGTAAGGGCTCGCCGGACGCACGCTGCAACGCTTCGAGCCGCCGGTATTCCCGCACGCCCCGCAGACGGAGCCAGACCATGTACAACCTGCCTGACGAGCGCGGCCACTTCGGCCCCTACGGCGGTATCTTCGTTGCCGAAACCTTGATTCACGCACTCGACGAGTTGCGCCAAGCCTATGAGAAGTACAAGCAGGACCCCGAGTTCGTCGCCGAATACGAACGTGAGCTCAAGCACTTCGTCGGCCGGCCCTCGCCGGTCTATCACGCACAACGCTGGAGCGAGATGCTCGGCGGCGCGCAGATCTATCTCAAGCGCGAAGACCTGAACCACACGGGCGCTCACAAGGTGAACAACGTGATCGGCCAGGCTTTGCTCGCACGCCGCATGGGCAAGCCGCGCGTGATCGCCGAAACGGGCGCAGGCCAGCATGGCGTGGCGACCGCGACCATTGCCGCGCGCTTCGGCATGGAGTGCGTGGTGTACATGGGCTCGGAAGACATTCGCCGCCAGGCCGCCAACGTCTACCGGATGAAGCTGCTGGGTGCGACCGTGGTGCCTGTCGAGTCCGGCTCGAAGACCCTCAAGGACGCGCTCAACGAAGCGATGCGCGACTGGGTCACCAATATCGAAAACACCTTCTACATCATCGGCACGGTGGCCGGTCCGCACCCCTATCCGATGATGGTCCGCGACTTTCAGCGCGTGATCGGCGACGAGTGCAAGGTGCAGATGCCCGAGATGATCGGACGCCAGCCCGATGCCGTGATTGCATGCGTCGGTGGCGGCTCGAACGCGATGGGGATCTTCTACCCGTATATCGACGACACGGACGTCCAGCTGATCGGCGTCGAAGCGAACGGCGACGGTCTCGAGACGGGTCGCCACGCGGCCTCGCTGCAAGGCGGCTCGCCGGGCGTGCTGCACGGCAACCGTACGTACCTGCTGCAGGACGAAGACGGCCAGATCATCGAGACCCATTCGGTCTCGGCCGGTCTCGACTACCCTGGCGTCGGCCCCGAGCACGCATGGCTCAAGGACTCGGGCCGCGCGAGCTACGTCGGCATCACTGACGACGAGGCACTCGAGGCTTTTCACAAGCTGTGCCGCATCGAGGGGATCATCCCGGCGCTCGAGTCGAGCCACGCGATCGCCTACGCCGCCAAGCTCGCGCCGACGCTGCCGCGCGACAAGGTGTTGCTGGTCAACCTGTCTGGCCGAGGCGACAAAGACATGCATACCGTCGCCGAACGCGCAGGCATCGAACTCTGAGCCCCGCCGCCCGTATGTCGATGCGTGACGATTCGCTGGAGACCGGTGGCGCTGCCACCGGAGGCTCGCCGCTAGCCGAGACGGTGGTGCTCAAGGAGACGGCCAGTGTCGATACGCCGTCGATGCTGCTTCACAACCGCGACTTTCTGGTCGATGTCGTGAACCTGCCTGACCGGTCGTTCGACCTGATCGTGGCCGACCCCCCTTACGGGCTCGGCAAAGACTATGGCAACGACTCGGACATGCGCTCGGGCGAGGATTTTCTCGCCTGGACGTGCGGCTGGCTCGACCTCGTGCTGCCCAAGCTCAAGCCGCGCGGCTCGCTCTATATTTTCTGCACCTGGCAATACGCGCCGGAAATCTTCAGCTTCCTGAAGACGCGGCTCACGATGATCAACGAGATCGTGTGGGACCGCCGCGTGCCCAGTATGGGGGGCACGACCCGGCGCTTTACCTCGGTGCACGACAATATCGGCCTGTTTGCGGTGTCGAAGGACTATTACTTCGACGTGGATCCGGTACGCATCCCTTACGACGCGGCAACTAAAAAAGCGCGCTCGCGACGTATTTTCGAAGGCAGCAAATGGCTAGAGATCGGCTACAACCCGAAGGATGTCTGGTCGGTCTCGCGACTGCACCGGCAGCATGCGGAGCGGGTCGATCATCCGACGCAGAAACCGCTCGAGATCATCGCGCGGATGGTGCTCGCCAGTTGCCCGCCGGGCGGCAAGGTGCTCGACCCTTTCATGGGAAGCGGCACCACCGCCGTCGCCTGCGCAATGCATGGGCGCAGTTTTGTCGGCTATGAGATCAATGCCGACTATCACGCTGTCGCCCAACAACGAATTGCCGAGATCCCTCACCATGTCCCGAATTGAGACCACTTTCGCGGCGCTGGCCGCACAGGGCCGCAAGGGCCTGATCCCGTTCATCACCGCGGGCGACCCCGAACCGACCCGCACCGTCGAATATATGCACGCCCTGGCCGCCGGTGGCGCCGACGTGATCGAGCTAGGCGTGCCGTTTTCCGACCCGATGGCGGACGGCCCCGTGATCCAGCGCTCGTCGGAGCGCGCGCTGTCGCGTGGCGTCACGCTGCGCCGGGTGCTCGACGACGTGCGCACCTTCCGCCAGGACGACGACCGCACGCCCGTCGTGCTGATGGGTTATGCCAACCCGATCGAACGCATGGGTGTCGAAGCGTTTGCCAAGGTGGCTGCCGAGGCGGGCGTCGACGGGGTGCTGGTGGTCGACTATCCGCCTGAGGAATCGCATGATTTCGCCGCTGCACTTGGCGCGCATGGCCTCGATCCGATCTTCCTGCTGGCCCCCACTTCGGGCGACGAGCGCATCAGCGCAGTCGCGCAAATCGCGCGCGGCTACGTCTATTACGTGTCGCTCAAAGGGGTGACCGGCGCCGGAAATCTGGACGTTTCCAGTATCGCGAGTAAAATCCCGGCCATCAAATCGCGTATTTCGATTCCAGTTGGGGTCGGATTCGGAATTCGCGACGCCCAGACTGCGCAAAACGTCGCCGCCCACGCGGACGCCGTCGTGATTGGCAGCCGGATCGTACAATTGCTCGAAGAAGCGGCGCCCGAAAGCGCCGCGCAAGCGCTGACGGACTTTATCGCCGGCGTGCGGCATGCGCTCGATCAGTTACCCGGCGCCGCGGCGGCCTGACGTCGTCTCTGTATTTCCCGCGGGCTCGCGCCCGTGGGGCGCTGGCCGCCTGGCCGACGCGACCAACAAGGAGTGAACATGAGCTGGCTCGACAAACTGCTGCCGCCGAAGATCAAGCAAACCGATCCGGCAAGCCGCAAGAGCATTCCAGAAGGGCTGTGGATCAAGTGTCCGCAGTGCGAATCGGTGCTGTACCGGACCGACGTCGCCGCGAACCTCTCGGTCTGCCCGAAATGCGATCACCACATGCGCATCAACGCGCGTGCGCGTCTCGATGCGCTGCTCGATCCCGAAGGCCGCTATGAAATCGGCCAGGAAGTGGTGCCGGTCGACCCGCTCAAGTTCAAGGACAGCCGCAAGTACACGGATCGTCTGAAAGAAGCGATGGACGACACGGGTGAAACCGACGCCATGGTCGTGATGGGCGGCGCCATTCATACCCTGCCGGTGGTCGTGGCCTGCTTCGAGTTCGCCTTCATGGGCGGCTCGATGGGTTCGGTGGTCGGCGAGCGTTTTGTGCGCGGTGCGCAAAACGCGCTCGAGCAGCAAGTGCCGTTTATCTGCGTGACGGCCTCGGGCGGCGCGCGGATGCAGGAAAGCCTGCTGTCCCTGATGCAGATGGCCAAGACCACGGCGATGCTCACCCGCCTGTCCGAGGCGAAGCTGCCGTTTATCTCCGTGCTGACCGATCCGACCATGGGCGGCGTCTCGGCAAGTTTTGCGTTCCTGGGCGACGTCGTGATCGCCGAGCCGAAGGCGCTGATCGGCTTCGCCGGTCCGCGCGTGATCGAGCAGACGGTTCGCGAAAAACTGCCGGAAGGTTTCCAGCGCGCCGAGTTCCTGCTGAAGTCGGGTGCGATCGACATGATCGTCGACCGTCGCAAGATGCGCGAAGAAATCGCCCGCCTGCTGGCGCTGCTCACCCGTTTGCCGGCTGACGCGGTGGCCTGAAATCAGATGCACGCCGGTCGCGCACCTGTGCGGCGGCGATGATTCCCCAAGGCGCGGCTTCGGCCGCGCTTGCTTTTTACGCTCGATGACTACCTTCGCAACGCTCGCAGACTGGCTCAAGCATCTTGAAACCGCCCATCCCGTCGGCATCGACATGGGCCTCACCCGGATCGGCAAGGTCAAGGACGCGCTGGGCCTCCAGTTCGACTGCCCCGTGTTCACGGTTGGCGGCACGAATGGCAAGGGCTCGACCTGCGCACTGCTCGAAACGATCCTGCTGAGCGCGGGCTACAAGGTGGGCTGCCACACCTCGCCGCACCTGCTTGCCTTCAACGAGCGCGCCCGCCTGAACGGCGTCGATGCGACCGACGAGCAGTTGATACGCCATTTCGACATCGTCGAAGCCGCGCGACTTAGCCTCGCCGAACCCGTTTCGCTCACGTATTTCGAATTCACGACGCTGGCGATCATGCATCTGTTCGCGAGCTCGGGGCTCGATGCCGTGATCCTCGAAGTCGGCCTCGGCGGCCGGCTTGATGCCGTCAATGTGATCGATACCGATTGCGCGATCATCGCGAGCATCGATATCGACCATGCCGAGTACCTCGGCGATACGCGCGAGAAGATCGCCTTCGAGAAAGCCGGCATCTTCCGGACCGGGCGCCCCGCGGTCTGCGGCGATCCGCTCGCGCCTCAGTCGCTGATTGACTATGCGACCGAGATCGGCGCCGACCTCTGGCTGGTCGGCCGCGATTTCCGTTACGACGCCCAACCCGGCGCCGAACGTCAGCAATGGACCTTTAGCGGCCGCGCGCAGAAGCGCCCGGCGCTCGCCTATCCTGCGTTGCGCGGCGCCAACCAGTTGCTCAATGCCTCGGCGGCGCTCGCGGCGCTCGAGGCGATGCGCGAACGCCTGCCGGTGTCCGCGCAGGACGTGAGGCTGGGCCTGGCGAGCGTCGATCTGCCGGGTCGCTTCCAGGTGGTGCCGGGCAAGCCGCAATTGATCTACGACGTGGCGCACAACCCGCATGCCGCCGCGGTACTGGCCCAGAACCTTGGCAATATGGGCTACTTCCCCTACACCTATGCGGTGTTCGGCGCGATGAAGGACAAGGACATTGCGGGCATCGTCCGGCAACTCAAGGATGAGGTCGATTTCTGGTACGTGACGGACCTGCCCTTGCCGCGCGCCGCCAGCGCCGCCATGCTCGAACGCCATTTGCGCGAAGCCGGTGTCATCGAGAGCGCTGATGAGGGCGTTAAGACATTCGAGTCAGCTGCCGCAGCGTTCGCGGCAGTGCAAGAAAAGGCAAGCGAGAATGATAGAATCCTGGTTTTCGGATCGCACGTCACGGTAGCCGATGTCATGGCTTACCGGAAGCTACAGCACCACTGACCCCCCGACGGGACCCGCGCAGCCACTATGGGACTTTTCTCCTTCGGCAACAAAGACGCCTCATCGACGTCGGGGCGTGGCAACACCGCGTCTGGCGCGGCCTCCGCACGCACCAGTCGGCGCACCGCCGAACGGGGCCAGCCGGTCGAGGGTTTGCGTCGCCGTCGCAGCAGTGAGCCGGCCGATGCCAACATGCTCGACCCGACCCTGCCGGAGAAACAGCGCGCGCGGCGCCGCCTGATCGGCGCAATCGCCCTGGTGCTGGCCGCTGTCGTGGTTCTGCCGATGGTGCTGGATTCGCACCCGAAACCGGCGACCGACGGAATTGCAATCGAGATTCCCGCGCACGACGAGGCGCCTGCGCCTGGCGCGCCGGGTGCCCCCTCGCAGAGTTCCACGACCGCTTACGAAGCCGCGGCCGGAGACGATGATGGCGCGGCATCAGGCGCGGCCCCGTCCACCGATGTGGCTCAGAACGCCACCGCCGCGACCAACGGTGTGACGGCGCCCGGCAGCACCGGCGCCGCCGCGAACCGGAAGGATGCCGCGAACGGTGTTGCCAATACCGGTTCGACCGCTAGCCGGGCGGCCAGCTCGCCGAGCGCCTCGGTGGATAAAAAATCAAGCAAGCCGGCGATCCCGACCGACACGAACACTACGGTGGCCACGGCCGCTAAAGCCCCGACAGCCAACGATGCGCCGCCGGCAGGCAGTCATTTTGTCGTGCAGATCGGCACGTTTTCGGCGGATGCACCGGCCCAGGCGTGGGTCACGAGGTTGAAAGCAGCGGGAGTGCCCGCATATGTGCAGCACAGCCGCCAGGATGACGGCAGCGACCGCGTGCTGGTGCGTGCCGGACCGTTTGCCGACCGCACCGCCGCTGAAACGGCTGTACGCAAGGTCCGCACGGTCGATGCGCCGGCGGATGGCGCGGCAGCGCCGGGCGCGCAAGGTGCACAGGGGCAGACACGCTGATGCGTCTTGGCCGACACTCCTGAGCGCGGATATCCGACCGATGTTGACCGGTTTCGATTTCGCGGTGCTGATCGTGATTGGCCTGTCGGCGCTGCGCGGGATGTGGCGGGGATTGTTGTCTGAATTGTTTGCGCTGGCGGGTTACGTCGTCGCCTTCATGGTGGCGCGGCACTACGTCGGGGTCGTGGCGGGATGGATCCCGCCGGACTGGCCAGGCGGCGAACTTACGCAATTGCTGTTAGCCTTCGGGCTTCTGTTTGTTGCGACGATGCTGGTGATCGGGGTTCTCGCGGCGCTCGCGAACCGGGTCACCGAGGCCACGGGCCTGCGCGTGGTGGATCGCTCGCTCGGCATGGTATTCGGCCTCGTACGCGGGGTCTTGCTGGTGCTGTTGCTGGTGGCGCTGGCGGGCCTCACGACTTTGCCGCAACACGAATTTTGGCGCAATGGCTTGCTGCGACCTTATGCGGAGCAGGGCGTACGAGGATTGAAACCGCTGTTGCCGGAGACGCTGGCAGGCTATGTGCACTATTGAGCGGTTGGGTGTGCAGGCCACGCGAATCGGCAGAAGCGCGGTAGGAAAGCATTCGGTTCACTTGAAGGACGTGCCATGTGCGGCATCGTAGGCGTAGTTTCGAAGGCCCCTGTCAATCAGTTGATCTATGACAGCTTGCTGCTGCTGCAGCACCGTGGGCAGGATGCGGCTGGCATCGCCACGGCGAACGGCAGCAATTTCCACATGTATAAAGCGAACGGCATGGTCCGCGACGTGTTCCGCACGCGCAACATGCGATCCCTGCCGGGCAATACCGGTATCGGGCAAGTTCGTTATCCGACCGCGGGCTCGGCGTCGAGCGAAGAGGAAGCGCAGCCGTTCTACGTGAACGCGCCTTACGGCATCATCCTCGCGCACAACGGCAACCTCACCAACTGGCAACAGTTGAAAGAGGAGATGTTCCGCATCGACCGTCGCCACCTCAATACCAACTCCGATACGGAAGTGCTGCTCAACGTGCTCGCGCACGAACTGCAGTTGACCAACTCCGGTCTCTCGCTCGATCCGCAGACGATTTTCAATGCGGTCGGCGGCGTGCATCGCCGGGTCAAGGGGTCGTACGCGATTGTTGCGTTGATCGCCGGCTATGGTCTGCTTGCTTTCCGCGACCCGTTCGGCATTCGTCCGCTGTGCCTCGGCAAGCTGGAAACCGCAAGCGGCACGGAATGGATCATCGCCTCGGAATCGGTCGCGATTGAAGGCGTCGGATTTGAACTGGTGCGCAACCTGCTGCCGGGCGAGGCGATTTTCATCGACCTCGAAGGCAATCTGTCGAGCCGCCAGTGCGCGGAAAAGCCGACGCTCAACCCCTGCATCTTCGAATTCGTCTATATGGCGCGTCCGGACTCGGTGCTCGATGGCGTGCCCGTCTACAACGCGCGTCTGCTGATGGGCAACTATCTGGCCGAGAAGATCAAGCGCGAGCTGCCCGATGTGCCGATCGACGTCGTGATGCCGATTCCCGATTCGAGCCGGCCGGCCGCGATGCAGGTCGCCAACAAGCTGGGCGTCGAATATCGCGAAGGCTTCTTCAAGAACCGTTATGTCGGTCGCACCTTCATCATGCCGGGCCAGGCGGTGCGCAAGAAGTCGGTGCGCCAGAAGCTCAACGCGATGGGCGTCGAGTTCAAGGGCAAGAACGTGCTGATCGTCGACGACTCGATCGTGCGCGGCACGACGAGCCAGGAAATCGTGCAGATGGCGCGCGATGCCGGCGCGAAGAAGGTGATCTTCGCCTCGGCCGCACCGCCGGTGCGTTTCCCCAACGTCTACGGGATCGATATGCCGACCCGCAGCGAACTGGTTGCGCATGGTCGCACGGATGACGAAGTCGCCAAGCTGATCGGCGCCGACTACCTGGTCTACCAGGATCTCGAGGACATGAAGCAGGCTGTGCGCGACATCAACCCGGCGCTGGGCGAGTTCGAGGCTTCGTGCTTCGATGGCAACTACATCACGGGTGATGTGACGAGTGCCTATCTCGACAGCATCGAACGCGCGCGTCTGTTGCCCTCGGCGCAACTGGACCGTGACCCCGCGGGCGATGGCAGCCACGACGGCGACGGTCCGGCGCGCTCGCAGTTGCATTTGCAACTGTCGGCCTAGTGTCGTGCTGAAGGCAAGGGTCGCCGAGGCGGCACGGCAGGTGGCGGTAGCGCCAGATGCCGTGCTACCATCCTTGCACGCGTAGATTTGAATCAGCTTGCGGACGCGGGAGCTTCGGCTCCGAACCAGCTAAAGCGAGGTGAGCCGCCGGTGCCGTTGGCCGGCGCGAGATTTCTAAAGCCCGCTTTGCATGACTGCAAAGCGGGCTTTTTCGTTTTCAAGGACCGAGATTATGGACGACCTGACCCCCAAGGCTGCACTGGACTTCGACGAACTGGGCTTTGACACGGCCGCCGTGCGCGCCGGCACGATGCGTAGCGAATTCAACGAGCATGCCGAGGCGCTCTTCCTGACGTCGAGCTTCTGTTTCAAGACGGCTGCGGAAGCCGCCGAACGCTTTGCGAATTCGGAGGACTTCTTCACCTACTCGCGCTTTACGAACCCGACCGTGACGATGCTCCAGGACCGTCTTGCGGTGCTCGAAGGCGGTGAGGCCTGTATCGCGACGGCCTCGGGCATGAGCGCGATCCTGTCGATCGTGATGAGCGCGCTCAATGCGGGCGATCACCTCGTGAGCTCGCGCAGTATCTTCGGCTCCTCGCTCAATCTGTTTGCGACCGTGTTTTCGCGTTTCGGCATCACCACCACCTTTGTCGATCCGAATGATCTCGATGCGTGGCGCAAGGCCGTACAGCCGAATACCAAGCTGTTTTTCCTCGAATCGCCGTCGAATCCGCTGACTGAGGTCAGCGATATTCGCGCGGTCGGCGAAATCGCCAAGGCCTCGAATGTGCTGTTCGTCGTCGACAACTGCTTCTGTACGCCCGCGCTCCAGCGTCCGCTCGAACTCGGCGCCGATGTCGTGGTGCATTCGGCCACGAAATATATCGACGGTCAGGGTCGGGTACTCGGCGGAGCGATCGTCGGCAAGCGCGATTTCGTGATGGGGAAGGTGTTTCCGTTCGTGCGGACAGCCGGACCTTCGCTGTCGGCGTTCAATGCGTGGCTGATGTTGCGCGGGCTCGAGACCTTGCCGATCCGGATGGAACGTCAGTCGGCCAACGCGCTGAAGATCGCCCAGTGGCTCGAGACGCAGCCGGGCATCAAGCGTGTCTGGTATCCGGAACTCAAGTCGCACCCGCAGCATGAAATCGCGATGCGCCAGCAAAAGCTCGGTGGCGCGCTGCTCGCGTTCGAACTCTACGGCGACACGCCCGAGGCGCAGCGTGCCAACGCCTGGCGTGTGATCGACCAGACCCGTGTGGTGTCCATTACCGGCAATCTCGGCGATACGCGCACGACGATTACCCATCCGGCCAGCACGACGCATGCACGCGTGACGCCCGAAGCGCGCGCGGCGGCCGGCGTGACCGAAGGCGTGATCCGCTTGTCGGTGGGGCTGGAAGATCCGCAGGATGTCTGCAACGACCTCGCACGCGGCATCGCCTGAGAGGCGCATCGGTTCGATCGACGATCGGACAGGGTGTCGGTCGTCGACCCAAGCTTTTATCGAATTTTGCTGGAGACTGGGTGGAGGCTGATCCCAGGTTTCAGCCGATGCGTCGGCCCATGTGTCAGGCTGAGGCTACGTCCCGGGCTCCCGCGCGCCAACGTCCCGGTGTCACGCCGAACCGCGCGACAAACGCATGGGTGAAGGCGCTTTGATCCGTGAAGCCCATGTTGGCCGCGATATCGGCCAGCGACCGGCGCGGCTCGTGCATCAGACGTGCGGCCTGCTCGACGCGCAGGCGCATCAAATAGCGATAAGGCGTGATGCCGAACTCGACGACAAAGCGGTCGTGGAAGGTCCTCACGCCGCAACCGCAGTGCGCGGCAAGATCAGAGATCGACAGCGGCTCGGCCAGATGGGTGCGCAGGAAAGCATCGATGCGCGGCAGCGTGAAGCGCGCCGCCCGTGGATCGAATCCCGGCGTACCGCGCAGCAGCAGCGCATCGCAGACATGGGCCGTCGCCTGCCAGTGGACGAAAGGGTCGGCGGAATCGGCGCCACGCGCCACCGCCAGCACCCACTGCTGAAAACGTGGGTCGATGCGGATCAGTGAGGCTTCGTCGAACAGATGGCGCGGCAGCGTCAATGCATCGACCGGTACATCGACGATCAACTGCCGGTTAAGTCCCAGCCCCAGGTAATCGTGACGCGCGCCGGCCGGAATGACCATGCCCATCGACGCGTCGACGACGGTCGCGAGCTGGTCAACGGCGACTTCCATGCCGCCGTCGATACCGAGCACGATCTGGTGATAGGACCGGTGTGAATCGCTCGCGGCCACCGCGTCATAGCTGCGCACCGCAAGGGTGGGCGAGGCATAGACCGCGGTGCCGCCAGCCATGGCGCTCAGACGCCCAGCAGTTCGACTTCGAAAACCAGCGTCGCATTCGGCGGAATCACGCCGCCCGCGCCACGCACGCCGTAGCCGAGTTCTGGCGGGATCGTCAGCTTGCGCACGCCGCCCACCTTCATGCCTTGCACGCCTTCATCCCAGCCGCGGATCACATGTCCCGCGCCGAGCGGGAATGAAAATGGCTCGTTGCGATCCTTGCTGGAATCGAACTTCTGACCATCGGTCAGCCAGCCTGTGTAGTGGACGCTGACAGTCACGCCTTTCGTCGCTTCTTCGCCCGTGCCTTCGGTCAGCTCTTCATACTTCAGACCTGAATCGGTCGTAATTGCAGCCATTCGAAAGTCTCCTGAAAATGATCCGATATGGTACCTCAGCGAACGCGCAGAACCGCGGGCCGCGCCCCTATAATCCCCTAGACGATGACTAACGGAGACTCTTGCCTTGTCCGATTCGATGGCCTCTTCCGACCTGCCCTCCGGGGCCGCGGCACCCGCCAGCAAGCAGACTCTCCTGGTGCCGGGCGCCGCTGTGCCCAGCCTTGAAACCTTGTTCGCGATCGAGCGTGCGGCCCGCGTGCGGGCCGAGGCCCAAGTGTTTGGCCGCGATCAGGTGTTATCCGTGGCTTCGCATGATCTGCGCGGCCCGCTCAATGCCATCCATACGTGGGCGCATGTGCTCGAACGCAAGCTCGGTGAGACGGACGCCTCCGTTGGCCGCGCGCTCGCCGGCATTCGCGCGGGTGTCGAGCAGCAGGTCGACCTGATCGAAAAGATCATCGATGCACCCCGTATGGCCACGCGTCATCTCGCCCTTCATCGCAGCGACGTTGCACTGCAGCCGCTGTGCGAAGACGTGGTCGCGAATGCACGTATCACGTTGGGGCCAGGCCCGATCGCACTTGAATGGAACGGGACGGCTGCGCATGCAAATGCTGATCGTGAACGCTTGTGGCAGGCATGGTGGTGCATGATCGCGTTTGCGCGTCAGCTTGAGGGCGAGGCTGCCGAGAGCGCCGCATCGCTTGCTGGAATCGGTGCCTCGAGCGAGGGTCTTCGCCTGCGTGTATCGATCGAGCAGGGTAACTGCGTGAGCACGCTGAGCGCTGCGGCGCCGCTGCTCGACCGGGGTGCGATCGAGCAGGGCCTCGCGCTGCCCAAGCGCGTCGCCGATGCGCATGGTGGTCAATGTTCGGTCGAGCAAAACGAAGAGGCGGGTGAACTGACCATCGTTCACATTTTTCCGCTATCGGTGCGCACCTAGGCGTACGGCTCTCGATGGAGGCGGTATCCATGCCGCCGGATGTGCCCAGCGGGGCACTCCGGGCCGCCCCATCGAGGCGCCCCGATGCCCTGCTGTTTCACCCTTTCTTCGTCAACAGCGCCACGGGCAGATCGGCCAGCACTTCGCGGAGTGCCAGCGAGTCGGCGGCCTTGAATTCCCGATCAGTAAAGACATCGTTGAAACCGGCGCGCAGGCGCTCGGGAATCATCACGCGTGTGTCGGCCCAGTCCGATGGGTGGAACA
The DNA here is from genome assembly GCA_026225235.1 of Burkholderiales bacterium. GTDB lineage: Bacteria > Pseudomonadota > Gammaproteobacteria > Burkholderiales > Burkholderiaceae > Pararobbsia. Next base: position 51,882 of record JAMFSK010000131.1, read on the forward strand.
GGGGCACGTGGGCGTGGCCGAGCACGGCGCCGGGCAGGCGGCTCGCGATTGCGATGGCGACCTCGCCGCGCCCTCGCCCTACGCGTGCGAATGCGATTGCGTGTTCGCTCATGAGCCCTTCGACGACGAGCGGCACATAGTCGCCGCCGACAAAGACGGCAGGTTGCCGCGCGCGCAAGGCGAGGGCTGCCCGGATCACAGCGAGCTTGACGCGGCCATCGCGCCAGCTGTCCAGCAAGGAAGCGGGCGGCCCCGCATCAAGCGCGGCACGCCGTCGTGCGAAGTCCACCGGCCGCCGGTTGTCCGGGTCGACCATCGAGAAATCCCAGAACTCCGTGCCTTGGTAAAGATCGACCACGCCGGGGCAGGCCAGGCGCAGCAGGGTTTGCTGGAGACTGTTGACCACACCCGCGGCAGCGATTTGTGAAACGAACGCCGCCAGCTCGCCGAGAAACCCCTTGCGCGCCGAAGGGGCAAGGATCGCAAACAGAAAATCGCGGCACGCCGCCTCGTAGCCCAGATTCGGCGTGAACCAGTCCGTGCGGAGCTTGGCCTCGCGCAGTGCCTTCTCGAGCCAGCCAGCGACGCGTTCGCCGAAGGCCTTGACGCCATCGGCATCGTCGGGCGACAAATCGAGCGGCCACGCGCCGACCAGCGCTTCGTACAGCATCGCTTCGGTGGAGGCTTCGGGGCAATACGGGTCGGCGACATCATCGGGGCCTTGCGCACGATCGGGATTGTCAGACTCGACAGGCTGCGAATCCTGAGGCACCGCGGCCGTGTTTTGCAGGGTCTCAGCTTCCTGATGCTCCCCATCAAACGGTGTCCGAAGCGTCTTGTGCACCGCGTTCAGCGTGCTCCAGTGAGCGACCTTCTCAGCCCACCGTTCGGGGATTTCACTGAGTACGGCGAGTCGCGCGCGGGTATCTTCACCGCGCTTGTGATCGTGCGTCGCGGTGGTGAGCCAGGCCTGAGGGAAATCGCGTGCACGGGCGGCTGCGGCTTGGTGAAACGCCTCGACCGACAACGCGAATTCCGACGGATTGGCCCCGACTTCATTGCGCGAGATCAATCGGCCATAGCGGTAGCACAAGGTGTCTTCAATCGCCTTGGCCGCCGTCGGCGAGGTGAGTTGCGAGAACACAATCAAGGCCGAGCGACGGTGTGAACCGGCCGGCGTCGGATACGCGGGGGTGCCGTTGCTGGTCGGGGGCGCACCTGCGCCGCTGCCTCCGAGCCAGCCGTCGACGCGGTCGAGCAAGGCATGATCGGCGTGCCGCAGCGAGGCGCGGGCGCCTTCACGCGCGCGCTCGAAGAAACGATTGTCCATCGCCGTGCGTGCGCCGTTTTCGGGGTAGATCCGATAGACGGGGAAATGCACGACGTATTCGATCAGCACACGCTTGATCGAACCAAAAGTGAAGTCGCGCGTCGCGATCTCGTCCCGTGCGATGCGGTGCAAGGCGCGAGCGGCGCGGTCGACTTCGGCCGCCAGATTCTCGGCGAGGACCTGACGTTTCGCTCGCGTTGCCTGTTCCTCGAACGGCAACGTGGAGGCACCGGGCAGGCCGCGCCACCACGATTCAAGCGGCGCAGCGCCCGCCGGATCGTGGAGCAGGGCGCCGACCTGTTCCATGAAGTCATAACCCGTCGTGCCGTCGACCTGCCAGTCCGTGCGCATCGGCTCGTCGCGCGCGAGGATTTTTTCGATCACCAGCGGCGCGGGTTCATCGCGAAGTCCGGCCGGTCGCTGGTTGCGCAACTGGTCGAGCCGCAACCGCAGCCGCTGACAATACTCACGGGGTTCGGCCAGCCCGTCGACGTGATCGATCCGTACGCCGTCGATTTCTCCCTCCGCATAAAGCCGGAAAATCAAGGCATGACTCGCTTCGAACACCTCAGGTCTTTCGACACGCATGCCGATCAGCGCCGAGATATCGAAGAAACGCCGCCAGTTCACTTCGTCGGCGGCGGCGCGCCACCACGCGAGCCGGAAGTGCTGGCGTTCGAGCAGTCGATGCAGGACTTCGGGCGCCGCGTGAGCGGCGAGCACGGCCTCCAGCGCAGGCTGATGGTGCGCGTCCGCCGCGAATGCCTGAAGGCGTTCGCACGCCGCATTCACGCGCGGGCGATCTTCAGGCTGAGTGCCGATCTGGTGGAAGGCTTCGATCAGGGGGGCGAGTTCGGGCACCTCGGCCAGGCGAAACATCGAGGCGTAGTCGGTCGGACAAATCGGGAAACGATGAGGCCCATACTCGATCACGAACAGGCCGTGCTTGCCGTCCCATCCAAGCTTGATGCTGCCGGCCTGCAATTCCTCGCCGTAGGGTGCGCCGAGGAAAGGCGCGAGCACCTTGCCGCGCAATGCAGGATCGGGCGAATGCCAGTCGACGTCGAAATGTCGCGCAAATTCGCTATGTCGTCCCCAGGTCAGGATGTCGAGCCACCACGTGTTGTCTGCTCCACCCACGCCCATGTGATTCGGCACGATGTCGACCACCAGCCCCATGCTGTGGGCCCTGAGGCGGGTGACCAGACGGCTCAGGCCGGCCTCGCCACCGAGCTCGGGATTGACGCGGCCATAGTCGACCGTATCGTAGCCGTGGGTCGAGCCGGGCTGCGCGGTCGTGATCGGCGACGCGTAGACATGACTGATGCCGAGCGCGGCGAAATAGTCGACAAGCTGGGTCGCATCATCGAAGGTGAAGCCGCGATGAAACTGCAGGCGGACGGTCGAGCGCAGGGCGGTCATATGCGTTGGAAGAGATGGCGGATGGCGTGCAGCCGGTCGGCAAGCACGGGCTCCTCGGCGAGTGCGTCGAGGGGTGCAACCATCCGTCGGCGCCAGTTCGGGTGCTCGTCGATCGAACCCGGCAGATTGGGCTGTTCGACAAGCCCGAGCAGATCCTCGAGCGGGTAGATCACGAGCGGCGAAGCGGTCATGCCGACGAACGCGAGCGCTTCGTCGACCGGCGCCTCTTCGGGAGGGGGCGCATCGGCGGGCGCCAGTCCCGCCTGCTGAAAGGCAGCCCACAGCAGGCCTTTGTCGCGGGCGCGTTCGACATGGGCGCGCGCGACCGGGTCTTCGCCACCAACAGGTCGCGCGGTCTGACCGATGCGGTCGCGCCAGTCGATATCGTCGCCGGCCCACCAGCCCCGCACGGTCGGCAGGTCATGGGTCGTCGTGGTCGCGACAGCATGAGACGACCATTTGCCGGGCTCGATAAACAGCTCGACGGGTGCAGCCGGCGGGGTACCGGCCGCCACCAGGGCAGCGGGATCTGCGGGAGGGCTGATGTTCAGGCCTTCGGAAGTCGTTGCACTCGCCGGTTCAGCCTTGTCTGGCGTTTCGGCAGGGGCAGGGGCCGGTGCGTCGCTCGCACTTCGCTCGAACCACAGCACACGGATGCCGAGCAGTTCGTTATCGGCGAGCCGTTCACGCATGCCGGGTGGCACCGTGCCGAGGTCTTCGCCGATCACGATTGCGCGATGACGCCAGGACTCCAGCGCAATCAGCCGCAATAGGTCTTCGAACGGGTAGTGAAGATAGGCGCCATCGCGTGCGGTCGAGCCATCGGGCACCAGCCAGAGGCGGCGCAGGCCGAGAATGTGATCGATCCGCACACCGCCCGCGTGAGCAAAGGCCGCGCGCAGCATGTCGAGAAATGCACTGAAGCCCTGTGTGACCATCCCGCGTGGCGAGAAGGTCGTCAGCCCCCAGGCTTGCCCGACCTGGTTGAAGAGGTCCGGTGGCGCACCGACCGAGATGCCCTGCAGCATCTCGCGCGGATAGCTCCACGCGTGACTGCCCGCACTGTCACAGCCGACCGCTAGATCGGCGACCAGCCCGACCGCCATCCCGGCCGCGCGTGCCTGTGTCTGCGCGCCGGACAGGCCACGTTCAGCGAGCCATTGCATGAAGACATGGAAGGTCACTTCATCAGGCATGGTGGCCGCCGCCTCGCGGACTGCCGCACTCGAAGGGTCGCGCATCGTGGTGGCCCAGTTGCGCCAGTAGCCCTGGTCGGGCGATTGTGCGAGGAAAGCGGCCTGGATCGCTTCAAAGCGAGCGTGGTTCTCGAGTGGAGCGCCGCCGCGCTCCCGGAACGCTTCGAGCTCGCCGCGCGGCACATCGCCAAAGCGGCCAGCGCGCATTTCGTCAAACAGTCTTCGCAACAGTGAAAGGCGCGCACGGCCTGCTTGCGGCCAGTCGACGAGGGGCAGCCCTTCCAGTTCGGCGAGCGTGCCGCCGAGCTGGAGATCGAGGATCGCGGCTTGCGCCGCTTCCGGCCCGAACGCATCGGCCGGATCGATATGCAAGGCGTTGAGAAACAGACGGCTCGAAGGCGAGTAAGGGCTGAACTTGTGCGGCTCCGCGGAAAACATCGCGTGCACGGGGCTCAGAGCCAGCGCATCCCCTCCTGCCTGCCCGATTCGCCGGGCCGCGCGTCCGAGTGCACCATACGTGCCGATGCCGCCATCGCCGGGCTCACGCAGGCCATACAGCTGGACACCGACACCCCAACCTCGCACACCGTCCACGGCGTGCGCGGGCGCGCGTTCGTCAAGCGCGCCGCTGGCAGGCATCGCACCTGATCGACCTGCCCGCGGCGGCAGCTTGCCCGCGGCTTCGAGGGCGTCGGCCACGCCGTAGCAATGCCGCGGTGCAACGGCCAACGTGCAGCGCCGGTTGTCGAGTGTGAGCGTGTGGTACCCGCTCTCGGGAATCGGCGAGAGCAGGGCACGCTGCCCCTTGGGCACCGATATCATCCCTTCGATCATGCCGCCTTGTTCGAGGTCGATCCGGTACCGCGTGCCGGACTTCGGCGCACTGACCGGCAGCGCGATCGCGCGCCCGACTTCCGCCGTCAACAGCGGCGGGAGATGCGATGCGCGTTGTTCCGTATCGAGTTGCGCGAGGCTCTCGCGTGCCTGGGCCGTCGTCGCGCACGGCAAGTCGAGCCGTTCGAGCAGTACCCGCAACACGTCGTCGGAGACGCGTTGCGGCTGGCGCTGGGCGTTTTCCCAGACGACTTCGATACCGGCACGTTCGGCAAGCTCAGTGACGAGCTTGCTACTTGCTGCGCGGGCGGGGCGGGGCGTGTCCGTCATGCGCTGACCTCAGGATGGGGGCGGAGAAAGCTGTGCAGATCGCCGGTGAGCCAGACGAGCGTGGCCTGCGGCGGCAATTGCGCGCCGCCGAGGTGGTCGCGCACGCGATCGGGGGTTTCGAAGATGATCTTGCCGGGCGGCATATCGCCGAGCGAAAGCGGGTGGTCGCCGAGATTGATTGCGATCGTCAGCGTCTCGCCATCGCCCAGTTGCCATTGCGCGCGCACGCCACCGCCCTTGCCATGGCTGGTGAGGGTGCCCGACCGCGCAGGGGGGCGTCGTGCCGCGAACAGGGCTGCGCTTTCGCCATCGAGCGCCGCCGGCTCGGCGAGCACCTGTGCCCCGAGCGAGCGCGTATTCCTGAGCCGAGACACGAGCAGCTTGTTGCGCACGGCGAGCGCCGACTGATAGAAGTGACGCCACTCGCGTCCCTCCTCATTACCAGGCGAGGGTTCCGAAGAGTGCGGCACGGCCGACTGTTCAAACGTCCGGTGATCGTTCGGATCGGGAATATGCTCGCGTCGTTCCGGATCCGAAAAAATCGCGAACTTCGCAAACTCCTTGCGGCGTCCTTCACGCACGGCGTCGGCGAGCGCACCGGTATAGTCGGTGAAAAACAGGAAGGGCCGCGTGCTGCCGTTTTCCTCATCCATAAAGATCATCGGGATCTGCGGCGAGAGCAACAACAGCGCCGTGGCAGCGCGCAAGGCGCGTGGCTCGACAAGTCGCGTGAGCCGTTCACCCATTGCACGATTGCCAACCTGATCGTGGTTCTGCAGGAAGGCCACGAAGGCACTTGGCGCGAGCGCACCGCTCGGCTCGCCACGTGGCTTGCCGTCGTGAATCGGCGAGGGCTCGCCTTGATAGACGAAGCCTTCGGACAAGGCACGCGCGAGCTTGGTCGCGGGCGTTTGTGCGTAAGCGCCGTAGTAACTCTCGGTCTCGCCCGTCAGCATCACATGGAGCGTGTTGTGGAAGTCGTCACTCCACTGTGCATCGAAATGGCACGCATGGCCGGGCTTGCACTCCAGCAGGCTCGACGTGTTCTCTTCGTTCTCCAGCACCAGGTGCACGTGCCGGTCGCATTCGACGGACCGGCGCACATGCTCGGCCACTTCGCGCAGCCACTTGGGACTGCGGATGGCATGGACCGCATCGAAACGCAGACCGTCGAAACGATATTCATGAATCCAGTACAGCGCGTTTTCGATAAAGAACTGCGCGACCTCAGGCCGGTCGAAATCGATCGCGGGTCCCCAGGGCGTATGCACGCCGGCCTTGAAGAACGGTTCCGCGTAACTGTGCAGATAGTTGCCGTCCGGACCGAAATGGTTGTAGACCACATCGAGAAAGACCTGAAGGCCGTGACCATGCGCGGCATCGATGAGTGCCTTCAACTCATCGGGCGTGCCATACGCCGAGTCGGGGGCAAAGGGCAGCACCCCGTCATAGCCCCAGTTATGCCGCCCCGGAAAGTCGGCGAGCGGCATCAACTCGATCGCCGTGATGCCCAGACTCGCGAGATCGGCGAGGCGCGCTTTCACACCGTTATAGCCACCCATGGCGCCGACATGCAGTTCATAGAGGATGGTCTCCTCCCAGCGGCGTCCGCGCCAGTCACTGTGGGTCCATTGGTAGGCAAACGGATCGATGACTGCGCTCGGGCCATGCACGTCATCGGGTTGCCAGCGCGAGCCCGGATCGGGCACTGCGAGGTCGGCGTCGAGCCGATAGCGATAGCGCGCGCCTGGACCGCAATTCGCCTCGCACTCAAACCAGCCATCCGCCGACCCCGTCATCGCGAGCGTCTCGCCGTCCTCGATTTCGAGGTCGACGTGATCGCGCGAAGGCGCCCAGAAACGAAAGCGCGTCTTGCCACCGCCGATCGGTTGCGCGCCGAACGGCAGGGTGTGACGATATTGATGCACGCGCGGATCGACAGGTCGTTCTGACATGAAGTTAGTCCTGCTGGGTCGGGTCGGGCTCAGGCTCAATCTCGGGTTCGATTTTGGGGTGGGCGTTGAGCAGACTTAGCGGATTTCGTGCCCGATACAGCACGACTTTGCGCGGACCAATCTGCACGGTGTTTTCAATCGGGCCGCCGCAGGGTTCTCCGTCCGCTTCGCTGCTGTCGAACACGGCTTCCCACTCGAGCGCCGGCGCCGGGAAGTCGATCGTCACATCCTCGCCACGGGCGTTGAAGACCAGCAGCAGTATTTCGAGATCGGCCTGCGAGCCGGCACGTTCCGCGGCTTCACTCGTGTAGCCCGCGCGCCGGCAGACCAGCACGCGCGCATCGGGGTTCTCCCACTGCGCGGCGCTCGGCGGTGTGCCGTCGTTGTTGAACCACTCGATATCGCGTACGCCCGGAAGAATTTCCCTGTCGCCGTACAGAAAGCGCGGCTCACGCAGCAGATAGTGTTCGCGTCGCAAGCGCGTCAGCCGCGCGACATAGCGCGTGAGGGCCTCGCCTTCGGGCTGGCTCGCCGCGCGCCAGTCGAGCCACGACAGCATATTGTCCTGGCAGTAGGCGTTGTTGTTGCCAGACTGGCTGCGGCCGAACTCGTCGCCGGCGAGCAGCATCGGTGTGCCGAGCGAAAGAAACGGTGTGGCGAGCAGCGCGCGTTGCACCCGTGCGCGCAATGCGAGTAACTCAGGATCGTCGCTCGACCCTTCGGTGCCCCAGTTGAAGCTGCAATTCTCGTTGTGCCCGTCGCGGTTCTCTTCGCCGTTCGCCTCGTTGTGCTTGTCGTTGTACGCGACCACGTCGGCGAGCGGAAAGCCATCGTGCGCAGCGACGAAGTTGATGGTTGCCCAGGGGCGACGGTGGCGATGGTTGAACAACTCGGCGGAGCCCGTCAGGCGACTCGCGAGATCGGGCCGCTGCCCCACATCGCCGCGCCAGTAACGCCGCACGCCGTCGCGATAGCGATCGTTCCATTCACCCCAGCCCGGCGGATGATGGCCGACCTGATAGCCCCCGGGTCCGATATCCCATGGCTCGGAAATCAGCTTGAGCCGGCTGAGCACGGGGTCCTGGCGAACCGCATCGAAGAAGCCCGAACCGGGATCGAAGCCGTGACTCTCGCGGCCGAGCGTGGTGCCCAGGTCGAAACGAAAGCCGTCGATGTTGTACGACGTTGCCCAGTGACGCAGCGAGTCCATGATCATCTGGAGCACACGCGGATGCATCGCGTTGACGGTATTGCCGCACCCCGTGTCGTTGATCTGATGTCGCTCGTCACCTTCGACAAGACGGTAATAACTCGCGTTGTCGAGTCCGCGCCATGACAGCGTCGGGCCGAGTTCATCGGCTTCGCAGGTATGGTTGTAGACGACATCGAGCAGCACTTCGATACCGGCGGCGTGAAGCCGGCGGATCGCGACGCGCAATTCATTGGTGTCGCCACCCGAGAGGTAACCGGTCTCGGGCGCAAAGAACGACAAGGTGTTGTAGCCCCAGTAATTGCGCAGCCCGCGCGCAAGCAGGAAGCGGTCATGCAGGAAGGCATGAATCGGCATGAGCTCGAGCGTGGTCACACCGAGCCGCTGAAGGTGCTCGATAAACGCCGACGTGCCGAGTGCCGCAAAGGTTCCGCGCTCAGGCGGGCGGACGTCGTCGCGCAACATCGACAGACCCCGTACATGGGCCTCGTAGATCACGGTGTCGGACCATGGGATGTTCGGGCGCTTGTCGAGAGACCAGTCGAACGACTCGGCCGTCACGATCGACTTTGGCACGGCGGGCGCCGAGTCGCGCCGGTCCATCGACAGGTCGATGCGGTTGGACTGGCGCCGATACCCAAACAGACTGTCGGACCAATGCACCGGCCCCGATAACTGCCGGGCATACGGGTCCACCAGCAGCTTGTTGGGGTTGAAGCGCATGCCGCGCTGGGGCTGGTAGGCGCCATAGGCACGAAAGCCGTAGCGCAGGCCTGGCTGCGCATTGGGCAAATAGCCGTGCCAGACTTCGTCGGTGCACTCGGGCAACGCGAAGCGCGCAAGTTCCTTGCGGCCCGCCGTATCGAATACACAAAGCTCAATGGACTCGGCGTTGGCGGAGAACACCGCGAAGTTCACACCCAGACCATCCCAGCTCGCACCGAGCGGATAAGGTGCGCCCGGCAGCAGGCGGTCCGCGAAAGGTTGGTTGTTTCTGCCAACGCGGGTTGAGGCTCCGGCGGATTGCCGCGTAGGCGCGGCAGGATCGACGTCACTCATTAGGCATCACTCGGTCAGACCTCCTCGGTACCGGACGGTACCTTGCCGGCACATCACGTGTGCCGGGTTCTGCGGGAGCCTCGCTGCACGGGCGCGGCTCCCTCGGGCCATCCTTATTCCGCGATCAGGATGACAGTGCCAAGCGGCGGCAGGGTCAGCGGCGCGGAAAACGGCTTGCCATGCGAAGACGTTTCTTCGGCATAGATCATTCCGCTGTTGCCGACATTCGATCCGCCGTAGACGCCTGCGTCGGTGTTCATCGCCTCGATCCATCGGCCGCCACGTGGCAAGCCGATCCGGTAGTGCTCGCGCGGTACCGGCGTCAGGTTGCAGATCGTCACCGCGGCGCGTCCATGGAAGTCATGGCGTGCATACGCAAACACGCTATTGGCGCTGTCGTCGCCGATCAGCCATTCGAAGCCACCCGGGTCGGTATCGCGTGCATGAAGCGCGGTCTCGTTCTGGTAGACGCGGTTCAGGTCGCGCACGACTTTCTGAACGCCTCCGTGCAGGGGGTCGTCGAGCAGATGCCAGTGAGGGGACTCGTCGTGGTTGAATTCCGCCAACTGACCGAACTCGCCACCCATGAACAGGAGCTTCTTGCCCGGGTGGGTCCACATGAAGGCGAGATAGGCCCGCAGGTTCGCGAACTTCTGCCAGCGGTCGCCCGGCATCTTGCCGAGCAGCGATCCCTTGCCATAGACGACTTCATCGTGCGAAAGCGGCAGCACGAAGCGTTCGGAATACGCGTAGATCATCCCGAACGTCATATGGTGGTGGTGATAGCGTCGATGAATCGGGTCGTGCTGCATGTAGGTGAGCGTGTCGTGCATCCACCCCATGTTCCACTTGTAGTCGAAACCGAGCCCACCGTCAGCGACCTTCGCGGTGACGCCGGGCCAGGCCGTCGACTCCTCGGCGATCGTGATCGCGCCCTGAACATGGTGTGCGACCTCGGCGTTGAGCTTGCGCAGGAAGGCAATCGCTTCGAGGTTTTCGCGGCCGCCGTAGACGTTCGGCACCCACTCACCCGCTTCGCGGCTGTAGTCGCGATACAGCATCGAAGCCACCGCATCGACGCGCAGGCCGTCGACGTGATATCGCGTCAGCCAGCTGAGCGCGGACGCATGCAGAAAAGCGGCAACCTCATTGCGGCCGAGGTTGTAGATCATCGTGTTCCAGTCTTTGTGAAAGCCTTCGCGCGGGTCCGCATGCTCGTAGAGCGGGGTGCCGTCGAATGCGATCATGCCGTGCGCATCGTTCGGAAAGTGGGCAGGCACCCAGTCGATCAGCACACCCAGACCTTCCTGGTGAGCGCGGTCGACAAAACGCGCGAACGATTCGGGCGGTCCGAAGCGGGCCGACGGAGCGAATAGCGCGAGCGGCTGGTAGCCCCATGAACCGCCGAACGGATATTCGGCGATTGGCATGAACTCGACATGTGTGAAGCCCATGCCTTTTGCATAGGGCACCAGCCGGTCAGCCATCTCGTCCCAGTTGAGGCTACGGCGGCCATCTTCGGCCACGCGCAGCCACGACTCGGCGTGCACCTCGTAGATCGACATCGGGCGGTCGATGGCCTGCAGCGCGCCGCGCTTTTCCATCCACGCCTGGTCGCTCCACACGAAGGGTCGAGAGTCGGCAACCACCGAACCCGTTGCGGGCGGCCGCTCGGTCTGCCACGCGCAGGGGTCGGCCTTGAGCGGCAAGGTGTGGCCGTCCGGTGCGACGATTTCGTACTTGTACCGCGCGCCCGGACCCAGTCGCGGCACAAAGAATTCCCACACGCCGGCCGAGTGCCGCAAGCGCATCACATGACGGCGTCCGTCCCAGCTGTTGAAGTCGCCGACCACGGAGACGCGCCGCGCATTCGGGGCCCACACGGCAAAGCGCACGCCGGGCACGCCGTCGACCTCGATGCAGCGCGCACCCAGGCTGTCGAGCACCGCGGCCGGATCGCTCGAGGCCAGTTGATGCAGCGCCGAGTCCGATAGCAAGGCGCCGAACGAATAGGGATCTTCCGTGCGTTGGGGCGTCCCCGACCAGTCGATCTCGAGCAGATAGGCGCGCGGATCCGGCAGACCCTCCTGCACCCCGACAAACAGGCCATCGGGGTGGATCTTTTCAAGCGTGCTGAGGCGCGCTTCGCTGCCGTCGCGTGCGAGCAGGTGGACGGCGGTGGCGCCCGGCATCATCACGCGGATGGCCGTGGCCGTGGCGGCGCCGGTTGTGCCGAACGCATGCGGGCCCAGCCGGGCGAACGGGTCGCCGTGCCGCGCGTGAACCAGCGCTTCGATGTCCGCCGCGTCCAGACCGGCAAACGGATGATGCTCACTCATCGTGACCCTCCATGCTTTCCTGCCAGCTCGGATGTTCCGTGCGGGGCGCAGGTGTGGTGTGCGCAAGCCCCAGCACGCGGGCGGCGATCGAGGCAAGTCCGCGCACTGGCAGGCCGAGCCAGGTAGGGCGGTTCGCGGCTTCATAGCAGATTTCGTAGGCCGCTTTTTCGATCAGGAACAGATCGAGTAGCGCGGCCTCGTGCTGCGGGTCGACCAGCGGTTGGGCGGCGTTCGAGGCCGCCTCCCGGTAGGCCGCCAGGAACGCTTCACGCGCCGCACCGCGCAGGCGTTCAAACAGTGCGCGTTTGCGGTCCGCGGTGGACTGCGGTGCATCCTCGCTGACTGGTGCGGCCGCCGCGTTTGCATAAGACAGCGAACGCAAGAGGCCGGCCACGTCGCGCAGCGGACTGGTCTTGCGGCGCCGCTGCTCGAGCGTCCGCGCAGGCTCCCCTTCGAAGTCGATCAGAAAGACGTCGCCCTGTGCGACCAGAATCTGCCCCAGGTGGAAGTCACCATGGATGCGCGTGCGCAAGGCACCGACTTCGGCCGGCACCATCGTTTCGACTGCGCTCAACAAGGCCTCGCGCTGGTCGAGCAGGGTTTGTGCAACCAACTGGCCTTCGGGCGCCAGTGTGTCGATCTTCTCGCCGAGGATATTGAGCGCGGTGGCAAGCAGCGCACGGGTGTCGTCGACCCATTCGCTCACGTCCTCGGGACGCGCGGCTTCGGGCGAAAAGGCGGGATCATCGGTCGGTGAGGCGAGCGCTACGTGCAGCTCGCCGAGGCGCTTGCCGATGATGCTGGCGATCGCGGCATACCCCCCGACGGCTTCTTCAAAATGCTCACCGATCGGCCCTTCGGCTTCCGGTGCAATCGTGATCGCCAGTTCATCGACCACTCGGCGCAGGTAATCGAGTACCCAGTTCCACGCATCGCCCTGGTTGTCGATAAAGCTTTGCAGAATGGCGAGCGTATGGGGCGTACCGTCCTGGGTCACGCGGACCACCTCGCCCAGCAGCGCCCCCGTGTTCGGGTAGCCGAGTTTCGTCAGGTAGCGTGTCATCTCGGCTTCAGGATGGATCCCTGAGACGATGCGACGCACGATCTTGAGGACCGCGACATCGTTGATGATCAGCGAACTGTTACTTTGCTCGGCGGCGAGCCAGTTGATTTCCGGCGGGTTGCCAAGCGCTTCCACAGGAATATCCAGGAAGGGCTCAGTCGGCTTGAAATGCACTTCGCCGCGCGGCGTACGCACCACGAGTTTGCGGCGCAGCGCATCGAGCATCGCGATCGGCAGGCCCGGCAGCGAATAGGCATCGGTCACATAGCCTACGTTGCGGCCACGCCGCACGCGTGCAAGCGCGAGCTGGGTCACCAGCGGGCTGGGCGTCGCCATGCCGTCCCAGATCACGCCGAGCGGCAGGAAGTAGTGCTCCGTCTGACCCGCGCCGACATCCGCGGCGACCTCGCCGAGCATCAGAGGTGCGTCGCGGTCATTGCCCGCGAGGTCGTGCGGCAACTGCGTCACATAGTCGAGCTGCACGCCATTGAGCGTGGAGTTCTTCGAGGCGAACCAGCGTCGCTTGGTCAGATAGATCGGCAGGACCTCTTGTTCGAGCACCCGGCGATGCTCGGCAGCCGACGGCAGCGGCTCGTAGCCGCGCACCACCAGCGTCGCGAATTCCGGCAGCTGTTCGGGTGGCATGGAACTCCAGACAGGCCGCTGTTGGTTCGGGCACATCAGGAACCAATAGAAGCCGTAAGGCGGCAGCGTCAGCAGATAGGTGAGCTGCCCGATGGGTGGGAAGGTCGAGTCGGCCGTCATCTCCACTGGCACCGAACCCTGGAATTCGGCGAGGTCGAGTTCGACGGCTTGCGGCGAGCGTGACAGGTTGGCCACGCAGAGGATCGGCGGCGAGTCGTCGACCTCGCGCAGATACGCGAGAATCTTGCGATTCGAAGGGCGCAGAAAACGTGTGCGGCCTCGTCCGAATGCCGGATGGGATCGGCGCGTCGCCAGCATCCGGCGCATCCAGTTGAGCAGCGAATGCGGGTCGCGTGCCTGCGCCTCAACGTTGACCGAGTCGAAGCCGTAAAGCGAGCCCATCACGGGCGGCAGCACGAGTTGTTCTGGGTCGGCGCGAGAGAAACCCCCGTTACGATCGGACGACCATTGCATCGGTGTTCGCACGCCGTCGCGATCGCCGAGGTGGATGTTGTCGCCCATGCCGATTTCGTCGCCGTAGTAAATCACCGGTGTACCCGGCATCGACAGCAGCAAGGAATTGATCAGCTCGATGCGTCGGCGATCGCGCTCGAGCAAGGGGGCCAGGCGGCGCCGGATGCCAAGGTTCAGCCGCGCGCGACGATCGCTCGCATAGGTGTTCCACAAGTAGTCGCGTTCGCTGTCGGTCACCATCTCGAGTGTGAGCTCGTCGTGGTTACGCAGGAAGATCGCCCACTGGCAGTTGTCGGGGATATCCGGGGTTTGCCGCATGATGTCGATGATCGGGAAGCGGTCTTCCGTCGCAATCGCCATATAGATGCGCGGCATCAGAGGGAAGTGGAATGCCATATGGCACTCGTCGCCCTTGCCGAAATAATCCTGGACGTCTTCGGGCCACTGGTTCGCTTCAGCGAGCAGTAGCCGGTTCTCGTACTCGCTTTCGAGGGTGGCGCGGATCTTCTTGAGGATCGCGTGCGTCTCGGGCAGGTTCTCGTTCGACGTGCCTTCGCGTTCGACCAGGTAGGGCACCGCATCGAGCCGAAGCCCGTCGACGCCGAGATCGAGCCAGAAGCGCATGACCGACAGCACTTCGCGCAGCACCTGCGGATTGTCGAAGTTAAGGTCGGGCTGATGGTTGAAGAAGCGGTGCCAGTAGTATTCGCCCGCGACCGGGTCGTGCGTCCAGTTCGAAGGCTCGGAGTCGATGAAGATGATCCGCGTGTTCGTGTACTTCTGATCGGTTTCGGACCACACATAGTAGTTGCGGTGATTCGAGCCTTTCTTCGCAAGCCGCGCGCGTTGGAACCACGGATGTTGGTCCGAGGTATGGTTGATCACCAGTTCGGTGATCACACGGATGCCGCGCGCGTGGGCCTCCTGCACGAACTTGCGGAAATCGCCGATGGTGCCGTAGTCAGGGTGGACATTGCGGTAATCCGAAATGTCGTAGCCGTCATCGCGCCGCGGCGAAGGGTAGAACGGCAGCAACCAGATCACGTCGACCCCGAGCTCGGCAATGTAGTCGAGCTTGGCGATCAGACCCGGAAAGTCACCGATGCCGTCGTTGTTCGAATCGAAGAACGACTTGATATGCACCTGATAAATGATCGCGTCCTTGTACCAGACGGGATCATTCTTGAGCAGCGAGACATGGTTGCGCTTCATCGCGTATGACCCTCCGCACGACCCGTCCAGCCAGGGGGCCGGACACGCCAGATTGCAAACGGCATCGCATGGGGATCGAGCCGGATTCGTTGGTAGCGCCCATACCAGTCGGAATGGGTGCCGCTCACCTGATCTTCTACATTGAGCATGGCGTCGTCGGGCAAGCCGAAATGCGCGAACGGCAGTTCCACATTCGCCTCCTGGACATTGTGCGGATCAAGATTGATGGCGATCACGAGCACATTGTCACGGCTATGCGTCGCCTTTTCGAAAAATAGGATCTGATCGTTGTCGGCCGGCAGGAAACGCAGGCCGTGATACGTGTGCAAAGCCGGGTTGACGCGCCGGATACGGTTGAGCGTCGTGATCTCGTCGATGATATTGCCGGGGCGGTGCCAGTCCCACTGGCGCATCTGATACTTCTCGGAGTCGAGGTATTCCTCGCTGTTCGGCAGAGCAGCCGCTTCGCAGAGTTCGAACCCGCTATAGACGCCCCAGAGCCCCGAGAGCGTGGCGGCGAGCGCCGCGCGAATCACGAAGCCCGGGCGTCCCGAGCGTTGCAGAAAGCGCGGGTTGATGTCCGGCGTGTTGACGAAGAAGTTCGGGCGGAAGAAGTCCTTGACCTCGGTCGTCGTCAGCTCCGTCATATAGTCGATGAAGTCCTTCTTGGTCTCGCGCCAGGTGAAATAGCTATAGGACTGCGAGAACCCCACCTTCGCCAGCCGGTACATCAGCCGCGGACGCGTGAAGGCCTCCGACAGGAAGATCACGTCGGGTTCGCGGCTGCGCACCTCGTCGATCACCCATTCCCAGAACGGCATCGGCTTGGTGTGCGGATTGTCGACGCGGAAGATCCGTATGCCTGCGTCCACCCAGAACAGCAGGATGTCGCGCAAGGCAAGCCAGAGCGCCGGTACCGCGTCGGTCGAGTAGAAGTCGGGGTTGACGATGTCCTGGTACTTCTTCGGCGGGTTCTCGGCATAGCGCAGTGTGCCGTCGGGGCGCCAGGCGAACCAGCTAGGGTGTTCCTTGAGCCAGGGGTGGTCGGGCGCGCACTGGATCGCAAAATCGAGCGCCAGTTCGAGCCCGTGCGCATGCGCGGCCTCGAGCAGGGCCTTGAAGTCGTCGAAGCTGCCCAGTTCGGGATGGAGCGCCGTGTGGCCGCCCTCGTCGGCGCCGATCGCGTACGGGCTCCCCACGTCTCCCGGCAATGCCTTCAAGGTGTTGTTCTTGCCCTTGCGGTTGTTGCGCCCGATCGGGTGAATCGGCGGGAAATAGAGCACGTCGAAACCCATGTCGCGAATCGCGGGCAGCCGGTCGATCACGTCGATGAACGTGCCGTGCCGGTTCGGGTCGTTCGACATCGAGCGTGGGAACAACTCGTACCAGCTGGCGAAACGCGCAGCCGATCGTTCGACTTCCACGCGGAGGATCTTGGGATGGCGCGCGGCAAACGGCCGCAGTCTCGAGGCGGCCAGCGCGTGCGCGGTCGCAGGGGCGAAAGTCAGTTCCTTACGATGCGCCGCGTCCGCCTTGTCGAAGGTGGCGGCAAGTGTCTTGAGTTCTTGGACCAGCAGCTTGTCGGCATGATCCAAAGCGGCGACGTACTCGGCTGCCTGGTGGATCAGCACCCGGGCTTCTTCAAGCTCGACATCGATGGCTTGCTCGGCATGCAGCTTCTTTTCCGCATGTTCGGTGAGCGTGGCATAGGCGTCGCGCCAGGCTTCGACGGTGAACTCATATCGGCCGAGCCGCATCAGCGGCACGCGTGCGACCCAGTGGTCGTTGTTAATGAGTTCGAGCGGCGTCTCCTGCCATTCGTTCTGGTCGGCGGCGCGCCACATGACAACCCCCGCGAGGGTGTCGTGGCCGTCCATGAAGATATCGGCGGATACGCGCAACTGATCGCCGACCACGCGCTTGACCGCGAAACGTCCGTCGTCGACCGCAGGCTGAACGTGCTCGATGATCACGCGCGGAGCAGCCGTCGCCTCGAGTACCCTTTTGCGCTCGGCAGTCTTCGCGCCGCGCTTGAGCGCCCCGGCACTGATGATCGGGGCGTCGCGCTTGCCCAAAAAAACGCGTGTTTCACCCGGCGCCAGCATGAACCACGGCAGGTGCGGGGGGGCTTCGGCGTCCGGCTGGTCGATTGGCACATAGCGTGTGAAGCCGCTGGGCACATCGACGAGAAAGCGATCCGGTGTCGCGGTCGTCGACTGGGCGAGGTCCGGGTTGACGGTCACGAGCACCGCCTGCACCGAGGTCCGCATATCGGGGCCCGTCGAGCGCAACAGGGCGGCGACGTCGGTGCCGGGGCCGCTTAGCGCGGCGATCTCGCCATAGGCATGAAGGGCCGGCGTAGCGCGCTGGCGGGTGTTCGCCTGGGCGATGTGTTCTGACAGGTCGAAGCGGGGCGACTCGCCCGCATGATGATGGCGCGTCTCGGCCGAACCGGCGGTCGGCAGTGGCAACGAGGCACCGGTCTCGAAGCCGAGCGGCATTAGTATCCCGGTGCCCAGCGCCACGCAGGTGTCATAGGCGCGCCGATACGCGCGTTCGACGATTACCGGATCGGCCCCCGGATAGTCGTGAACCAGGCGCACGCCCAATGGCTCTTCGGGGAAGGCAATCGGGGGCGCAATGCTCGTTAGGGCAGCGTGTTCTTCGATCAGCCAGGCCGAGCGGTAGTCCCACCAGCGCAGCGACGAGAAGACCGCGCTGAAGCCGCCGTCCGCAAGCGAAGTGACTTCATCGCGCGAAAGGCCCGGGGTCCAGGCAAGCGTACGCGTTTCGGGATGACGTTCGCGCACGGTGCCCGCCAGGCGGCGCCAGACATGCGAAGGGACCCCGTGAGGCGCGAGGCA
The DNA here is from genome assembly GCA_026225235.1 of Burkholderiales bacterium. GTDB lineage: Bacteria > Pseudomonadota > Gammaproteobacteria > Burkholderiales > Burkholderiaceae > Pararobbsia. Next base: position 69,815 of record JAMFSK010000131.1, read on the forward strand.
GCGAAAGCCGCCGACCCCCGCGTCGGCCAGCGTTGTCAACTGGGCTGACCACCACTCAGTCAGATGAGCCGCGGCTTCGGGGTCGCCAAAGTTGGCAAACGCAATTTCGGACTCGCGCGGTGCGCGACGGGGGTCCAGACGCGCCTGCGCCGTATCGAAGGGATGGAACCAGTTGCCATGCTGACGGTAAAGCTCACCATCGGCTGCCACGGCCTCGATCATCAGGTCGAGCAGCAGGGTGAGACCGCGTTCACGGGCAAGCCCGGCAAGTTCAGCCAGGACTTCCGGCGCCGGCCGGTCGGTTTCGAAGACGGGATGAAGGCGTCCGAGGTCGGCACTGACAAGGATATTGCCAGCGGCGCCCGGCATGAAGGGCGGCGCACTCAGGACATGGTCGAAGCCCAGTGCTGCAGCCCGGTCCAGCCAGGCAGGCCACGCAGACAAGGGGCCGATCACCAAAGGATTCAGATAGGCAATACGCGGAGCAAAAGCCGGGTTGATTTCCATCAGTCATCAGTTCCAGATTGCGGGGCGCCGGCCGTGCGCGTAGATGCGTCACGGCGGCCCGCCCGCCGATTGGTTCGGGGTCGCGAGCGACACGGGATGACAAGCAGGGAAGCAAGACGCGGGCCGCGCCTCGCGCGACCCGTTCAAAACACAGCTTAGGCGCTTTGCGCGAAGACGACCTCAGCGTTTTCTGCTGAGGCTGAGCGGCGTTCGGCCAGACGTGGCGAAAGCGGTGCGGCAGCGAGTTCCGGCTGACGGGTGCGCGTGGCCCGGGAGGGCTTGGCACCGGTCAATTCGCCATAGAGTGAGACATATTTGGCAACCGGGCTGGCCCAGCCATGGTCGCCACGCATGGCATTTTTCTGCACTTCGCGCCACAGGGCCGGGCGCAGGAACGCTTCAAGCGCCCGCGTGACCGCTGCGGCCATCGCATAGCAACTGTCGCCATCGAACAGGAAGCCCGTCGGCGCCGGGGTCACACGCGAGAGCGTCTGGCCGAGCGAACGCACGCTGTCGATACGAATCAGGGTCGGGTTGATCGCATCACCCGGGTCGCGGCAATCGACGATGGTATCGGCCAGACCGCCGACCCGAGAGGCAACCGGGATCGTGCCGTAGCGCATCGCATAGATCTGGGCGAGGCCGCAAGGTTCAAAGCGGCTGCCGTGCAGCAGGATGTCGGCGCCGGCATGGAGCATATGCGCACGGCGTTCGTCGAAGCCGATGAACAGGCCCACCCGGTCAGGCCACGTTTGCGCCATGCGGCGCAACGCCGCTTCGATGCGGTGGTCGCCCTGGCCGAGGATGGCCACCTGCAGGCGCGGGTGCCGTTCGAGCAGCATCGGGATCGCATCGATCGCGACATCGGCCATCTTCTGGGTCGTCAGCCGGCTGCCCATGGCCAGCACGGGGGCAAACGGATCACTGGGCAAGCCGAACAACTGCTGCAGTTCGCGCTTGCAGCCATGTTTGCCGCGCATGTCGTCGAGCGAGTAGTTCGCCCCGATCATGGGATCCTGCGCCGGGTCCCACATCACCATGTCGATGCCATTGGTGATGCCCGACAGCTTGTGGCGGTTCGCCGCGAGCACGCCTTCCATCCGGTGGCCAAAGCGCTCGGTGAGGATTTCGCGCGCATAGGTGTCGCTGACCGTGGTCACCTTGTCGGCGAACTGGATGCCCGCCTTCATGAAGCTGAGCTCGCCGTAGAACTCGATGCCGTCGATGCCGAGCGCATCCTGAGGGATGCCGAGCTGGCCGGCCATCCACATCGGATAGTTGCCCTGGAAGGCGAGATTGTGAATCGTGAAGACACTCTTCGCGTGCGTCGCGCCCGCGTTGCGTGCTTGCGCGATCAACATTGGCACCAAGCCCGCGTGCCAATCATGTGCATGCACCACGTCCGGACGGGCAATGCCCCGCAGTCCGGAGGCGACGCGCACGGCTGCATGTGAGAGCGCGGCGAAGCGCAAGGCGTTGTCGCCGTAGTCGTTGCCGTCCTGATCCTGATAGAAACCGGTGCGTGCATACAGCGCATCTTGCTGGAGCAGCAGCACGGGAACGTTTGAGTCGGGCATCCGTGCGCGATAGATCACCGCGTCGCCGCCGGGCAGATCAGAGAGGGTGCAAACCTTGGTGACGGCCTTCGCACGGGCGAAAGCGCTTGGATAGCCTGGCATCAGGATGGTGGTTTCGACCCCGGCTTCACGAGCCGCGGCTGCATAAGCGCTCACCATATCTGCAAGACCACCGGTCTTGGCGAGCGGCATCGCTTCGGAGGTTACCAAGAGGACGCGAAGTGACAAGATAGGCTCCGGGCAGGTGCTTCGATGTCACGTGAGCCGCGCAGAACGGCACGCGGGAGTCCGGAAATCGAATGGGGAAGGAGAGCAGGCCAGAACTTTTAGCAAGCTGCGTGCCATTAGTCCTATCTTTTGCTCGACGGAGATTTCGTGGCCGTTGATTTTCTTTTTAATCTCAACGGCACACCGAGAAAACTCCATAGCGCACTACCGCTTTCCTCCGACCAAGGATGGCCCGGCTGGATGACGCTTGCGTGTAAAAACGGAGTTCGGTAACAGCTTTTTACATATCGCAGGTGCATATCGTGCGCACCGCGCTTTCCGCTCTGGTCGCGATCAATTGCCCGGGTTCACGAGCCCCGCTGCGATGTTGATGGTCAGGGCGAGGATGCTCGCATTGAAGAAGAAGGAGAGCACCGACTGCGCGAGTGCGGTCCGTCGAATCTGCGAACCGCGTAGCGCAACATCCGAGGTCTGCGAGGCGACGGCGATGGTGAAGGAGAAGTAGAGGAAGTCCCAGAAATCCGGTTTCGGGTCTTTCTCGGGAAAAAGCAGCACGCGCTCGTCATCCGGTGAAGCGTGATAGAGGCGCGCATAGTGCATGGAGAAGAGGGTGGGGATCAGCGCCCATGCGCCGGCGACCGTGAGACCCGCGAGTGCGATGTGGCCGAAGCTGGCGCGGCCGGGTCCTTTGGCGGTGGCCAGCTCGAGGATGATCGCCGCGACGCTTGCTATGGCCGCCAGGCTGAACACGGCGAGGCTCGCGGCCGCGCTTTCGTCTTCCCGCTCGGCGAGACGCTGGAGGTCGATGCTCGACATGCGCGGTGCGAGCTCGCCGAGCACCAGGACCAGATACAGATAGACGGCCACGTTCCAGCCGATCAGCGCGCGCTGGACGCCCGCCAGAGAACCCGGCATCAGGATTGCTGCGATCAGCCCGATCATCAGCGCTATATAGAGGCGCGGCCGGGCCATCACCATGTTCTTCAGAAACGGCATCTATTTCATCCTTCCGGTAACGATTGCAGTCTTCAATAGGGGGCGGCGTCATCACTACCGAACCGTACCGCACGAGCGCATCATTCGATGAGCGACGACAGTCGCGGGAAACGCCGGTCTTTGAACGCAATGACACGATAGCAGGCGCCCGGTATGCGGATATTCGCACGCAAGCCTTTCAGTGGCGTAGTTCTTGCTCGAACAGCCCCGCGACGCGATGTCGCGGCACCCCGAAGTGGATTCGGTCAACCATCGGAAGCTCGCATGGACCAACACCACCGTTTGCAAGACGCCAAGACATTTCCCCCTGACTCAAGCGGCCGCCGTCGGCTGGTTCTCGCTGCGATCGCCGCAGGCGCGCTCGCGGCTTTTGGTAGCCTGAGTGCGTTCGACCCTCGCCTGCGACCCTTCGGCTCAGCGTGGGCACAGGGTGCAGGCGGCACGGCCGATCTTGATACCTTTGTCAAAGTCAGTCAGCAACTGACTGGCAGGTCGCATCTCGATGCTGCGCTCGGGGCACGGATCTTCGAGGCCCTCGCGGCCACGGACGACGCGTTCGCGACGCATGTCGAGGCGCTCTCCAAGTGGCTGGCAGCCCATGGTGGCGTTCCCTCGGACACGGTCACACAAGCCCTGCGCGCCGACGATAACGCGGTCCTCGCCAAGGCCGTCACAGCAATCATGAGTGGCTGGTATCTCGGCGTGGTGGGCGAGGTCCCGCGAGCGACCGTCGTCAGCTATGAACAGGCGCTCATGTTCGATCCAGTTCGTGATGTGCTGACGATTCCCTCATATTGCCACGACGTCCCTGGCTACTGGGCAAGGCGCCCCGGCACCGCCTGAGTCGCCGCGGGATCGGGGGCCGTCGGGCCCCACACCTTTTCTCGCCTGCCCGTGTTTGTGTGTGCTGTCACCGCCGGCGCCACAGCCGGGCCGAATACCTGAATCCACTCGCCTGGCGCGCCAGGGGGTATCCAAAGAGGTTTTTCATGGCCACATCAACGTCTGCCGATGTCGTCGTCGTCGGCTCGGGCGTCGCCGGCGGCTTGCTTGCCCATCAACTGGCCTTGCAAGGCGCCTCGGTACTGATTCTCGAAGCCGGGCCCCGCGTCGAGCGCTGGCGCATCGTCGAACGCTTTCGCAACTCTCCCGTCAAGAGTGACTTCGCCACGCCTTATCCGTCGACCTTGTATGCGCCGCATCCCGAATACGCGCCGCCGAATCACTACCTCGTACAGCGCGGCGAGTATCCGTATGCCTCGCAGTATCTGCGACTGGTGGGTGGCACCACGTGGCACTGGGCGGCCGCGGCCTGGCGCCTGCTGCCTTCGGACTTCCGCCTGAAGACGCTCTATGGTGTGGGCCGCGACTGGGCGATTCCGTATGAAGCGCTCGAAGCGTGGTATCAGGCCGCCGAAGTCGCATTGGGCGTGTCGGGGCCCGACGGTTCTGTTGATCTCGGTTCGCCGCGCAGTCAGGCGTATCCGATGGCGGCGCTACCGCTCTCTTATATGGATCAGCGCTTCTCCGACGTGCTCAACGGCAGTGGCTTTCATGTGGTGCCCGAGCCTGTCGCGCGAAACAGCCGGCCTTATGACGGCCGGCCGACCTGCTGCGGCAACAACAACTGCATGCCGATCTGCCCGATCGCCGCGATGTACAACGGCGTGACGCACGCCGAAAAGGCCGAGCAGGCGGGCGCCACGCTGATTGCTCAGGCGGTCGTCTATCGGGTCGAGGCCGACGATCGAGGCCTGATCACGGCTGTGCACTATAAGGATCCGAACGGGCAAAGCACGCGCGTCACGGGCAAGCTGTTCGTGCTTGCAAACAACGGTATTGAAATTCCCAAGCTCATGCTGATGTCGACGAGCGACAAATTCCCGCATGGGATCGGCAACAGCTCCGACCAGGTCGGGCGCAATCTCATGGATCACCCCGGCACGGGGGTGAGTTTTCTCGCGAATGAACCGCTTTGGCCCGGTCGTGGGCCGATGGAAATGACCTCGATTGTCAATTTCCGTGATGGCGCTTTTCGCTCCGACTACTCAGCCAAGAAGCTGCACCTGTCGAATGGCGTCGCCACGCCGGGTGTGGCGGCCACGCTGATCAAGAGCGGCTTGAGTGGCGCCGAGCTTGACCGGCAGATCCGTGATCGTTCGGCGCGCACGCTTCAGATCAACAGCTTCCATGAACACTTGCCCGAACCGAATAACCGCGTGCTGCCTTCGAGCGATCACAAGGATGCACTCGGCATTCCACAGCCCGAGATCTATTACTCGATCGGCGACTATGTGAAGCGCAGTGCGGCCAACACCCATGAACTTTATGCGCAGATCGCCGGATTGTTTGGGGGCACCGAAGTCACCTTTGCAGACGAGTTCGCGCCGAACAATCACATCATGGGCACCACCGTGATGGGGAAGGACCCCGCTGACTCGGTCGTCGACGCCGATTGCCGGACGCACGACCACCCAAACCTGTTTGTCGCGAGCAGCAGCGTGATGCCGAGCGCCGCCTCGGTCAATTGCACCCTGACGATCGCCGCCTTGTCCTTGCGGCTCGCCAGCACGCTAAAGAAAGACCTGTGAACGCGAATCCCGCATAAGGTGGGTTGCCATGAAAGACAAACAAGCAGAACGGGCGGCGGCCTCACGGCGCGCGAGGGCCTGGGTCAGGAGGGGCTTGGCCGGTGCGGCGGTATGTATGGTCGCCTGGACGGGTTGGGAGGGGGCGAGCTTTGCGGGTACACCGGGCACACCAGGTACCGTCGGTGCAGCCGGCTCGACACCTCAGGCCCCTGTGAGCGAAGAGGTCCGGCGCGGAGAATATCTCGCGCGTGCCGGCGATTGTGTCGCCTGCCATACGGCGAATGCCGCGCGGCCGTTCGCGGGCGGTTTGCCGATCGTCACTCCGTTTGGCACGATCTACACGCCGAACATCACGCCCGATGCCGACACCGGCATCGGCAAATGGACGGATGCCCAGTTTCTGCGCGCCATGCACGAAGGTATTCGTGCGGACGGCGCGCAGCTCTATCCCGCTTTCCCGTATAGCGAATACACGCGGGTCAGCGACGACGACGTGCATGCGATCCGTGCCTATCTGACGACGCTTGCGCCGGTTCACTACACGCCACCGGGGAATTCGTTCAAGTTCCCCTTCAACCAGCGCTGGCTCATGATGTTCTGGAAGTGGTTCAATTTCCATGAAGGCCGCTTTGTTCCCGATTCCAGACAGAGCGTCGAATGGAATCGTGGCGCTTATCTGGTCGAAGGACTTGCGCATTGCGAGGAATGCCACACCCCGCGCAATCTCATGCAAGGTCTGCGCAATAGCCAACGCTTTTCGGGCGCGACGCAGGCGCGATGGCACGCATTCAATATCACTCCCGACAAGACTGCGGGCATCGGTGAATGGTCCGATGACGAGCTGGTCCGCTATCTGTCGACCGGTGTCGCGAGTGGCCGCGCCAATGCCGCCGGGCCCATGGCGCAGGTTGTCGAGGACAGCACCCAGTACCTGAGCGGCGACGACCTGCGCGCGATCGCGGTGTATCTGCGAGGTGTGCCGCCGGTTAGCGGCGGCGTGACGCATCCTCGTGATCAGTGGGGTCAGCCCGCGAACGATGTGATGGCGATGCGTGGCACTTCCGTGAAGGGTGTCGACGGCGCACAATTGTTTGTTGCGAACTGTGCGAGCTGCCATGGCTGGAATGGCAAGGGCGTTGGCGGGAGCGCGCCAGGCGCTTATCCGTCGCTAATTCACAACTCGGCGGTAGGCGCGGCGCAGGCCGACAACCTTACACTGGTGATCCTGCACGGTGTGACGCGACATACCGCACAAGCCGATGTCCTGATGCCCTCGTTCGGCGCCCATCTGAGCGACGACGAAGTCGTTGCGCTCGTGAACTACATGACCCGCCAGTTCGGCGATCCAAATGCAAAAATCACCGCGACCCAAGTCGCGGTGTTAAGGAAGGCAGAGTGAAAAGAGTGGTGCCCTATCGGCCTGTCAGACGTCTTCCGGCGAATCGCAGTGGCCGTGATTTTGTGCTGGGTGACCTGCATGGGAACACGACGGCGTTGCGCTATTTGTTGCGCGACGTGGGCTTCGATGTGCGAGAAGACCGGCTTCTCTCGGTGGGTGACTTGGTCGATCGAGGCGACCATTCTGCGCAGGCGCTCGCCTTGCTCGACCGGCCCTGGTTTCATGCCGTGCGAGGCAACCATGAAGACATGCTGATTGCTGTCGCCGAGGGCGTGCTCGAATTCGAGCAATGGGCCAAGGTGGGCGGCGAGTGGGCGCGCCGGGTGCCAGCCGAGCTGCTGGCTGCCTATGCCGAGCGGCTGCGAGAGCTGCCACTCGCCTTGATGGTAGGGGCGCCGGGGCAGGGCTTCAATCTCGTGCATGCTGAGTTCTTTGGCGACGATCGCGCGCTCGGCGTGGGGCATTTCAGCGAGCACATCCGGCAGCGGATGCTATGGGGGCGGCAATTGATCAGCGGGACGGCGCCCGCTAGCCCCGAAGTGCTGCATCTGGGTCTTTCACCGACGTATTGCGGGCACACGCCGGTTGAACGCGTGAAGACGATAGGCGCGCAGATCTTTGTCGACACGGGCGTGTTCACGCGCATGGGACGGCTTACGATCGTCGATCCGGCGACTCAGGAGAGCTACTCGGTATCGGCGGCTGAGGCGAACGCCGCGGGGGCCGCGGCATGGCCCTGGCCAGGCGAGCCGTCGCCCGAGCCGGTGGGGCTGGCGGGGTAGAGGGGGCGCCTTGCTCTTCCCTAACGGCCCACTGCTGCGACCGGTGCAGGTCCCGGCGACACCGAAAGCGGGGTGGTTCGGCCGCCATCCAGCACCCAAAGTCCGCCGCCGCCGTGCTTCGCATGGCGCTTGGCAATCGCAGCGGCTGAGGCGACATCTTCTGGGCGACTGAATGCATCCGGAACGATGCGCACCGCGCCGATCGTCAACGTCGTCAGCGGAAAGAACGAGGGATTCCCATGTCGATCCTCGGCCGCGATGCCCCCGGCCTGCAGTGCTTCTTCGTCGAACATGCCGAGTGCACGTTCGTTGAACGTCGTGACGATCTGGCCGCAGCGCGTATCCCAATCGGCACTCTGAAAAAGCACCACGAAGTCGTCGCCGCCGACATGTCCGACAAAGTCACGCCGCACGTCGCAGTTCGCCGAAATCACCCCTGCGGCGAGCCGGATCATTTCGTCGCCTCGCCAATAGCCATACTGGTCGTTGTATGGCTTGAAGTGATTAAGGTCACAGTAGCAGGCCGTGAACGACACGCGTGCGGTCAGCAAGCGGGCGATGTGCTCGCTGATCGGAATATTGCCTGGCAGGAAAGTCAACGGGTTCGCGTGCCGGGCCGCTTCAATGCGCACCTCGGTGACGGCCTTGACGAGTTGCTCGCCGGTGCCTAGCCCCAGGTAGCTGCCGCCTTCGGTAATCACGAAACCCGAACTCAGGTAGCGCTGGTCTCCCGACACCAGGATCTCGGTCAGTTGCTCGAGCGTCTGATGCTTGTCGACGATGATCGGGTTCGCGTCCATGAAGGCCGTGCAGGGCCGTTTGCCGAACAATTCCTTGTGGTACGGGTGCGTATACCGGTCGATGAAATCGCGCCGATTAATCAGTCCAAGCGGTTTGCCCTCCGCCGAGATGACGGCGAGCGCGTGGAGTTCGGGCCGGTCGTGAAAGATGCGGATCAGCTCGTCGTTGCGCATCTTCGGATTGATGCCGGGCGCATCGATCACCAGTTTTTCGGCCGAAAAATGTGTATGCGCCACCTTGCGCATCGCTGGGTAGACCACGATGTCAGTACTGGCGAGCACATCGCGCGCCTCGGCGCCGATCGTGCCGGCCGCCTCGCGCTGGGGGCGCCCGAGCAGATAGCCCTGTGCATACACGATACCGAGATCGCGGATGATCTCGAGTTCTTCACGTGTCTCGATGCCTTCGGCGACCAGCCGCGTGCCGAACGTCTCTGCGAGATGGAGCATCGCCTTGAAGGTCTGCACCTTGGCCGCGTGCTTGTCGATGTCACGCGAGAAATAGCGGTCGATCTTGACGATTTCCGGTCGGAGCTCCGACCACAGCCGCAGGCTCGAACGACCGTCGCCGAAATCGTCGAGCGCGATTTGTGCGCCTTGCGCGCGCAGCACCTCGACCATTCGCGGCAGCGCCTCGACATGATGGACCTGGTCGTGTTCGGTCAATTCGATCACGAGCTCGCCCAGCGGAATGTCCGCCTGGTCGAACAGCGCCTCGAGCTGGCGTTCACCGTGCCGCACATAGTGCTGCACGAGAAAGGTTGCGCTCAGATTGATGAACAGCTTTGCTCGTCCTCCCGCGCGCCGGTACTCGCCGATGCCCGCATTGGCGGCGGCGAATTCGAGTTCGTTGAGTCGCCCCTCCGCCCGGGCCATGGCAAACAATACGTCCGGCATTTGGTAGGGCGTGCCGCTCGGGCCGCGGATCAGGCTTTCATGGCCGTAGATCGCATGTTCGGCAAGGTTCACGATCGGCTGGTAGACCGGTGAGAGCAACTGGTCTGCCAGGATCGCTTGAAGTGTTAGCCCCGAATCTAGATGTGTGGTCGTCACGTCATATTTCTCATCGTTTTAGCGCCTTGTACGCTCGCGACGTGACTTTTTTGTGACAACTCAGGCGAGTTGCCGAAGTTCAAATACCGCATCGATCGTTTCACCATTCCAACCGTATTCAAGATAGCTCTCGTGCAGGCACTGGCGTAGCGCCGACGTCCGGAACGCGGCCAGGCAGTCGAGCCCTCTGTCGCGTACCGACGGATACACGATGCCCGCGTGGCCTGCCGTGCGTACGGCTTCTGCCAGCGGCTGACTCGCCGCATAGCTGTCGGGTGAGAAGACCGCGGCATACTCGCCGCCGGCCTGGCGCAAGTCGACCACCGGACCCCGCGCATCGACGTGATAGAGCCGCATCTGCTGGCGCATTGGCGCCTCGTGGGTCGCCGCGAGAAAGCGTGCTGCGTGATAGCGCGTCTCTGCGATCGCCGTGCCCCGCTCGCGCGCGCAATAGAACACACCGAATGCGCCATTCGAGAACCGGCTGCCGTGCGGGTTCGGATGGGTGAGGGCGGCCATGATGGGGCCGCTACCGGGGCCATAGAGGCGCTCGTCGGCGGGCACGAGGTCGATGAGCCCCACGTCATTGCGCATGCGGTCATTGGTCAGCGCCTCGAGTGCATAGAGCGCTTCGAAGTCTTCGGCATTCGCCACGCGGTCAAACAGGTTGATCGCGGGAAAGCGCGTCGGCACGACTCGCCACGCAGGTTGCCAGTCGATCTCGGCTCGGGGCCAGGTGTTCGCGCGTTCGCGGGATGTGTCTGTCGTCATGCCCATCCTCCGCGCACCGCATCGAGATACTGGCGAACCGCGACTAGGTCGCTGACGTTGCCGCCGAGCATCCGGTCGAGCGCGCTGCCGCCGTGGGCGAGCGGTGCGGCATTGGGCTTGCGAACCCAGCGATCGGCCGCCTCGTTCACGGGCAACAGGATCTGCAGGGACTTGTAAATGCCGACGATGTACGACAGCCGTTCGAGCGTGTCGCGTGGCACACGTGCCGAGACGGGGTCTGCCCGCCACTTGAACATCGTCGAGCGGCCCGGTGAGCCCAGTAAGACGAGTTGCTCGTCGACGCTGAGGCCCCAGTCGCGAGCGATGTTGAAAAACGCCCGCAAACCCGCTGCGGCCATCGCCTCCTGGGTGATGCCATCCTCTCGGGCCGGTTTCAATTGCGCGACCGCGCGTTGAATGCGTGCCATGACTTTCTCCCCGGTTTGTCCTTCGCCATAGGAGTTTAGTACACAAGTGGATATAAGAACAATTAAGTCCATTTGAATACGCATAGCATCCCGTCGTGTATCGTGGTTCGAGGCCTATTCGACACCTTTTGACGTGCGCAGGACATTCGGCCGAACGGCCAATGCCGATCGCGCGCAATGAGGAATCGCCCGGCGTGCGAGGCGAGAAACTAGACAGGGAGGTCGACGCAGGGAAACGGGACGGGGCAGCCCGCAAAAAGCAGAGGGGTAAAAACGCAGAGGAACAGCGCAACGGGGATCGGTTGCGGGAGGATAGACGCGTGCGGCCAAAAGCCGCAGGCACCCCGCCTGAAAGAAGGCCGCATCCGTGCCGATCTTTGGCCCGGATGCGGTTTCATGTTGCGAACCGTCAGATTCGACCGGTCAGCAAGAGAATGATCACGATGATGACGACAACGCCAAGCAGCCCGGTTGGCCGATAGCCCCATGAGCGGCTGTGCGGCCACGTCGGCAGGGCACCGATCAAAATCAGGATCAAGATGATAAGCAGGATGGTTCCAACGGTCATGAGCGTCTCCTGGTTGCATCGTCTCCACTAGGGGAGGCGATGGCGCGGTGTATCGGGAAGCCAATCCGAATGTGTGTCGGCGCGTTTTTTGACACGCGCCGTCCACCTTTCAGCAAGCCTTATACCCGGCACTCCGCGCACATCGTGACGACATGCGCTGCGCGTCGGAACCTATGCCCTTCAACCCGTCAGAATAGGTGACGGAACAACCAAAACAGGCTACCGGCCAACATGATCGACACCGGCAATGTCAAGATCCAGGCCAGCGCGAGACTGCGAACGGTGGACCATTGAAGGCCCGAGCCATTGGCCGCCATCGTGCCCGCGACACCCGACGACAGGACGTGGGTGGTACTGACCGGCAAGCCGTACATGTCTGCTGCACCGATCGTCACCATCGCCACGAGTTCGGCCGAAGCACCCTGGCCATAGGTCAGGTGCGTCTTGCCGATCTTTTCGCCGACGGTCACGACAATGCGCTTCCAGCCGACCATCGTGCCTAGCCCGAGGGCTAGTGCGACGGCCACCTTGACCCAGGTCGGGATGAACTTCGTCGAATGGTCGAGTTCCTTCTTGTAGTTCGACAGGGCGGCCTGGTCAGGGGCTGACAAGGCAGGGTTCTTCGCCTTGTCGATCAGGCGCAGCGCTTCGGACACGACATACATATCGTTGCGCACGTTGCCGATATTGCCTTGCGGAATGGTCGAGACGGCGCCGGACTGCGAAACGTTTTGCCCGATCGAATCGGTCAGCTGGCGCAGGGCCGGCACAGTCGAAGGCGTGAGCTGGTGCGTCTGCACATATTTCTCGACTTCAGCACGCGGATTGGCCGACGGCGCGGCACCAGCCGTGTACTTGCCCAGCGTATCCGAAGCCGTATGCGTAATGGCGAGGAAGGTCTGCGTCTGGCCCGCATCGACGGCCTTGTTCAGCGCAAAGGCGGTCGGCACCGTGCCGATCAGGATCAGCATGATGAGGCCCATGCCTTTTTGCCCGTCGTTCGAACCGTGCGCGAACGAGACGCCCGTGCAGGTGAGGATCAGCAGGCAGCGGATCCAGAACGGCGGCGGGGCATCTTTCTTTGGTTCCTTGTACAGCGCAGGGCTGCGCACCACCGCCTTCATCACGAGCAGCAGAAGTGCGGAGAGCACGAAGCCGATGATCGGCGAGAAGAGCAGTGCCTTGCCGATGTTGGTCGCCTGGTTCCAGTCGACCCCGCTCGTCCCGCTTTTGACCGCCATCCATTGATTCATGAGGCCGACACCGAGCACCGAGCCGATCAGCGTGTGCGAGCTGGACGAGGGCAGGCCGAAGTACCATGTGCCCAGGTTCCAGATGATTGCCGCGATCAGCAATGCGAACACCATCGCGAAGCCTTGTTCGCTGCCGACCCGGAGGATCAGTTCGATCGGCAGCAGTTGCAGGATGCCGAACGCAACCGCGCCGCTCGAGACCAGCACACCGATGAAGTTCCACGCGCCCGACCATACGACCGCCAGGTTCGGCGTGAGCGAGTTGGTATAGATCACCGTGGCGACAGCGTTTGCCGTATCGTGAAAACCGTTGACGAATTCAAAGCCGAGCGCGATCAGCAGCGCGATGCCCAGCAGCACATAGGGCAGCGACGAGCCGAGTTGGACCGGACGCAGATCGTCGGCCAGATGGCTGCCTACGTAGGCGATACCGGCGACCAGCGCCAGCAGGAACACGCCGAGACTCAATTTTCGGCCGAGTGCCGCGCGGGCCGCACTCGACTGGGATAGGGAAAGCTCAGACATGCGAGGCTCCTTCGGGGGTAGGGCGTGTATGAATGGCAAGCGGACGGGGCGCAACGCGATTGGGGAACGGGGCTGCGCGTGCGAACTGAAAGGAATACCAGCCGCATATGACGAGTTCGTGACGTTCTCTGCCGTGGCGGGTTTTCCTTAGGCGCGGCATGCGTAGAATGGAACGCCTCCTTTCCAAAAACTGGAGTTCGGTCGATGCAGCGTGTCCTTGAACTGGTGTTTTGGCCTACCTCGCAGGCCGCGAGCGGAAAGTCCGTTTCCTCACTGAGACGGCGCCTGGCCGCGCATCCCCGGTTAAGCAGCGTGCATGGCGAGACGGCTCAGGTCGAACTCGAGCTTCACCACTGCGAGGCGCCGCCGAGTGACGATCCGGACTGGCGTTGTCTGCTGCTTCAGGCGCGCTCGCAGCGCTTCGCCGCTGCCGTGCACGACTTCACCGTGTTGCCAGGCGTGCGGGTCCGTTCTTGGGAACCCGTGTCGCTGCATGCCGGGCAGCCGCCCGACTTTGGGGGGCAATGCGGTGATGTGCCGTTGCGAGCATCGTTTGAGCGTCACTGGTGGCGCGTCGACCTCGACGGCGAACCGGCGACGGTCAGTCTGGATACGGGCTATCTGAGCGGCCCGGCCATCTCCGGAGGTGACGGTAAAACACGAGCGTTTACCGAATTGCGGCTTTCGCTCGAACTGGCCGATGTCGACAACCCGAGCGACGCGGGACCGCGAGCGGGAACGGCGACTGACGCAGAGCAGCGCGTCGCGCTTGCAGCCATGGCGGTTCGCCTGTTTGAACTCGCCTTGTCGTTGAACGACGACGGCACCTTCCATCTCGTGGGGCGCGATGCTTTGACGTGCGCGATGGAACCCCTCTCCGAGGCACAGAAGGCGGGTGCCATCGAATTTGGCCACGCACGCACGCTGGTCAGTGCCGCGAGTGCGGCGATGCAAAACGTGTTCGAGCAATGGCTGACCAATGCCGCAGGCATTGTCGGCTCAACCGGTAGCGAATATGTTCACCAGATGCGCATCGCGCTAAGGAGAATGCGCGTCGCCTACCGGATTTTCGACATGGCACTTCGTGAAGCGGGGCTGGATGCGAATGAAGACGAGCTCAAGTGGATTGGCGGCTTGCTCGGCGATCTGCGTGATTGGGATGTGCTGGTCGAAGGGACCTTTCCCGCGCTTGTGAAGGCGGCCGCGATGGCATCGGCACCCAGCGAGCACCCTTCGGGGGCAGGCGCTGCTGCACCGCATGCAGGGGCGCTTGGGGAAGAGCAAACGCATGAGCGCACGCAGGCGTCGCGCGCCTGGGAGCGTGCGCTCGCGGAAGTGGTCAAGCGACGCGAGGCCGTGGCCGATACCTTGCGCGCGGCGGTGAACTCACCCCGCTATGCGGCGCTCGTGATGCATACGGCACGGCAGTTGGCGATTCTTACTGCGGCCTCGGCCGACCGACGCGCGACACCGCTTGATCCATTCGGACGCAAGACTTTGCGCAAGCGCTACCGACGTCTGATGAAGGTCAAGGACATCCAGGAATTGCCGCCGCGCGCGCGCCACCAGTTGCGCATTCATGCAAAGCGTTTGCGCTACGCCGTCGAGTTCCTGGCGCCCGCCCTCGATCGCAAGGCGCGCCGGCGCATGGCGCAACGCACGTCGGACTTGCAGGAAGCGCTCGGGATTGCAAACGACGCAGTCGTGGGTCGCCAGTTTCTCTCGCAACTCGATTTGCCTCCGCTCGTGCAGGCGTTCTCGAATGGCTATCTGAGCGCGCTTGAGGCATCGGCGACTTCAGGCGGCGCCGAGCAGTTCGAAAAGATCAGGGAAAAGAAAACTTAAATTCAGGCGTCGGGCATGCCCGGCTGCGTGAAGGTCAGATTGTCGACGAGTTTCGGCGTCACGCGGCCATCACGGTGCCAACGCGCGCGAATGAAGGGTCGCTCGTGGCCCGACAGGTCGAGCGCGAGCGAAGTCACCCAGCGTTGGGTCGGCAAATGCAGCCCATGCAGCGCGCCGATCAAGGCGATCAGGCTTAATGACACCAATAGCGGATGAGGGGGCTCCGAGCCAGAGTTGCGCTCGCGATTCTCAAGCCGGCTGACAAAGACGCACGCAACGAGCGCGCCGAGCGCACACCCTACGACGATTTCCGAGATCGAATGGGCGCGTAGCGCAAGGCGCGAGGCACCGATCATGATGCCCAGCGCAAGCCCCAAGACAAATCCCGTCCGCCGGACGAACACAGGTGTCTCGAGCAATACCACACTGAACATCACCGGAAACACCGTGGTCGACAGCACCGCGTGACCGCTGATGCCGGTGAAGTCCAGCGGCCGGATACCCAAGCCCCAGCCGAGAAAAGCGATTTTGGTCAGCACGGTCAGGCCGCCGGCGAGCGTCAGCAGCAATAGCCATTCGAACGCCGCCCGCCAGCGCATGCCGGCCGCGAGCCAGGCAGCGGTGGCGATCGCTACCGGAATGGTCACCGCGACACCGCCGAAACCGGTGATCGTTGTCCAGAGAGGGGTCGAGAGAACCGACGTCGAAATCATCAAGAGGTAGCGTGCTGCGGGACAGCGTGCCGCAATAAAGGCGCGGGGCAAGCCGCGCGGGCTTCAAGTATAAACCGTCGTTTTTCGTGGCGCCGGCCTGCATCCTGCTTCAATTTGCCGCAGCTCGCCCGCGGACCGGGTCCATCGATCTGCGAAAAGCGACATCTGTCAAAAGGTGTTATGGTGCAATGCACAAAGCTGGCAAACAAGACGAAGCAGGCGAAGCGAGCGAAGCAAAACGCGCTTGGCGCTTGACCGTCACGCCACGGGAGAACCGCCACATGACTAAGAGTTTCACTTCAACCTGGCTGCGCGGCTTGACCAAACTGGCCCAGATTCAGACTAGGCTGGTGCGCAATGCCGTCAAACAGACCACCAAGAAGGCGGTCGCTTCCGGCACGAAAGCCGCGCAGGCAAAGGCAAAGGTGTCGAAGCTCGATCCACTCGGGCTGCGGCCGAAGTCCGGACAGCCGGTCAAGCCGCGCCGGGCGACAATCGCCACGACGAAAGCCAAGCCCGTGTCGGGGCCGGCTGCCCAGACGACCAGCGCGGCGGCCACTGCGACGCGCAAGCGCGCGACGCGTGAACCGATTCAGTCGAGGGTTCGGCCGTCGGGCCACGCTTTGCTTAAAGGCGATTGGAACCGGTCATTTCATTCTGCACCGCCGGCGCCGGGCGACCTGGTTAGCCACCTGGCCTACGGCTTGTACCTGCCGCCCGCGAAAGGTACTGGCAAACGCCCCCTCGTCGTGATGCTGCATGGCTGCAAGCAGACGAGCGAGGAGTTTGCGCAAGGCACCCACATGAATGCGCTCGCCGACGAGTACGGCTTCGCGGTGCTGTATCCCGAGCAGTCGCGGCTGGCCCATGCGCATCGCTGTTGGCACTGGTATGACCCGTCAGAGCGCGCCGGGGCGCAGGAAGCGCGCGCAATCGTTTCCCTGGTCGAGGCGGTGTTCGCCCGGGAGAATATCGATCCCTCGCGCGTCTATGTTGCCGGCATGTCGGCAGGTGGTGGCATGGCGACGCTACTGGCGATCCGTTACCCGCAAGCGTTCGCGGCCGTGGCGGTGCATTCCGGCCCGGTTTTCGGAGACGCTCATTCAGCGATGTCGGCACTCGCAACCATGCGGCGCGGTACGCGCGATGACCCGCTGGCGTTGCTTGCGGGCACCCCCGAGTTCGCCACGCATCCCGGCATCCCCGCGATCGTGATCCATGGCGAGCAAGACGACGTCGTGCTGCCGCATAACGCCGAGCAACTGAGCTTGCAGTTTGTTCGCCTCAACCGCCTGATCGATGGCGAGGGGCGGCGCCTGCACGGTTCGGTCAGACAAACCGATACCGTCGGCGTACACAGACAGGACTGGATGCTCGACGATGTGCCTATCGTGCGCGCCTGCCGTATTGCCGAGCTGCGTCACGCCTGGAGCGGGGGCGACGGGGCGATCCCGTTCCACAGCTCCGATGGTCCGGATTCGAGCCGCCTCATTTACGATTTTTTCCGCCTGCATCGGCGCGCCGCCACAGCGATTCGCCAGCCTGCGCAACCCGTCCTCGTTGTCTGAGCGCCAACCTGGACCGGCTTGGAAGGTTGCGACGCAACAAATAGTGTGCATTTGAGTGAATCTTGCAAACCACGCGCTAGGGTTTTCCCGTAGAATGCAGTCATAGGGAAAACACTTAGGTGTTAAACCTGAGTCGCAAGGTTGATCGCCGATGCCCGATTTGGCATCGCCAGCAAGGAGTTACACCATGTACGCACTTTGGAAATTCGTTAACCAAATCACCATGAGCGCCGAACAACGCCGCATCGAACGCGAAGAAGCGTATCTGTCGGAAGCTGTCGACCTCTATGACCTTGAAGCGCGCATGCGCGACCTCGACCGCCGCGCCACGCGCAGCAACCCGTCGTGGATGGGCCACAACGCCTGAGTGCGTACCTGAGGCGCTTACAGGGGCACTTCGCTCCGCAGGCGACTTAGAGCTGACTCACGAAGCCGAGCGCCGCTCGAATCTGGTGAAGCGCGGCCGGATCCTCGATCGTTGTCAGATCACCGGGTTCCCGACCTTCCGCCAGAGCGGCAATGGCGCGTCGCAGCAGTTTGCCCGAGCGTGTCTTCGGCAACAGTCCGACGAACAGTACGCGTGCGGGCCGGGCGACCGATCCGAGTTGGCGGTCGACTGTCTGCATGAGCTCGCCTTCGAGCGCGAGGCGATCCATCGCCTGTTCGGCGCGTGTCGGGTCGCGAAGCACCACGAAACCGAAGGCCACCTGGCCTTTGAGGGTGTCTTTGACACCGACCACTGCGACTTCGGCGACCGCCGGATGGCGCGAGAGGCTTTCTTCGATTTCTCGTGTGCCGAGCCGATGCCCGGCCACGTTGATCACATCGTCGGTACGGCCCAGTATCGTGACGAGATCGTCGCCGTCCTGCACGCCCCAGTCAAATGTCGAATACGCCGCCCGGCCGATGAAGTTCGACCAATACGTTTTCACATAGCGGTCATCGTCTCCCCATATCGTGGTCATGCATCCCGGAGGCAAGGGATAGTCGAGCGCGATCACGCCTTTTTGTCCAGGCGCACAGGTGTCGCCCGTGCGCTCGTTGCGCACGCTGAGCCGGAAGCCGTAAACGGGTACGCCTGGCGCGCCGAGTTTGGGATGGGGAAGATCGACTCCCGGGATCGCACGCGGTACGGTCAACATCGGCCAACCGGTTTCGGTCTGCCAGTAATTGTCGACAACCGGCTTGTCCAGCGCCCGTCCTATCCACTGGGCAGTCGGCTCGTCAAGCGGTTCGCCTGCCAGAAACAAGGCGCGCAGGCTTGAGAGGTCCGACGCGCGCATCAATGCGGGATCCTGTTTTTTCAGAACACGAATGGCCGTCGGCGCGGTGAACATCAGGTTGATCTTCAGCCGTTCGACCATGCGCCACCAGATGCCGCCGTCAGGGCGCACCGGCAAGCCTTCGTACATCACCGTCGTCATGCCCGCGATCAACGGGGCATAAATGATGTAGCTATGACCGACCACCCAGCCGATATCAGAGGCCGTAAACATCACATCACCAGGTTTGCCGCCAAACAGATAGTCGATCGAGGTGGCAAGCGCGACCGCGTAGCCGCCGACATCGCGCTGAACGCCCTTAGGCCGGCCAGTCGTCCCCGATGTGTAGAGGATGTACGAGGTTTCATTCGATTCGAGCCAGGTGCAGGGAACGATCACGTTCTCATAGGGTGCCGAAGCATCCTTGTAGAGCGCGTCGCGCCCCTCGAAGAGCGGAAGCGGGGCGAGCCCGCGGTCGATGAGCAACACATGGGGCTGGGGCGCATGTGTGAGCAGGAGCGCCTCGTCGAGCATCGGTTTGTAGGGCACCACCCGTCCCGCGCGCGAGCCTGCGTCGGCACTGACGATCAGCACCGGTTCGGCGTCGTCGATGCGGCTGGCAAGATTCCCTGCGGCGAAGCCACCGAATACGACTGAATGAATTGCTCCGATACGTGCGCTCGCCAGCATGGCGAACAACGCCTCAGGAATCATCGGCATGTAGATCAGGACACGATCGCCGTGGCCCACGCCGAGCGCGAGCATCGTCGCCGCCATTCGGTTCACTTCGGCGAAGATTTCTTGGTAGGTGAACCTGCGCTCGACGCCCGTTTCGGTCGATATATAGATCAACGCATCCTGCGTGCCCCTCTCCGGCAGGTGGCGGTCGATCGCGTTGTAGCAAAGATTAGTGGTGCCACCGACAAACCAGCGGGCAAATGGGGGCCGCGAATCGTCGAGGACCTGGGTGAACGGCGTCTGCCAGTGAATTCGCTCGGCTTCCTTGCTCCAGAACATGGCAGGGTCGTCGATCGAACGCGCATGAAAATCTCGGTAACTCGACATCAGCGGCTTCTCCGGACCGGGCATTCCCGGTTGGCCGGGCGGAACAGGTACCGCCGCGGCTGATCAAGACACATACGAACGGGCCCCGTACTCATGGGCTATCCACTCGTTGCGTACCAGCCCTATTAAAGCTGCGCTCGCAGGGCGCGAATAGAGCGGGAATACCCGTGCGACGCGCACCCGAGCTTCGGTGGGACCTCCTCATCCATGTCTTTACTAGGGAGGGTCTCGTCTGATTCACCAGGAGCGAGTCATGGCTTTAGGGCCGGACTCAAATCGCGGCCGGGGGGTCGCTCCGTAATAATTTACGTATATGAAAAACATGTTTTCAGCATTTTTCTTAAATGTAATCAATACGCGTACATATTGCGCTGTGTTTGAATCCGATGTCCGACTGCCATTTGGATATGGTGTCTCGCGCCGCGCGCTTGCTGTTTCGGCGCTCGCGCTGGCTTGTGCTGGCCTGAGCGCTCCGTGTGCGGCATTGAATGTCTCTGTGACGGCGGCTGCCACGAACGCTGAGGAGAGCGGCACGACGCCGAAAACTGCCGGCACGGTGAATCTTTCCTCGTCCAATCTCGCTTTGCGTGATGTGATCTCCGTGCTCAATGCAAACAAGGCCTATGCGGGTGCCAGCATTGACAGCCTGAATATCGTGCTTGCCGCAGGGGTCTATCAACTCGCCTCGACGTTGACGCTGACCGAGGATCCGAGTTGGGCCGCGACGCCGGTCACGATTTCGGGTCCGGCAGGCGGAGGCGCGACGATCACCGGTGGCCATCCAGTCACGGGATTTTCGCCGGTCAAGGATGCCGCTTCACTGGCGCGCCTGCCGGTCACCGCACGGGGCAGTGTGATGGTTGCCAGTCTCGCGCAAAATGGCATCACGAATCTCGGCACCTTCCAGCGTCATGGGATCGATATCAGCATTACGCCGGCGCCGCTCGAGATCTTCTTTCGTGGGCAGCCGATGACGATCGCGCGCTGGCCGAACACCGGCTTTGCCACGATCGCGACGTTGCCGGGTGGACCCACCGGCTTGAGCTTCACGGTCGCAGGGGGCCATACCGCGGCGTGGCAAAGCGAGCCTTCGCTTCACGCTATGGGCTATTGGGCGCGCGACTGGGCGGACACGACATTGCAAGTGCAATCGGTGGATGCGTCGGGTGTCATCACGCTTGCCTCGCCAGCGCCTGAATATGGTCTCGCTGTCGGCCAACGGGTCTTTATCGAAAATGCCTTGTCCGAACTCGACCAGCCGGGTGAATACTATGTCGACACTGGCAGCGCGCGCGTCTTTTTCTGGCCACCGGCTGCGATGACGGATGGCGATGTCACGGCGTCGATCGTCAATTCGCTATTCGTTGTCAATACCGCTACCTACCTGACGGTGCAGAACCTGACGTTCGATACGGCACGTGGCGACGGCATGCAGCTACTGGCCGGCGGCAAGATCACGGTAAGTCATGTCGTGCTGCGCAATATGGGCAATCGCGGCGCGGTGAGTAGCACAGGCAGCACCGGCTTTCAGAACGTGACGGTCGAAAATACGGGCGAGGGCGGCCTGACTGTTTATAGCGGCAACCGTACGACCCTCGTTCCGGGCAGCAGCTTTGTGACGAACAGCACGATCGACAACTACGCGCGGCGCACTCGGGCGTACCGTCCTGCGATCAGTCTCTCGGGTGACGGCGATACGATCTCGGGCAATACGATCTATAACGGTCCGCATGCAGCGATCATCTTTGGTGGCAACGACCATTTGATTTCGAAGAACGAGATCTACAACGTCGTGACGGAGACTGCGGATGCAGGCGCGATCTATACTGGCCGAGACTGGACCACGCGCGGCACGGTCATCGCGGACAACTTCATTCACGACATCGGCACCACGACAGCACCCACCTCGACAATGGGCGTCTATCTCGACGATGAGACATGCGGCACGACCATCGAACGCAATGTGTTTTCACATGTGAATCAGGCCGTGTTTATTGGCGGCGGTCGCGATAACCTGGTTCATGACAACCTGTTCGTCAATTCGTCTCCCGCGATGTACGTCGATTCGCGCGGCTTGTCGTGGCAAAAGGCATTGGCAGATGATCCCAACGGCATATTCCGTACTGAGCTGGCCGCGGTGAACTACACGCAGCCGCCGTATTCGACGCGCTATCCGCCGCTCGTGCCGATTCTTTCGGATATGCCGGGCGCGCCGCTTGGCGATGTTCTCACACGCAATGTCGTGATTAACGGCACACCGTTGCTGATTGACTCAGGCGCGCAGCAATATGTCGCGGTGACGTTGATGTTTGGTTCGCCCAACGTGGTGTTTGAGACAGGGATGTCCGACTCGGCGCGCGCGACGTATGCGAATCTCACACTCGCGCCATCGTCCCCTGCGATCGCCTCAGGATTTCAGCGCTCGCTTTTTATACCGGCCAGTCAGTAAACGAAAACGGCCCGGAATGGTTCCGGGCCGTATCAGCCTGATCGACTGGCGTTGCTTGAATGAGGTCGCTCAGACGGCGTAGCCAGGTGACGTGACACCGGCGATGTTGCTCAGACACGTCACCTAGGGATCTCGCTCATGGACGTCGACGACGACATCTCCCAGGACGGTTGTTGCCTACGCGCTCTGGATCACGCCGCCTTGAGCTTGCGATTCCGATTGCCGTCGATATTCGGCAGGAACACCGTGAAGATCCCGAGCAGCGGCAAATAGCTGCAGATCTTGTAGACCGTCTCGATGCTTGTCGCATCGGCGACGTGGCCGAGCACCGCCGCGCCGACCCCGGCAACCCCGAATGCAAAGCCGAAGAACATACCCGCAACCATACCGACTTTGCCTGGAATCAATTCCTGCGCATAGACGATGATGGCCGAGAACGCTGACGCAAGGATGAGCCCGATCACGATGGTCAATACACCGGTCCAGAACAGGTTCATATACGGCAGCAACAGCGTGAACGGCGCGACACCAAGGATCGAGACCCAGATCACATACTTGCGCCCGAAATGATCGCCTATCGGGCCGCCGACGATCGTGCCGACCGCGACTGCGAAGAGGAAAGCGAACAAATAGAACTGCGTCGTCTCGACCGGCAGATGGAAGCGATCGATCAGGTAGAAGGTGTAATAGCTGTTGAGGCTCGCGAGATACAAGTACTTCGAAAAAATCAGTACCAGCAGCACGAACATTGCCATCATCACCGTTCGATTCGACAGCGTCGCATGACCGGTTGCGCGAGCGCGCGGCTTCATGCGCAGGCGCGCGACCTTGTACCAGTTGCTCACGATGATCAGCACGAAGATCGCGACCAGCGCGGCGATCGCAAACCAGGCGATGCTGCGTTGACCGTGCCGCATGATGACCAGAGCGGCGAGCAGGGGTCCGAGCGACGAGCCCGCATTCCCGCCCACTTGAAACAGCGACTGAGCCAGCCCGTGCCGCCCACCCGAAGCCATGCGTGCGACGCGTGATGACTCGGGATGAAATACCGACGAGCCGCAGCCGACCAACGCAGACGCGACCAGCAGCCAGCCGAAAGAGGGCGCGAACGCCATCAGCACGAGGCCGCCGAGCGTGAAACCCATGCCGACCGGCAAGGAATAGGGCTTCGGATACTTGTCTGTATAGAAACCAATTAAAGGCTGGAGCAGCGATGCCGTAAATTGGTAGGTGAGCGTGATCAATCCGATCTGTCCGAAACTCAGCGAGAAATTCGCCTTGAGCATCGGATAAATCGCAAGGATCAGCGACTGGATCATGTCGTTGAGCAGGTGCGAGAAACTGATCGCACCGATGATCGCGAAAACTGTGCCTTCCTGTGCGGAGGCGGCCGTTTTTAACGGCTTATCAAGCGGCTTGGAAACAGTCGAGTTCATGGTTCGCTGCGGTGTGCGTGCTGCTGAGTGGAAAGAGCATCGGGACTATTTATTTTCCGATACGCTTAGAATAGATTGTCTCGTCCCTGAGGGACGGACAAGTTTTGTAGCAAATCGGCCAAACAGCCGATGTTAGCCGTCGAATACTATGACCAATCATACGAGGTTGGACCGCCCGAATCAGGGCGCGGGGTCGGTACGCAATTCCTTGCGCGCCGCATTTGCAGTCTTGCTGTGCGGCACGCTGGTGGTGGGTGGCCTGTCGCTCGTGCAACTGCGCAGGCTCGAAAGTGCGACCCAGACGGTCTATACGGAGGGGTACGAGACCTCCAGGGCCGCCGAGGATGCGCGCAGCGCCATGCTTCGCGCGACGCGCGCGCAGAAGAGCTTGCTCACCGCGAGTACGGCCCACGAACGCGACGAGCTGGGCGACGAGATCGCCACCAATCTCGCAACCATGGACAAGCAGCTCGGCGAGATCGATGGCCTCACGCACGACCCCGCGGCGCTCGATCTGCTCAAATCGCTGCGTACAGCGTCGAGCGCCTGGAGTCAGCATGAACGTGACTTCGTCAAGCTCATGAAGGACCAGCCTCTCGATCTCTCCCAATTGCATTGGCAGGTCGGTATGGCCGACGTCTCGCTGCTGGTCGAGACGGGCAAACTCGAAAAGAAGATCGACCAACTGGTCGCGCAGCGCAGCGATTCGGCACGCCGCACGATCGACAGCGCGGCGGTGACCTTCCACACGTCGTTCCTGCTGATTGGCTTGATTACCGCTGCCTTGTTTGTCGTCGCTTTCGGAGTGGGCAGCTGGGTCATCCGCCGGCTGACCTCGCAGCTTGGCGGCGAGCCGGGCTATGCGAAGACGATCGCTCAGCGTATTGCCGAGGGCGACCTGTCGGGTGAAGTAAGCCTCGCGCGCAATGACGATTCGAGCATGCTGCACGCCCTTGCAGACATGCAACAAGGTCTGGCAAGGACGGTCGCGCAGATCGCGGAAAGTGCGGCCGCCGTCGCCGCCGCTTCGAGCGAGATTTCCGCGGGCAATGCCGATCTCTCGCAGCGGACCGAACTTCAGGCCTCGTCGCTCGAAAAGACGGCCGCGAGCATGGAGCAACTGACCTCCACGGTGCGCGTCAACGCGGACAGCGCGAAGCAGGCTGCCGAGCTCGCGCACAACGCCTCCGCGGTCGCCCGGCAGGGCGGCGACGTGGTCGGACGGGTCGTCGGCACGATGGAGGCCATCGATGCGAGCGCGAAGAATATCCACGACATCATCAGCGTGATCGAAGGCATCGCCTTTCAGACGAATATCCTCGCACTGAATGCGGCTGTCGAGGCTGCGCGGGCAGGTGAGCATGGGCGGGGTTTCGCGGTGGTGGCGAGCGAGGTGCGCAATCTCGCACAGCGCAGCGCGACGGCGGCCAAGGAAATTCAGGTTTTGATCAGCACGTCGGTGGAGCGTGCCGGCTCGGGTGCGGTGCTCGCTCAGGAAGCGGGCCGTACGATGCAAGAGGTCGTCCAGGCGGTTGAGCGCGTGACGGGCATCATTGCCGAGATATCGGCGGCGTCGGCCGACCAGAGTGCTGGCATTCATGAGATCGGCGAGGCGGTCACGCAGATGGACCAGACCACACAACAGAACGCCGCGCTGGTCGAAGAGGCCTCTGCCGCATCGCTTGCACTGGATGAACAAGCGCAGACCTTGCGAGGACTAGTGGGTCGCTTTCATCTTGCAGCTTAGTTGGGGCTCGCATTGGCACGCCTTCGCGCGCCTTGCCTGAGTTCGTCGCTGAGACCGATGACTTCGGGCCCGAAGTCTGAAATGCAAAGCCCGAAGCCCTAAGCCCTAATCTCAAGGCCTGACGTCTGAAGCATTAAGCGTCAGGCCTGAGGCTTGAGTTTTGACGTCTGAAATCTGACGCCTGAAACCTGACGCCTGAAACCCGACGCTTAAGCCGAGTGAATCGACGACGCGCGCGCCGTGAACCGTGCGACGACCGCGGCTAGAATGGCGCGTGCGCCGACTTTGGCGAAGTGTCCGTGCGTGAGCACCGTGAAGCGCGCGTGATCGTGTTCAGCGGACAACCAGACACGTTTGCCCGCGGCCACATCGATGCGTTCACCGGCTTGCAGCCAGATGTCGTCCGCCTCGCCCTCGACGGTGATCCAGATCGGGCCGCTGATGGCGCAAAGTGTCGCGATCCGTCCCAGCGTCAGTGCCTGAGCGGTATGTTGGGGGCCTAGCTCGAAAGTCCGTAGTTCGTCCATTTTGATCACCTGGGTGGCGTGCATTTTCGTGAGTCGTGCTGCCTGGGCCCGTTGTCGTGACGGGTCTGCCGGTCTCTTCCTGATTGCTTCCTGAAACGTATCCTGCTTGACCGGCATCGCTCGATGTCCCGGGAGAGCGGTCAGATTTTTTTTTCACTTGACGTCAGGCACATCTGCATTATTGGCTCAGACGGCTTAGAATCCCATGAACAGTTCCGAACAGTTTGACTAGACTGTTCAGCCAATTTATTGAACAGTTGCCGGGAAAAGGCGCCATGAAACTCCAACTCGATGCCACCTTGGGCATTCCGCTGACCGACCAGATCGTCGGAGAGGTCAAGCGATGGCTCAAGACACGGGATGCGCGTATCGGCACCAAGCTGCCGTCGATCCGGCAGCTCGCGGCCGATCAGGGGGTGAGCCGCTTTCCGGTGATCGAGGCTTATGACCGGCTCGTCTCGCTGGGGTTGATCGACTCGCGGCGAGGCTCGGGCTTCTATGTGGCTGAACGCCGTTCGACGCCACCGGATCTCACGGTCGTCAATTCGCATCTGGTCGAGGAGGTGGTTGGGCCGTTCTGGAGTTCAGAGCGGGGCGGCCCGGACACCCTGAAGCTGGGCAGCGGCTGGACGCCCGAAGCGTGGCGCGATACCGAAGGCCTCTCGTTTGCGATCCGCCAGCTCGCGCGCATGGATCCGAGCAGCCTGACCGACTACAGCACGCCGCTGGGCAACGCGACCCTGCGCGAGCAGGTCGCCCTCCGGCTGGTGCCGCTAGGCATTCATGTGGACCCGGGCCGGATCATGTTGACCAATGGCGCGAGCCAGGCGCTCGATCTCGTGATTCGCTACATGCTCAAGCCGGGCGACACGGTCTTTATCGAAGATCCGGGTTACTACAATCTGCTTGGCCTTTTGCGGATCTCGGGCGTGCAAGTCATCGGCATTCCGCGCACGCGACAAGGTCCCGATCTCGATGTGCTCGAGGCAAAGCTGCGCGAATTCCGTCCGAAGCTGTTTTTTATCAATACGGTGTTTCACAACCCGAGCGGCACCACGATGTCGCCACCCAACGCGTTTCGCGTTTTACAGATGGCCAAGCAGCACGGCTTCACGCTGATCGAGGACGATGTCTTTGCCGACTTCCAGACCGAGCCGACCGACCGCCTGGCGACGCTCGATCAGCTCGAAAGCGTGATCTACATCGGTGGCTTCTCGAAGACCTTGTCGGGTTCGCTGCGGGTGGGCTATCTGGTCGGCAGCCCGACCGCGATCCGGCATATGGCCGATATCAAGACGCTGACGAGCATCACGTCTTCGCGTTTCGCCGAAGCCCTGGTGTCCTCGATGCTTGAACGCGGCGCGTATCGAAAGTATCTCGACCGCTTGCGGGGGCACTTGAACGACAGTCTCTCGAGCGGCGTCGAGCGGCTCGAGTCGAACGGCTGGGAAGTGTTCGGACCGCCCGTGGGCGGCCAGTTTGTCTGGACACGCGTGCCGCATATCGCCGATTCGGTGCGGTTGTCGAAGTTTGCCGAGCGTTTCAACATCGGCATCGCACCGGGCCATGCCTTTCACCCGGACCAGCGCGTGACGCCCTGGCTGCGGATCAACGTCGCCTACGCGAATGAGCCTCGTGCAATCGAATTTATCCGCGAGGCACCGTTGTCCGAAGAACTGCAGAGCGCCCCGCGACTCAGGGCCTAGCGGATAGCGGTTTTACAGATTGTCGATCTGAACCGGCTCAATGGCATCAGCCGGTTCATAACCGAAGATCTTCCCGTAGAAATACAACTCGGCTTCAAAGCTGCGGCTGATATTTTCCGCGCGCCGGAACCCGTGCTGTTCGTTCGGAAACAACAGATACGCAACCGGCAGCCCCTTGGCACGCACGGCCTGGTACATCGCCTCGGCCTGGTTTGGCGGTACGGCCTTGTCTTCCGCTCCCTGGAACAGGATCATCGCGCTCGATAGCTGGTCAGTGAAATTGACCGGCGAGCGCGCGCGATAGAGCGCCTGCTCGGCCGGATAGTCACCAATCAGCCCGAACAGATAACGCGACTCGAATTTGTGTGTGTCGCGCGCGAGCGCTTCGAGGTCGCCGATTCCGTAGTGGCTAGCACCGGCCTTGAAGAAGGAACGGAAGGTCGGCGCCGATAGCGTCGTATAGCCGCCTGCACTGCCGCCGCGGATGGCGACCTTGTCCGGGTTCACGAGTCCGCGGCCGATGAGGTAACGCGCGGCGTTGACCGAGTCGTCGACATCGACCACACCCCACTGACGGTTAAGGCGCTGGCGATAAGGCCGGCCATAGCCGCTACTGCCGCCATAGTTGACATCGACGACCGCGAAGCCGCGGCTGGTCCAGTATTGGATCGACCATTTGAAGCCCGCATGGGTTGAACTGGTCGGGCCACCATGACTGATCACGAGCAGCGGCGGCAGGGCGCCTTCCGGTCCCGTGAAATCCGCATTGGTTGGCGCATAGAAGAGCGCGTGAGCGAAAGCGCCGCCTTCGGTCGGGTAGCGGATTGCTTCGGCAATCGAGACGTAGGCCGGGTCGGCCTGCGCGCGGCTTGCGCTGCGCAGCACCTGGTGGGTGCGGTGCTCGAGGTCGAGTGCCACGATGGCTTCATCGGCACTCGGCGAACTGCCGATCAGCACAGCCTGATTGCCATATACATACAGGTCGCGCATCGCGCGGAAGGGGACTTCGATCTCGTCGAACTGGCCGCGCTCAACGTCGAGGATCGCGAGATGGGTGTCGCCATCCTGCTCGTATAGGCAGACGATGCGGCCCGCCGTGTCGAAGCCGTAAGTGCGCATACCGAACACCCATTGCGGCTTGCCGAACTCGGCTTCCATCGAGTGCAGCGCCTCGAGCTTGCCGGCGCGCAGGCAATACAGATTCCACCAGCCGCTACGATCCGAAACCACGTGCAGTTCGCCGGCGGGCGACCAGGCCGGTTGAAACAGCGACTCTTCGCGACCGCCGGCGATTTTGCGCGGGGTGCTCAGCGAGCCGTCAGCCGCGACATCCGCCAGCCAGAGCTCGGTGCCGTCCCAGGGCATGTCGGGATGGTCCCAGGTCAGCCAGGCAAGCTCACGCGCATCCGGGCTCAGCACGGGCGATGAAAAGAAGTCGTGACCGCCCACGAGCAGCATTCTCGCGCCACTGGTGAGGTCAATGCTCACGAGGCTGTTGACCGGTTCCGCGGCACCCGCGCCATGGTCTTCCATCACGGCAATCAGGCGATGATGCGCGGCGTCGACGATCGCATCGGCATAGCGAACTTCGCCCGCTTCGGTCAGTGCTTCGGGCTGTCCGTCCGACCTGATCCGATAGAGGCGCTGGTCGTCGAAGTGACTGAAAAAGATGCCGCCTTGCGCACCGATCGCGAATGCACCGCCGCCGTATTCATGAACCAGCGAACGCACATTGAAGGGAGCTGCGCTCACGTCGTCGATCCGCCCATCGGCCGAATACCTGACCAGCACGTTGCGGCCTTTTTCCTGAGGACGGCCTTCGGTCCAGAAGATGCCCTCGGCGCCGATCGCGGGCTGGCCGAGCCGGATCGTTTCGCCAACGATCAATTGCGTCGTGACGGGGGACTTCCAACTGCCGAAGGGCGCGCTGACCGAGGTGTGAGCGGATGAAGAGGATGAAGAGGATGAAGTCATGAAGGGTAGGGGAAAGAGGATTCGATAAAGTCAGCAACAGTGCGCCTAAGCACTCACGGGCACGCCTCGAAAGCTTGACCGGTATTCGTTCGGTGTCACGCCGAGACGGCGCGTGAAGACAATCCGCATGCGCTCGGCGCTCGCGAAGCCGCTCTCGTAGGCGACGGCCTTGAGCGCCAGGTCGCCGCTTTCGAGCAGGCTGCGTGCCGTATCGACCCGGGCTCGTTCGACGAATTCGTGAGGCGTGAGCTCAGCCAATTGTACAAATACGCGCGCGAAGTGGCGTGCGCTCATGCCGGCAACCGCCGCGAGCTGGGCGACCGAGAAACTCTCGCGGATATGTTCCATGACATAGGCCTGGACCTTTGCCACGGGCGACGTTTCGTCGGCCGGCACGCTGAGGTAGGGGCTGAATTGCGACTGCCCGCCACGGCGCTGCGCAAATACCACGAGGCGCTTGGCCACGGCGAGCGCAACCGCGGGCCCATGATCTTCGGCGACCAGTGCGAGCGACAGGTCGATGCCTGCCGTGACACCGGCCGATGTCACGAGTGCGCCATCGCGAATATGGATCCGGTCGAGTTCGACCCGCGCGCGCGGAAAGCGGCTCGCGAGCAACGGCGCGTTCTGCCAGTGGGTCGTGACATGGCGCTCGTCGAGCAGCCCGGCATGACCAAGCGCAAAAGCACCCGTACAGATCGAGCCATAACGCTCGCAGCGCGCGGCGTCGTCCGCCAGCCAGCGGGTCAGGCGCGCCTCGGGATCGCTACCCGGCAGGGTCGGGCCGCCCGCGACAAGCGCGGTGTGAAAGCCGCCGCCGGGGTGGCCGGTGCCCCCTTCGTCGAACGTCTGATCGGCCGTGAGCTGCATCCCGTTCGAAGCGCGCAATACCCCGGCGTCGGTACTCAGCAGCGTCGTCGTATAACCGTCATCGGCGCCGACGAAAGCGTTCGCTTCGGCGAACACATCGACCGGCCCGGCCACATCGAGCGCCTGTACACCCGGAAAGATCGCAATGGCGACAGACCGCATTCAGTGTTGTCCTTTTTTCGATCGAGCGGCGGTGGCAGCAGACACCGTACGGTTGGCAGGGTTCGAAGGTGCTCCGCGATTGTCCGGCGCGGGGTTCGGGGCGAGACTTGATCCTGTCATCCCGTCAGGCACAAACGCACGACGGAAAGCATACACGGTGGCAGCCTCCAATCGCGATGGCTGCCCGAGCTGACCCAGGAGAACATCATGAGCACGACGATCGCCGGTATCCGTATTCCCGACAGCCAGCTTGCACGCGCGGCCACCGAGCTGGTGCGCGACACCGAACCTGACCTTTTGTACAACCATTCCCGCCGCGTGTTCCTGTTCGGCGCACTGGCCGGCGAGCGCAAGCAACTCAAGTTCGACTCTGAGCTGCTCTACCTCGGCGCGATGTTTCACGACATGGGGCTGGTCGACGCCTATAGCAGCAAGACGAGCCGGTTCGAAGTCGACGGCGCGAACGCTGCGCGTGATTTCATGCAGCAGCACGGCATGAATGAATACGACATCGAACAGGTCTGGTTGTCGATCGCTCTGCATACGACCCCGGGCGTGCCCGAACATTTGAAGCCGGTCGTCGCGTTGGTGACGGCGGGTGTCGAGATGGATGTGCTGGGTCTTGCCTACGATGAGTTCCCCACGGACAAGCGCATCCAGGTGGTGGCCGCGCATCCGCGCGAAAGCACGTTCAAGAACGACATCATCGACGCTTTTGCCCACGGCACGATCCAGAAGCCCGAGACCACCTTCGGCAATGTCAAGGCCGATGTACTTGCGCTCAGAGATCCGAGCTACAAACGCCTGAACTTCTGCACTCTGATCCTCGGCTCGGCCTGGGACGACAGCGGTGCCGCCCATGTGCATCACGCGGGTTGCGCACACTGAGTTTGGACGAGGAGGGGCAAAAGGCGGGTTCAAATTGGATTGGGCCACGCCTGGGCGGGACGGCGCGCCTTAGTTCTGCATGGTTGCACGGAGTTCGCTAGTATGCGGACAAGGCGCCGGCTCAGGCGTGTGCAGACTCAATGCGGAGTGATCGATGATAACGCTATGCCTCGCCGGACAACTTCACGATGCCGGTACGTTCTCGACGCGATCCTGGACCCGGCGCTTGCACGACATGGTTGCGGCCTCTGGAGCCAGACCTTGGTATCAGCGGGCCGCGGCGCCGGTGGCGGCGGCGTTGCTCGCCGTGCTGTGCGCGAGCGGGCCGACCCTGGCCCGGGCTCAGGGTTCTGCCGATGACGCACTGATTGCGCATGGCGAATATCTTGCCAAGGCAGGCGACTGTATTGCCTGTCACTCGGCCGCCGGCGGCAAGCCGTTTGCGGGTGGCCTGCCGATGACGACCCCGATGGGCAAGATTTATACGACCAATATTACGCCTGATCCGGACACCGGCATTGGCCGCTATTCAGAAGCCGACTTTGTCCGGGCCACGCGCGAAGGTGTCGCGAAAGACGGCCGCAACCTGTATCCGGCGATGCCGTACCCGTCGTATGCCAAGGTCAGCGACGACGACATGAAGGCGATGTATGCGTACTTCATGCATGGCGTCGAGCCGGTCAGGCAGGCCAACCGCCCGTCCGATATCCCATGGCCGCTCAATATGCGCTGGCCGCTCAAGCTGTGGAATCTCGTCTTTCTCGACAAGCAGGTGTATGTCGACAAGGGCGGCCAGGATGCGCTCTGGAACCGTGGCGCCTACCTCGTACAAGGTCTGGGCCACTGCGGCGCCTGTCACACCCCGCGTGGCATCGGCTTCAATGAGAAGGCGCTCGACGAGAGCGGTAAGGCCTTTCTCAGCGGCGCAGCGATCGACAACTGGTTCGCCGCGAACCTGACGGGCGATACCAATACGGGTCTCGGCCGCTGGACTGAGGCGGACCTCGCGACCTTCATGAAGCGGGGCGCGAATGCCCATGCGTCGGCGTTCGGCTCGATGACCGACGTGATCAACCACAGCACGCAAAACCTCAACGATGTCGATACCAAGGCGATTGCTCACTACCTGAAGGCGATCGCGCCGGCGGGCCGCGACGAGGGCGGACCGTATGCGTACGATCCGAAAGCGACTGTCGCGGCGCTGCTCAAACCGGCGGGCAACGCGGGCGCGGCCACTTACACCACCTACTGCCTGCATTGCCATGGGGTCGACGGCCGCGGTTATGCGCCGATGTTCGCGCCGCTCGCAGGGAACCCGAACGTGCTCGAAAAGGATCCGAGTTCGTTGATCAACGTGACCCTGAACGGTACCGGTCCGCTTGTGATCGGTGGCGTACCCGCGCCGTATCCGATGCCGGCCTACCATGGGACGCTTGACGACCAGCAAGTCGCCGACCTGCTGACCTTCATCCGTGCCGGCTGGAACAATCAGGCACCCGCCGTCTCGTCGGACCAGGTCGCGAAGCTGCGGAAAACGACGGTCGCCGCTCCTTGAGACGGGTAATCGGCGGCATCGCTGGGGTAAAGCGTGTCGCGGTGTGATGCTTGTCGGGGAAGTTGTCACGATACGTCGCGGCGGCTGGTCGACCGGATCGGTTGACTGGCCGGGCCGCCGCCTCACGCTGCAGTGCCGCATCCTGGCGGCGTGCACTGCAGCATCGAAAGTTGTCTCCCAAATTGCTCTCCCGAGCCTCCGGCACCCCTCCTATACTGGAATACAGGAGCACAAAGTCGCTCCCATTCGTCCGTCCTCCACGGGCGGTGAGGGCGACGCCAAGGAGGGCTTCCATGACACAAGTTGCGCAGATACTCCGTTCGAAATCTGACCAGCATGTCTTCACGATCGACGAATCCACGTCGGTTTATGACGCGATCAAACTCATGGCCGAAAAGCGCATCGGCGCGCTGGTCGTCATGCATCACGAGGAAATCGTCGGCATCGTCACTGAGCGCGACTATGCGCGCAAGGTCGTGCTGATGGACCGTTCGTCAAGGAACACCCGGGTCAGCGAGATCATGAGCGGCGCGGTACGTTATGTGCAGCCCGAACAGACCTCGCAGGACTGCATGGGGCTGATGACCGAACACCGCTTGCGGCATTTGCCCGTGCTCGACAAGGGCCGGCTGATTGGCATGATCTCGATCGGCGACCTTGTCGCGGACATCATGTCCGAACAGCAGTTCACGATCCAGCAACTCGAGCAGTACATCACGGGCGGCACACACTGAACGAGGAGAAGGGCGGGGGCCGCACTCGTGCAGAGGGCGGTCTTTCCCCGCCACGGTGACGGTCGCGGGAGCGGTGAAGCGGGTGGTGCAGAGGCGGTGAAGGGACAGTGATGAAGGGACCGGATGTGCGATAGCACGTCGTGGTGCAGGGCAATAACCTCGCGCATCACTTTATAATCCACGGACCCTGACTTGCAGCCCATGACCCGAGGCCTATGACGCGGCGCCAGCTTACCCAACGCCATACCCTCCATGCGATCGCGATCTACGAAGGGGTCAAGGGTCTCGCCGCGCTCGCGGCGAGTATTGGTTTGCTTGGCCTGGTGCACCGCGATCTGCGGCGTATCGCTTCGGAGCTGATCGGCCATTTCGGGCTTGACCCGGAACGGCATTACCCGGCTTTGCTGCTGCATTACGTCGACTTGCTCAACTCGACGAATATCCGTTCCCTGGTCTTCCTGGCCTTTGCCTATGCGGCTTTGCGTCTGGCTGAAGGCTACGGCCTGTGGCGTGACCGCGTCTGGGGCGAATGGCTCGGTGCGGCGTCCGGCGGCCTCTATCTGCCGTTCGAGATTTATCACCTCACCCATCGGCTGACCTGGACTGGCGTCGGCGTGTTCCTCGCGAACCTTCTCATGGTCGGTTTTCTGATCCGTCGGCTGTGGCGGCGCCGTATGGAAAAAGACCTGCCGGTTGCCCGCAAGCCGGCCTAGGGCCAAGCCGCCAGGGTTCTCTGGCAGGCATATTTACCGATCTTCCCCGGCGATTTGATCCTCTCGTTTTCGTGGAAAATACTGTATAAATACACAGTATCTGGTCAAGCGGTCCGTTGTCTGCTCCCTGGCAGGCCAGGCCGTTTGCCGCCTTTGAAAACAGGGATATCCGATGTCTGTTCGATCCGCGGCGGTTCGCACGGCGGCTGTGCCGCCGTCTTCCGCGTTGCCGTCATCTGCTGTGCCGTCGGCCGTTCTGCCGCCTCACCTGGCTCGCCAGGTCTGGCGCGGCAACGAACTGGGCCATGCGGCGCGCGGCAGCGTGCCGACGGGTCACTCCGTGCTCGACCGTCACCTGCCCGATGGGGGCTGGCCCTGTGCCGCGCTGACCGAATTGCTGAGCGCGCGCGCGGGGACGGGCGAAATGCGGCTGCTCGCCCCCGCGCTTGCTGCGCTGACCGCGCATCCGTTGGCCCCCCGTCATGTGGTGCTGATTGCGCCGCCGTTCCTGCCTTATGCGCCTGCTCTGCAAGCGGTGGGTATCGCTGTCGACAAACTCGTCTGGCTCGATGTCGACGGCGCCGACGCGCTGTGGGCCGCTGAACAGGCGCTTCGGCATGACGGTGTCGGCGCGGTATTGCTCTGGTTGCCGCGCGTGCAGGCCACGGCGCTGAGGCGCTTGCAGGTGTTGGCCCAGGATGGCAATGCGCTGGCCTTCCTGATGCGCCCCGCGAGTGCCGCGGCGCAATCGTCGCCGGCGCCCTTGCGTCTGCAGTGCGCGCCAGCCGATGTGCCCGGGGCATGGTTGCGCACGCTGCGCGGTGTGTCGAATGCGCCCGTCGACAGTGGCATGCGCACGGCCGCGGCCGACCCGCTTGAGCGTGCGGGTTTGCGGGTAGACATCCTCAAGCGGCGCGGCCCGGCGCTGGGCACCCCGTTATTGTTGCGATTGCCGGTGCGGGTCGCGCCGTTTGTCCCTGAAGTTGCGGAGAACGATCATGGTGTGGATCGCGGTGACGTTGCCGATGCTGCCACTCGAAGCAGTACGACCACTGTCGCTTGAGGGAGAGGTGTCGTTATTGCAGGTAAGCGTGGCTTCGGCTGTGGCTTCGTCCGGGTCTGCAAAAGGGACTTCGGGCTCGGCTGCGACTACAGCCGGGACTAAGGCCGCGGCCACAGCAGCGCCTCCGACTACACGCTCACCGCAACCTTATGCCTTGTTCGCCCACACGCGCGTCGTGCTGGTCGACGCCCAAGCGCAGGCGCTCGGTGTGCGCGTCGGTTTTGCGCGCTCCCACGCGCTTGCGCTCGTCCCGCAGCTTGAATGCCTGACGCCGGAACCCGCCCGCGAGGCTGAGGCTTTCGAAGCCGTGGCGCTGGCCTTGTGCGTCTTCACACCACAGATCGTCTTCGCCGATGCACATACGCTGCTGCTCGACGTCACGGCAAGCCTGCGTCTGTTCGGCGGTTTGCGTGCGCTCCTGCGCCGGATCGAAGCAACGCTCGGCGAGACCGGCCACTGCACCGTGCTGGGTTGTGCGCCGACACCGTGGGCGGCGTGGCTTTTTGCCCGCGCCGGTGCTACCTGGGATAAACGCCGCCGACGGGTGATCCGGCCCGCGCGACTGGGCGCGGTACTCGACGCCTTGCCCGCGACCCTGCTGCCCGCCGCATCGCTGCACGGCGACGGGCTCGCGCAGATCGGTTGCGAGACTCTCGGCGCGGTGCGCCGCTTGCCACGCGCTGGGATCGCCCGCCGCTTTGGCGCGGGGTTGCTGAGCGCCCTTGCTCAGACCTATGGCGAGGCGCCGGATCCGCGCGAATGTTTCGTCCCGCCGCCGGTCTTTGGCGCGAAGATCGAGTTGATGGCGCGTGTCGAGCACGCCGAGGCTTTGCTGTTCGCCATACGTCGCCTGCTGCTGCAATTGGTCGGTTGGCTGACGGCCCGGCATGCAGGGGTGAACCAGTTCACGCTGACACTTGTGCATGAGACGGCGCGTCATGGCGAGCCGCGTTCGTCTGCCTTGACGGTGTCGTGGTCGACCCCCGCTCGCGAGCTCGATCATCTGTTGTTGATGAGCCGCGAGAAATTGCATCGCACCGAACTACTGGCCCCCGTGATCGAACTGCATTTGCAGGCCGATCATGTCGCCGACTATGCCGCGCCGACCGATACGCTGTTTCCGCTCGCCGCCGGTCCCGATGGCGAGCGTGAGGCGATGGTCCGTTTGCTCGAACGGCTGGTCGCGCGGCTCGGTGTGGAAAAGGTGCGTGAAGTCGCCGCACGCGACGATCACCGACCCGAAGCCGGTGTCTCGGGGGCGCCATATCGGATCGGCAAGCGCGTGGTCTCTTCGGCCCCTTCAGTTCGGGTCAAGAAACGTCGCCTGAACGGTCGGCTCGATGGCCCGGGCAATCTTGTCCCGCCGCTGGCGCCGGTCGGGCCCCGGCCTATCTGGCTGATGCTCGCGCCGCTCAAGCTTGCGACACGCGGGGGCCTGCCGCATTACCGGAGCACCTTGCAGATCGTCGGCGGCCCTGAACGGATCGAGGCCGGCTGGTGGGACGGGCAGGGCGCTACGCGCGACTACTTCATCGCCAGCGGCGAAGACGCGACGCTTTACTGGGTGTATCGAGAGCGAACGCCGGCCGACGAGCCGCGCGCCGCCGCCTGGTTCCTGCACGGTGTGTTCGGCTGATGGATGTCTCGCACGAAACCCACCCTTCAACCGATCGAGCCGCGATGCAGTATGCCGAACTCCACTGCTTGTCGAACTTCTCGTTCCTGCGCGGCGCCTCGCATCCGGCCGAGCTCGTCGAGCGCGCGGCGCAGCTCGGCTATACCGCGCTCGCGCTGACCGACGAGTGTTCGTTCGCCGGCATCGTGCGCGCCCACGTGGCCGCCCAGGAACACGCAATCAAGCTGCTGATCGGCAGCGAACTGCGTCTTGTCGATGCACGGGGCGAGCCCTGGTGCACCCTGGTCGCACTGGCCGTCAATCGGGAAGGGTATGGCAACCTGTGTGAGTTGATCACCTGTGCACGAGGCCGCACGGAGAAGGGTCGCTACTGGCTCGAAGCCAGCGATTTCGACGCGCCCACGGGCGAATGGGCGCACCTGGCTGGACTACCGGACTGCCTGCTGATGCTCGTGCCAGCGCCCGACGACGGCGCGGCCGACATACTCGAACGGGCGCACTGGCTGGCAAGCTGGGCCGCGGGCCGTGCATGGATCGCTTTCGAGGCGTGGCAGGGCGGCGACGATGTGATGCGCCTGCAGACCCTGCGCACCCTTTCGACCCTGAGCGGACTGCCGCTCGTCGCCGCAGGCGGTGCGCTGATGCACGTGCGTTCACGCAAACGGCTGCAGGACACGCTGACCTCGATCCGTCTCAATACGCCGTTGCCCGAATGCGGCTTTGCACTCGAGGCCAACGGCGAGCGGCATCTGCGTGCGCTCGAGCGGCTCGCCGAGCTCTACCCTCCCGATCTGCTGGCGGCCACGCAGGCCATTGCCTCGCGCTGCAGCTTCTCGCTCGACGAACTTAAATACGAATACCCCGACGAGCTGGTGCCCCCAGGCAAGACACCGGCCCAGCATCTGCGCGACCTTGTCATGGAAGGCACGCTTAAACGCTGGCCCGACGGACTGACGCCCTTGCGTTCGAAGCAGATCGAGCACGAACTCAAGCTGGTGGCCGAGTTGAACTACGAGCCATATTTCCTGACCGTCCATGAGATCGTCGCCTTTGCACGGAGCCAGAAGATCCTGTGCCAGGGACGCGGCTCGGCGGCCAACTCGGTGATCTGTTACTGCCTCGGGATCACAGAGATTGATCCGGTGCGCATGTCGATGCTGGTCGAACGGTTTATTTCGCGTGCTCGCAAGGAGCCACCCGATATCGATGTCGACTTCGAACATCAGCGCCGGGAGGAAGTGATCCAGCATATCTATAGCAAATACGGCCGTCATCGGGCCGCGATTGCCGCGTCGCTTGCGACTTATCGCACGCGCAGCGCCCTGCGCGACGTGGGCAAGGCACTTGGCCTCGATGCGCAGCTCGTCGAACGCATCGCACAGACACACCAGTGGTGGGATGGCAAGGCCCAGATGCCAGACCGGCTCGCCGAGGCCGGCTTCGATCCTGACTCACGCGTGACCCGTCACCTGGCCGAACTGGCCGGTGAACTCCGTGGTTTTCCGCGTCATCTGTCGCAACACGTCGGTGGTTTTGTGATTGCACGCGACAAGCTGTCGCGTCTCGTACCGATCGAGAATGCCGCGATGGAAGAGCGTAGCGTCATCCAGTGGGACAAGGACGATATCGATGCACTCGGCCTGCTGAAGATGGATGTGCTGGCGCTCGGCATGCTCACGGCGATCCGTCGTTCGCTCGAATTTGTCGCCCTGCGGCGTGGCTTGCCCGCGTTTAGCCAGCAGGACGTGCCGATCGAGGATATCGAGGTCTACGAGATGTGCTCGCATGCCGATACGGTGGGGGTGTTTCAGATCGAATCGCGTGCGCAACAAAGCATGCTGCCGCGCCTGCGGCCGCAGACGTACTACGACCTTGTCGTCGAAGTCGCGATCGTGCGGCCCGGGCCGATCCAGGGCGGCATGGTGCATCCCTACCTGCGCCGACGCCAGGGACTCGAGGCGGTCGAATACCCGAAGGATGAAGTCAGGCCGGCGCTTGAACGGACCCTGGGTGTCCCGGTTTTTCAGGAGCAGGTGATGCATCTGTCGATGCTCGCGGCGGATTTTTCAGCCGAGAAGGCCGATGGCCTGCGCCGGGCAATGGCGGCCTGGAAGCGCAAGGGGCATCTCGAGAAATATCAGGACGATCTGAAGAACGGTATGCTCGGGAAGGGCTATGACAAAGCGTTTGCCGATCGCATCTGCAAGCAGATCGAGGGCTTCGGCGATTACGGTTTTCCCGAGAGCCATGCGGCGAGCTTTGCGCTGCTGTGCTATCACAGCGCGTGGCTCAAACGTCATGAGCCGGCGGCGTTTCTCGCGGCCTTGCTCAATAGCCAGCCGCTGGGTTTCTATTCCCCTTCGCAACTGGTGCAGGATGCGCGGCGGCACGGTGTGACGGTCTTGCCGCCCGATGTCACGCTCAGCGACTGGGAAGCCGGCTTCGAGGCCGTGCCGGTGGTGGACGACGAAGCCACCCGGGCGCAGGCAGCGAAGGCCGCGCGGGCCCGTACCACGCATGGGCCGCATCCCGATCCCGATTATGTCCGGACCGGGCCCACGCCGTTCCCGCTCCCTGTCGCGGATGTCTTGCCGAAACGCAGCGCGCGCCGCTACTGGCAGTTGGCGCGGCGTTTCGGTGCAGACGGCCCGGCTGTGCGGCTCGGCTTCAATCTCGTCAAAGGGTTCTCGCAGCCTGCGGCGGAGCGCATCATGGCGGCCCGGCAACGCGCGCCCTTCGAGAACGTCGACGATCTCGCGCGACGCGCGGCCTTGTCGCGACTCGAACTGGAAGCGCTCGCCGCTGCCGACGCGCTCAAGTCGCTCGCCGGCCATCGCCGCCAGGCATGGTGGGCCGTCACGGCCCAGCAGGGCACCACGCGGTTGCTGCGCGATGCCCCCATCAAGGAAGCGCCGTTGTTGTTGCCGCGCGCGCATGAGGGTCGGGAGATCGTCGACGACTACGCGAGCATCGGGCTGAGCTTGAACCGTCATCCGGTGTCATTGCTGCGCGAGCGGCTGGCGAGCCTGCGCTTCAAGACCGCGCGCGAGTTGTCGACCTATCCGGATGGCCGGCTCGCGCGTGCCTGCGGCATTGTCACCGTGCGGCAACGGCCCGAAACCGCGAGCGGGACGATCTTTGTCTCGCTTGAAGACGAGACGGGCTCGATCAATGTCATCGTCTGGCCCAGTCTGGTCGAACGCCAGCGCAAGGAGTTACTCAATGCGCAACTGCTCGGCGTGTTCGGCACCTGGCAGCGCGAGGGCGAAGTGATGAATCTCGTTGCGCAGCGCCTGGTCGATCACACCCCCTTGCTGGGGCGTCTCGCGACCCGGAGCCGGGATTTTCATTGAACTACGAGGCCTGCAGAAGCACCCGATCATCGAGCACGATGTCCAGGCCTCGCTCGAACGGCGTGCGCTGGCCGATGCCGAGTGCCTCGAGCGAGCCGCTGTCGAGATGGCAGTCATGAGGGCGCGGCGTTGCGTCGATCGGTGTCGATTGCGCGACGATATGGGCGGGATCGGTTTCGAGACGCGCCGCGAGTTTCAGTGCGATGTCGTACTTGGTCATCGGCTCGTCGCTCGACCAGTGATGCGTGCCCGTGACGGCGTTGCCGCCCACCGCCTGTTCGAGCATTTGCCGGATCACGACGGCCACGTCGGGAGTAAACGTCGGATAGCGGACGGCCCACGCATCGATGACCGCCGGGCGCTGCGCCGTGGCAGCCAGCAGGGCGGGCACGAAACTCGTGACGGCCGATTCGGCGAGGGTTTCGAGCGGCCCGTACAGCAGGGGCAGGCGTAACACGCAGGCGTGATCGGTGACGCCCCACAGCGCGTGTTCGCCATCCAGCTTGCTCTGTCCATACGCGTTCAGCGGATGAGACTGCGCATCCGGCAGATAGGGTGGAGCGCTGCCGTCGAACACATAGTCCGTCGAGATGCTCAGGATCCAGCATCCATGCCGCTTCGCGGCGCGCGCAACGGCCTCGACCGCGCCGACGTTCAGCGCTCGCGCCCGGGCGGGTTCATGCTCGCAGACGTCGGGTTGCCGCTGAGCCGCGACAAGCACTGCCGCCTGGGGACGGAGCGTTTCAAAAAAGGCATCAACGGCCGCCGTGTCGGTGATATCGAGCCGGAGCAAACCCTCGCTGCCGGCCCGGTTCATCGCTGTGCGGCTCAGCGCAAAACCCGGCTGTGCCGCAAGCTCTGCCGACACCGCGCGGCCCAGCAAGCCGGAAGCGCCCAATACGGCGACGCGCCACGGCGCCCGCCCCCCGCTGTCGGCAACCGACGCGCCCTCAATTCCGGGCCTGTTCGAGGCGACCCTCACATTCATCTTTTTATCTCGATAGGGATCGGGCCGCAGCATGGCACACGCGAACCCGTGTCGTCGCGGCAGCCCGTGTCCCCGGGGGACTGTTTCATCTTCGGCCCCTCAGGCGACAGATCAGGCAACAATCGTATAACCGGCGTCTTCGATCGCGGCGGCGAGCGCCTCGCGCGGCGAGCTGGTTTCGACCAAGACCCGCCCGGCCGACAACTCGACGTTAACGGATGCATTCGCATCCGTCTCATGCACGGCGCGCGTGACCGCGGCGACGCAATGCTGACAACTCATTCCTTCAACTTTTAATTCGACCATTGCAACTGCTCCTTCGTATCACACTCAAATGGGAACCCTTGAACGCATCCTAAAGCTTCCCACTGTGGCAAACTCAAGCACCGTTTTGTTTGCCCTTTGTCCTTTGCCGTCTCGCTAAAGGAAATCGCACCCTTGCCGTTGAATAGGGGCAGACTTTCGTAGAAGCGACTTATCCGTCGCTTATAACAGGAACAAGAGGAGAGCGCATCCCCATGACGGGCGCACTTCGGCAACAAGCCGGCATCTCGCCTGCCAGTGAAGGCGGCGAGCTCAGATTGACGACGGCCTTTCAACCGATCGTCGGTCTGATTCATCAGCGCGTCGTCGGCTACGAGACACTCGTGCGCGCGACGTCGTTGAGCGGGCGCGCGATCACGCCTTACGAGTTATTCGAGCGCGCGACCCTCACGGGTGGACTCGTCTCACTCGACACGCTTTGCCAGCAAACGCATTTGGGCGCTTTTGCGCGTCTTTCGCATGGCCGCGACTGGTTGTTCCTCAATGTGCGTCCCGAATCTGTCATTCAGCCTTCATTCCCGCAGGCGCTGATCGCGCGCGCGGCCGCCCACGGCCTCGCGCCGCACCAAATCGTGATCGAATTGCTCGAGACCCCGCTCGACCAGCCGGGGCAACTCGAGCGTTCGATCGCCGAAATGCGTGCCTGTGGCTTTGTGATCGCGCTTGACGATTTTGGGGCCGGGCATTCGAACCTGGACCGCGTGCTCGACCTCAAGCCCGATCTCATCAAACTCGACCGGCGACTGTTGGTCAAGGCCACCCAGGATCGCGCGATTCGCCGCGTGCTGCCGACCATGATTTCGATGCTTCACGAAATCGGCACACTGGTAGTCGCCGAGGGGATTGAAACGTCCACGGAGGCGTCAATCTCGCTGGACTCGGGGGCGGACTTTGGCCAAGGCTTTTTCTTTGGTGTGCCGTCGCCTAATGCGACACCGCTCGAACACGTCTTGCCCCGCCTTGAGTTGATGCGCGCGGAAACGACTTCGGAACATGCCCGTCGCAATGCGCTGCGCGAAGCCCGGCTGCAGCCGCATCGCGCGGCCCTGCGGCGTGCGGCGGAGCTGTTCCTGAAGCGCGATACCGAAGCCGATATTGCGGCCTGCCTGCTGGCTCTGCCCGATGCGGCACGCTGCTATAACGTCAGTCAGGACGGCATGCAATATGGTCACGTCTATTCGCGCGGTGAGCATGTCGCGCGGTTTTTGCCGCTCGACGATGAAAGCGGCGCCAACTGGGAGAGCCGGGCCTATTTTCGCGAGGCACTGAGCGTGCCGGGAGAAGTCGTCGCCACCTTTCCCTATCTGTCGATCAGC
The DNA here is from genome assembly GCA_026225235.1 of Burkholderiales bacterium. Lineage (GTDB taxonomy): Bacteria > Pseudomonadota > Gammaproteobacteria > Burkholderiales > Burkholderiaceae > Pararobbsia. Next base: position 113,187 of record JAMFSK010000131.1, read on the forward strand.
GGAAACTATATGTGCGTGACCATGGCAATCGCCGTGGTTCGCGACGAGCGGCTCTATGTGATTGGCATCGATGTCGACTGGGATTGAGAAACGCGGCGTAGATCACAGTTCGCCGTTGACCTTCCCATGATGGGAACGTGTACGATCGTTCCAAGCATCGAGGAACGGCCATGAGCAGCGATACCCTGGGATCTCTTCCTACCCCTGTACCCGCACCACACGAAACCGTCGATCTGGTTGTCGATGGTATGACCTGCGCGTCGTGCGTCGCCCGGGTCGAGCGTGTTCTGAAAAAAATCCCGGGCGTGAGCGCCGCGAGCGTCAATCTGGCGACTGAGCGCGCCCGCGTGGAAGCACGCGCCGGCTTGCCGGTCGAGACGCTGCTCGCCGCGATCAGCCGCGCCGGCTATGGTGCGCGCGTCGATACCCCGGCGCAGGCAGCGTCCAACGCCGACGAGGCCGCCGACGGCGATCGACGCGAAGGCATCAATCTGCTGCTCGCCGCAATTTTGTCCATTCCGCTTGCGATGCCGATGCTCGGCGCGTTGTTCGGGGTGCATGCGATGTGGCCGGCGTGGCTGCAATGGCTGCTCGCCACCCCCGTCCAGTTCTGGTGTGGCGCGCGTTTCTATCGTGCCGGCTGGGGCGCGCTGCGGGCCGGGGCGGGCAATATGGATCTGCTCGTCGCGCTCGGCACTTCGGCTGCGTATGGCCTCAGTCTGTTCCAGTGGTGGCATGCGTCGGGCGGGGCGATGCCGGAGCTGTACTTCGAGGCGTCAGCGATCGTCATCACGCTCGTGCTGTTCGGCAAATGGCTTGAACGGCGCGCGAAGCGGCAGACCGCATCGGCGATCCGCGCACTTCAGCAACTTCGGCCGTCCCAGGCCAAACTCGTGCGCGGTGGCGAGACGGTCGACGTGCCACTTGCCGAGGTGCGGGTGGGCGACCTGGCGATCGTGCTGCCGGGCCAGCGCGTGCCGGTCGACGGCGTGGTCGAGGTCGGGGCGGGGCAGGTCGACGAGTCGATGTTGACGGGCGAGAGCATGCCGGTCGACAAGGGCGTCGGGAGCCGCGTCACAGGGGGCTCGATCAATGGCGATGGCCTGCTGCGCGTGCGCGTCGAGGCGATTGGTGCGCAAACCGCGCTCGAGCGCATCATCCGGCTCGTTGAAGATGCACAGACGGCCAAGGCGCCGATCCAGCGTCTGGTCGACCGCGTGGCTGCCGTGTTCGTGCCGGTGGTCATTGTGATAGCCCTGCTTACCTTGGGTGGGTGGGTGCTGGCCGGCGCCGGCTGGCCGGTCGCGATCATCCGCGCGGTATCGGTGCTCGTGATCGCCTGCCCATGCGCGCTCGGGCTTGCGACGCCGGTGGCGATCATGGCTGGTACGGGCGTCGCGGCGCGTTTTGGGATCTTGATCAAGGACGCTGAAGCGCTCGAACTCGCACATCGCGTGAACTGGGTCGGTTTCGACAAGACCGGCACGCTGACGCTCGGACGCCCGCGCGTGGTTGAACTCGCCGCACTGGGCGATATCTCCCGGACCACCTTGCTCGACTTGGCGGTGTCGGTCCAGCGCGGCAGTAGTCACCCGTTGGCGCGGGCGATTCTCGATGCCGCGGAAGAAATGGCCGAGGCCGGGGTGCCTGTGGAGTATGTGGCGACTCAGGTGCGGACGTTGCCGGGGCGCGGCGTCGCGGCGATTGTCGATGGCCGTTCGCTGGTGTTTGGCAATCGGCAGGCGCTGCAGGAAGCGCGGATTCCGGTAGACGGCGCCGCACTTGAAGCGGCTCGTCTTCACCAAGAAGAAGGTCAGACGGTTTCCTGGCTCGGCGAAACCGGCGCGACTCCGCGTGTGCTGGGCTGGTTTGCATTTGCCGACACGATCCGGCCGAGCGCGCCGGGCACGATTGCCCGGCTGCACCGGCTTTCCGTTCGTTGCGCCATGCTGACAGGCGACAACGCGGCCGCGGCCGCGCGGATTGCCGATGCGCTCGGCATCGACCACGTCGAGGCGGAATTACTACCGGGCCACAAGGCTGCGCGTGTCGTCGAAGCACGCTCAGGCGGGGCCGTGACGGCGATGGTGGGGGATGGGATCAACGATGCACCTGCACTCGCCGCAGCCGACGTCGGCATCGCGCTCGCGAGCGGCACCGATGTAGCGATGCATGCGGCCAGCATCACGCTGATGCGCGGCGATCTGTCGCGCGTGGCCGATGCCTTCGATATCTCGCGGCGGACCTATCGCAAGATCCAGCAGAACCTGTTTTGGGCATTCGTCTACAACATCGTCGGCATCCCGCTCGCAATGTCGGGCCTGTTGACACCGGTGCTGGCGGGGGCGGCGATGGCGGCGAGCAGCGTGTGCGTCGTCGCGAACGCATTGTGGTTGCGCCGCTGGCGCCCGGCAGACGAGCGCGGCTAAAGGGGAGAGCTCATGAACATCGGTCAGGCTGCCAAAACCGTCGGTATCAGCGCAAAGATGATCCGCTATTACGAGAGTATTGGCCTTGTCGCGCCCAGCGCGCGCACGGACAGTGGCTACCGGATTTATCGCGATCCCGACCTTCACCATTTGCGCTTCATTCGCCAGGCACGGCGGCTGGGCTTTGCGGTCGAGGACGTCCGCCGGCTACTCGCGCTCTGGCAGGACCGGGGGCGCGCGAGCGCCGAGGTCAAGGCGATTGCCCTCGGGCATGTCGAAGACCTGAACCGCCGGATCGCCGAGATGGAGTCGATGCGGGATGCCCTGGCGCACCTCGCGTCGCACTGCCATGGTGACGATCGCCCCGACTGCCCGATCCTCGAGCGGCTCGCGGCGGGCGAGGCGCCGGCCTGCTGTGATGAGGACGGCGGGGCGGCAAAAGCGAGCACGCCAAATCCCCGTCTGAACGGTCGAACATAAACATTCCAATCGGCTATGCATGACATTCTGCGAATTCATCATGCACTGCACAAATCTCTCTATACTTCGGTTTGACAGGTCGTAAGGGAAATCCCTTAGGGATTTACCCAAGCACCTTGCAGCACGCCAACCGGAGAAAGACCATGTTTGCACCGTTCCTCGTCTTGCTGAATGCCTGGTTCGAAAAAGCCGAACGCAAGCGCCGTGAAGCGCTGCTCGCGTCGTCCCAGGACATCTACGAACTCGAAGATCGTATTCGCACCTACGACAAGAACGGCTGGAATTCGCGCTAAGCGGATTGCCGTTGCTTTGAGAGGAACCCAGAAAGCCGACGCTCGTCGGGATTTCTGGGCCGCACTACCCACGTGATGAATCTTGCCCATGTCGTAGGGGCGGCTTCATCTGCGTGTGAGTCATCCCGGCTCGTCAGATGTTATGCCGTTGTCGGCGCTCACTGAACCATCGTTCAAGCACCTGCTTGGGTGCCGGATCGCGTTTGCCCAGTGGCCGCTTCTGCGGGGCCGCACTGATCTCGAACATCACGCCGTTCGGATCCACAAAATACGCATGCCGTCCGTCAATATGTCGTTCGATCGCATATTCGACGCGGTATCGCTCCAGTTTCTCGATCCACTGATCAAATTCCGCCTCGCTTGTCACGCGTAGTCCGATATGACGAATATCGCGCGGCAGACTGTCTGGTTGCGCACGCTCGATTCCATCGAATTCAAAAAAAGAGAGCGTGACGCCATTTTCAAATGAATAAGAGAAAAACAGATACGGTCGTCGCCATTGCGCATTGATTCCGCTTTGTGCGTGCGACAAAGGCATTTCCATCACTTCGGTATAGAAGCGATGGGTTGCTTCAGCGTTAAAGCTCGGGAAGGACAGGCGATCGACGATGGTGTTTAGCATGGGGGTAGTGTGAACCGTGATTCCGCACGCAGCATGCGTCTCGCGCGCGGCTTCATGCCTGCGTGCGAGGGCCAGGGGCGATACCCTTGCGTGATGCCCCGGGGGCGCTTCAATAGCCGCTTGATTTCGCTTCTTGTCGCGCTTAGCTGCGTTTTACCGCAGCGCTAACGCGCCCTCCGGCAATCAGTCGCGCGGTGGCGTGCGCGCTCCGCAGGCCCGAATGATCATATCGACAACTTGCTCAGTCGTTTCGGCAAAAGCCTGCTGGCTGAGTTTGCGCGGTCCGGCGAGCGCCTTGATCTGCGCTTCGAAATCGGCGTAATGCTGAGTGGTGGCCCAGATCATAAAGAGCAGGGCCTGCGGATCGACAGGCGCAAGCAGACCCTGTGTAATCCAGCCATTAATCACCACGATCCGCGTATCCATCCACGGTTTGACCCGCTCGACCAGAATGTCGCGCATATGCGTCGCGCCGTGGGTAATTTCATTGGCCCAGACTTTTGAACCCAACGGGCGCCGGCGCGACAGCGCCATCTTGGTTCGCACATAGCCGCCAATCGCAGCAACCGGATCGGCGCTCGCGTCAAAAGTATTGGCGGCCTTGTGCCAGTCTTCAAACAAGTCTTCAAGCACGCGGCGATACAGCGTGAGCTTGGTCGGAAAATAATAATGAAGATTGGCCTTCGGCAGTCCGGCCCGCTCGGCGATCATCGCGGTGCTGGCGCCGTCGAATCCCTTTTCGGCAAACACCGATTCGGCACTCGCCAGCAAGTGTGCCTCGTTGCTTTCCCTGATTTGCGCTTTACGGCGACGTAGTGGGCGCACCTCTGCTTTGTCGTTCGCTTCGGCTGCCGGCAAGACCGTCTGGAGTTCTTCGTCGCGCATGGAATGTGAGGCTCGTGACAGGGCTCGGTTGCCGCTTGGACGTCGCATGGTGTGCCACGCGCGCCTTACACTGCAGCGACCGCTTCAGACTCATTGTAGACGCTTGTTCCGATACGTTCCGTGCTCCGCTGCTTTTGCCCGGCACCGCGCAGGACGCCTCGGGGTATACGAGAAAAGGGCTCGTCATTGGCATGGTTTTCGCGTTAAGAAACATGAATGGTAAATGCATTATGACTTTGAAATGGCTCGAAAAATCAGCTACAACCTGTCCAAGCGGACAGGATTGACGAGACCCCACGAAGCCGCTGCACGAATGCCGCTCGATCAGGCGCCCGGGATTTGCACCGCCCCCGTGCGCCGCGCCCGTCGCGAGGGCGGCATGACCAAGACACACGCCATTCCGGTGCTGCGGGCTTGGCATTACTCACCAGGAGAAGTGGATGAACACTGTCAGCGAAACCGAGTTGACGACGTCGATCCGGGTCAACGGAAGTCGTCTCTGGAACAGCCTGATGGAGATGGCGAAAATCGGAGCGACGCCTAAAGGCGGTGTCTGCCGTCTCGCCCTGACCGATCTCGACAAGGAAGGGCGTGACCTGATCGTGAGCTGGGCGCGTGAGGCCGGATGCACCGTCAGCATCGACCAAATGGGCAACGTCTTCATGCGTCGCAAGGGTCGTAACGATGCCTTGCCGCCGGTCGTTACCGGCTCCCATGCGGATTCACAGCCGACCGGTGGCCGCTTTGACGGAATCTATGGTGTGCTGGGCGGGCTCGAGGTGATTCGCACACTGAATGATCTCGGCATCGAAACGGAGCACCCGATCGAAACGGTGATCTGGACCAATGAAGAGGGCTCGCGTTTCGCGCCCGCGATGGTGGCCTCGGGCGTGTTTGCCGGGGTCTTCACGCTCGAGTACGGGCTCTCGCGCAAGGATGTCGACGGCAAAACCATGGGCGAGGAGCTGGCGCGCATCGGCTATGCGGGCGATCTGCCGGTCGGTGGCCGTGCCATCCATGCAGCGTTCGAGTTGCATATCGAGCAGGGGCCGATTCTCGAAGTCGAGCAAAAGACCATCGGCGTCGTGACTGACGCACAAGGCCAGCGCTGGTATGAAATCGTGCTCACCGGACAGGAGTCGCATGCCGGCCCTACGCCGATGACCCGTCGCCGCGATGCGCTGCTGGGGGCTTCGCGCATTGTTGACCTGGTGAACCGTATCGGTCTCGCGCACGCTCCTTATGCATGTGCGACGGTCGGCATGATGCAGGTCTACCCGAACTCGCGCAATGTGATCCCGGGGCGGGTGTTCTTTACGGTCGACTTCCGACATCCGGATGACGCTGTGCTCAAGCAAATGGACGCGGAGCTCCGCGAGGGCGCCGCGAAGATCGTCGCCGACGCCAAGCTCGAGATGGCCATCGAACAGATCTTCTATTACGCACCGGTCGCATTCGACGCCGCATGTGTGAGGTCGGTGCGCGCGGCTGCGCAACGCTTTGGGTATTCGCATCGCGACATGGTCTCCGGCGCGGGCCACGACGCCTGCTATCTGTCGCAGGTGGCGCCCACGTCGATGGTGTTCGTACCGTGCGTCGACGGCATTAGCCACAACGAAGTCGAAGACGCGACGCCAGAATGGATCGAGGCGGGTGCGAATGTGTTGCTGCACGCGATCGTAGAACGGGCATCGGAGGCCTGAGCAACAAGCAGCAATCACGACAATTGACGCGGACCCGAACCGCGCGAAGCAGTGTCCTTCACCCACAAAGGAAGACTATGCGATTCAAGGAAACCGGCGACGTCGCCGCCGGCCGTCTGTCGGCCGAGCAGCTTAACCAACAGTTCGCCGATGTCGCGCCACCGCTCTCGCGCGATCAAGCGCTGGTCGCGGCCAACCGCTGCTATTTCTGTTACGACGCACCGTGCATCACAGCATGCCCGACCGGCATCGATATTCCCGCCTTTATCCGCAAGATCCAGACAGACAACCTCAAAGGGGCGGCCACCGAAATTCTCGCGGCCAATCCGTTAGGGGGCATGTGTGCGCGTGTCTGTCCGACGGAGATCCTCTGCGAGGGATCGTGCGTGCGCAATGCGCAGGAAAGCCAGCCCGTGCAGATTGGTGCGCTTCAGCGTCATGCGACGGACTGGGTCTATGAGAACGATGTCGCGCTGTTCAAGCGCGCTTCGGAAACCGGTCGGCATATTGCCGTGGTCGGTGCCGGCCCCGCCGGACTCGCCTGTGCACACAAGCTTGCGCTCGCGGGTCATCGCGTAACGATCTACGATGCGCGCGGCAAGGGCGGGGGCCTCAACGAATACGGTATTGCGGCCTACAAGACGGTCGAACAGTTCGCGCAACGTGAGATCGACTGGCTCCTGTCGGTCGGCGGCATTGATTTGAAATGCGGCGTCGCGCTTGGCGTTGATATCTCGCTCGCACAGCTTCGCGAAGACTATGACGCGGTGTTCCTGTCGATGGGTCTTGCCGGCGTCAACGCGCTCGGCGTTGAAGGCGACACCCTCGAAGGCGTGCATTCGGCGGTTGATTTCATCGAAGTCCTGCGGCAAACCCAGGACTTGTCGAAGTTGCCGGTCGGACGTCGCGTCGTGGTGATCGGCGGGGGCAATACGGCGGTCGATGTGGCCGTCCAGTCTCGCAAGTTGGGCGCGCAATGGGTGACGATGGTCTATCGCCGTGGTGTCGACTCGATGAGTGCGACCTGGGCCGAGCGCGAGTTCGCACAAAAGAGCGGCGTGACACTGATCGAGCATGCGCGGCCGGTGCGCATTCTCGCGCTTGATGGGGTCGTCACGGGTGTCGAGTTCGAACAGACCGTTATCGATGAGGGACGCCTCAAAGGGACCGGCGATGTGTTCACGGTGCCGACGGATATGGTCTTCAAGGCGATCGGGCAGACCCTCGTGTCGTTTGGTCCGGGCTTCGAGTTGCTGGCGACCGTGGGCGGCAAGATCGAGGTCGATGCGCATGGCGCGACGTCGTTGGCCGGCGTGTGGGCAGGCGGAGATTGCGCACAGACCGGGACCGACCTGACCGTGCAGGCCGTCGAGGACGGCAAGCGCGCGGCGCAGTCGATCGACCGTGCGTTGGCTGCTGCGTTGTCGAAGGCTGCCTGAGCGGTCGGTAGCGTTGAGTGAAGCACCTTGAGCGCCGGGCTGCACGATGGCCCGGCTCGATAACGATTCATGCTGTCGCGGCTGATGCAATGGGTGACGCCAATGAGTGACGCTTCAGGGCTTGATTCAGTCACACGCGAACAGCAGTTAAGGAATGGCTATGGCAGACCTCACTTGCAAGATTGCCGGCATTACTTCGCCGAACCCGTTCTGGCTCGCCTCCGCGCCGCCGACCGACAAGGCGTATAACGTCAACCGCGCCTTCGAGGCGGGCTGGGGTGGCGTTGTCTGGAAGACCCTGGGCCTCGACCCACACGTGGTGAATGTGAGTTCGCGCTATGGCGCGACGCAATGGAACGGCCAGCGCATGGCGGGCTTCAACAACATCGAACTGATCACCGACCGGCCGCTCGCGATCAACCTCGAAGAGATCCGTCAGATCAAGCGCGACTGGCCCGACCGCGCGATGATCGTGTCGCTGATGGTGCCCTGCACCGAAAACGACTGGAAGCAGATTCTGCCGATGGTCGAAGACACGGGCGCCGACGCGGTCGAACTGAATTTCGGTTGTCCGCACGGGATGTCCGAGCGCGGCATGGGTTCGGCGGTCGGCCAGGTGCCCGAGTACATCGAGATGGTCACACGCTGGGTTAAGGAAGCGAGCCGGCTGCCGTGTCTGGTCAAGCTCACCCCCAACATCACCGACATCCGCCTGGGGTCGCGCGCGGCATTTCGCGGGGGAGCCGACGGCGTATCGCTGATCAATACGATCAACTCGATCTGCACGGTCGACCTCGACCTGATGGCACCGACGCCGGTCGTCGACGGCAAAGGCGCGCACGGCGGCTACTGCGGGCCCGCCGTCAAGCCGATCGCTCTCCATATGGTCGCCGAGATTGCGCGCGACGTGCAGACGCCCGGCTTGCCGATCTCCGGTATCGGCGGCATTGGATCATGGCGCGATGCCGCAGAATTTATCGCGCTGGGCTCCGGCAGCGTACAGGTGTGTACCGCTGCGATGCACTACGGTTTTCGCATCGTCGAGGACATGGCCGACGGCCTGTCGAACTGGATGGACTCGAAGGGCTATGCCACGCTTGACGACTTCAAGGGTCGTGCCGTAGCGAACACCACCGATTGGCAATATCTGAATCTTAAGTACGATATCAAGGCACGCATCGACCAGGACCGCTGCATCCAGTGTGGCCTCTGTCATATCGCGTGTGAGGACACCTCGCACCAAGCGATCACCGCGTCCAAGGACGGCAAGCGGCATTTCGAGGTGATCGACGCCGACTGCGTAGGGTGCAATCTGTGCATGCACGTTTGCCCGGTCGACGAGTGCATCACGATGGAACGCGTCGATGAAGGCGGGTATAGCAACTGGACCGTCCATCCGAACAACCCGGCACGGGTGACGGAGCCGGTCGACGTGAACGCGGCATGAAGGTCGCATGAAGGCGGGATGCAGGTGGCATGCAGACGGCGTAGCAGTGCGCCAGTGAACGATGCGACAGGTCTCGGCGTAAGCGGTTTCGATGCGCGACCGGGCTATCGCAGGCAAAGGGCAAGACCGTACGAAAAGCAAAAACAAATGTCCTCACCAACACTTGACGGAGCACACTCATGACTCAATACGATGGGCAGTCGGCCGGCCTGGCGACGACCAGTGAGCTGTACAACGATGACCTGGCGCCGACCGGCCCGGCACAACGCACCTGGCGCTGGTATCACTTCGCTGCGCTGTGGGTGGGGATGGTGATGTGCATTCCTTCCTACATGCTTGCCGCAGGGCTGACCGAGCAGGGCATGTCGCCGTGGCAGGCCGTGGGCACCGTGTTGTTGGGCAATGCCATTGTGCTGATCCCGATGCTGCTGATCGGGCATGCCGGCGCGAAGCACGGCATTCCCTATGCCGTGCTCGTGCGCAGTTCGTTCGGCACGCAGGGCGCCAAGCTGCCCGCCCTGATGCGGGCGATCGTCGCTTGCGGCTGGTACGGTATTCAGACCTGGCTCGGTGGCAGTGCGATCTACGTGCTTGCCAACATCCTGTTTGGCAACGTGCTGCAAGGGTCGCCGCTGCCCGTGATCGGCATCTCGCTTGGGCAGGCCGTCTGCTTCATGATCTTCTGGGCGATCCAGCTCTACTTCATCGTGCATGGCACCGACTCGATCCGCCGGCTGGAAAGCTGGTCGGCACCGGTCAAAGTCATCATGTGCGTCGCGCTGGTCTGGTGGGCCTGTGCACAGGCGGGCGGTATCGGCACGATGCTCTCGATGCCTTCACAGTTCGCCGAGGGCGGCAAGAAGGCGGGTCTGTTCTGGCTGACCTTCTGGCCGAGCCTGACCGCGATGGTCGGCTTCTGGGCGACGCTCGCCCTGAACATTCCCGACTTCACGCGCTTCGCCAAAACACAGCGTGACCAGATCGTCGGGCAGTCCATCGGCCTGCCGATTCCGATGGCGCTCTTGTCGGTCGTCTCGGTGATCGTGACGTCAGCCACGGTCGTGATCTACGGCAAGGCCATCTGGGATCCGGTCGACCTGACGAGCCGCATGACGGGCGCGGGCGTGGGTATCGCACTCGTGATCCTCACCCTCGACACCATGTGCTGCAATCTCGCGGCGAACCTGGTTGGCCCCGCTTACGATTTCTCGAGCCTCTGGCCGAAGGGCATCTCCTATAAGGCAGGTGGCCTGATCACCGCTTTTATCGCCATCATCATGATGCCGTGGAAGATCCTGGCCTCCACGCAGGGGTATATCTTTACCTGGCTGGTCGGCTATTCAGCCTTGCTTGGTCCGATCGCCGGGATCATGGTGGTTGACTACTTTTTCATTCGCAAGACTGAGCTTAGCCATCGCGAGCTGTTCGACGAGAACGGGATCTATTCCTATGAAAAGGGCTGGAATCTGGCGGCCGTTATCGCGCTAGTACTCGGGGTGCTGCCGAATGTCCCCGGCTTCCTGAACACGGCATTCCCCGATTCCTTCCCGGGTGTCGGCGATCTGTTCAAGGGGATCTACACATATGCCTGGTTTGTCGGCCTGTTTATTGCAGCCGTGGTCTACGGCGTGTTGATGAAGATGCGCAAGAGCCCGAGTCCGAGCGTGGCGAATGCGTGAGTTGAAGGACTGAAGGAGGGCCGGCGCACGCGGGCGCGTCGCCGGCCGGATGTGCACAAGGAGGCATAGCATGGCATTGCTGATTCGAGGTGGCACGGTCGTCGACGCAAACCAGACGTACCGCGCCGACGTGTTATGCGAAGACGGCCTGATTGTCGCGATCGGCGAAGGTCTCGAGGCGCCGATGGGCGCTGAGGTCGTCGATGCCGGCGGCCAGTATGTGATGCCGGGTGGGATCGATCCGCATACCCATATGGAATTGCCTTTCATGGGCACGGTGGCGAGCGAGGATTTTTTCACCGGCACCGCCGCCGGTCTCGCGGGTGGCACGACCAGCATTATCGACTTCGTGATTCCGAATCCGAAACAGTCGCTGATGGAGGCTTTCAACGACTGGCGCGGCTGGGCCCGTAAAGCCGCCTCCGATTACGGTTTCCACGTGGCGGTGACCTGGTGGGACGACTCCGTGTATCGCGACATGGGCACCCTGGTTCACGAACATGGAGTGTCGAGCTTCAAGCACTTCATGGCGTACAAAAACGCGATCATGGCGGACGACGAGATCCTCGTGAACAGCTTTTCGCGCGCGCTCGAACTTGGTGCGCTGCCGACCGTGCACGCCGAAAACGGCGAGCTCGTGTACCGGCTTCAGCGCAAGCTGATTGCCAAGGGGATGACCGGGCCGGAATTCCATCCTTTGTCGCGGCCGCCGGAAGTCGAAGGCGAGGCCGCCAACCGCGCGATTCGCATCGCCCAGGTGCTGGGCGTGCCGGTGTATGTGGTTCACGTTTCGGCCAAGGACGCGCTCGATGAGATTGCGCGTGCGCGCAACGAAGGGCAGCGAGTATTCGGTGAGGTCCTCGCCGGACATCTCGTGCTCGACGACTCGGTCTATCGCGATACCGACTGGGATCGCGCCGCGGCCCACGTGATGAGCCCGCCCTTCCGTTCGAAGGAACATCAGGAGGCACTCTGGCGTGGCATCGCCGCGGGCCACCTGCAGACCACCGCGACCGATCATTGCTGCTTCTGCGCGTCGCAGAAAGCGATGGGCCGCGACGACTTCACCAAGATCCCGAATGGCACGGGGGGTGTCGAAGACCGGATGTCAGTGATCTGGCACCACGGCGTGAACACCGGCAGGCTGACGCCGAATGAATTCGTCAAGATCACCTCGACCAACGCCGCGCAGATCTTCAATCTTTATCCGCGCAAGGGCGCCGTCGCGGTGGGGTCGGACGCGGATCTGGTCGTCTGGGATCCGAAGGGCACGCGAACGATTTCGGTGAAGACCCATCACCAGAACGTCGATACTAATATTTTCGAAGGCATGAAAGTCCAGGGGCTCGCCGCGCACACCATTTCGCAAGGCAAGCTCGTCTGGACACGGGGCGAGTTGCGCGCCGAGCGTGGCGCCGGACGATACCTCAAGCGGCCGCCAAATCCGGCATACTTCGAGGCAAGCCGGTTGCTTAATCAGTCGAAGGAACCGGTGGCGGTCGAACGCCCGCGAGCGAACGTGGCGACGGCAGCCTAGTCAACAAGACTGGCTTCGGGGCAGCAGATATGAACGTTCGTCCGATCCGGCGGGGTGTCCGGTTGGCGGTGTGGGGCGGGTGCGTGATGACGGCCGTGCTGACGCAGGTAGCGTGGGCCGACGACAGCCGTGCGCCCGTGGTGCTCGACAGCACGGGCAACGCCGGCGGCTCGCCGTCGGCGGTTGTCTACGACAGCGAAAATGGCGTGAGCGGCGGTGCGCCCGCGACGACTTACGAGACGGCGCCTTTCAAGGACGATCGGGTGACGGGGCCGAAAGGCAGCCGCGATACGATCATCGGGCTGAAGCCGCCTAAGAATTCAGCGCCGGGACGGCCGGCGACGCCTGCCACACCCGCTACGCCGGCCCGGCCCGCGGGCGACAATTCGGACGCCAATCAGCCATTGCCGTTTGTGCCCTATATCAATGTGACACCGGGGCAAGGGGGCACTTCCGGGCATACGGGGACCGGCTCGGGTGGCCGTGCGAGCGGCGGTGGGCAGGGAAGCGGCGGGCAGGTGAGCGGCGGCGGCCAGGCCAGGCCCTCGTCGGGTGGCCAGCAGCCACCTTCAGCAGGGCGACCGTCGTTCTCCGGGGCGACATCCGGGTCCGTGCAGCCTTTGATGTCGGGAGGGCCGGTGTCGCGCTCGCAGTGAGGGATGTCGGCGGCTTTTGAGGTGAAAAGGCCTCCTTCGTCAGGACAGCCTGGACTCGATCTCGAATTTTGCGGTCTCGTCGGTGCCTAGCACGTCGACCAGATAGGGCATCGTGTCCCTGAGCGTCGCCGCCAGCTTGTACGGCGGGTTGAGAATAAACATGCCGCTGCCGTGTAAGCCGTATCCATCGGTCGAGGGTGCATTGACGGCCAGCGTCACGTGCAGCCAGTCCGACTGCTGGATCTTTTTCAGCTGCTCCGGAAAGCGCTGCGCCTCGGGCCTTTGCACCTGCGGGTACCAGACCGCGTAGGTGCCGGTCGCAAACCGCTTAAGCGATTCTTCGAGCGTCTCGATCGTGCGCGAGTAATCGCGCTTGTCCTCGTACGAGGGGTCGATCAGCACGAATCCCCGGCGAGGGGCGGGCGGCAGCAAGGCTTTGATGCCCTCGAAACCGTCTCCTGCATAGAGCATCGCCCAGCGACCCGCATCGCGGAAATTGTCGCGAAGGACGTTGATTTCTGTCGGATGCTTTTCGAACAGACGCAGGCGATCCTGCTCGCGCATCAGATGCCAGGCCATATATGGCGAGCCGGGGTAATAGCGCAGCTTCCCGTCGGGATTGACGTGCCGGACTTCTTTAAGCAGGTCCTTGACCGCATCCGGCGCGTCTTTGCGACCCCAGATCCGGCCAATACCTGAAGCGAACTCGGCATTTTTCGCCGCCTCGGCCGAGTCGAGCGCATAGGCGCCGGCGCCCGCATGCGTGTCGATGTACCAGAACGGCTTATCTTTCTGCGTCATGTATTCGAGGATCTGAATCATGACCAGATGCTTGAGGACATCGGCGTGGTTGCCGGCGTGAAAGGCGTGGCGGTAACTCAGCATGGTGGGCGATAGCGGCGGGAAAGGTCGCTATTGTAGTCGGGTGTCGATCGGGCGGGACAGCTGCCCCGCCCGATCGAGCATTTCCACCTAAGTGCCCACCATCGGCTTACTCGTACTGCTCGCCGACGAGGTCCTCGATCTGCTTCTTGATCTCCGGCGTGATGCGCTTGGCCAGTTCGGCTGCCTTGAGGTTTTCGTGCAGCTGTTCAACGCGCGACGATCCGGTGATCACCGTGCTGACATGGGGGTTCTTCAATACCCACGCGAGCGCAAGCTGGCCCACCGTCGCGCCGAGTTCCTTGGCAACCTGGTCGAGCTTGCCGACGATCTCGTTCTTCTGCGTATCGAGCACCTGCTTTTGCAGCCAGTCGTAGCCTTGCAGCTGGGCGCGGCTACCCGCGGGAATACCGTTGCGGTACTTGCCGGTCAGCAGGCCCGACGCCAGCGGGCTCCACGTCGTGAGGCCCATGCCGTAGTCTTCATAGAGACGCGCGTACTCGGTTTCGACGCGGCGGCGGTGGAACAGGTTGTACTGAGGCTGTTCCATCACGGGCTTATGCAGATGATGGCGCTCGGCGATCTCGTAGGCTGCGCGGATCTCGTCGGCGGTCCATTCCGACGTGCCCCAGTACAGCGCCTTGCCGCGCGCGATCATATCGTGCATGGCCCAGACCGTTTCTTCGACCGGCGTCTTCGGATCGGGGCGATGGCAGAACACGAGATCGATATAGTCGAGCTGGAAGCGTTTGAGCGAGCCGTCGATGGCGTCGAGCAGGTATTTACGATTCAGCGTGTGATAGCGGTTGGGGCGGTTATCGAGGCCCCAGAAAAACTTGGTCGAAACGACGTAGTTCGCACGCGGCCAGGCGAGTTCCTTGAGCGCGCGGCCCATGATCGTTTCCGATTCACCGCCGGCATACGCTTCCGCGTTGTCGAAAAAGTTGATGCCTGCGTCGAACGCGGCCGCGAGCGATTCGCGCGCTGCGTGCTGGTCGACCTGCGAACCGTAGGTAACCCACGAACCGACTGAAAGTTCGCTGACCTGCAGGCCAGAGCGGCCAAGACGTCGGTATTCCATTGATGTCATCCTTCTGATGGGGGGGAAGTAAATCAAGTGGTGATCCGCGCGGGGGCAGACTCCATGCACACACGCGGAAGGGTCGAAGCTTAAACCCGTTCGCCATGAAGGCGGGGCGACCCTTCCGTCTGTGGGGGTATGTAGGTGTCTGTCATCTGGGGAGCCTCCTGCGCCTCGTGCCGGCTGCCTCGTTTGCCTTGTGCGTCGCCTTCGTTGCAGCGCAGGCACAGAATGCCGCCCTCGTCGGAGGCGGTCGCCCTGGCCATGCGGCCTATGCCGTTTGGCTGGGTGGTGTGCATTGCGGCAATCATGGTTCAATACAGTTCATTGATCAGTCATCAGTCAACGGAGGGTTTCTCAATGGCGCAACTGGACGGAAAGACGGCTGTGGTGACCGGTGCTGCAAGTGGCATCGGCAAGGAAATCGCGATTGTTCTCGCCAAGGCGGGGGCCGCGGTTGCGATCGCCGACCTGAATCTCGATGGCGCCAATGCGGTCGCCGAGCAGATCAAGGCCTCGGGAGGCAAGGCGATCGGCATCGCGATGAACGTGACCGACGAAGACGCGGTCAATGCCGGCATCGACAAGGCCGCCGCCGAGTTCGGTTCAGTCGACATTCTCATTTCGAACGCGGGCATTCAGATCGTCAATCCGATTGAGAATTATGCGTACTCGGACTGGAAGAAGATGCTGGCAATCCACCTCGACGGCGCCTTTCTGACGACCAAGGCCGCCCTCAAGCATATGTACAAGGACGATCGGGGCGGCATCGTGATTTATATGGGTTCAGCCCATTCGCACGAAGCGTCGCCACTGAAGTCGGCCTATGTGACCGCCAAGCACGGCTTGTTGGGCCTCGCGCGCACGTTGGCGAAAGAGGGCGCCAAGCGCCACGTGCGCTCGCATGTGATCTGCCCGGGTTTCGTGCGTACGCCGCTCGTTGACAAGCAGATCCCAGAACAAGCGAAGGAACTCGGCATTACCGAGGACGAAGTGATCAAGAAGGTGATGCTTGGCAACACCGTCGATGGTACGTTCACCACGGTCGATGATGTCGCGCAGATGGTGCTGTTCCTGTCGACCTTCCCGACCGCGGCGCTGACCGGACAGTCGTTCATGGTCAGCCACGGCTGGTATATGCAATAGGCGTTACCGGGCCGCAGGGTGGGGGCTCTGGCCTACCAGACGGGTAAGGGAACGGCTTCTCAGTTTTTGGCTCGGGAGTTCGCATGGCAGGTTCGTCGAATGGCAGCGGTAACGGGAACGGAAGCGGCAACGGCGCGCAGAAGAAGATGAAGTTTCCGGCCTACGAGACGGTGGCGCTTGTGCTCCAGGGCGGCGGTGCGCTCGGTGCGTATCAGGCCGGTGTCTATCAGGGCCTTGAAGAGGTCGGCATTGAGCCGACCTGGATTGCCGGGATCTCGATCGGTGCGCTCAACACGGCACTCATCGCGGGCAATCCGCCCGAACGCCGCATGGAACGCTTGCTGCAGTTCTGGGAGACCGTATGCACGCCGGCGTACGGACTACCTCTGCCGCCATTCCTCGAACACTCGCTGTTCCACTCGAACGACATGGTTCGCGAGGCGTTCACAAACTGGCAAGCGATGCAAACGCTCTCTGAAGGGCAGAAGGGTTTCTTCGTCCCGCGCATGCCACCGCCGACGCCGTTCTCGACCGGCGATCCCGGCACGGCGAGTTGGTACGACACGGGGCCGCTGAAAACGACGCTTGAGAACCTCTGTGATTTTGACCGCATCAACCATGGCGGCGTTCGCGTGTCGATCGGAGCCGTGAACGTAAAGTCCGGCAATTTCGTCTACTTCGATAACGAAAAGCAGACGCTGCGCGCCGAACATTTCATGGCTTCGGGCGCCTTGCCGCCCGGCTTCGCGGCCGTCGAGATCGACGGGGAGTATTACTGGGACGGTGGCCTGATGTCGAACACGCCGCTCGCACGCGTGTTGCAGACCACGCCGCGCCGGGACACGCTGGCATTCCAGGTCGATCTCTGGAGCGCCTCGGGTCCGGTGCCCGATAACCTCACAGATGTAGGCGGTCGGCAAAAAGACATTCAGTACTCGAGCCGGACACGCATGGTGACCGACATGCTCCAGCGCTCGCAGCGTTTTCGTCATGTGCTCAGCGAGGTCCTCGAGCGTGTGCCGCCCGAGATACGCGAGTCAGATCATTGGTGCCGGGTCGCGAATGAAATGGCCTGCAGCAAGCGCTATAACGTCGTTCACGTGATTTATCAGGCCAAGGAGTACGACGGGCATTTCAAGGACTTTCAGTTCGGTCTGTCGACCATGCGGGAGCATTGGGAGAGCGGGCTGACCGACATCCGCCGCACGCTCGAGCATCCGGACTGGCTCGACCTGCCGGAAAACGATGCGGGCTTTGTTACGCACGATATCCACCGCGATCATCGGTAGCAGGAGCAGCGTGAGCCGCTCCTGCTCGGCACGAACGCGTCAGGCTTACTTCAGGACCTGTGCAATCGCACTGGCCACTGCGTCGATATTCTTCGTATTCAGCGCGGCCACGCAAATCCGGCCCGTGCTGACTGCGTAGATGCCGAACTCCGCACGCAGGCGTTCGACCTGCTCGGCGCTCAGGCCCGTGTACGAGAACATCCCGCGCTGCTGGGCGACGAAGCTGAAGTCGCGCGAGGCGCCAACCTGCTTGAGCTTCTCGACGAGCGAGTTGCGCATCGTGCGAATGCGTTCACGCATTTCGCCAAGTTCGGCTTCCCAGGTCGCGCGCAGTTCAGCGCTGCCGAGTACGGCCGCGACGATCGAGCCGCCATGGGTCGGCGGATTCGAATAGTTGGTCCGGATGACCCGCTTGAGTTGCGACAGCACGCGCGACGATTCGTCCTTGCTCGATGTCACGATCGACAGCGCGCCCACACGCTCGCCATACAGCGAGAACGACTTCGAGAACGAGCTCGAGACGAAGAAGGAAAGGTCAGCCGCAGCGAAGTCGCGAACGGCCTTGGCATCGGCGTCGATGCCATCGGCAAAGCCCTGATAGGCGATGTCGAGGAAGGCCACGAGTTGGCGTGCCTTGACGACTTCGATGATCTTGGCCCACTGCTCGGGCTTGAGATCCGCGCCGGTCGGGTTGTGGCAGCAGCCGTGCAGCACAACGACGGTGCCCGCCGGGTACGATTCGAGCGCGCCGATCATGCCGGTGAAATTCACGCCATGCGTGGCCGCGTCGTAGTACGGGTAGCTCACGACGTCGAAGCCCGCGCCTTCGAACAGGGCCCGGTGGTTTTCCCAGCTCGGATCGCTGATGGCGACCTTCGCGTTCGGGTTCAGGCGCTTGAGGAAGTCGGCGCCGATCTTGAGTGCGCCCGTACCGCCGAGCGCTTGCGCGGTCAGCACGCGACCTGCGCCGACGAGCGGCGAGTCGTCGCCGAGCAGAAGCTTCTGAACGGCCGCGTCATAAGCGGCGATCCCGTCGATTGGCAGGTAGCCACGCGGCAGCGCAGCATCCACACGCACTTTCTCGGCATCGCGGACCGCCCGGAGCAGGGGGATCTTGCCTTCGTCGTTCGTGTAGACGCCGACGCCAAGGTTCACTTTGGTCGTGCGGGTGTCGGCGTTGAAAGCTTCGTTGAGGCCCAGGATCGGGTCGCGCGGGGCGAGTTCGACGGCGGAAAACAAGGTCATTTGCCTGCTCGGATGAGAATGGATGAGAAGTGGTGAAGCGGGTCGGACAGTCTGCAAAACAGGTTTCCAACGAAGTTGGGTGAACCAGCTAGAATAGAGAATTCGGCCCTTTCTGAATGCAACCGCATTCATTTTAGCGAAGATGACCGACCTGTGGGAGAGCGATACCGCTCTGGACGAGTCACGATTCGTCCAGTTTGACGGCTCGCCTTATCAGCTGTACCAGCCCTTTGCGCCCTCCGGCGACCAGCCGACCGCGATCCAGACGCTCGTCGAAGGGATCGAGGACGGCCTGTCGTTCCAGACGCTGCTAGGCGTAACGGGCTCGGGCAAGACGTTTACGATGGCCAATGTGATCGCCCGGTTAGGCAGGCCGGCGATCGTGTTCGCTCCGAATAAAACCCTTGCGGCCCAGCTCTACGCGGAGTTCAGGGAGTTTTTCCCGCGTAACTCAGTCGAGTACTTCGTTTCGTACTATGACTATTACCAGCCTGAGGCGTACGTTCCCCAGCGGGACCTGTTTATCGAAAAAGACTCGTCGGTCAACGAGCACATTGAACAGATGCGCCTGTCCGCCACGAAAAGCCTGCTCGAACGCCGCGATGTCGTGATCGTGGCGACCGTGTCGGCGATCTACGGTATCGGCAACCCCAGCGAATATCACCGGATGATCCTGACGCTGCGCCAGGGCGACAAGCTTGGCCAGCGCGATGTGATCGCGCGCCTGATTGCGATGCAGTACAGCCGCAACGAGACGGATTTCCAGCGCGGTACGTTCCGGGTGCGCGGCGACACCATCGATATTTTTCCGGCCGAGCATGCTGAAATGGCGATTCGGGTCGATCTGTTCGACGATGTGGTCGATTCGCTCCAGCTATTCGATCCGCTGACCGGGCGCATTCGCAGCAAGATTCCGCGCTTTACCGTGTATCCGTCGTCTCACTATGTGACGCCGCGCGACACCGTGATGCGCGCCATTGAGACAATCAAGGTCGAATTGCGCGAGCGGCTCGAGTTCTATCATCGCGACGGCAAGCTGGTCGAAGCGCAACGACTGGAGCAGCGCACCCGCTTTGATCTTGAAATGCTCCAGGAGCTGGGCTTCTGCAAGGGCATCGAGAACTATTCGCGGCATTTTTCGGGCGCAGCAGCCGGTGAGCCACCCCCGACGCTGGTCGACTATCTGCCGTCGGACGCCTTGATGTTGCTCGACGAGTCTCACGTGCTGATTGGCCAGCTCAACGGCATGTACAACGGCGACCGCGCGCGTAAGGAAAACCTGGTCGACTATGGCTTCCGCCTGCCTTCGGCGCTCGACAATCGCCCCCTCAAGTTCGGCGAGTTTGAGCGGAAGATGCGCCAGGCCGTGTTCGTCTCGGCGACGCCGGCCGACTATGAGCAACGCACGTCGTCTCAGGTGGCCGAACAACTTGTGCGGCCGACCGGGTTGATCGACCCGATCATCGAGGTACGACCGGCGCGCACCCAGGTCGACGACGTGCTCTCGGAAATCAATGAGCGCGTGGCGGCGGGCGACCGGGTGCTGGTGACCGTGCTGACCAAGCGCATGGCCGAACAGCTGACGGAATTTCTCGCCGACCATGGGGTCAAGGTGCGCTATTTGCACAGCGACATCGAAACCGTCGAACGGGTCGAAATCCTCCGTGATCTGCGGCTGGGCACCTTCGACGTGCTGGTCGGGATCAACTTGCTGCGAGAAGGGCTCGACATTCCCGAAGTGTCGTTGGTCGCGATCCTCGATGCAGACAAGGAAGGGTTCCTGCGTGCCGAGCGCTCACTGATCCAGACCATCGGTCGTGCCGCCCGGAATGTGAATGGCAAGGCGATCCTGTACGGCGACCGGATTACAGATTCGATGCGTCGTGCGATCGACGAGACGGAACGTCGTCGTATCAAGCAGACCGCCTACAACGTCGAACACGGCATTACGCCGCGCGGCGTGGTCAAGCGCATCAAGGACATGATCGATGGCGTCTACGATGCGACCGAGGCGCGGGCCGAGGTCAAGGCGGAGCGAGACCGTGCGAAGTATGAGGACATGAGCGAGAAGCAACTCGCGAAGGAACTCAAGCGTCTCGAGAAACAGATGATGGACCACGCCAAGAATCTTGAATTCGAAAAGGCTGCCCAGACGCGCGACCAGATTGGGAAGCTTCGCGAGCGCGTCTTCGGTGCGAACGTCGGGGACGCGTCGCTGCGGGGCACGCCCTAGACGCCGGAAGGGAGGCACGGGGTCGCGCCAATAGGACCTCAGTCTCCCGTTTGTCCGACCATTCTGTAAAGGACGTTTAACCTCCCGGCCGTCCCAAACGGTGATAGACTCTTTATTGAGAATTGTTCGCATTAGCGTTAGTGGGCGCATATCGATTGGCTCACGACGTCGATGGGGGCATCACGAAGCGCCGATCAAGGCGCACGGACCTGGGAGTAGTGGATGAAGTTAAAAACAAACCACGCCGGCTTTGTCGGCGCCGTCGTAGCCAGCGCCTTTGCGCTGGCATCGTTGAATGTCTCGGCTGCCGAATATCCGATCGGCAAGCATGCAATCGAAGGGGGCATGGAAATCGGCGCGGTGTATCTCCAGCCGATCACGATGGAACCCGAGGGCATGATGCGCAAGGCCTCGGACTCCGACGTCCATCTCGAGGCCGATATCCATGCGGTCAAGAACAACCCGACTGGTTTTGCCGAAGGCGACTGGATGCCTTATCTCCAGGTGCATTACGAACTGACCAAGGTCGGCACGACGGAAGCGCTTAAGGGAGACTTGATGCCGATGGTTGCCGATGACGGCCCGCACTATGGCGACAACGTCAAACTCTTCGGTCCGGGCAAATATCATCTGAAGCTGTATGTCGAGGCGCCGATGCAAACGGGCCATATGGCTTTTGGCCGCCATATCGACAAGGAAACAGGTGTGGGTCCTTGGTTCAAGCCCATCACGCTCGAATACGACTTCCCGTTTGCGGGTGTCGGCAAGAAGGGCGGCTACTAAGCCCGGAGCCGGCATGAAAGTGAACGCAAAACTGGCACTGCTGGCACTCACCGCGACGTTGTCCGGTTTGGCCCATGCAGAAGACTTGCCGACCTTCAAGTTGCAGATGGCCAACGGCAAAGTATCGCCGACGCGAATCGAAGTGCCGGCCGGAAAGCGGATCAAGATCGCCATCACGAATTCGGGCACGACGGCCGTCGAGTTCGAGAGCGTGCAATTGCGCAAAGAGAAGGTGCTCGCGCCAGGTGGCGAGTCCTTCGTCGTGATCGCACCGCTTGATCCCGGTGAATACAAGTTTTTCGACGATTTCAACCAGGTGACTGGCCAGGGCGTCATCGTCGCGAAGTAGCAAGTCAGAGGGGAACGGATGGGGCAGATACTTTTCATCGTGTGGCGCGAGAGCGTCGAAGCGTTGCTCGTGGTGGGCATTCTTTACGCGTGGCTGCGCAACGGTGACGCCACGGCGCGCAAGGGCTTGCCCTATCTCTGGGGCGGTGTCGCCGCGGGCGTGCTCGCGGCAGTCGCACTGGGTGCGGCGCTGGTGCTGTTCACCGAGGCGATGTCGGGCGACGCACAGGATTACTTCCAGATCGCCATGGTCCTGGTGGCCTGTGTGCTGGTCGTGCAGATGGTGCTATGGATGCGTCATCACGGACGCACCCTCAAGCGCGACATGGAAGCCTCCCTCGCCGAGAGCACACGCAATGCAAGTTGGTGGAGCATTACCTTGCTGGTTGCCCTCGCCATTGCGCGTGAGGGGAGCGAGACGGTGATCTTCCTGTATGGGATCGGGCTCGGTCAGAACGGTCATATCGATGGCTCGCAAATACTGGCAATCGTGCTGGGTCTCGGGCTCGCTTTCCTGACGTTCTATGTCCTTCAACTCGGCGGGAAGATTTTTTCGTGGCGTCAGTTTTTCCGTGTCACTGAAATCATGCTGTTCTTCCTCGCCGCGGGCTTGTTCGAGCTGGGTGTCGACAAGCTGATCGACAAAGAGCTTCTTCCCGCGGGGCACACGTTGTGGGATAGCAGTTGGCTGGTCGACGATTCGCATCCGTTTGGCGGACTGGTCGCGACACTCACGGGCTATCGTGCGCATCCTTCGTTGACTAACCTTGTTGCCTACGCTTTGTATTGGGCAGCGATCTGGGCGCTCGTCCGTTACACACGGGCCAGTCCTCAGACGCAGCGCTGGCCCGCATGAGCACGATGATCGAACAGCCTATCGCGCGCGGCGGTCGCCTCGCGCGATTCGGTCATTGGATGCAGAGTCACGCAAAGGCGATTCGCGCGATCCAGTGGGTGGTCGTGCTCGTCTACGGGATCTTGATCATCGTTCCCGCAGTGATGCCCTTGCCGGGCGATACCGCTCACCTCTGGAACAACCTGACGATATTCGCGCAGTTTGTATTCTGGGGAATCTGGTGGCCCTTCGTGCTGTTGTCGATGGTGCTGCTTGGCCGGATCTGGTGCGGTGTCTTGTGTCCCGAGGGGACACTGTCCGAGTTTGCGAGCAAATACGGACGAGGCTGGGCAATCCCGCACTGGATGCGGTGGGGCGGATGGCCCTTTGCCGCTTTTGCGCTGACGACGATCTATGGCCAGATGGTCAGCGTCTATCAGTATCCGAAGGCGGTGCTGCTGGTGCTGGGCGGCTCGACGGCTGCGGCCATCGTGATCGGTTATCTGTACGGACGTGAGAAACGCGTCTGGTGCAAATACCTGTGTCCAGTCAACGGGGTGTTTTCCTTGTTGTCGCGACTCGCGCCGTTTCATTATCGCGTCGACGAAGAGGCATGGCGCCGCTCATATAAGGAAGGTGAGCACGGGCACCGCGTGGTCCCGATCAATTGTGCGCCACTGGTACCCTTGCGCAATATGAAGGGCAATGCCGATTGCCATATGTGCTCGCGTTGCAGCGGGCATCGTGATGCGATCGAATTGAGCTGGCGTTCACCTTCTACCGAAGTCGTCGTCCATGGCGAGAAGCAGGCTAGTCCGTGGGACACGGCGCTGCTCTTGTACGGGCTGCTCGGTATCGCGATTGGTGCCTTCCATTGGACAGCGAGTCCCTGGTTCGTCGCGATCAAGCAGGTGTTCGCAGGCTGGCTGATCGATCACAACATCCTTTGGCCGCTCGATACGAATGCGCCGTGGTTTCTTCTCACGCACTATCCCGATCACAACGATGTGTTTTCGTGGCTCGATGGCGGCCTCGTGGTCGGCTATATCGTCACGACTGGTTTGATCTACGGCACGGCCTTGCTGGCCTTGCTCGCGCTGGGCACACGGATACTCGGGCCCTGGCGTTTCAGTCGCCTGCATCATTTCGCCCAGGCCTTGATACCGCTTGCGGGAACCGGCGTATTTCTCGGTTTGTCGGCCACCACCTTGACCATTTTGCGTGCCGAACATATCGGGCTCGAGTGGGCAAGTCCGGTGCGCTTGCTGATTCTGGCGATTGCGAATATCTGGAGCGGATGGCTCGCGGTTCGTGTGATCGAGCGCCATGCGATGACCTGGAGCGCGCGAATCGGGGCTTGTTTCTGCTTTATCGCGGCGCTCGCAGTGGTCGATAGTGCGTGGTGGTTGATGTTCTGGCATTGGTAAATGCGTTGCCTGCAACAGGTCCACATACAGGCCCACAAAAGCCACGACCCATAAAAAAATCCGCTAACGAACAATGTTCTTAGCGGATTTTTTGGGGTGCCTCGTCATGCAACATTTCACGCGCGGGCAAATTGGCGCGGCAAAACGGTGAGGCTAAAAAAAACAACATCGCAAAGGGGACGAAAAAAAGTGGCATGGCTTGCTGATCGCGGCAGGTCGCTTGCAGCACGAAGGGGTCTAGTCTTGCGTGCAGGCGGGCCACGTGGGCTGGCTAGCCAAACACCTCTCGCGAGGTGGTCCCCACAATACTCAGTGCGACGATTACTTCGTCAAAATCAGTTTGCCCGCACGCGTGGTGCGCAGCTGGTAACACTCACCGTTGTGATGGATGTTGACCGTAATCTGGCCTTGCAACAAGGCTGCGCTATTCAATGCCATTGGACCCGTCGGCATCGGTGCGCCGCCTGTATCGACTCGCGACATTGGTGCGCGTACGCGCAGGGTGGGGCGGGATACCGGATTCCTCGACGGGTTCATGTTCTGGCAGCTCCTTGCTTGCGATAGGTTCTATAGTAATGAGAACGATTCGCGTTTGCAAGAAGTGATTTCAATGAATTTGCATGGAGCGATAGTTTTGCTTGCCGGGCTCGACGTCGAGCTAGTGCAGCGTGTCCGGTAATTCCCCTGTGTGAGCGAACTGACGGATCAAACGCACCGTGTCGATGTCGGCTTCACGATACGCGGACTTGACGATTTCCATCGTGCGGCGCTCGTCGACACCGGTCGGTTCGGCCAGGGTCGTCGAGTATTCAAAACGCAGGAACAATTGCAACTCGTCGGGTGCTTCGATTGTCATGGTCAAGGTGCCACCGACGTAGGAGTCAGTGGGGGCGATCTCGTAGCGAACCTTTTCGCCCACCGTGAGGGTGACACGATCGCGCACCGTCGCCACTCCATAGTGAAGCTCACGCTCGAGCGTATCGCCGTCGCGGTTCAGGATCGTGCAGCCATCCAGCCCGACGACAAACAACTGCGGACGTTCGACACGCAGCAGCAGGCCTTGCCAGACCTGCTCGCGAGTGAGGGCGTCGAGCAGGGGATTCAATGGATCATTGATCTGGATAAGATGTTCGAAATTCAAGGGTACGGCTTCCTTTCTCAGGCTTGGCGAACGGTGGATGTCACTGGGTTTGCCCACGCGGCGGGTTGCGCCCGACAGCGCTCAGGCAATGGCAGCCAGGTCGGTGCGGATATCAATCGGTTTGCTCAATATTTTGTGGACCGGACACGCATTGGCGATTTGCAGCAGCCGTTCGCGCTGCGCATCGTCGAGCACCCCGTACAGCACCACCTCGCGCTCGATCGCCGATCGGTCTGTCTGGGTCGAGAGCGACAGCTTGACGTCGATATGGTCGAGCGGCCAGCCTTTGCGTTCAGCATACATCTTGACCGTGATCGCGGTGCATGCGCCCAGACTCGACAATAGCAGGGCAAATGGCGTCGGACCGCGGTCCCCGCCGCCGATGGCAGCCGGCTCATCACCGAACCAGGTATGGTGGCCGTCGTCGAGCAACACCCGATAATTCGGGCCATTCAGTGTCGCGCTGAGCTGGGTGAGATCCATCCGGCACTCCGTGGGTTGAGCGAAGTTGCATTGTGACGCAATTCGCCGTCAACGAGGCGCGGCAGCGGCGCATTGCACGCCCTGGGCGGCCCTGCCGCCTGCCGCCGCGCCAGACCATTGCGGCATATCATAGCGGCGGTAGCAAGCGGATTGCAGGGCGGCCAACGAGCCGGGTGCGGTGTTTCAATTGAGCGTGGATTGCATATGGACTGGCAGACCCAGGATCTGAATGATTTGATGTATTTCAGTCAGATCGTAGACCACGGTGGATTTTCGGCAGCTGAGCGCGTGTTGGGGGTGTCGAAGTCCCGGCTGTCGCGGCGGCTTTCCGATCTCGAAGCGAAGCTCGGCGTGCGCTTGCTTCAGCGCTCGACGCGGCGGCTGGCGCTGACCGAAGCAGGCCGCGTGTTCTATGAGCATTGTTCGGCCATGCTCAACGAGGCGCGCGCCGCACTCGACACCGTATCGCAGTTGCGCGAGGCGCCGCGTGGCACTGTCCGTGTCAGTTGCCCGGTAACGGTCTCGCACATGATGTTGTCGCCGATACTGCCGCGTTTCCTGGCTCAGTATCCCGAGGTCAAGATCTCGGTCAATGTCACCAACCGCGTGGCCGATCTCTACGAGGATGGGATCGATATCGCGTTGAGGGTGCGCTCCGAACCGCCGCGTAGCGAGAACGTGATCGTGCGGCCGCTGATGACGACGACCCAGTTGCTGGTCGCTGCGCCGTCGCTGCTCGCACGGCTAGGCAGGCCGCAGTCCGTTGACGACCTGAGCCGCTTCGATACGCTCGATCTGCCGGTTGCGGATGGCGGACGCCATGTGTTTCAACTCGATGGGCCGAATGGCGAGCATCGTGAATTCGTTCATACGCCGCGGCTCGTGACAGCTGATATCGGATCCATTTTTAATAGCGTGCGTGAGGGAATCGGCATCGCCGTGCTGCCCGAGATGACCTTCGCCAACGCCATGGCCGAAGGTTCGCTTGTTCCTGTGCTGCCGGGCTGGTCGTCGCCGCAGCCGAATTACTATGCGGTATTTCTGTCGAGGCAGGGGCTTGCGCCAGCCGTGCGGGTGTTCGTCGATTTTCTTGTCGAGGCGTTTCGCAATCCAGACCTGCCCAAGTGTCCGCGCAACGAAGACGGATCGGTGGACGAGTCAGGCATGTTGGCGCAAGAGCATGCGCTGGTGCGCGAGCACCGGGACGCAATGCGACATGCGACCGAAGCTGCGCATCGCGCGGGCGACTAAGTCCGGGTCGGGCGCCGCTGCTTTTTGTTTGCGTGGCGAAGTCGTGCCTGAACGCGGTCATCGCTCCGCCATTTATTCCATTTGCGAGGGCATCCACATGACGTATGGTTCTTTGGCCGTCATCTAATGCCTGACTATAGTTGAGTCTCACTTTTGCAATGGGGGTGCCCATGCGGAAGAGAGTGGCCACTATCTATAGTGAGTCCTATAGGGCAAACGGCGCCAACCGTGTCGACGACGGATGACACCTAACGGAGGCGATACATATCCTCCATCAGCTTGTGTATCGATTCCGAGCCCGAATGCGCCGCGTGCGCAAACACAAAGGCCCCCGCCATGCGGGGGCCTTTACTTTTTGAAATTCGGAATTGGAGCGCGCTAGCGGATTTCGCCTCCGGCGACATCCATGCGGTCTATTGAATTCAGGTTAAAGCCGACTGGTTCAAGCCCGATCAAGCGGCCTGGCGGTCGAAGAAATGAATCGGTTCGACACGGTCGTTCGAGGCGGAGTCGACAACATGGAGGCAGCCGCTGACGCAGGCACCGGTTTCTTCGAGGACCGCGCGCACATGGCCTTCGCACTTGCCGCAGCACAGGGCAACGCCAAGCTCAAATTGCAATTCTTCGAAAGATTCGACGCCTTCTCGAATGGCGCCCCGGATATGGCGGTCGGACACGGACTTGCACACACAGACGATCATGCTATCGGCACTCAGCGGCAGTAATGCGAATTATTATTATTCAGTTCCGCATGCCGGGCAAGCTCGGTGTGCTTCTTTTTTGTAACAGGGAACCCGTCGCCTTAGGGATGGCCCGCATGATAAAAGCCATTGTTTTGATAGGGTTTTTATCTTTGGGAAGTCTCTTCGGCAGGGGCAGGTCGGACCTGCCCACCTGCCGCTCATTCGGAGTGATTTAAGCCGAAGCCATCGAATCGCCGGGCAGAGTGCGGCGCGAGGAGATTGTCAGTTGCCCCACGACTGCTTCGAGACCCAGAAGCCGGTGTGCGACGACCTGGAGCTGCTTTCCGTCCCCGGTTGAGCCTAATGAGGTCCGCGCCGAAGAGTGAGAGGAGGTAGACGAGGAACCTGGCGCAAGCAAGGAACGCTCAGTCAACAGCCGTGCAAGTTGCTGAGCGATGGCCGCGCTCGTGTCGATCAGCGTTAGCCGATCGCCTGCGACCTGTCGGATCGCCGAATCGATAAACGAGTAGTGCGTGCAGCCAAGGACGAGCGTATCGGCCCCATCGGCAAGCATCGGAGCCAGATAGCGTTCGAGCAGCGCGAGTAACTCGACAGAGTCGGTTTCGCCCCGTTCAATCGCTTCGACCAGACCGTGTCCGGGCTGGCAGATGAAGCGGCATTGCGCCTGATACCCGGCCAGCAGGCGCCGGAATTTATCGCTGCGCAGCGTCGCGGCGGTTGCCAGCACACCGGCGACGCCTGAGGTCGAGCGCATCGCGGCGGGTTTCAGCCCTGGCTCGACGCCCACGACCGGCACTGAGGTGCACTCGCGCAACAGATGAACGGCTTGTGCGGTGGCGGTATTGCATGCCACGACGAGTGCCTTGGCACCCTGACGCAGCAGCCAGTCGCCGATCGCGATCGAGCGGTCGGCGATGAAGTCGTCGTCGCGCTCGCCGTACGGCGCGTGGCCCGAGTCGGCCAGATAGACGATGTCTTCACCGGGCAGCAGCATGCGGACCGCGCGCAGCACGGACAGCCCTCCGAGCCCCGAGTCGAAGATTCCGATCGGGCCGTGCGGATCGATCATGGTGGTGGGTCCGGGACGAAGGTCAGGAATCGGTAAATGAAGCCATGCCGGACTGCTGGTAGTTCTGCAGGCCAACCTTGTTGACGAGCTCGATCTGCGTTTCAAGCCAGTCGATATGCTCTTCCGTGTCTTGCAGGATCTTCACGAAAATTTCGCGTGACACGAAATCGCGCGCCGACTCGCAATAGGCGATCGCGTCTTTGCAAGTCACCTGCGAGCCCTGTTCGAGCTTCAGGTCGCAATTGAGGATTTCGAGCGTGTCCTCGCCTACGAGCAGCTTGTGAAGGTCCTGCAGATTCGGCAAGCCATCGAGCATGAAGATCCGCTGGATCAGCATGTCGGCATGTTTCATTTCACCGATCGACTCGTCGTACTCATGCTTGCCGAGCTTGTCGAGGCCCCAATGTTGATACATCCGGGCATGGAGAAAGTACTGATTAATCGCAGTCAACTCGTTTTTCAGTTGTGCGTTCAGGAATTCCACGACCTTCTTGTCACCTTGCATAATTCTTCGCTCCTGGTTGTCGCAATTCATTGAGGAGGCCATCAACCATCAACGATAGACTGAAATGCCGACGCCTGACGGAATAGGTCTTATTTCCTCGGGCGCCATGGGCCATCTCAGACTGTCGCGACTGAAATCTTGCCGATCCTGGCTTGCCATTCTTTGGGTCCGGTCTGGTGGACCGACGTACCGTTTGAATCGACGGCTACCGTGACAGGCATGTCGTAGACGTCAAACTCGTAGATCGCTTCCATGCCGAGGTCTTCGAAGGCGATGACCTTGGCTGAGCGGATCGCTTTCGATACGAGGTAGGCGGCTCCGCCGACTGCCATAAGATAAGCAGCCTTGTGCTGGCGAATTGACTCGATCGCACCTGGGCCGCGCTCGGCCTTGCCGATCATCGAGATCAGGCCCGTCTCACCCAGCATCATGTCGGTGAACTTGTCCATGCGCGTGGACGTGGTCGGCCCGGCAGGCCCCACTGCTTCATCGCGCACCGGATCGACCGGACCCACGTAATAGATGACGCGATTGGTAAAGTCGACAGGCAGTGTCTGGCCAGCGGCGAGCATGTCGGCGATACGCTGGTGGGCCGCATCGCGACCGGTGAGCATCTTGCCTGACAGCAGCAACGTCTGGCCGGGCTTCCACGACGCCACCTCCTCGCGTGTCAGGGCGTTCAGGTCGACACGTGCGCTAGTCTCCGTGTTCGGCTCCCAGTTGACCTTGGGCCATGCATCGAGCGACGGCGGATCGAGCTTGGCAACACCCGAGCCGTCGAGTGTGAAATGCGCGTGACGCGTGGCCGCGCAGTTCGGAATGATGGCGATGGGCTTGCTCGCGGCGTGGGTCGGCGCGGACATGATCTTCACGTCGAGCACGGTGGCCAGGCCCCCAAGGCCTTGTGCACCGATCCCGAGCGCGTTGACCTTTTCATACAGTTCGATGCGCAGTTCCTCGGCCCAGTCCTTCGGTCCGCGAGCGATCACGTCCTGAATGTCGATCGCATCCATCAGCGATTCCTTGGCCATGAGCATGGCCTTCTCGGCTGTACCGCCGATGCCGATACCGAGCATGCCCGGGGGACACCAGCCCGCACCCATGGTCGGCACGGTCTTGAGCACCCAGTCGACGATTGAATCCGAAGGATTCAGCATGGCGAACTTCGACTTGTTTTCGGAGCCACCGCCTTTCGCCGCGACCTGCACATCGATCTTGTCACCCGGCACGATCTCGTAGTGGATCACCGCAGGGGTGTTGTCTCGTGTGTTCTTGCGTGCGCCATGGGGCGGACTCACGATCGAAGCGCGCAGCACATTGTCCGGGTGCGAATAGCCGCGCCGTACCCCTTCGTTGATCATCTCCGTCACGCCCATCGTCGCGCCGTCCCAGCGAATGTCCATCCCGACTTTGACGAAGATCGTGACGATGCCGGTGTCCTGGCAAATCGGTCGACGACCTTCCGCACACATGCGGCTGTTGGTCAGGATCTGCGCAATCGCATCTTTCGCGGCAGGACTCTGCTCGAGCTCGTAGGCCCGCCCGAGCGCTTGGATGTAGTCGAGCGGATGGTAGTAGCTGATGTATTGCAGGGAATCTGCAATGCTCTGGATCAGGTCTTCCTGTTTGATGACGGTCATGACGATTGTGCTTGTGGGGAGCCAGGCGTATCGACGTGTGCGGTCGCCAAGCGAGTTTTTTTGGGGTAATTGGGTTGTATTCAGGCGAAAAAGCCGCCGGTTCCGGCGCCCGCCAGTAGAAAACGTGTGATTGTACCGTGACCCACTTTCGGAACGCGGCCACAATTGACGCTCAGTCTGGCTTCACTTCAGGCAATGTTTTCATGACGCCACCGGCGGGACATTGCGAGGCCGCATGCTGGCAATCGCGACGCCCGCGACGACACAGGCAAGCGCGACGCCGTGGGCGGTGGTTGGCCGCTCGCCCAGAAAGACGATGCCGTACGTGGCGGCAGCCACGGGGAGCACGGCGGTAAAGACGCCGGCC
The DNA here is from genome assembly GCA_026225235.1 of Burkholderiales bacterium. Lineage (GTDB taxonomy): Bacteria > Pseudomonadota > Gammaproteobacteria > Burkholderiales > Burkholderiaceae > Pararobbsia. The sequence goes on from JAMFSK010000131.1 coordinate 144,786, forward strand.
AATTGCCCAGGCACATGCCTGATGCCCTTCATCCAGAGCCAGAACGAGAAGATGCTGGCCGACAACGCATACCAGATGACCAGCAGCCAGGTCTGCGTCGGCACGGCTGCGAAGTGGAACTCGCTCAACGAGGCAATCCCGAACGGCAACATCAGCAGCAGGCCAAAGCCGTGCGTATAGGCGCAGATGTCGATGGGCGACAGGGTTTGCGTGAGCCTTCGCGAAAGAATCACATAGGTCGACTCGCAGATGACCGCCCCGAGTACCATCAGGTTGCCGACCAGCGAACCCGTGCCGGTCTCGTTCGATTCGCGTGCGAATGTGACGACGATGACGCCGATGATGGCGAGGCCGATCGCGACGACAGCGCGAGGACCGGGACGCTCTTTGAGCAGCAGCCACGCAAGTAGGGCGACAACCGCCGGAATCGTGCTGGTGATCACGCCTGCTGCGACCGCCGTGGTGCGATGCACGCCGCTCAGCATCAGGAGGGTGAACAGGAAAGTGCCGAAAAAAGCCTGCAAGAACAGGTTGATCCATTCGCCGCGCGAGACCCGGCGCATCTTCTCGGGCCGATAGAGCGGAAACAGCACGGCAACAGCGATCACAAAGCGCAGCAATGCAAACAGCAGGACCGGTACGATCACGACCACCGACTTGCCGATGCCGACATTGCTGCCGACCAGCAGCATGGCGGCGATCAAAAACAATACATAACGGTTCAAGGCATTACCCAGTTAAACGAAACACACAGATCGGATAGGATTGTAGGGGGAGCCCAGGCGGGGGTCTACCTGACCGAATGGCCAACATTCTGGCATGCAGCCGGGCGGCCCCGCGATGGTCGGACGAATACGCCGCGCTGGTTCATAGTCGGGTTGTGCTGGCGGATGGCGCGAGTGGCACGGGTGTTGTGTCGGCTGTCGAGCCGACCGAGGCGCCTCGCTTGTCTCTCGCGAGGCTTGAGGCCCGTGCAGTAAGGGATGGGTAAGCCTGCTGCCTTATCGTTGGCGGGCTTTTGCGCACCGTATTGTCCGTTCGGACTAGGCCATTTGGCAGAATGGCGGTGCAGCAAGGTAATGGAGACAATGGCGACAGATTCACCGTTCGCCATCCGGATGTGCAGCCGGGCCCCCCAAGGCCTGGTGGCAGGCTGTTCCGCCCGCGGGGCGGACGAGGCTTAATTCAAACAAGGGGCAGTAGATGTCTGCAATCGAATCGGTTCTGCAAGAGCACCGTATTTTCCACCCGCCCACAGAGCTGGTCGCGCAAGCCGCCATCTCCGGCATGGATGCCTATCTCGAGTTGGTGGCCGAAGCTGAACGCGACTACGAAGGGTTCTGGGCCCGGCTGGCGCGCGAGCAACTGGCGTGGAAAGTGCCGTTCACGAAGGTGCTCGACGAATCGAATGCACCCTTCTACAAGTGGTTTGAAGACGGCAAGCTCAACGTTTCCTATAACTGCCTCGACCGGCATGTCGAAGCGGGCCGCGGCGAACGCACCGCAATCGTATTCGAGTCCGACGACGGCATCGAGACGCGCGTGAGCTACCAGGAGTTGCTCGATCGCGTGAGCCGGCTCGCCAATGGCTTGCGCGGACTCGGCGTGAAGGCCGGCGATCGCGTGATCATCTATATGCCGATGTCGATCGAAGGCATTACCGCGATGCAGGCCTGCGCGCGAATCGGCGCGACGCACTCGGTCGTGTTCGGCGGGTTCTCCTCGAAGTCGCTGCACGAGCGCATTGTTGATGCGGGTGCCGTTGCCGTGATCACGGCCGATGAGCAGATTCGCGGCGGGAAAACCTTGCCGCTCAAGTCGATCGTCGACGAAGCGCTGCAACTTGAAGGCGCCGATGTCGTTCAGGACGTGATCGTCTATCGTCGCACCGGCGGCAAGGTGAACTGGGTCGAATCGCGCGATATCGATCTCAAGGCGCTCGTCGATACTCAGCCGGCCGTATGCGAGCCCGAATGGGTCGGCGCCGAGCATCCGCTTTTCATTCTGTACACGTCGGGATCGACCGGCAAGCCCAAGGGCGTCGTGCACAGCACGGGCGGTTATCTGCTCTGGGCTTCGCTGACTATGCGCTGGTCGTTCGACATCAAGCCGTCGGACGTGTTCTGGTGTACCGCCGACATCGGCTGGGTCACCGGCCATACGTACATCGCGTATGGACCGACCGCCGTGGGGGCGACCCAGATCGTATTCGAGGGCGTACCGACCTATCCGAATGCAGGGCGCTTCTGGGACATGATCCAGAAGCACAAGGTCACGATTTTCTATACGGCGCCGACCGCGATCCGCTCGCTGATCAAGGCGTCGGATGCCGACGCGAAAGTCCACCCGCGCAGCTATGACCTGTCATCGCTGCGAATCCTGGGGACTGTCGGTGAGCCGATCAATCCCGAAGCTTGGATGTGGTATCACACCGAAGTCGGCGGAGGGCGCAGTCCCGTAATCGACACGTTCTGGCAGACCGAGACGGGCGGCCACGTGATCACGCCGTTGCCAGGCGTTACGCCTCTTGTGCCGGGCTCGTGCACGCTGCCGCTACCCGGCATCATCGCGGCCATCGTCGATGAAGCGGGTGGCGATGTTGCAAACGGGCAGGGCGGCATCCTCGTGATCAAGCGCCCCTGGCCGTCGATGATCCGCAATATCTGGAACGATCCGGAACGATTCAAGAAGAGCTATTTCCCCGAGGAACTCGGTGGCCATCTCTACCTCGCCGGTGACGGTGCGGTACGGGACGCGGAGCGCGGCTATTTCACGATCATGGGTCGCATCGACGACGTGCTGAACGTCGCAGGGCACCGGATGGGCACGATGGAAATCGAGTCGGCATTGGTCTCGAATCCGCTCGTTGCCGAGGCAGCCGTGGTGGGACGCCCCGACGATACGACCGGTGAAGCCATCTGCGCATTTGTCGTACTCAAACGCACACGTCCGGTCGGCGACGAAGCGACCAAGATTGCGAACGAACTGCGTGCATGGGTCGCCAAGGAAATTGGTCCGATTGCGAAGCCCAAGGACATCCGCTTCGGTGAGAATCTGCCGAAGACCCGTTCCGGCAAGATCATGCGTCGTCTGCTGCGTTCACTGGCCAAGGGAGAAACGATCACCCAGGACGTCTCGACCCTCGAGAATCCGGCAATCCTCGACCAGCTCGGCGAAGCGAGATAAGCGCTCCTGCTATGCGGCCCTACGCGGCAGAGACCGCTGCGCGCATCGACAATCTGTCGCGTGCGCGGCGGGACTACTGGCGGTTCAACGTGCGCCTTATCGTCGCCTTGCTTGCGTTCGGCGCGCTCGTGTCGTTCGGCGTGCCACTAGTCGCTGGGCAGTTGAAGTCGATCCGTTTCGCAGGCTGGTCGCTGCCGTTCTACATGGGCGCACAGGGGGCGATCATTGTTTATCTCGCCCTGGTCCTGATCTATATCGTTGCGATGAACGGTGCGGACCGCCGTCTGCAGCAGGCCATCAATATGCACAGAGGTGGAGCCGCGTCCGGATCCGGGCTGGGACCCGAAGTGACTTCTGAAGGTGAGTCAGGCAAACCGATCGACCCATGAACGAGACGCAAAGGCTGCTCCGCAACTACGCGCTTTTCACCCTTGGCTTTCTCGCGTTTATCGCCATCCTCGCGCACATTGAGAAGATCAACGGAGCCGGGGTCTGGATCGGGTATTTGTTCCTGTTCCTGACGATCGCAGTCTATGCATTGATCGGTGTCTTCTCGAGAACGTCGGACCTCGTTGAATACTATGTAGCGGGGCGTCGTGTGCCCGCCGTTCTGAACGGCATGGCGACGGCGGCCGACTGGCTGTCCGCAGCCTCCTTCATTGGCCTCGCGGGATCGCTGTACGCGACGGGTTATAACGCGCTCGCCTACGTGATGGGATGGACTGGCGGCTACTGTCTCGTCGCACTCCTGCTCGCGCCTTACGTGCGCAAGATGGGCCGCTACACCTTGCCCGACTTTCTCGCGACCCGCTACAGCAGCAACATCGTGCGGGGCATCGCTGTGTTCGCGACCATCCTTTGTTCGTTCGTCTATCTTGTCGCACAGATCCAGGGTGTAGGTTTAATCGCGACGCGCTTTATCGGCGTGGATTTTTCGATCGGGATCTTTTGCGGTCTGGCCGGCATTCTCGTCTGTTCGTTTCTCGGTGGGATGCGCGCCGTTACCTGGACCCAGGTCGCGCAATACATCATCCTGATTACGGCCTTCCTGCTGCCCGTTTCATTGATCGCGAATCAGCAGGGGCTCGGTTATCTGCCTCAATTGAACTACGGCCACCTGATGGAACGTGTCGAGTCGATCGAGGGCGCATTGCGGGAACAGCCAGCCGAACAGGCCATACGTGACTACTACCGTCGACGCGCGCAATCCGTCGACGAACGCATTGCTGAGCTGCCTGCCTCATATGGGCGAGAGCGGGCTGCCTTGGTCGATCGTGTGGCGACCCTGCGTCGGCGGAATGGACCGCTACGTGAGATCGACGCTCTCGAAACTGAAGTCGGCAATTTCCCTCGCGATCCACTTGATGCGGTAACCCGCTGGACTGCAGAGCGTGACGAATTGCTTGCTCGCGCCGAGGCTTCCGTCCCGATGAGTGAGCCGTTCCCTGCCCAGAGCGACAAGGCCCAACGCAGCAACAGGCTTAACTTTCTCGCCCTGCTGTTGTGTTTATCGCTCGGCACAGCGAGCCTCCCGCATATCCTGACCCGCTACAACACAACCCGCTCAGTCGCGGCTGCCCGTCGCTCGGTCGGCTGGACCTTGTTCTTCGTCGCCTTGTTCTACGTGACCGTGCCGGTACTCGCGGTCCTCATCAAGTTCGACATCTTGAATTCCCTCATTGGTCATCGCTTCGATGAACTGCCTCAATGGGTGATTCAGTGGAGCCGCGTTGAGCCATCGCTGCTGAGGCTCGATGATGTCTATGGAGATGGCGTTGTCCATTGGGCGGGACTTTCGATACAGCCCGATATGATTGTGTTGGCGGCACCGGAGATTGCGGGCCTGCCTTATGTGTTTTCCGGCTTGATCGCGGCGGGCGCGCTCGCTGCTGCGCTATCGACCGCGGACGGTCTGTTGCTGACGATCTCCAATGCCCTGTCGCATGACGTCTATTACTACCTCGTGGATCCAAGCGCGAGCAGCCAGAAGCGCGTTGCCATGTCGAAGTTCGTGCTGCTGGGTGTCGCGTTGCTGGCCTCGTACATGGCCTCGCTAAAGACCGGGAACATCCTGTTTCTGGTGGGCGCCGCGTTTTCGCTGGCGGCGTCAAGCTTGTTCCCCGCCCTGGTTCTTGGCATTTTCTGGAAGCGCATGACCCGCACGGGCGCGATCCTTGGCATGCTGACCGGGCTGGTGGTGTGCGTCTATTACATCGTCACGACCTATCCGCTCCTGACGCGGGTGACGGGCTTTACCGGGCCACGGTGGTTTGGCATCGAGCCCATCGCGTCGGGAGCCTTTGGGGTGCCTGCGGGTTTTGCTGTGGCTGTCCTGGCGAGCCTGCTTGATAGGCGGCCGGATGAGCGCACGCTTGCCTTGGTCGATCATTTACGTGAACCGTAAGTGTCGCAAACGGGTTTGATGCTGATATAATCAGTGGTTCACGGAGAGGTGGATGAGCGGTTGAAGTCGCACGCCTGGAAAGCGTGTATAGGGTCAAACCTATCCGGGGTTCGAATCCCCGTCTCTCCGCCACAAAACATAGTCGAATCAAGTGCTTGGTTTTCGAGGTTGTCCAGACATTGGGCGGCATACACCTCGATTCGTCGCGCTCACCACCTACACGAGACGCAACGCGCGCCTCGTGCGATGCGAAACGATCCTAGCCAGCGCCACCGAAGCCAACCGCACCCGCAGACTATCTGCCCGGCTCGTCAAAATAATCGGCAGACGCGCGCCAAGCACGAGCCCTGCTGCATCCGCACCACCAAAATACATCAATTGCTTCGCAAGCATGTTGCCTGCCTCCAGGTCGGGCACAAGCAGAATGTCCGCCTGCCCCGAGACGGGCGAAACGATGCCCTTCGTCTTTGTCGCCGCGAGGCTGATGGCATTGTCGAAAGCGAGTGGGCCATCGACAAGCGCGCCGCGAATCTGCCCCCGGGCTGCCATCACAGTAAGCGCGGCAGCATCCAGCGTGGTGGGCATGCGGGCACTGACAGTCTCCACAGCGGCGAGCACGGCCACGCGCGGCTGTTCGATGCCAAGCAAGTGCAGCAGGTCAATCGCGTTCTGACAGATATCGCGTTTCTCCTCGAGCGAAGGCGTGACGTTGACAGCGGCGTCTGTGATGAACAAGGGCTTCGAATACGCCGGTACGTCCATCGCGTAAACGTGGCTGATGCGCCGTCCCGTGCGTAGACCCGACGCCGAGCTCACGATCCGCGCAAGTAGTTCGCTGGTTTCGAGGCTCCCCTTCATCAACGCAGCCACTTGGCCTGCCGCACCCATTTCGACAGCACGCGCCGCAGCCGCGTGGCTATGTTCAACTGCTTCGATGGTTACCCCATCAAGGCTCACCTGTGCCAGCTCAGCAGCCGCCCTGATCTTCGCTTCTGGTCCGATCAGCACGGGGTCGATCATTCCTTCATTGCGCGCCTCGATCGCGGCCATGATCGTCTCCGCGGAACAGGGGTGGACAACGGCCGTGCGCAAGGAGGGCAGCGCCTGGGCTTCGCGGATGAAGGAATCGTAACGATCGTGCGTTCGCACCGAGACATCCGGTCGCGTGATCTGCGGCCAGATAACGCGCTCAGCCGGTGCAATCACGGTGGCTACACCGAGCAGGACTATCTCGCCCCGCTGGTTGGCGCAATGTGTATCGAGCAGCACGATCCGCTTGTCCGCGCGCTTCTCTCTCACAGTCACTGTTGCGGTCACGGCATCGCCCGGTACGACCGGGTGCCGGAACTGCAGGTTCTGATCGAGGTAGATCGTGCCGGGTCCGGGCAGTTTCGTGCCCAGCAGCGCGGAGATCAGGCCCGCCGTCCACATGCCCTGCATGACGACATGGCCGAAGACGTCGTGAGCGGCGAAGGCGGCATCGACGTGCGTGGGATTGAAGTCACCGGACATCGCGGCGAACAACTGGATGTCGTCGAGCCCGGCGACACGCACGAGCGAGGCGGACTCCTCGATCGCGAGTTCATCGAAGGTGCGGTTGTGAAGGAGATGGTCGTCCATGGGTCGCTCTCAGGGCTAGATCACGCAGGTGCCGAGTGCGTAGGGAAGGGCAGGCATGCTGCGGGGTCATTTGCCACGATGAGCAATTTAGCGCACTCGCCGCACTGCGGAGCTGCGCCGCTCTCCCGCATTCGACTCACTCTAACTTCTGGGCGAAGAGCGAGCCTTGATCTGCATCAAGCGCCGGCTTGCCGAGGTAGAAAGCGTTCGATGGGAAACCTGTCGCAGGAAGTGTCCGATCACGACCGGCCTCTCGCAAGCGATTGACCTGGCAACCCGCCTCCTCCCGAATCAGGCCGCGTCCGCGCGAAACGGAACTACCTTGAAGATTTCCGCGAGCCACTGGGCGAAGATCCGCACGCGGGGCGACAAGTGGCGGTTCTGCAAATAGAGAACCGACACCGGCATGGGCGGTGGCGGAAAAGCGGGCAATACGATCTTCAACTGGCCATCGGCGAGTTCGGTGGCGATCCGATAGCGCGGCACCTGAATCAGGCCAGCGCCTGCGATCGCCGAGCTTGTGTAGAGATCGGCACCGGTCACGGAAATGGTCGACCGCATCGGTATGTCGATGACACGTCTGTCAAGGTTAAAACTCAGTGGCACGGCTCGCCCGCTGGTGCTCGAAATGTAGTCGACCGTAAAATGGTGCCCCAGATCGGCGATGCTTCCCGGCTCCCCAAACTGCATGAGGTACGCCGGGCTGGCCACGCTCACCTGTTCCATCGATGCGACCTGCCGCCCGATCATCGACGAGTCTCGGAGAGTGCCCGCACGTAGCACGCAGTCGACGCCCTCCCGGACTAGATCGACCAGCCGGTCGTCTTCGCTGATATGCAAGCGAAGGCCCGGGTAGCGCGTCAGAAACTCGGGTAGGGCCGGCATCACGAAGTGCCGCGCCAGGGTGCCCTGCAGATTGACCGTGAGCAGCCCCTTGGGCATCGCGCCGCGAAATGCGCCATCGGCTTCTTCAACGTCGGCCAGCAGGCGCACGCACCGCTGGTAGTACGCCTCGCCATCGTGAGTGAGGCGTACCTGACGTGTCGTACGTTCGAGCAAGCGGGTGCCCAGGCGCATCTCCAAACGTTTAATGATGTTTGTGATTGTTGCCCGGGGGATGTTCAGATCGTCGGCCGCCTGTGAAAAGCTGCTGCGTTCAGCGGTCCGTACAAAGGCCTGCATTTCCTGGAATCGATCCATGCTGTGGCGTCCCGGTCATCAATAGTTGGAGTAAATGGAATAGTGATGGGAGTTTTCCAGTAATTATCTTTCGTATCGAACAGTTCATGATCATATCCGTGTTCCACCCCAACTACGAGGTATGTCATGACTGCTGTTAAAAACTCTGGTGTTGCATTGGTGACGGGTGCGTCCCGCGGTATCGGTGCCACCATCGCGCGTCGCCTGGTTCGTGACGGCTTTGCTGTCGCGGTGAATTACGCATCGAGCCCGGCGGAAGCGGAAAAGCTCGTCGCCGAACTGGTCCAGACTGGCGGCAAGGCGGTTGCCGTGAAGGCGGACGTGTCGAACGCGGACGACGTACGCAAGATGTTCGATACGGTCGAGCAGCAGCTCGGCAAGGTCGATGTTCTGGTCAACAATGCCGGTATCCTGAAGACGATGCCGCTCGCGCAGACCACCGACGAAGTGTTTGCGCAGACGTTCGCGATCAACGTGGGCGGTGTCTTCAACACGCTGCGTGAAGCGGCAACGCGCCTGAATGACGGTGGCCGGATCATCAATCTGTCGAGCACCACTCTCGCACTGAATCTGCCGGGCTATTCGATCTACAACGGCACGAAGGCCGCGATCGAAGCGTTCTCGCGTGTGTTCGCGAAGGAGCTGCGCGGCCGCCGTATCACGGTGAATTGCGTGGCACCGGGTCCGGTGGCAACTGACCTGTTCCTGAACGGCAAGACCGAAGAACAGATCGCCCAGTTCTCGAAGATGCCGCCGCTGGAGCGCCTCGGCCAGCCGGACGATATCGCGAGTGCGGTGGCCTTCCTTGCGGGCCCGGACGGTGCGTGGGTCAACGGCCAGGCTCTGCGCGCGAACGGCGGTCTCGCGTAAGCGCGAGGTCGTCCCGACGAACATCCTATGGCGAATCACTCCGGGCGGCCTGGGCGGGCACTGCTGCGCCGTCGGCTGATCGCCGCTCTTGCGCTGTTTCTTTATTGAGCAGGGAGATTTCAATGTCACAGATCATTCTGGTTACCGGCGCATCGTCGGGTTTTGGCCTCATGACCGCCCGGGAGTTAGCGCAGGCGGGCCATACCGTCTACGCATCGATGCGTGAAACGCAGGGGCGCAACGCGTCTCGTGTAGCGGAGATTGCGCAATGGGCGAAGGAACAGTCGGTTGATCTGCGCACGGTCGAACTGGATGTGCAGTCTGACGCGTCGGTGGATGCCGCGATCGAGGCTATCTTGAAGGACGCTAAGGGCCTTGATGTGCTCGTCCACAACGCCGGCCACATGGTGTTCGGCCCGGCTGAAGCGTTTACGCCCGAGCAGATGATCCAGCAGTACGACGTCAACGTGCTCGGCGCGCAGCGTGTGAACCGGGCCGCCCTCCCGTATTTGCGCGAGCAGGGCAAAGGGCTGCTGGTGTGGGTGGGCTCGTCTTCGACGCGCGGCGGTACGCCGCCGTTCCTGGCACCGTACTTCGCCGCGAAGGCAGCGCTGGACGCGCTGGACGCGCTGGCTGTGTCTTACTCGACCGAACTGGCACGCTGGGGTATCGAGAGCACGATCATGGTGCCGGGCGCGTTCACCAAGGGCACCAACCACTTCGCGCATTCCGGCAAACCGGCTGATGCGAGCGTGGCAGCCGAATACGAGAATGGACCGTATGCGGGTGTCACTGACCAGGCGCTGAAGGGCCTGGCAAGGCTCGAACCGGCCGACGCCGATCCAACCGAAGTCGCGAGAGAGATCGTCAATGTGGTGAACCTGCCGTTCGGCAAGCGTCCGTTCCGTGTGCACGTTGATCCTTCGCAAGATGGTGCGGAAGTGGTCAATGCGGTGGCGGATCGGATGCGCCGCGAGATGTACTTCGCGATTGGCTTGCAGGACCTGTTGTCGCCGAAGATCAACGGCTGATCGTCCACCTATGCCGGCGCAAGCCGGCATAGCTGTGTCGTTGCCTGGGTCCGCTCGTGCCCACTTCCCCGCGGCGCACAAAATTCTCCTTCATTACCCAGGTTTCAGCACCGCTTCTAGCCACTCCCACATGGATTGCCTAGCCATTGCTGCAGTCCTGAAAACACCCACTCTTCCGCAAAAACGACCCCTCTAAACGTCCTAAAACCTCAGGGTAAATACCGATCTAAACATCAGACGTCTGATGTATATTTCAAAAAACACAAAGGACGAACGTGCACATGCGTCTGAGCGTAGAGCCGTCGATGAGCGACAAAATCCAGGATTCGCTGCTCGCGATGATCCGCGAGAAGGGCTTGAAGCCTGGGGATCAGATCCCGACGGAGATCGAGTTATGCGAATTTCTCGGTGTCGGGCGATCGAGTTTGCGCGAGGCGGTGGCGCAGATGATCTCGCACGGATTGCTCTCTCGCGTGCAGGGTCGCGGTACATTCATCAGACAAGCTTCACTGAAGTTGCAGGGAGGTCTCGATGATCTGATGTCCGTGACGGACATGATCAAGAGCGTTGGCGCGGTGCCCTCAACGAGCCGATTGCAGATCGAGCACATTGAGGCATCAGAAAGTCTGGCGGAAAAGCTGGGGCTCAAAGCAGGCGATCCGTGTGTGCGGATCGAGCGGGTCAGAAAGGCCGACGATGCGGTGGCGGCGTACTGCATCGACATTATTTCGAGGCGCTTGTTCGATGCCGCGAACTGCGACCTCGGCGAGTCGCTCTTCGCGATGTTCAACCGCGCCGGACGTCGACTCTCGCATACGCATACATCGATACAGCCGACCATTTTGACGCCACGTGACCTGCCCGAACTGGGCGACGGCTTTGGGCTGTTTCTGTTGCTGGACGAAGTGGATTTTGATCAGAGCGGCGAGCCGATTTGCTATAGCAACGACTACTACAACACGAGCATCTTCAAGTTCGACCTGGTACGCAAGCGCCGCTAACAGTGGGCGCAGGGTCGGGTCGATCGCGGAGGGGACATCATGGAATTTGCGGCGTTGAAAGCGTCGGAGCTATCCGCGTATCTGCGAGGCGTTCCTGCTGTACACAAGCTGCTCGGCGAGCCGGACGAACTGGATATTGTCGAAGTCGGCGACGGCAACCTGAACTACATCTACTTCGCGAGCAACGCGAAGACGCCCGAGATGAGCGTGGTGGTCAAGCAGGCGCCGCCCTTTCTGCGGCTCGTGGGCAAGACATGGCCGTTGACCCGCGAGCGGATGGAGCGCGAGGTTGCCGCGCTCAGGCGCTTCGGTGCGCTATGCCCGGATCATGTGCCCACGGTCTATCACGCGGACAGTCAACTGTTCCTGATGGTGATGCAGCGGCTTTCGTCGCATTGCATCCTGCGCCAGGGGCTGATGGGTGGCACGATCTATCCGAAGCTTGCCGATCACCTGTCCACCTATCTCGCCCACACGCTGTTCTTCGGCTCGGATCTCTTTCTCTCTCCCGACATCAAGAAGCAGGCCGTGGCCGCCGCGGTCAACACCGAACTGTGCAGGATCACGGAAGACCTCGTGTTCACCTATCCGTTCGAGGACCATCCGTCGAATAGCTATAGCGCCGCGTTGCCGCGTGCAGCCGTCGACCGGATACGACGTACGCCTGCGCTGCGCGTTGCAGTTGGCGAGATGAAGTGGGCATTCATGAATCGTGCTGAAACCTTGCTTCACGGCGACTTGCACACCGGTTCGATCATGGTCAATGAAGACGAGACCTATGTGATCGATCCCGAATTCGCGTTCTACGGACCCATGGCCTTCGACATCGGCGCGATCATCGCCAACCTGCTTCTCGCGTATTTCTCGCGCGACTGGCATGGCCGCCAGGACGGTGGTTCGCCGGAAGCGTATCAGGTCTGGTTACTCGACCAGGTACGCGCGATCTGGTCTGGCTTTACGGCGAAATTCCTGTCGCTTTGGCGCGAACATGAAGGGCGCAGCAAGACACACTTCATCGGCGATGAACCGGATCGCGCATGCGCCGACGCGTTCAAGGCGCGCTTCATGCAACAGCTGTTCACGGACACGCTCGGCTTTGCGGGATGCAAGATGATTCGGCGGATCGTGGGCATGGCGAAGGTCGCGGAGATCACACGCATTCCGGACGACTCTGCGCGCGCCGCGATCGAAGTCCGCTGCCTGCGCTGTGCGGAAACGCTATTGGTCGAGCGTGCCTCGATGACGACTGTCGATGATGTCATCGACCTCGCGTGGAAAGTTGAAGCTGCCGCATGACCCATACCCCCCTCACAACAACGCGTCCTGCCTCTGGAGCACGCATGGTTTCTACGCCGCTCATTCCGGGCCTCCCTGCAACGATCGCGTGGGAAAACGATTGCTTGTCGATTCTCGATCAGACGCGTCTGCCGCAAGAAACCGCTGTCGAGAAACTGACGACAGCCGAGGAAGTCTGGCGCGCGATTCACGAGCTTCGTGTGCGCGGTGCGCCGGCGATTGGCGTGGCGGCCGCCTATGGCCTGTGCGTGGCGATGCGCGCAAGCCTGCATTTGCCGATGTCCGAGTTTCGCGCGCGACTGGTCGCGCAGGCTGCGTATCTCGACTCCGCGCGACCCACAGCGGTCAATCTCAGCTGGAGCCTGAAGCGCATGATTCAGGCAGCGCAGGCATCGTCCGCGGGCGATCCGACATCATTGCTGAGCGCCTTGGTGGATGAAGCGATCACGATCCATCACGAGGACCGCGCGCTTTGCGATGGCATCGGGGAACATGGTGTGGCGTTGATCACCGAAGGCTGCGGCGTGCTGACTCACTGCAACGCGGGCGCGCTTGCCACGACCGGTCTCGGCACGGCGACCGCACCGATCTACAAGGCACACGACGCGGGCACGAGGTTCCGTGTCTATGCCGATGAAACGCGCCCGCTCTTGCAAGGCGCGCGCCTCACGGCCTACGAGTTGCAGCAGGCTGGCGTGGACGTGACGCTGATCACCGACAGCATGGCGGCCTCGATCATGGCGCAGGGACTTGTCGACCTGGTGATCGTCGGCACGGATCGTGTGGCCGCGAACGGCGATTTTGCCAACAAGATCGGGACGTTCGGGTTAGCGATCGTCGCGCGCCATTTCGGCATTCCGTTTTATGTGGCCTGTCCGTCATCGACGCTGGACTTGCAGACGGCGACGGGTCGCGAGATCGTGATTGAAGAACGCCGTGACGATGAGGTCACGCACCTCTACGGCCAGCGTATCGCACCTGAAAACATGAAGGTCCGCAATCCCGCGTTCGACGTCACGCCATATGAGCTCGTGACGGGATTCATTACGGAGCGTGGCATTGTAAAGCGGCCCTTCGAGCGCAATCTCGCCGCGCTGTTTGCCATGGAAGGTGACGCGGCATGACCGAGCACGCACTGCGCGAGCAGATCGTCGATACCGCGCGCGAAATGGAACGTCTGGGCATCAACCAGGGCACGTCCGGCAATGTGAGCACGCGCTGGCTCGACGGCTTCCTGATCACGCCGAGCGGCGTCCCCGCTGCGAAGTTGCAGGCAGAGTCGATTGTCTGGTTGCCGATGGACATCCAGGAGCCGTCGGCGCTGATCGACGCGGGCAGGCCTTCGTCGGAATGGCGCTTTCATCGCGACATATTGCAGTCGCGACCCGACGCGCATGCGGTGGTTCACACGCATTCCACAGCGGCCACCGCGTTGGCCATTCATGCGCGCGACATGCCCGCGCACCACTACATGGTCGCAGCGGCGGGCGGCAACTCCATTCGCTGCGCGCCGTACGCGACCTTCGGCAGCCAGGCGCTGTCCGATCACGCCCTTGCCGCGCTAGCGGGACGAAGCGCTTGCCTGCTTGCGCATCACGGCGTGATCGCACTGGGACGCGATCTCGGGCGCGCATTGTGGCTCGCGCATGAGGTCGAGGTTTTGGCGAAACAATATCTGCTCGCGTGCCAACTCGGCACGCCTCCCGTCCTGCCCGATGAAGAGATGCAGATGGTCGTTGAAAAGTTCAGGAATTATGGTCCGAGGACACCATAGGTAAGCGGATCTTCGCTTCACACACACAGCACCTCAAACGCGTAGCACAACCGCATTAATAACTTGAAAACGGAGACAGACATGGCCTGGAATTCAGGAAGATTCGATGCATGGAGCAAGCTCGGCGCAGGAGCCGGGACGGTGGTGCTTTGCGCGGCGGCGGCGCTTGCCGGCTGTTCGAAGAGCGAAGCGCCTGCGTCGTCGGGCGCGGCTGCGAGCGATGCGGGCGCCAGTGCGCCGGCGGTGGCGAGTGCGGCTCCTGCGGCAGCGGGAGGCAAGGCGAAGATTGGTTTCTCGGTGTCCACGCTGAATAACGCCTTCTTCGTTGGCCTGAAGCTGGGTGTGGAGAAGGGCTCAAAGGACCAGGGCTTTGACCTCGTGCAGACGAATGCGAACGGCGACGCGCAGCAGCAGGTCAACGACGCGATCAACCTTCTGAGCCAGGGCATCACGGCGCTCGTGCTGAACCCGATCGACTCGAAAGCGATCATCCCCGCTGTGGAAAAAGCCAATGCGATGGGTATTCCGGTGTTCACGCTCGATCGCGGCTCGGACGGCGGCAAGGTGACTTCGTTCGTAGCGTCAGATAACGTTGCACTCGGCACCACCGCTGCAAAGTGGATCTCGGACCAACTGAAGGCGCGCTACGGTTCGCCGAAGGGCAATGTGGTTGACCTGATCGGCCTCGTCGGCACGACGGCTGCGACGGACCGCGAAAAGGGCTTCTCCGACGAGATCGCCAAGTATCCGGACATCAAGGTAGTGGCGCGTCAGGAAGGCGGCTTCGATCAGGAGAAATCGCTCAACGCGATGACCAATATCCTGCAGAAGTACCCGCAGATCGATGCGGTGTTCGGAGCGAACGACGACAACACGGTGGGCGCGGAAAAGGCGATCGACAACGCGAACCGCTACAAGGCGCTCGGCGACAAGGAACACATCATGGTGATCGGCGCGGACGGTACGGCGCAGGCCCTGTCGGCGATTCGCGCGGGCAAGCAGGACGCGACCATCTCGCAGAACCCGATCGAAATGGCAGCCAAGGCGCTGAGTTTCATCACGGACTATCAGGCGAAGAAGGATGTGCCCGCGAACTATGCGTGGCCGACGCTGCTGATCGACAAGTCGAACATCGACTCCGACGAAACGAAGAAGTACGGCCTCTGGTCGCTGCAAGTCAGCCAGTAATCCGTTACCCAGAACATGCGGCCCGCGCTTGCGGGCTGCATGCTTCCAGCCAGACGAGAATCGAACATGAGTGCCGAAACGAGTATGCCGGAGGTGGCCGACGCGCAGTCCGCGACACCGGGTAGTCATGCGCCGCTGCTGCGCATGGAAGGCATCGTCAAGAGTTTTCCCGGCGTGAAGGCGTTGCGCGGCGTGAGCCTGACGCTCGAAGCCGGTCATGTGATGGCGATTGTCGGCGAGAACGGAGCGGGCAAGTCGTCGCTGATCAAAACACTGTCGGGTGCGTTCGAACCAGATGAAGGCAGCATCGAGATCAACGGCGTGCGGCTCGCACGCGGGACCAACGCGGCAATCGACGCGGGCGTCGCGGTGATCTATCAGGAGTTGTCGCTGATCAACGACATGACCGTGGCGGAGAATCTGTTCCTCGGACGTATGCCGTCGCGCGGAGGGTTCGTCAATCGCCGCGAAGCCAATGAAGAGGCACATAAGGCGCTCGAGCAAGTCGGGCTCGGCAGTGTGCCGCCTTCGATGCGCCTTGGCGACTTGCCGCTCAACAAGCGTCAACTCGTGGAAGTCGCAAAGGCAGTCGCACGTAATGCTCGCATCCTAGTCATGGATGAACCCACGGCTGCCCTGCAACGGGAAGATATCGCGAACCTGTACGCGGTCGTGCGTCGGCTGCGCGAGTCGGGCATGGGCATCATTTTCATTTCGCATCATCTGGAAGAAGTCTTCGAGCTGGCGGATTCGGCGGTCGTCATGCGCGATGGCGCGACCGTCAGTTCGCGCCCGATGTCGCAGTGGACCGAGCAGGAACTCGTCCAGGCGATGGTCGCGCGCAACCTCGAATCGTTCTATCCGTGGGAGCCGCGCGAGTATGGCCCTGTCGTGCTCGAAGTGCGCGATCTCGCGAGTCCGCCGATCGTGAGGCATGCCACCCTCAGCGTGCGCGCCGGCGAGATTGTCGGCATTGCGGGCATCGCAGGGGCAGGGCGTACTGAATTACTGAAGGCGATCTTCGGGGCGCTCCCGGTGACGCACGGCGACATCATCGTGCGCGGCAGTAAGGTGAATATCAAATCGCCGACTGATGGCGTGCGCCATGGTCTCGTCTATACCGCTGAGGATCGCAAGCTCGAGGGCCTGGTGCTGGACGCGAGCATCGAGGAGAACATCGCGCTGTCGAGCCTGAAGGCGCTCGCCACGGGTGGCTTCGTCAGCAATGCACGCAAGCGCCGGCTTGCGCAGGAGGCCAGCACGCGCTTCGCGGTGCGTGCGCCGTCGGTCCTGCAGATCACGGGCAACCTCTCGGGCGGCAATCAGCAAAAGGTCATCCTCGGGCGCGCGACCGCGACGAATCCGGCCGTCATCATGCTCGACGAACCCACGCGTGGGATCGACGTGGGGGCGAAGTCGGAGATCTATGCACACATGGTTTCGATGGCACGCGCGGGTGCGGCGGTCATCATGGTCAGCTCGGAACTGCCGGAGCTGCTCGGCATGTCGGACCGTGTACTCGTGATGTACCGGGGCAGCATCGTCACGGAAATTGCCCGCGACAAGGCGGATTCGGAGACGGTCATTCAATGGGCTACGACAGGAGTAGGCGTATGACGTCCACAGCAACAAAAGAAACGGATTCGGAGGCACTCTCGCAGCGCCTGATCCGGCAATTGCGTAGCGGCATCGGGCCGCTGTTTGCAGCGCTGGTGCTGATCTGCGTGGTGCTCTCGATCGCCTCGCCGGAGTTTCTGACGACGAGCACGCTCACCAACATCATGGTGCAGGTCTCGGTGGTCGGGATTGCGGCGGTCGGCGGCACGTTCGTGATCATCACCTCGGGTATCGACTTGTCGGTTGGCTCGCTCGTGGCGTTAAGCGGCATGGTCGCTGCCACGGTGATGGCGGGGTCCGTGCCGGGAAACGTCGGGCTCGGGATCGTCGGATTGGTGGTGGCGCTGGTGGTCGGCGCTGGCGTGGGCGCGCTGAACGGATTGTCGGTGGCCTGGTTCAGGCTGGTACCGTTCATCGTCACGCTGGCGATGATGGCGATGGGGCGCGGCCTCACGCTCGCCATCTCAGACGGGCGCACGAAGTTCGACTTCCCCAATGCGTTCACTGCGTTTGGTGCAAAGAGCGTGGCGGGACTTCCCGCGCCGATGGTCGTGATGCTCGTGGTCTTTATCATCGGGCACATCTTGTTGCGCAAGACCACCTTCGGACATCAGGTGTTCGCGGTCGGCGGCAATAAGGAAGCGGCACGGCTTGCTGGCATTCCGGTGCGGCGCGTGATCTTCCTCACTTATACGCTCGCGGGTTTGACCGCGGCGATTGCGGGCATTGTGCTCGCGGGGCGGCTGAACTCCGCGTTGCCCTCGGCGGCGAACGGGCTCGAATTGCAAGTGATCGCAGGCGTGGTGATTGGTGGCACGTCGCTTGCCGGCGGCCGTGGCTCGATCGTGGGCACCTTCATTGGCGTGGTGTTGATCGGTGTGATCAACGTCGGCCTGTCGCTGCTCGGCGTCAATCCGTTCTGGACGCAATTCATTCAGGGTGGCGTCATCTTCGCCGCCGTCATGCTCGACGCGCTCAGTCAGCGCCGCAAAAACTAATTTCGTTCGGAGATACGCATGAAAAAGATCATCAACCAGCCGGATCAATTTGTTGACGAAGTCATCGACGCGCGGTTCCTGGCGCATCCGGGCTGGATCAAGGCCGCGACGGCCGATCGCCGCGCGCTGGTACGCGCGGACGCGCCGAAGCAGGGCCATGTGGGCATCGTGACCGGCGGCGGGTCGGGCCATATGCCGAGCTTTCTCGGCTATGTGGGCGAAGGATTGTGCAGTGGCGTGGCGGTGGGGAATGTCTTTTCGTCGCCGTCGTCCGAGCAGATTTTCGAAGCAACGAAAGCGGTGAACGGTGGTGCGGGTGTGCTGTATGTGTACGGCAATTACGGTGGTGACGTCTTCAACTTCGACCTCGCGGCGGACCTTGCGGAACTGGAAGACATTGCCATTAAGACCGTGGTGCTGACTGACGACGTAGCGTCTGCGCCGTCCGCGCGTAGCGCGGACCGGCGCGGTGTGGCGGGCATGGTGTTCGCGTTCAAGTGTGCGGGCGCAGCGGCGGAGCGGGGTGATTCGCTCGATGAAGTCGCGCGCATCACGGCAAAGGCGAATAACCAGTGCCGCACGATGGGAGTGGGGTTATCGCCGACCATACTGCCTGCAGCAGGCAAGCCCACTTTCACGCTGCCCGACGGTGAAATGGAGATCGGCATTGGCATTCACGGCGAGCCGGGCACGCATCGCGGCAAGCTCGAAACGGCCGATGAAATCGCCACGCGACTCACCGGTGAAATTCTGCGCGATCTCGCGGCCCCCAAAGGCTCACGAGTCGCGGTGCTGGTCAACGGGCTCGGCGCGACGCCGCTCGAAGAACTGTACCTGCTGTATCGCCGTTCGGCCGCACTGATCGCCGAACAAGGGCTGACGATTGCGCGCTCATATGTGGGCGAGTACGTCACCAGCCTCGAAATGGCAGGTGCGTCGATCACGATCATGCTGGTCGATGACGAACTCGAAGCGCTGCTGGCCGCGCCCGCGCGTTCGCCTTTCTTTCGCGAATGGTCGCAAGCCTGAGACGGAGAACGCTATGAGTTTTTCCTGCACTGAATTGCGCGACCTGCTGACGCGCACGCTGACCGCTTTACCCGCGCACGCCGAAGAGTTGCGTGAACTCGATGCCGCACTCGGCGATGGGGACCTCGGCATCACTGTGCAAGCCGGATCGGTGGCAGTCGTGAAGGCGATTGGCGCATTACCGGAAACGGCGTCCGTATCCGACGTGTTACTGGCGGCGGGCAAGGCGTTTTCCACTGCAAATCCGTCGACATTCGCCGCACTGATCGGCGGCGGATTGCTTGCCGCGTCGAAGACGGTGACGGGCAAGGAGGCAGTCGACAAGGCGGATGTGCTCGCAATCGGGCGTGCGCTCGCCGGGCGGATCACCGAACGCGGCAAGAGCCAGGTCGGCGACAAGACCGTACTCGACGCCCTCATTCCGAGCCTCGATACGCTCGACGCGACCTCGGGTTCGGCCGGCGACATGCTCGCCGCAATGATTGCCAAATCGCAGGAGCAAGTCACAGCGACGGCGAGCCTGCAATCGCAGAAGGGGCGCGCGGCATGGGTTCAGGAGCGCAGCATTGGTCATCCCGATCCGGGTGCCACGGCTTATCTGCGGTTTCTCGAAGCGCTGGATTCGGCCTTGAAGGGCTAGGGTCGTAGCTCTTCAACTGTTTTCGGAGACCTGAAATTCGCCGTGATGTGGGCGCACGTCTCGACGAATTCGGGTGGAGCCTGGGTGCGTGAACGAGGCCCCGGGCGAGCACTTAAGACACATATGTCCGGAGTGTTCGGAGATGCGGACGGTTTTTCCTTTAATCGATCGTCTCTACACTGATCACCATTCAATCGAGATTGAGGTGGTCACATGAGTACAGCAGTCGCAGGCAAGCCGAGTCGAGGCGCTCGAATTCGTGTGGGACTGGTCGGTATCGGCAACTGGGCGCGGCACGGGCATGTGCGTGTCCTGAGCCTGCTTCCGCAATATGAGCTGACGGCGGTTTTCAGCCAGCGGCGCGCAGCCGCAGAAGACGCGGCTGCGCGCTACGGTTTCAAGTATGTGACGGCATCGCTCGACGAGCTGGTCAATCATCCTGAAGTCGATCTCGTGATCGTGCTGACGACGGCCCCGCAGCACGAGGAAGGGGTTCGCGCGGCCATCGCGGCTGGCAAGGACGTCTATTGTGAGTGGCCCCTGACGCCGAGCACGAAGACTTCCGAGGCGCTGGTCGAACTGGCGGACCGTTCGGGTGTGCGCAGTGTCGTCGGCCTGCAGCGTCGTCTGGCGCCGCACAACCGCTATGTGCATGATCTATTGCAAAACGGTTATGTCGGCAAGCTCCGTTCAGTGCGTCTGCACGTGAGCATGAATTACTTTCAGGCACTGCGTTCCAATGCGTTGCGGTGGACGATTCCGGTCGAGAATTTCTCGAGCGTCATCGCCATCTATGCAGGGCATTTCCTCGACATGCTCTTTACTGCAACGGGTTGGCCGCTGAGTCTCGCGGGTCTGAACGCCAATCAGTTCAAGCAGGTCACGATCAAGGAGACAGGCGAAGTGTTCGAGACCACGACGCCTGATCAACTGGTGCTCGCGGGTACGCTGCCGGCCGGTGCGGTGGTGTCGGTTCATATCGAAGGAGGTAAGCGTAACGGCTCGGGCGTCCAGATCGATATCACCGGCGATGAGGGTGATCTGAGGGTCACGAATCGATCCGCGTTCGGCGATGTCGGTGACGACTATCGCATCGAGGGTGCGCATGGCGACAATCTGCCGCTGCAACTGTTGCCCGTGCCGGATTCATACGATGCGCTGCCGTCGTCAGGTTTGCCGTCCGCGGTGCTTGAGTTGGCCCAGCTCTATGCGGCGTATGCGAACGATGTGGCGCACGGGACGCATACCGCACCGACGTTCAAGGATGCCGTGCGCATGCACGA
The DNA here is from genome assembly GCA_026225235.1 of Burkholderiales bacterium. Taxonomy (GTDB): domain Bacteria; phylum Pseudomonadota; class Gammaproteobacteria; order Burkholderiales; family Burkholderiaceae; genus Pararobbsia. The sequence goes on from JAMFSK010000131.1 coordinate 165,923, forward strand.
GCTACTGGACGCGGCAAGCGCTTCGTCGGAAACGGGACGAAGAATCGATCTCGCGTAGTGCGGTCAACGGTGTGTACCGTCGACAGCAAGCCTTGCGAACGGCAAGCGTCCGTCGACGGTACATGCCAACGCCGAAGCCGATGGCCAACAACCGCCGGGCGCCTGGATGTCCCGGCTATTGACAACGCTGAACAATATCTTCCGAAGCAAGCTCTGTCAGCAATCGCTCTGCGGCGAGAAGATCCATCGTATCGAAGCCTTCGGTGAATCGCGCGTAAACGCCGCGGAGCAGGGTTCGCGCTTCGGTGCCCCTGCCCTGACTGCGGTGCAGGCGTGCCAGGCTCATGGCTGCGCGCAGCTCCCACGCCAGTGCGCCGGTCGCGCGGGCCGCCTCCAGAGCGGCGACAAAACTGGACTCTGCAATTTTCTTCGCCGTGTCTGTCTCATCGCCGAACAGTATAATCTCGCCACGCACTCTCAGTAATTCGGGCAGAGAGCTTCGGTCTTGCGACTTCACGGCTCGCTCTAGCGCGAAGTGGATCAGCCTCGATGCTTCGTGCTGCCCACCGCAGTGCGACAGGGCTTCGCACAGCGCTGACCGGAAGCCGGTCATGTAGAACGCGTACTGCACTTCCCCGAATGCACGCAGCGAGGGGGCGATCACGCGTTCATACGCCTGGAGCTCACCACTCGTGAGCGCGTTCAATCCACGCCAGAACTGTCCCTTGATTTGTCGCGACGAGAGCTGACCGTGCGCGCCATGCCCGAATACAGCTTCGATGGGACCATGCAGGGCGCCGATCCCACCCGACAGAAGCAGAAGTGGCCAGATGCACGTGGTCTGCACGTATCGTGTGCTCGACACGTGTCCGATCAGACGGGCGCGCTCTTCAGCGCGCCGCATTGCCTTGCGGGCCTGGTCGGCAAACCCTTGCAGCCACAGCACGTAGGCCAGCGCCGAAAGTGCGGTGACCTGCTGGTCATACACGAAGCGCACCATATGCGAATGGGATTCGGCACCTGAGTAATGCGTCAGCATGTTCTCAAGATGCCAGCGTGCCTTGAGTAACTGTCCCAGGCATAGATAGGCGATACCCTGCAGCCGCTCGGAGACGAGGCGGTCAGGGTCGTCATCCGCGAGCGGACAGAGAGAGGCGAATTGCTCTGCCAGTTGCAACGAACGTTGATACGGACCATGCATATACGCATCGCCCCACAGTCCCCATAGCGCCCTGAGCTGATATTCGCGATCGCCCAGAAGGGTGGCGATTTCCAGCGTCCGCGTGAAGGCGTCCCCGGTGCCGACGTTCGATACCGAGGAGAGCAGGGCCGCCCCTTTTGCGGCATGGAGTTTCAAGGCAACGCGTGAGCTGGTCTGGTCGTCGCCCAGATGGGCGAGCGCTTGGGTCACCGCGGCCAGGCATTCCTGAAGATGCGAGCGCTGGGTCCAGAACGGCACTGCAGCGGCGACCAGTTCAATGCCAAGCTCGGCGTCGCCGTTCGTCGAAAAACTCCATTGGATCGCCCAGCGCAAATCGTCGAGATAGGGGTCGCATTCGGAAGACCAGTCGACCGTCGAGCTGGCTTCCCATTGAGCCTCCACCCCACGAAAGCGATCCAGGAAGAATCGGGCGTGGCGCATTGAAAACGTAGCGACCTGTCCGGCTTCATGCAGTCGCTCAAGCGCATAGGCGCGCGTGGTCTCAAGCAGCCGGTAACTCGCGATACCTTGACTGACATCGGCATTCACCAGCGACTTGTCGACGAGACTCGGGATGAGCTCTGTCAGTGCCTCGGCCGTCAAGTCTTCGGTCGTGACGATCGACTGGATAGCATCGATCGAGAAGGGGCCGGCAAAGACGCACAAGCGGGTCAGGACGGCCTGTTCGGGAGCGCTCAGGGTCGTGAAGCTCCAGTCGAGCGCGGCACCCAGGGTCTGCTGCCGCGGCAAGGCCGTCCGGTTACCCGAGGTCAGCAGCGCAAAGCGATCGTCGATGCGCTCGGCGACGCCCGCGAGTCCAAAGGCCGCCACGCGCGCTGCGGCAAGCTCGATTGCCAGGGGGATGCCGTCGAGCCGGCGGCAGATCTTGGCCTTGAGCAACGCGCTTCGCGCATCGCTCGAGCGACGCCGGATACCGACTTCCATGCGCTCCTCGAGGAGCCGAACGGCGCCGCAACGCGCGATTGAATCGGGGTCTTCGTCCTGCTCATCCGGTATGTCGAGCGACTCGACCCGATAAACCTGTTCGCCCGCGACTCGCAGGGGTTCCCGGCTGGTCGCGAGCACCGTCAGGGAGGGTGCGGCGCTCAGCAGCATCGTCACAAGGGCAACGGTGGCGTCGAGCAAGTGCTCGCAATTGTCGAGTACCAGCAAGGTCCGTTTCCCGGCCAACGCAGCCGCGACGCGTTCGGGTGTGACGTTGGCGTCGAACGGCGCGATACCGACAGCACCCAGGATGGCCGTGAAGACAAACTCGGCAGATTGCACTGAAGCGAGCTCAGCGATGCTCACACGGTCTGGAAATGCCTCGGCACTATGGCGGGCACTCTCGACGGCGAGGCGCGTTTTGCCGACGCCACCGGTGCCTACCAGGGTGGTGAGCCGATGCTGTGTGATGCGCTGGGTGACTTCGGCAAGATCGCGCTCGCGGCCGATCAAGGCCGACATACTGGCCGGCAGGAACACGCTCGGCATCGACCGTGGCTGGGACGCTTCGGTATGCAGATCGGCCACAAATTGATAGCCACGCCCGGCCACCGTGCGGATGACCGCGCGATCTACGCTAAGCGCCTTGCGGAGCGCCGAGATTTGTCCCTCGAGCGTGTTTTCTTCGATGACCCGTCCGGGCCAGACTGTGCTGATCAACCTGTTCTTGCTGATGACCGAGCCGCGGCCCCTGATGAGGGTAACGAGAATATCGAACACGCGATCGCCGACCGGCACGACGAGGCCGTCAGAGCGCAGCTCACGGTGGGCAACGCTGACCTCGCATTGCCCGAACCTGAAAGTCTCACGAGGGGTGTCAGCCATGCTCGGTCATGAGGCGTGGATGCTGTCGGTCCAGGCACAGATTTCGGGAAGACCAGTATAGGTTTTCCCAATCGCCCCGGCATGAATAAAAAAATCGGCGGCCCGTGTCGATCGACACAAGCGAACGTGACTGGAGGTCGGTGGCTCTATTGCAACAAAAGCGCCAAGCAGTCATTTCGCCCGGCTTCGCGGGCCGCCCCACAGCATGAGCATGCCTGCCGAGGCTAACGCCATCGCGACACCCACGATGCCGAGGTTCAGGCTGCCCGTGGCGGTCTTGATCAGGCCCAGTGCATAAGGACAGATCACGCCGGCAAGGGCCGCCAAGGTCGTAATCGTGGCGATGCCGGCGGCTGCGGCGGCTTCTGTCAGCATCGAGGTGGCGGCGGCCCAGAAGACGGGCAGCGTCGCAGAGGCACCGGCCGACGCTAACGACATCGCCGCGATCGCGAGCCATAGATGCGTACCGGTCAAAGTCGTCAAGACGAGTCCGAGTGCCCCGCAAAAGGCGGACGCCGCAAAATGCCAGCGTCGTTCGCCATGCGCATCTGAATGGCGCGCGAGGGCGAGCATTGCTACTGCGCCACTTACATAAGGCACCAGCGTGTACAAACCCACAGTCTGGGCGCTATGCACGCCCAACTCGTGGATGATCGTTGGCATCCACAGGCTTAGCGTATACGTCGCACAACTGACGCAGAAGCCCAGATACGCGAACAAGTAGACGGAGCGAACGCGCAGTGCGCTAATCAGGCCGGCACGAAGACTCGACTCGGACGAGGGAGAGTCGATGCGCAGCATCGCTTCGATGACCTGTCTTTCGCGCTCGTCGAGCCATGCCGCATCCTGCGGCGTGTTGGCGAGTCGCCAATGGACCACCGCCCCTAGCACCACGCTGGGCAGGCCCTGCAGAAGGAACAGCCACTGCCAGCCGCGCAGGCCGCCCACGTCGTTGAGGCGGGTGAGCATCCACCCCGATAGCGGGCCGGTCACAACCAGGGAGCACACTGCCGCGGCCATCAGCACGCCGACCACCTTCGCTCGGCGCGCAGCGGGGTACCAGTGCGTAAGATAGAGGACGACACAGGGAAAGAAGCCTCCTTCGAAAATACCGAGGAGGAAGCGCGCCGCGTAGAACTGGTGAGGGGTGCTGACCCACAAGGTGGCCGCCGACACCGCACCCCAGCCGAGCATGACCCACGAGAGCACCGTGCGGGCTCCGATCACGCGCATGAGCAGCGTGCTCGGTAGTTCGCAGAACAGATAGCCGACATAGAAGATACCCGCGCCCAGACCATAGTCCGCGTCGGTGAAGCCGAGATCGGGGTTCATCTGCAGACGCGCGTAACTGATATTGCTGCGGTCCATGAAGTTGAGCGCGTAGGCGAGGAAGAGCAAGGGCAACAGATGACGGGAGACTTTGCCATAGAGCGCGGCGAGATCGGCGGGGGCTTCCACTTTAGCTCTCGGACGGTTCAAGGCGTGCATGATGAGATCCCGTGGAAACGCAATGCGGCAAGAAAACGGCCAATGAAGTTCGCGTGACTGAATAAATCGGCGTGGCGCGATATATAGTTTATGGGATGTTGCCGAAAGGGACGGTATCGGCAGACCCTGCGGTGGACACCTTGCAACATTGAGGCGGGCGCATGATTCAACTGGGCACCATCGATCTCGATCCGGGTCGACGACGACTGAGGGTACGGGGCGAGATCGTATCGCTCAGCGCCCGCGCCTTCGATGTGCTGGAACTGTTGCTTGAAGCCGGCGGCGCCGTGGTGGCGAAAGAAGAGTTGTTCCGCCGGGTCTGGCCGGGGCTGGTCGTCGAAGAAAACAACCTCCAGGTCCATATCTCGGCCATCCGCAAGGCCCTGGGCAAGGACCGAGATCTGATCCAGACCGTGTCGAAGCAGGGTTACCGTTTCATGGTCGAGTACGTCGTCGACCCGACCGGTAATAAGGCCCGCGACATCAGCTCTGCCTCGCCGATTGTTCAGACTAATCTCTCCGTCCCAGTATCCGAGATGATTGGCAGGGAACACGCCGTCGAAGACATCGTGGGCATGCTCGGCTCGAAAAAAATCGTGACGCTGACCGGGCCTGGCGGCATCGGCAAGACGCGCCTGTCGCTCGAAGTAGGACATCGACTGATACCTTTGTTTCCGGGCGGCATCTGGCTGGCCGAACTCGGCTCGTTGGCCGATCCGCTGCTGGTTGGCGGGATTGTCGGCAATGCGCTTGGCGTCAACATCGATAACCGGGCGTCGTCTCACCAGGCCATTGTCGAGGCGATCGGGAACAAGCGGCTCCTGCTGGTGATGGACAACTGCGAACATCTGATCGGCGCGGTGGCCGCACTGGTGGAGTTCGTCGCGCGATCGGCGCCCAATGTGCGGATTCTCGCGACTAGCCGCGAGCCGTTGGGGGCAGACGGGGAGCATGTGTACGCAGTGCCTCCCCTCGATGTCGGCGACCCCGACGCGTTGCCTGATCCCGACCACCCCGGGGCAGCCTGCAACCTGGCCGATTCGAGCGCGGTCGCCTTGTTTCTGACCCGGATGCGCGCGCTGACGTCGGACGTGCCGACCGATGTGCATAGCCTTAGGCTGGTCAGCGCGATCTGCGGACAACTCGACGGCATTCCGCTCGCCATCGAGATCGCGGCCGCCCGGGCGCCGATGCTCGGTATCGAACAGTTGAGCGCTAGACTCGACGACCGGTTCCGCTTGCTAATGGACAGCCGGCGTACCGCCATGCCGCGCCATCGCACGCTCAAGGCCGCGCTCGACTGGAGCTTCGATCTGTTGAACGCCGCCGAACAGGCGGTCCTGTGCACGTTCGGGGTATTTGCCGGCGGCTTCACGCTCGACGCGGCGCTCGCCATCTCCCCGCCCGGCATGCCGCCTCTGGTTGCGATCGGCACGGTGACGAGCCTGGTCCACAAATCGCTCGTGGTGGTCGACGTCGGTGCGGCAGGCGCGCGCTACCGCCTGCTCGAAACCACCCGTTCGTACGCGGCGCAGAGGCTGCAGGAACGCGGCGAGTGGGATGCCGTGGCACGGCGTCACCTGGTCTTCTTCGCGGCATTGCTGCACACCGCGGTGTCCGACCCGGGGCCGGAGCGTCGCGAATCCCAACTGGCGTTTTATCGGCGTGAACTCGACAACCTGCGGGCGGCGATCGAGTGGGCGTTTCATGACGGGCGCGAGATTGCGCTGGGGATCTCCTTGACGGTCCGGACGACGCCGCTTATGTACGACCTCTTGCTGGTCGAAGAATGCGCCGTGCTCGCTGAACGCGCGTTGCGCGAAATTGCACGCAGCGGTGAGGGGGCCGCGGACGACGAAACGGTTCTGCTGGCCGTCAAGGCGGCGGCGATCGGTTTCACCGAAGGGCCCACCGAAGAAGTCGCCGCCCTCTGGAAGCGTGTGCTGCAGCACGCGACCCAGACGGGCGATGCCATCCTCGAGATGCGCGCGAACTGGGGGTTGTGGAACCAGAAGGTGTACGCGGGCGAGCCCGGCGCGAGCTTGCAGTTTGCCCATGCGCGCGAGACGCCCGTCGCGAACTCGCCGTATGTCGTGGCATTCAGGCTGCACGGATTGCGGATGCTGGGCACCTCCCTGCATTTCCTGGGTGACCAGCGTGGCGCGCAAGTGCATCTCGAACAGATGGTGGCCCACTACGACAAGGACGTGCACTACGTCAAAAGTGTCGGCGCCCGTATCGATCATGCCTACGCGTCGCGTATCACGCTGGCGCGGGTGTTGTGGTTGCAGGGCTTGTTCGATCAGGCGGAGGCCTTGAACGCACGCAATGTGGCCGAGATCGAAGACGCCGCCTACCCCTTGCTGGCGTGTTATGCCTTGCTCGATGCCGCGATCCCCCTGGCGCTGATGCGCGGGCAGTGGGAGCTGGCCCGTCAACATGGCCGTGAGCTCGACAAACGCCTCGCGACGATCCGCTTGCCAATCTGGGAAGTGTGCGCGGCGTGCTTTGCCGAGATGGCTGCCATCGGCTCAGGCGAGGGTCTGTTGCATTTGCCGCTTCTCGCGAACAAGCTCGAACGCATGCGGCAGCGGCACTATCTGACCCACCTCTCAATGATTCAAGGCTTCATGGCCGAGCAACTCGGTGCCCATGAGCGTCCCCTCGAGGGGCTGGGCGTGATCGAAGAGGCGCTAGCCGCCAGCGAGCAACGGGAAGACCGCTGGTGTCTTCCGGAGCTGGGGCGTGTGCATGGCGAGCTCCTCCTGAAGTGCGCGGGCCCGCATGCGGCTGAACAGGCCGAGCAGTCCTTCCGGCGCGCGATGGAACTGGCGAACGATCAGGGCGCGTTGTTCTGGTCGCTGCGCACGGCGACGAGCCTGGGCCGGTTGCTGCATGACCAGGGCCGCTCATCGGCAGCCAGCGACTTGCTGGGCGACGTGCTGGGTCGTTTCACGCAAGGGTTCGATACCGCCGAATATCGCGCGGCGCGCTCCCTGCTGGCGGGCTGGCGCTAGTCGCTGCGCCGTAGTCCGGGCTGCAAACGCAAGCCTCACCCGTGTCCTCGTCCCCGCGCCATTCCCCACAATGGGGCAAATCCTTCACAATTATTCAGGTCGAATTTATACCTTTCACTTGGGTGACTCCCTACCATTGACTCATCCCCCGCGAAACGCGGCGGACATCTGAGCGGAGGAGCAATGGACCTGCCATATGGACGGCGCGGTACCGCCGATTGGGGAGTGGGGCGCGGAGCCGCGCCTCGGGTGCACCCGGACGACGGTGCGCCGGTTGGGGGCGACACTTCGATGCCCGTATTCGTGCTGGATGAAGATGAAGAGGCGCGTGGTCGGGTTGGCGAGATCCTCGCTTCGGTCGGCTTGAGGGTTAGGGGATTCAGTTGCCCGAGCCAGTTTCTCGAGCACCTGGAGCTTGCCAGCGGTGGATGTTTGGTGCTCGATACGCGCTTCAAGTCGATGAGCGGTCTCGAGCTTCAACAGCATCTGATCGCGGATGGGATACAGATCCCGATCATCTTCGTATCGAACGACCCGGACGTGCGCACTGCGGTCAAGGCAGTCAAGACGGGCGCCGTCGATTTCCTCTCGAAGCCGGTGTTCGCGGAGTCCCTGATCGATGCCGTGAGCATGGCCCTCGTGCGTGACCATGCAAGGCGGTGCGAGGAATCGAGGCTGTCCGGCATGCGGCAGCGTTTCGAAACGCTCACGCCACGTGAGCGCCAGGTCATGACGCTGGTGACCTTGGGGAAGGCCAACAAGCTCGTGGCCGCTGATCTGGGCATCAGCGAGATCACGGTGAAAATGCACCGCGGCCGTGTCACGCAAAAAATGGGCGTGCGCTCCGTCGCGGACCTGGTCAAGGCCGCCGCCTTGCTCGAGCTCTCCATCGAAGGCAGAGGTTTTAGCGGCCGCATGGCCGAGCCACCCGACACTTGGGCTATCCGCAATTCCTAGTGGTACGACGCAGCCCACTGTGAAGTGAGCCGAAAAGAACGATGGAGACGCGGCTTATGGGCGACCTGCTGAATCGTGCACTCGAAGCGCATGGTGGGCTCGACCGATGGTGGCGTTTCACCGATGTCGAAGCGACGATATCGGTGACAGGCGCCGTATGGTCGCTCAAGCGAAAGCTAGAAGCGTTCGATGCGGTGTCGGTCTCGGCCGCTATTCAGGACCCGTGCCTGATCTTGCGACCGTTCCCCGCGCCGGACCGGCTCGGTTTCTTCGAGCCGCGGTGCGTCACGATCGAGACGCTCGAGGAGCGCGTCCTCTTCAGGCGCCAGAACCCCGCGACGGCATTTGTCGGCCACGCGCGCGATACCCCGTGGGACCCTTGCCATGCTGTCTATGTCCTCGGGGTAACCCTCTGGACGTGTCTGACGACACCCTTCCTGTATGCGTATCCCGGCTTCGAATCCGAAGAGATCTCGCCTTGCGAAGAAAACGGGGAGGAGTGGCGGCGCCTGGCTGTCCGGTTCCCCTCCGATATGCCCGCGCATGCACAGCAGCAGATCGCCTGCTTCGGGCCTGACGGGCTGCTCAGACGCTACGACAGTACGTGGGACGTGCTGGGCGCGACGCCCATCGCGGACTACGCTTCGGACTATGACGATGTCGCCGGCATCATGCTGGCGAAGACGCGACGTATCTTCGACGCGAGCGCCGGCGGTCCGGTGACGGGCTTGCCCCTGATGACCATCGATATTGCCGATACTGCGCTGCGCTGAGGCGCCGCCGATTCATTCGGCGCTGGTCATCGCGGTGGCGTATCGCGTTCCCACGGCGAGTCCTCGCCCCAGTTCTCGGCCAGGAGGTCGATGAACACGCGAACTTTCGGTGACAGGTGTCGGCGAGACGGATAGACGATGCGGATCGGATCTGACGGTGGATCATACGTGTCGAGAATACGCACCAGACGCCCCGCACGAATATCTTCGTTCACTAAATAGGCGGGCAGGTGAATCGCACCGAGTCCCTTGATCGCAGCAGCGAGCAGGGCTTCGGCACTGTCCATCTGCAAGCGGCTCTCGCCCGTGAACCTGGGGGTCAGCGCATCGTTGAATTTCCACGGTTGTGCACGTCCTCCACTGAGGAAGAACAGGCATTCGTGATCCACCAGATCGGCCGGCGTGCGCGGCACGCCGCGCGCCGCCAGATAGTCGGGTGAGGCGCAGGTCGGCAGGCGCTGCTCGGCAATCATGCGGGCGATGAGTCGGGAGTCTGGCTGGCGGTCGCCAATCCGTATCGCGATGTCGACCCCTTCTTCGATCAGATCGACGAAGCGGTCCGTGAAGCTGACCTCGGCACTGACCGACGGCCAGCTCTTCAGGAAGGTTTGCAGAACCGGCAATACATGCTTGTGGCCGAGCCCCGGCGGCAGGCTGATGCGCAGCACGCCGTTCGGTGTCTCCCGGCGTGCTGCCATGGAGAGTTCGGTTTCCTCGAGTTCATCGAGGACTTGCGTACAGCGATCGTAGTAGTGCTGCCCGTCGTCGGTGAGGCTCAGGCTGCGCGGCGTGCGATTCAGCAGCCGCATGGCGAGCCGTTCTTCAAGACGGGCGATCCCCTTTCCCACGGCAGATCGGGTCAGCCCGAGCTGCCTGGCTGCGACCGTGAAGCTGCCCGCCCTGACGACGCTGACGAACGTCGCGATATCGTTGATGTTTCCCAGAGTCACGCGTTAGGGGTCCTCGGATGTCCCGGAAAAGAGTGGCCTTGTCGAAGCGCCCGGAAGATACCATCGACATCGACATGCCGCTCGCAGAGGACGTCAGCCCCCCGCGCTTGTCCGGGGCTCCGGCGTCTTCTGTGCACTGTCCTGTTCGACCGCATCGCCCCAGCCGCCGCCGAGTGCGCGGATCAGGCGCACCGTCGATACGGCCTGGATACCCGATAGCTGAACCGCGCCAAGTTGCGACTGCAACACCGTGCGCTCGGAGTCGATGACTTCAAGGTAGTTGACTGCGCCCTCAGTGTACTGCGTGCGTGAGAGATGCGCGGCTCGGGTGGAGGCCGCGACGGCTGCCGCCTGGGTCCGGGTCTGGGTCGTGAGGATGCGCAGATCAGAGAGGTTGTCTTCGACTTCCTGGAAAGCCACCAGCACCTGCTGCCGATAGTTCGCCACGTTTTCCTCGTAGACGGCCCTCGAGTTGTCGAGATTGCCCTTGCGGCGCCCGCCATCGAAGATCGGCACGGTCAGCGCGGTGCCGACCAGCGGACCCAGGATAAACGCGCGGGTAGACCAGTTGAACAGATCGCCCAAGGTCGCCGATTCGAAGCCCGCGGCGCCCGTGATGAACAGTGACGGAAAGTACGCGGACTTTGCCACGCCGATGCGGGCATTCGCTGCGGCCATCGCGCGTTCCGCGCTCGCGATATCCGGCCGGCGTTCGAGCAAGGTCGAGGGCAGACCGGGCGGAATCGTCACGACCACGGGTTCGAGCGGATGGGCTTCCATCGTGAAGTGCTCAGGCACTTTGCCAAGCAACACGGCCAGGGCATGCTCCGATGCGGCACGCGAGCGCTCGACGGCCATCTCGGACGATTGCGCGGTGGCCAGTTCAGACTTTGCCTGGGCCACGTCGAGTTCGCTGACATCGCCCGCATCGAAGCGGTGTTGCGCGAGCTTGAGCGCCTGGTTGCGCAAGTCCACCGTGCTCGTATAGACACCGATCTCGGCGTCGAGCTCGCGCAGGTTGAAATAGTTTTGCGCGACATCGGCCTGCAGGACCAACTGCACCGAGCGGAACAAGGCCTGACTGCGTTCCGAATCGGCTCGCGACGCCTGCACGGAGTCCGATACGCGTCCGAACAGATCCACCTCGTAAGACGCGGTGGCCTGGGCGCGCCAGAGCGTCTGCGACGGCACGCTCGCATTGTCGGGGAGAAACTGCGAGGCGGGCGACACGCGCTCGCGGGTCGGACCAAACCCCGCGTCGAAGGTCGGGAACATCTGCGAGCGCGTGGTCTCGGTGATGGCCCGGGCTTCCTCGACACGCGCGGCGGCCGCTTTCAGGTCCTGATTGCCGCCGCTCGCCTGCTGTTCGAGATCGTTCAGCACCGGATCGCCGAACACGGTCCACCACTCGCCACGTGGCGCCTGTTCAGCAGGTTGAGCCGGCTTCCAGTCGCCCGGCGCCGTGCCGGCTTCGGCTTGCGTGGGAGGCTTCTCGTCGGGCGCCGACGGGGACGCACTGACTTCCTTGAAAGCCGTTGGCATATCCAGCGCCGGCTTCTCGTAAGTCGGCGCAAGCGAACAACTCGCGACGAGCAGCGTCGAGCTCAGAAGGGTCGTCGTTGCAAACCGGTGCCGTGTCGTCAGCGTAACCATGGTGAGCCTCATGCGTCAGCGGAGAGGTCGACCCCGCGAACATGCGGGTTCTTGTGATGCTTGTCGACAATGTGTTCGGCGCCCGACAGCATGCGCAGGACCACATAAAAGACGGGGATCAGCATAAGACCGAACAGCGTGACGCCGAGCATGCCGAAGAACACGGCGATCCCCATGGCATGACGCATTTCAGAGCCCGCCCCCGAGGAGAGCACAAGAGGTACCACCCCCATGATGAAGGCGATCGACGTCATCAGGATCGGGCGCAGCCGCAGGCGGCTCGCCTTGATCGCCGACGCTACGGCTGAGCAGCCTTGCATTTCGAGCTCGCGCGCGAACTCGACGATCAGGATGGCGTTCTTGGCGGACAAGCCCACCAGTACCATCAGGCCGATCTGCGTGAAGATGTTGTTGTCGCCATCGGTCAGCCAGACGCCGGTGAGGGCGCACAGCAGGCTCATCGGCACGATCATGATCACCGCGAGCGGCAGCGCCAGGCTTTCATAGAGCGCCGACAGCACGAGGAACACGAGCAGGACGCTGATCGGGAACACGAAGACCGCGGCATTGCCGGCGAGAATCTGCTGGTAAGTCAGATCGGTCCACTCGAACTTGATGCCGCGTGGCAAGACTTGCGTGGCGATGCGCTCAATCGCCTCCTGGGCCTGGTCGCTCGAGTAACCCGGCGCGGGGCCACCGTTGATGTCCGCCGCCGTATAGCCGTTGTAGCGGACCACGTTGTCGGGGCCGAAGGTCGGCGTGACCTTCACGAGCGACGAAAGGGGCACCATGTCGCCGTTGGCGTTCCGAGTCTTCAGCAAGCCGATATCGCCGCTATGCGAACGAAACGGTGCATCGGCCTGGACCCGTACCTGATAGACACGGCCGAAGCGGTTGAAGTCATTGACATAGAGCGACCCCAGATAGATCTGCATGGTGTCGAAAACATCGGTGACGGCGACGCCGAGCTGCTTGGCCTTGACCCGGTCGAGATCGACATTGAGTTCGGGCACGTTGATCTGGTAGCTCGAGAAGGTGGGTCCGAGTTCCGGCGCCTCGGAGGCGCGCTTGATGAACGCGGTCGCCGCGGCATCGAGCGCCGCATAACCCAGTGCCCCGCGGTCCTCGAGTTGGAGCTTGAAGCCGCCCAGCGTACCGAGTCCGAGCACAGGCGGCGGCGGGAAGACGGCGATATAGGCACCCTTGATCGCAGCGAACTTCTGGTTCAGCGTGGCGGCGATCGCGGTTCCCGTCATGTTCTTGCCGGTCCGCTCTTCGAACGGCTTGAGCGTCTCGAACATGATCGCCGCGCTCGATGAATTGGTGAAGCCGTTGACCGACAGGCCCGGATGCTCGACCGCGGCTTCCACCCCTGGGGTCGCGAGCGCAATGCGTGTCATCTCCCGCACGACCTGCTCGGTGCGATCGAGCGAGGCGCCATTGGGCAGTTGCGCGATGCTGACGAGGTACTCCTTGTCCTGTGCGGGCACGAAGCCACCTGGGACCACATGGAGCATGAATCCCGCCGCACAGAGCAGCATGACATACACGCCCATCATCACCGACCTATGACCGATCGCGCTTCGTACCCCCCTGCCGTAGGATTCGGAGCCACGGTGGAAGACCTGGTTGAAGACCCGGAAAAACCCGCCGAACAAGCGATTCATCACACGCGTGACGCGGTCAGGCGGTTCTTCCTTGCCTTTGAGCAGCAGCGCGGCGAGTGCTGGCGAGAGGGTGAGCGAATTGAACGCGGAGATGACCGTGGAGATCGCAATGGTCATTGCGAACTGCTTGTAGAACTGGCCCGTGAGCCCCGACATGAAGGCGAGCGGAACGAACACAGCGACGAGCGTCAGTGCGATCGCGACGATCGGTCCGCTGACCTCTCGCATTGCCTGATAGGTCGCCTCTCGTGGACTCAGGCCGGCTTCGATATTGCGCTCGACGTTTTCGACCACCACGATCGCATCGTCTACCACGATCCCGATCGCGAGCACCATGCCGAACAGCGATAGGGCGTTGATGGAGAAACCAAACGCGAGCAGCAGCGAGAAGGTGCCGATGATCGAGACGGGGACCGCGAGCAAGGGAATGATCGAGGCTCGCCAGGTCTGCAGGAACACGATCACGACCAGGACGACGAGCGCGATGGCTTCGAGCAGGGTATGAATGACGGCGTGGATACTGGCACGCACGAACTGGGTTGGGTCATACACGATGTGGTACGCGACACCCGGGGGGAAGTCAGGCTTGAGTTCTTCCATCGTCTTGCGCACGTCCGACGAGATCTGCAACGAGTTGGCGCCCGGCTGCTGGAAGATCCACATGGCCACGGCTTGCTTGTTGTCGAGCAGCGAACGTTCCGCGTATTCCGCCGCGTCGAGTTCGACACGGGCGACATCGCGCAGGCGCGTCACCGCACCATCGCTCGACGTCTTCAGCACGATGTCTTCGAACTGCCCCTCGGTCTGCAATCGTCCCTGGGTGTTGATGCTCAGTTGCAAGGGCACGCCGGGCAACGTCGGCGAGGACCCGACAAGTCCCGCGGCCACTTGAACGTTCTGCTCGCGGATCGCATTGACGACGTCGGTCGCCGTCATGCCGTGCTCGGCGACTTTGTTCGGGTCGAGCCAGATCCGCATCGAATAGTCCCCTGAGCCCTTGAGGACGACTTCGCCGATGCCCTGGATACGCTGGAGACGATCGCGCACATTGATCAGCGAATAGTTACGCAAATACTTCATGTCGTAACTGTTGTTCGGTGAGATCAGATGCACGACCATCGTCAAGGTCGGCGATGACTTGATTGTCGTGACGCCCAGACGTTGCACATCTTCGGGCAGTCGCGGCAGCGCCTGAGCGACGCGGTTCTCGACCAGTTGTTGAGCGAGGTCGGGGTTGGTGCCGAGCTTGAAGGTAATGGTCAGCGTGAGGTTGCCGTCGCTGTTCGCCTGCGACTGCATGTACAGCATGTTCTCGACGCCATTGATCTGTTCTTCGAGCGGCGAGGCGACGGTCTCCGCGATGACTTTCGGATTGGCGCCCGGATACTGCGCACGCACGACCACTGATGGGGGAACGACCTCGGGGTATTCGGCGATCGGCAGCTTGAAGATCGAGATGATGCCGCCGAGCAGGAGAAGCACTGACAACACCCCTGCAAAGATGGGGCGATCAATGAAAAATCTGGAGATTTCCATAGGTTTCCCCGGGTCTCTTTGTGGTGCTCAGGAAGCGGGTTTATCGGTCGACTTGTCAGCCATCGTCACGGGATTGACCTTCACTACATCGTCGGGGCGAACTCGCTGCAAGCCGTTCACCACGATGCGTTCGCGCGGTGCGAGGCCGGCCCGGATGACGCGCAGCCCATCGTGCTGCTCGCCAATCGAGACGGTGCGGTAGTGAATCCGGTCGCTCGTATCAACGACCATCACGTACTTCTTGTCCTGGTCTGTCCCGATGGCTGCGTCGTCGACCAGCAGGGCTTCATGCGGGGCGCCCCCGCCGACCCGAATACGTGCGTACATGCCCGGCACGAGCTGACCATCAGGGTTAGTGAAACGTCCACGTACTCGAATCGTGCCGGAGCTGGTGTCGAGCCGGTTGTCGACCGAGTCGACCACGCCCGTGCGCGAAAACCCTTCTTCGTTCGCGAGGCCGAGTTGCACGGGTACCACGATCGACGAGTCATGACTCAGGTAGCGCAGGTAGGTCTGCTCGTCGACATCGAACTCGGCATAGATAGGCGAGACCGACACCAGTGTGGTCAGCAGCGGAGCGCCGGCGCCGGTCGAGACGATGTTGCCGACGGTCATCTCGGCTCGCGAAACACGGCCCGCAACCGGGGCGACGATATGCGTGTACGCGAGGTTGATGCGAGCGGTCTCGAGCGCGGCCTGCGCGGCCTTGAGGTTGGCCACCGCCTCGCGCGAGGCATTGATCGCCTGGTCGTAATCGCGCTTGGCGATGGCATTGTCGGCAAGCAGCCGGACCGCACGTGCCGCATCGGTCGTGGTGTATCCGTTGCGCGCCTCGGCCGCGGCCAACTGGGCCGTGGCGTGGTCGACATCGGCGACATAGGGGCGCGGATCGATCGTGAAGAGCGGATCGCCCTTCTTCACGAGTGCACCATCCTTGAAGTGCACGGCGACGATGGTGCCGGAGACCAGGGGGCGGATGTCGACCTTGTCGATGGCCTGCATCCGTCCTGAATAGTCCTGGTAGTCGGTGATGGTGCGTGTGATGACCGTCGCCACGTCGACTTCGGTCAGTGGGGCGGCTTTCGCTGTTGCATGGGCCGTGCTCACGAAGCCGCTGTCGCTCATGCGCAGCGCAGTCGTTGCAATCACGGCGGCCACTAACAAGCACACTGAGCACGTCACCAAGACGCGCACTCGCGTGGTTTTCATGTTCGACTCCTGCTGGGTCAGCGGATCGTCCTGCTAGCCGGGCGTGTTTGCACGGGGTTGTGGAGGGCAGGTCTCGCGATGGCGTCGCATTCGCCCGCACGCGAAGGCCACGCTCTGGAAGCGACTATGAGCCGGCGATATGCCCCTTACAACTATCTCTAGGTATGGGAAGTCGCGGCGCCAGATCGATAGCGCTGTCAGGAGCGAACGTTTTCGATTGATACACTGTGGTGGCTGCCGACTCGTCCGAGACATAGGGAAGCCACAATGAAAATAATCCGACTGCTGGTGCTGGCCTTCGCCCTGATCAGCGCGGGGCACGAAGCCCTTGCCGATGGCACGGGCACGCTCGACAAGGGCGCACTCACTGAACTCATGTCGGGGTCGACTGTGCAGGTCATGCTCGGCAATGGCGATACCGCACGCTGGACGAATGCAGCGGACGGTACGCTTAGTGCGCACGAGAAAAACGGGCCGGGCAGCGCACGGCACTATTCACTTGCCGGCGATGGGACGTGGAAGATTGCGGATGATGGCCAGTATTGCGGCCATATTCAGTGGGCTCAGTCGGCAACTGACTGGTGTGGTGTGGTGACGCAGATCGATGACGGCGGCTATGCGCTCCATTCGTCGGAGGGTTCGCTCAACTGGAAGATGCGGATCACGAAGTAACGCTTGCCCGATTGAAGCGTCGCGCGGAGTGTGATGCGCTGTGTTCGAGGTGATGGGCTAGGTCGCGTAGCGAGTACGTCGACGCGGGCTCGAAGGCGAACCGCGGTCCAGGGGGAAGCGTTTAAACGGGGCCGGCAGTCGCGGCCGAAGCGAGTCGCACGCGGTTACGCCCTGCGTGCTTCGCATCGTAGAGCGCTGCGTCGGCGCGCGCGAGCATGTCGTCGATCGTCGCATCGCGATCTTCGAGTTCGGCCACCGCGAAGCTCGCCGTCATGGCGATCAAGGCATGCCGTGTCTCCAATGTGGTGGAGGCCACCAGCGTGCACAAGTTCTCTGCAATTTTCGCCGCGGCCGGTCCGGCGACCCTCGGTAGCAACAGTGCAAACTCCTCGCCGCCAAGTCGGGCGAGCCGGCTGTCGACCTGACTGTGTGCATCGACCACGCGTACGAGGGTCTTGAGGACTTCGTCGCCGGCGCTATGCCCCCAGGTGTCGTTGATGTTCTTGAAGTGATCGAGATCGAACAGGATGACGCTCACGCTCTGACCCGTGCGACGCGCGGTGCCGATTTCCTTTTCGGCACTCTCGTAGAAGCCGCCGCGGTTGACGGCTCCGGTCAGCGCATCGTGCGTGGCAAGTCGTTGCAGAGTGTCCATTGCGGCGACGAGTTTGCCCTGGGTCCGATGCAATTCGGCCACCACGGTCGCGTTCGCCAGCGCAATGGCGCTATAGGCGCACAGCGTGCGCAGCACCAGCAGTTCGCGTTGACCGTAGGCATGAATCCGAGACGACTGGACGGACAACACGCCGAACAGCTTCCCATTTGCAATCAGCGGCAAATAGGCCATGCTCGCGGTCGGCTCGGTGCCAGGAAACACCGTGGCACGGCCGGGCAGGGAAGGCCTGTCCTGGTAGATCTCTTTTTGCTCGCGCGCGCATCGCGCGATCTTCGATAGCGGGTCGTCGATGTTGATGGTCGCCAGCGACAGGGGCTTGCCCCCGCTCACGCCGAAGCAGAGTCGCAGGCAGGGCGGCGAATGCTCCATCTGGAAAATCGACAGGTGGCTCGCATCCATCAGCCGCCCGATATGCCGGTTCAACGCATCGAACACCGACTGCGGGTCGAGTTTGGCGGTAATTTCCTTGCCGATCTCGCCGAGCAGTTCGAGCGTTTCCAGCGCGCTCTGCAAGGTATTGGCGATGGCCTCCGAGTGCTCGGCGCGTGCGCGCGTGCGTTCGGTGTCGTAGCGGACCTGCAGAGCCGTGACGCGATCCGTCGCTTCCTTGCTGTAAGTCTGTTTGCGCGCCTGGGTCGCACGCTGCTCGATTTCAAAGGCCTTCTTGTAGTCGTTGGCATTTGCGTAGTCGGCGGCAAGCTCCGAAAAGATGCCCGCATCGACCATGAAACCGTCGATCGACTGCGCGACGACCAGCGCCTGTTCGAGGCATTCGATTGACGACCCCAGCTCCCCGGGCGTCGTCGGCTCGTCCGGCGCCCGGCGTCGCAGGACATCGGCGAGGGTCCGCAGGGCCACGAGTTCGCAGGCCGGATCGGCGAGTGCCCGACTCATGTCGAGGCCGAGTCTGGCGTGGACGGTGGCCTCGTCGAGGCGACCGATATGCGCCAGCGCGCGGGCCATGCCGTTCGTGCCGCGGTTTTTCATATCCGCATCGGCAATCTGGTCGGCCTGGCTTTGTACCTCGAGGAAGGAACGCAGCGACTCTTCGAAGTCGCCGGTTTCATACGCGAGTTCGCCCCAGTAGGCGAGTGAAAGCGCCAGCCGCCGTGAAGGCTTGAACGGTTGCAGGACGTCGATCGATTCCTTGAGGATCGCGCGCGCCGGTTCCCAGCGTTGCAATTCGAAGAACGACATGCCGTATTGCTGCAAAGCCTGCCCGAGCAAGACCGGCCACGCTTGCTCGCGAGCCATATCGAGCGCACGTTCGAGCCAGCCGAGCGAGGCGTTGCTGTCGCCGAGATTGGCGAGCGAGATGCCGACGCCGATCAGGCTCGTGACCGCTACGCGGGTCTGGCCCGAGGCGATCGCCGCGGCATAGGCATGATCGAAATCGCTGACCGACGCGGCGTAGTCGGCGCGCCAGAATGCAAATGAGGCGCGCGCTTCGAGCGCGACGGCGGTGATGCCCTGATCGGTCGATGCACCCTCGTCCTGGAGCCACTCGCGCCAGCGCGCTTCGGTTCCGACCGGATCGTCGAAGCGGTCGTTGTGCGCACGATGGGCTAGCGCGATGCGCTGCCGATGCGGATCGGCCGCCTGTTCATACAAATCGTGAGCACGCTGCAGTTCCTTACCGCGGGCTTTCGTATCGCTGCGATCCCAGGCAACCGCTGCACGGACCATGCAGGCGTCACCTTCGCCCGCATGCATGTCGAGCGCCTTGAATGCCCCGGCCGCCTGGTTAGCCAGATTGCGTGCCGCGTCGAGTTCGCCGCGCAGAGCCGCGACCGCGGCGAGCGTATTGAGGGCGAGCCCGCGTGTCATGACCTGCTCGGGGGAGCCATCGTTGGCTTCGATCTGCGCGAGGACCTGCGTCGCAAGTGAACGCGCGAGTTCGGCATCGCGCTCGCGGATCAGCCACGCGCGCGCGGCGTTCAGCCAGAGCGAGTCGATCACGGTCGCGGCCTGCGCCGACGCCGAGGACAACGCCTGAACGTCCGCGTCCAGCCCAAAATACGGAGGAAGCCTCTTCATGTCATTGACGCGGTGCGAAATATGCCCTCGAAGGTGAGCGGGAACACTGAGCGGGGAAGCCAGGCTGGAACACAGCGTTCAAAACGTTTCGCCGCTGTCTAGGATAGCGGCCATCGATTTTGATTCTCCAATATTTTTTTGTCTTCAAGTAATGTGGTTTGTTTCGAGGGGGATCGATAGCCGCAATCAAGCGCCGTCGACCGGGTGTCGGCCGACGGGTTGCTACGTTTAACTGAAGTGACTAAACACGTGTGCTCGAGCGGCCCCAGTCCGACCATAAGACCGTCAGTACCGTCATCAGCGCGGGGCCGATAAACAGACCCAGCAAACCGAAGGTCTCCGCGCCGCCGAGAATGCCGAACAGCACGAGCAGGAACGGCAGCCGCGTCGAGCCGCTGATCAGTGCCGGGCGCACGAAATGTTCAGCGATAAAGACCACGATGACACCGAACACTGCGAGGCTCACGGCCGCGACCGTCGAGCCTTGCGAAAAGAGCCACAGGGCAGTGCCGAGGAACACGAGCGGGGCGCAAAACGGCAGCATGGCCGCGATGGCCGTCAGCATGCCGAGCAACGCCGCGTGCGGAACGCGCGCGATGAGATAGGCGATGCCGAGCAGCGCCCCCTCGGCGAGACCGACGACCACCAGACCTGTCACGGTGCTGCGTACAGATGCCGCCATGCGCTGGGTGAGCGAGGCACCGTCGGCGCCGAATGCGCGCCGTGAGGCCGCGACCAGTTGTTGCCCGAGCGACGGGCCGGCCCGAAAAACAAAGAAGAGTACCAGCAGCATGAATCCGAACGTGACGAGCCCATGGGTCACCCGGCCGCCGAGGTGACGGGTCATCGCGAACGCCTCGGCGCCGTGCAGGCCGCCGTGCAGGTTTTTCGCCAGCGGCGAAGCGCTCAACGGCGTGGCGAGATTGGCCTGCCACCACGAGGCTACTTGTGCTGAGCCGGTGGGCAAGTGATTGAACAGATCCGGCATCGGGATGCCGTTCGTCGAAGCGTTCTGCAGCCACTGCGCCAGGTCATGCGTTTCGGCGGCCGCCTGCGCGGCCACCAGCGCGAACGGCACGACAAACACAAAGGCGACTACCAGGGTCAGCGAGAAAGCGAGCAGGGTGCGTCGGCGTCTGAAGAGCACGGTGTTTTCCAGCCAGTGCGAGGCGGGCCACAGCGCAATCGCCATGACGCCCGCCCAGGCGACGGCCGGGATGAAGTCGCTCATGGTCCAGAGCGCGGTGGCCACGAGCGCCGTATAGAGCACGCACAAGGCGACACGTTGGCCAATGGGCTTGGCAGCGGGATGGTCGGCTTCGGCCGGATTTCGATTGATCATGACAAGGGTCCGGGAGTCGAATCTCAGCGCAGGCGGGCAACTTGCCCCTGCAAAGCTTGGGGTGTTCACACCGGTTTCAAGCAATCATTGTGCCCCTTGCGGCACGCTCTGCACCGATGGCCGGCCATAAAGGCGTCGCTTTGCAGGTCTGAACAGGCCCGCGGCTGTATTTAATTCATATCGTCATTTTTAACATATCAATAGCTGGCGCTATTACACATTCAATCAAATGAATATGCGCCCATCCGGTAAGTGGCGGTGAACCTGACTATCGCGGCATGGTCATTTTCAGGCCCATGAGAGTCCGGTTGCTATCGCCCGAACGCCTTGCTGGACGCCGCATTCCAGCCGCTTATCAGTGGAATCCCCGACTCAATATTTTGGCTATTCGGCCGTTGAAACCAGCATTCCTGATCCCTGCGACTATTAATCGAGATCCCCCCTTCTCCAATGAAGACGCTCTTTGCCCGGCTGACCCTTCCGTTCAAGTTTGCATTGCTCGGCGTTCTCGCATTTGCGCTTATTGCGTGGCCTACGGTGCTGTTTGTCGCAAGTTCCAATGCGACGATTGTCGCCAAGCATCGTGAACGAGACGGGGTGCCGATCGAACGCGCGATGGTCCGCATGCTGCACGCCGTGCAGGATCATCGGGGTGCCGTGACACGCAAGATGATGAGTGGCAACCCTGCGGACGAAGCCGTACGGCGCGCCGATGCGAAGCAGATCGATGCTTCGGCCGAGATCGTCTCGGCTGAGCTCAAGCGCATCGGCCGCAGCGATCTGGACGATGCCTGGCAACTGAGCGTCGGTGCATGGCAGACCCTGCGGGGGCGCGTCGATGCCGGTTCGATCGATGCGGCCCGCAGCTTCGACCTGCACGTGGTCCTGGTCCGCAACCTGACTCAGTTCAACAGCATGCTGCTCGACTACTACGGCATGTCACTCGATACAGACCCGGACAGCTTTCAGCTTGCGCGCGCCGCGCTGGTCAATATTCCGGCCCTGACCGAAGATTTGAACCGCTTGCGTGCGACGGGATCGATCGTGCTTACGCGCAAGTCGAGCACGCCGGTCGAGACCTTCACCTTGATGAGCATCTCGGACCGCGCTGCGGAGAATGTAGCGACGGTCAAAAGCGATTTCGCCAAGATCGCCCTGGCCAACCCGAAGCTCGCCCAGACGCTGAACGCGCAGGCTGCTCACGCGAACCAGATGACGCTGGATGCGCTCGTGACGACCCGCGAGAAAGTCACCAAGGCCATGACGCTTGAACTCGATCCGCATGCTTATGCGGCGTCGATGACCCAGGTCATCGACGCGCAGTACAAGGTCGATGACGCGGCGCTCGATGTCTTCGACGATCTGCTCGAGCACCAGGCGGGCCACGCGCGCCGCGAGCAACTCGGCCTGCTCGGCGGCCTGCTGGCTTGCCTCGCCATTGCCGCGACAATCGCGCTTGCC
Organism: Burkholderiales bacterium; assembly: GCA_026225235.1. GTDB lineage: Bacteria > Pseudomonadota > Gammaproteobacteria > Burkholderiales > Burkholderiaceae > Pararobbsia. Next base: position 188,392 of record JAMFSK010000131.1, read on the forward strand.
ATCATCAGCTCGATCACACGGCCGATCCGGCTCGCGGTCTCGGTGGCTGAGCGCGTGGCGGCCGGCGATCTGACGAGTTCTGTCGAAGTCGTGGGCAACAACGAAACGGCCCATCTGCTGCACACGCTCAACAAAATGACGCGAGATCTGCGGCAACTCGTCACCCAGGTGCGCGGCAGTGCGAATGCGATCGCTGACTCCGCATCGGAGATCGCGGCGGGCAATGCCGACTTGTCGGAGCGGACCGAAGAGCAGGCCGCCTCGCTTGAAGAAACGGCGTCGAGCCTCGAAGAGCTGACCGCCACCGTCAAACAGAACTCGGAAAGCGCGCGCCAGGCACGAGACCTCGGCCAGGAAGCGTCGGACGCGGCGACTCGCGGCGGCACGGCCGTGGGTTCCGTCGTGACGACCATGCGCGAGATCGCCGACAGCGCGGGCCGTATCGGCGAGATCACCAATGTAATCGACAGCATTGCATTTCAAACCAATATCCTCGCGCTCAATGCCGCGGTCGAAGCGGCGCGTGCGAGCGAACACGGGCGCGGTTTTGCCGTAGTCGCAAGCGAAGTGCGCGCACTCGCGCAACGCAGTGCAAATGCCGCCAAGGAGATCAAGACGCTGATCCAGGACTCGACTTCGCGGATCGCAGCGGGCGCCCGTCAGGCTGGCGAGGCGGGCGACACGGTCGGCAATGCGGTCACCGTGATCAGCCGCCTGACCACCTTGATCAACGAGATTGCCGCCGCTTCGATTGAACAAAGTGCAGGCATCGAACAGGTCAACGTCGCCGTGAACCAGATGGACAACGTGACCCAGCAGAACGCCGCCCTTGTCGAGCAGGCGTCGGCTGCTGCCACGTCGATGGCCGAGCAGGCCCATGCCCTGCGTGATGGCGTATCGGTGTTCCAGGTCGATGACGATCCGCTGGATCGTTCAGATGGGCCGGATGGGTCAGATCGGTTCGCCCAGGGCAGGGCGCATCGTGAAGAAGACGAAATGGACTTCGGCGCTGGCAGTCTGGCAGGGGTGTCGCCGCTCGCGGCTTGAGCGAACGGGCCACTCTGCGTCAGCCTTTGATGGCGCCTGCGGTGAGCCCGGAGACAATTCGTCGCTGGAACACCAGCACCAGCAGGACCACAGGGACAGTGACGATCACTGAGGCGGCCATGATATTGCCCCACGGCAACTCGTGAGCGCTGCCACCCGTGATCATGGCGATCGCCACCGGCACGGTGCGCTGCTCGTTCGTCAGCGTAAATGTCAGGGCGAAGAGAAACTCGTTCCACGCTGCAATGAAAGCCAGTAAGCCCGTCGTCACGAGCACGGGCAACATCAGTGGCATGAACACGCGTGTCAGGACGGTCCAGGCGCTGGCGCCGTCCATGAACGCCGCTTCCTCGAGTTCCTTCGGGAGTCCTCTCATGAACGTCGTCAGGACCCACACTGTGAAGGGCAGCGTGAAAATCATGTACGACAGCGTGAGACCGCCCAGGTTGTTATAGAGGCCTAGCAGGCGGATCAGCTCGAACATGCCCGACAGCACCGCGACCTGCGGGAACATTGAAACCGCCAGCACGGTGGCGAGGATCGCGCGTCGCCCCCTAAACTGCACCCGTCCGAGCGCATAGGCGGCGGTGACGCCAAGCAGCGTCGACAGGGCGACCACGGAACACGACACGAGCAATGAGTTCAGGATATTGGCCGCAAAAGGCTGCTCGCGAAACACGGACACATAGTTCTGCCAGTCCCAGAACACCGGAAAATAGTCGACGCGAAACAATTGCGAGGCGGGCTTGAGCGAGGAGACGATCGCGTAGTAAAACGGGAAGACCGCATACAGCACGATCACGGCGACAAGGACGTAAAACGCGCAGACCCCGAGTATTTTTTTCACCGTTGCCTCTCCTTTATTGAGCCTCGTCGAAGCGCATGCGGCTGGCGAGCACGGCGACGATGATGCAGAGGGCGACGACCAGGAACAGCAGGGTCGAGGCAGCCGAGCCGTAGCCGATCTCCTGGAAGTCGACGAGTTGCTGGCGCGCATAGACCGACATCGACATCGTGTCGGGGCTGTTCGAGGTCAGGACGTAGATCAGATCGAATACACGCAAAGCGTCCAGTGCGCGAAAGATCACGGCGACCATGACGGCGGGACGCACCAGCGGCAAGGTGACCTTGAAGAACACTCGCACGGGATGCACGCCGTCGAGCCGGGCCGCCTCGTAGCAATCGGTGGGTAGCATCTGGAGGGCTGCCAGGATCAGCAGGGCCATGAAGGGGGTCGTCTTCCAGACATCGACCATTACGACTGCCAGCAGAGCGAGATGCGGGTCCGCCGTCCAGGCGATCGGGTGCGAGAGCACACCCATGCCGATCAGGATGTGGTTGAGAATGCCGAACTGGTCGTTGAGCATCCAGCTCCACATTTTGGCGGACACGATGGTCGGAATCGCCCACGGAATCAATACCGCAGTGCGCACTAGCCCGCGGCCGACGAAACGCGTGTTCAGCACGAGCGCAATGACGGTGCCGAAAACGGTCTCGAGCGAGACCGAGACGATGGCGAACAAGACCGTATTCCAGACCGCGCGCCACCATTCGGGATCGGCGAGCAGGCCGGTCCAGTGGCCATCGTCCCGGCTCAGGTAGTTCGCCACGCCGATGAACTCGGCATGGCGAATATCCGCAAGGTTCGCATTGGTGAGGCCGAACCAGATCGTGCGCACAAGCGGCCAGCCCGCAACCAGCGCGAGCACGATCAGCATGGGCGCGAGAAACAGCCACGCGGCCCGGACTCGCTCGCGCGTCAGCGACGCCTTGCGGGCAGCCCGGCCGGAACGGCGGGTTGACGCATCGAGCACCACCTCACGCGCGGGCGAGGATTTGGTCATTACCATTTGCCGCCGTGGCGCAGGCCATTCAGTTTGCTATCGAGGTCCTTCACGCTGGTTGCAGCATCCGTGCTGCCGGACAACACGGCATAGGCCGCGCCCGAAAATTCCGTGCTGACCTGGTTGTAGCGGGTCCGGGTGACTGCGGAAGGGCGGGCCACTGCGTTGACGAGGTTATCGTAGAGCGAGTCGGCGAAGGGGCCGATTGCATCGCGCACGCCCTTGTCCTTATAGAGGTCGACCAGGGTCGATGCATAGCCACCCTCGATGGCGCGGCGCTTTTGTTCGGCAGGGCTCGTCAGGTACATGACGAGGCTCGCTGCGACGTCGGGGTGCTTCGAGTATTTCGACACGGCGAGTTGCCAGCCGCCGAGCACGGCTGCATGACGTCCGGCCTGACCTCCCTTGGGCAAGACCGCGATGCCGACCTTGCCTTTGATGGGACTGTCGTCACTGTTTGCCAGCGACCAGGCATACGGCCAGTTGCGCATGAAAACCGCGTCGCCCGACTGGAACACGCCGCGTGCCTCTTCTTCGGAATAGTTCAGCACGCCTTCAGGGCTGATGGTTCCGACCCAGCCGTGCGCCATCGTCAGCGCGCTGATCGCGCCGGGGTTGTTGATCGTGACCTTGCCTGAGGCATCGACGATCGCACCGCCATTGAAACTCTGCACCCATTCGAGCGCGTCGCAGGTGAGGCCCTCATAGTTGCGGCCTTGCCAGACGAAACCCCACATCTTCGTGTGCCCCGCAGCCCGCTCGGCGTCCTGGATTTTCTTGGCGTCGGCTGTCAGTTCTTCCCAGGTGTCGGGCACTTTGACACCGTATTTGTCGAGCAGGTCCTTGCGGTAGTACATCACCCCCGCATCCGCAAACCAAGGCATCGCCACGAGATGGCCGCCGATGGTGTCGTTCTTGACGTACACCGGGAAGTCCCCCACGGTGTTCTTGCCCGCATACGGAGTGAGGTCGAGCAGGTCTTGTGCAAGGATGCCGGGCCAGACCACGTCGATCTGCAGGATGTCGATATCCGACGAGCCCGCACTCAGCAGTTGCTGGTAGAGCGCCAATTGCCCGCTCGATGGCATCGAGACCACTTTGACTTCATTGCCCGTTTGTTTCGCCCAGGCCTGGGCGCCCTGGGTGCACATCGCGAGATCGTGACCGGTCGCGCTGCAGGAGATCGTGACGGTGGCGGCACAAGACACATTAACCTGCAACAACGTCCCCAGAATAATGCTTGCGCCCAGGGTGGCGAATTTGCGGATAGTCATAACGTCTCCAGTCTCGTGGGCACAGCGGTTCCGCTGTGCCCTGTGTTTATTGAGTGTGAGTCTCAGCGTTGCGCGACGGGGTGTGGGTCACAAACGACCGAAGAATGCGCCATAGGCAGACAGCACGATCCGGTCGGACTGAGGCTCGGCGCTGAAGCCATGGCCGCTCAATGGTTCGACACCGGTCACGCCGACAAGTGATATCGACATGGGCTGCGCGGAGAGATTGAACATGCACAGAAGCTGCTGCTGTTCGTGTTGCCGGATGAAAGCGAGGCCGTCTGCCGGCGCATCGATGAACCGGATCGAGCCGGTACGCAGCGCCCGATGTTCACTTCTCCAAGCGAGAAAGAGCCGATACGCGTTGAGGATCGAGTCCGGGTCGCCATCCTGAACATCGACCGCCTTGGCCCGGTGCTCGGCCGGAATCGGCAGCCACGGTTCGGCGCTCGAGAATCCTGCATGGTCGGCGCCCGCGCGCCATGGCATCGGCGTGCGGCAACCGTCGCGGCCTTTCAGTTCCGGCCAGAAGGTGATGCCGTAGGGATCCTGCAACAGCTCGAAGGGGATCTCGGCTTCGGTCAGCCCGAGTTCCTCGCCCTGATAGATACAGACGCTGCCGCGCAGGCACAGCAGCAGCGCCATCAACACTTTGGCGAGGGCCGGCGGCGCATCGGCTCCTCCCCAGCGGCTCATGACGCGGATCACATCGTGATTGCCGATCGACCAGCAGGGCCAGCCTCCACCGATGCGGGCTTCGAGTGCCTCGACGATTTCGCGGATGTAGGCGGCGCTGAAGTCGTTGCTCAGCAGACTGAACGTGTAGGCCTTGTGGAGCCTGTCGGTGCCTTGCGTATATTCCGCCATCGTGCCGAAGGGGTCTTCGTCGGCGATCTCGCCCAGTGTGGTAGTGGCGGGGTAGCGGTCGAGCAGCGTCCTCAGTTCGTTGAGGAAGGCGATGTTTTCGGGCCGGCTCTTGTCGTAAATATGTTGCTGGAATGCGTACGGATTGGACAGCGGCACGGCGTCGAGCCCCTGTTTCTGCACGACCTTTGGTGGGTTGTCGCGCAGCAGCCGGTCGTGGAAATAGAAATTGACGGTGTCGAGCCGCAGACCGTCCACGCCACGATCGAGCCAGAACGCCACTTCCTCGAGGATCTGCCGCCGTACTGCGGGCTGGTGGAAGTTGAGGTCGGGCTGGCTCTTCAGGAAGTTGTGCAGGTAGTACTGCCGCCGCCGGCTATCCCATTGCCATGCGGAGCCGCCGAAGATCGACAACCAGTTGTTCGGCGGCGAACCGTCCGCTTTGGCATCGGCCCAGACATACCAGTCGGCTTTCGGATTGTCGTGATCGGCGCGGCTCGCGCGGAACCACGGATGCTCGTCTGAGGTGTGGCTGAGCACCTTGTCGATCATGACTTTGAGCCCGAGATCGTGGGCCCGGCCGACCAGTTCGTCGAAATCCGAGAGCGTGCCGAAGATCGGATCGACGTCCCGATAGTCGGAGACGTCATAGCCGAAATCCTTCATCGGCGAGCGGAAGAAGGGCGAGAGCCATACTGCGTCGACGCCGAGGCTCGCAACGTAGTCGAGCTTGCGCGTGATGCCGGCCAGATCGCCCGTGCCGTCGCCATTGCTGTCAGAAAAACTGCGCGGGTAGATCTGGTAGATCACCCCACCGCGCCACCAGTCGACGGGTTTCAGGCCGGCGTGCTGCCGGGAGACTGCGCGGTCATTCATATCGCCTACCTCGTTATCTTGTTTTTTGAATTCAAAGCGGTTTTGGGCGCTTTCAAAGCGCTTTGGATCGTAATTTAGCACTGTGCTTGAGCAACTCAAGGGGTTTTTGGGTTCATCAGGGTAAATGGGTAATAACGGCGACTGCGCGAAAGTGGGGGTCCCGTTGGCGAGGCTTTGGGGGAGTGGAGCGCCTCAGTGGTCGATCCGAGGCGATTAAAGCAGGCTCTCTCCCCAAAGCGCTTTGACCGAGGGTGTGGCCCATGTAATATCGGCTGACAGACTCTAAGGCGGCTGCCTGTACGCCCGACGTCCTACTTCTCTGTCCCGCCGAGTCGGGAATCGTCGATGAACCTGAAAGATCTCGCTCACAAGCTGGGGATGTCCCAGACCACGGTCAGCCGCGCGCTGAACGGCTACCCTGAAGTGAGCGAGCAGACGCGCGAGCGAGTCATCGCGGCAGCCGCCGCGGCCGGCTATCGACCGAATCCCGTTGCGCGGCGCCTCGCAACCGGCCGGGCCGATGCGATCGGCATCATCTATCCGCTGATGGCGGCCGATCTCGGCGATACGTACTTTCTCGAGGTGGTGGGCGGCATGACCGAAGTTTTGGGCAAGGCTGATATGGACCTCATGATCGCCTCGGCCTCACCGGCCGACGAAGTCCGAACGTATGAACGCATGGTCCAGGGACGTCGCGTCGACGGCATGGTCGTGGCGCGCACCAAGCTCGACGACCCTCGCCTGCTTTACCTGACAAAGAAGCGCATTCCGTTTGTTGCCTATGGCCGCAGCAACTTGCCCGGCCCGTATGCATGGTTCGACCTCGATACAGAAGCCGGCGTGCGCATCGCAGTCGCCCGGCTGGCCGGGCTGGGGCATCGTCGTATTGCGCTGCTCAGCGGGTCACCTGAATTGTTCTTCGTGCAGCAGGGCCGCAAGGGTTACATGGGTGGCATGGCCAACGCCGGCTTGCCGGTGGACCCGCAATATCGGGTGGAGAGCGAACTGAGCCGCGCGGGCGGCTACCAGAAAATGGCGCAGCTCCTGGCCTGCCAGCCACGCCCGAGCGCGGTCATCATCGACAACCAGATCTGTGGCGTGGGCGCGCTGCGCGCCCTGCTCGACGCGGGCGTGTCCATCGGCAAGGACATGTCGCTGATCATTAACGACGGCAGCTCGCCCGATGCGCTGATGGGGTACGACATCACCGCGACCGAGTCGGCCAAGCCCCATGAGGTCGGCGTCAAGATCATCGAGCTCATGCTCGAATTGCTCAAGGGCGAGGCGCCTGAGCGTCTGCAGGTCTTGTGGCAGCCGACGCTGAAAGTGGGCAATTCGGACGGCCCCTGCCTGGACTAAGACGGCGCGCAGGCCTCATGTCTGGTTTTTTGAAAAGCATTCCTGAAAATGTCGCTTGTGATCTAGGCTACGGGTGTCTAGATTCAATTATCTGAGCGTGAAGGCGCGGAGGGTTAGGCAATGTCGACATCAGGACCGGTGCGGACGACGTCCGCTTTTGCGCGACTCAAGCAAAGCTTCAGGCAATGGCAGCGGGGTTCGATGCCGGTCTGTGGTTGTGATGCGGCGGCTACGCTCATCAAGCCGGCGCCGCGCGCGAAGCCCGCAGCGGAGAAGTCCTCACAAACCGCGGCCGAACCCGATCCCGAACGTCTGGCCCGCGTCGCGGCCTATGCCTTGAGCGGTTATTTTCACTCGGGCTATCTGGCGGACATGTTTGTCGTGACTCCCGATATCTGGATCGAACGGATCGCAGAAGATGGTAGATAAGTACCGCGTCTCAGTTTGATGCCCGCGATGATCGCGGGCTCCCCAAGCGTTTAAAAATGCCTTCGACGCCGAATGTCGAAGGCATTGGCGCGCGCACTCCGACTCGCGCTGTCGTAATGAAATCGGCCACCGTGGTGTTAGAACCAGGGTGGCCGATAGGTCGAGGCAGGCAGTGAAGCGGGGCTTTCAGCCCGCGTGGCGCAGGTTCATCCTGACCAGGGACGCCATACCGTGCCCCGCGTGGCCACCGACGTCGCCCCGTACAGCCGGGTCGATCCGGAACACGGCGACCGCATCGCTCAGGCGACGTGCCTGGTCTTCAAGCGATGCCGCGGCTGCAGCGGCTTGCTCGACGAGCGCCGCGTTCTGCTGCGTGACTTCGTCCATCTGCGCGATGGCGATATTGACCTGATCGATCCCGTTGCTCTGTTCCGACGAGGCTGCGGCAATCTCGCCCATGATTGAACTCACGCGGCTGATCGCCGTGACGATGTCGGTCATGGTCGAACCCGAACGCTCCACCAGGCCGGCACCCGTCTCGACCCGTTGCGTCGAGTCGACGATCAAGGCCTTGATCTCTTTGGCGGCCGTCGCGCTGCGTTGCGCGAGTGAACGCACTTCACTGGCGACCACCGCGAAACCGCGCCCCTGTTCACCGGCGCGAGCGGCTTCGACCGCTGCGTTCAGCGCCAGAATGTTGGTCTGGAACGCGATCCCTTCGATCACTCCGACGATATCGCCGATCCGGCGCGAATCGTCGACGATGTTCTGCATGGTGCCGACCACATCGTGCGCCAGCTTGCCGCCCTCGGCAGCGAGGCCCGATGCGCCATCGGCCAGTTCGCTGGCCTGACGCACGTTGTCGGCGGTCTGTTTGACTGTCGACGTCAGCTCTTCGATGCTGGCTGCGGTTTCTTCCAGCGAGGCAGCTTGTTCTTCCGTGCGCTGCGACAGGTTGGTGTTCCCCGCCGCGATTTCACTGACGCCCACGTTGATCGACTCCGTGCCGCTGCGCACGATGCCGACTGTCGACGTCAGCGCGTCCTGCATGGTCTTGAGCGCGTGGCTGAGCTTGCCCATTTCGTTGTCACCGTCCACCACGACCGTGCCGGTCAGGTCGCCCGAGGCGATCCGGCCGAAGCTGGCGACGGCCGAGTTGACGGGCACGACGATGCTTCTAACGAGCCAGATGCGCGCAAACAAGGCGAGCATCAGCGAGGCGATCAGGCCCGCGGCCACTGCGGCCGTCACCATCGAGAAGCGCGCCTGGGCGCTTTGATAGCGGTCTGCGCCGTGATCGATCTGAAGCTTTTCGAGCACCAGCATGGCTTTCTCATACGCTGAGTACAGGGCGGGCAGCTTGTGCGCCTGCAGTTCTTCGAACGCCGCGCGGTCGCCGGCCTTGAGCGCGGTCATCGCGGGCTCGACGCCGTTGTGCAGGAAGGTGTCGCGCTTCTTCTGCATGTCGTCGATGAGATCGTGCTCGTCGGCGTCGTTGCCGACCTGCGCAAGGTAGTCGGAAAGCCGGTCATTGGACAGCTTGAGGTACTGGTCGGCGCGCTTGAGCACAGCCGTGGCGCCCGCCGTATCGTTCATGTCGGCCAGCGACTGATAGGTGGCGAGCGACAGGCGCAGACGCAGCAACTGGCCCGCGCTGCCTTCAAGATTGGCGACCGCGGGTGTGTCGACCGTGTACATCTGCTTGAGCGAGCGATTGGCGGAGTTCAGCGACAGCAGGCCCACGACGGCGCCTGCTACGAGCGCGGCCCCGAACAGGCCGATGATCGCGTTGAGACAACTGCGAATCGAGAGGTTCTTTAGCATGGAAAGTGATTACGGCCCTGAGAAAGACGGCGCGTCGGAGACGCGTGTTTGCAATACCTGCAGGATGAGTCGAGCGCTTCAAACCGTCCCGTCTGAAACGGTCTACTGCACTTCATGTACAACGGCCGCCTTTCATAAAACTTAATTCATCAGAGGGATCGCGATGCAAAAAAAGAGCGGAGCCGTACTAGGGCATCCGCTTCTGTCTGGCGGCGGGGTGAGCCGAAACGAGGGGAAGGTGTGCCGCGACTCAGCCGAAGCGCGCCGCGCCGGAGGCCGCCGCGGGCTCCGGGGCTTCCTTGAGCTGGCGGTCCGGGCGCATCACGAAGGCGAGGCCGGTGCCTAGCAGCATCAGGATCATCGAGACGACAAACGGGAGATTCCAGTTGCCCGTCGCGTCGATGATCATGCCGCCGACCACCGGGCTGACGATCGCCGCACCGGCAGACCCCATGTTCATGATCCCGGCCGCGGTGCCCGCATGCTTCGGTGCGATGTCCATCGGTACCGACCACATCGGGCCGATCGTCATCTCGTTGAAGAAGAAGCCGAAGCTCAGCGCAAGCGCCGCAATCGGCACGCTGATGTTGTGGATCAGCAGAATGGGCGCGAGCGACACCAGCGTCAGCAGCATGCAGACGGCAACCATCGTGTTGCGCGCAATGCGCAGATTGCCGGTGCGGCGCAGCAGGAAGTCGGTCACTTCGCCGCCGAGCCAGTCGCCGAGCACGCCCGCGAAGAACACGCCCGAGGCGAACAGCGCGGACTTGCCGAGCTGCATATGCTGGCTGTGCTGGAAGTACTGCGGGATCCAGCTCAGGAAGATCCACAACACCCAGCCATAGCAGAAATAGACCACCGTCACCGGCAACATGCGGCGCATCAACGCACCCCAGGGCACGGGCGTGCGCGTCTTGTTGCCAACATAGGACGGCAGCTTGCTGGCTTCTTCCTCTGAGATTTTGTTGTGCTCACGCGGGTTGTCGCGGAAGTACCAGGCCCACGCGACCGCCCACATCATGCTGGCGGCGCCGACGATAAAGAACGAGCCGCGCCAGTTGGTGCTGATCATCAGCCAAGTCACCAGCGGCGGTGCGACCGCATTGCCGATCCGCGAGGCGGCGTGGGTGATGCCCTGGGCGAAGCCGCGCCGTTCCGGCACCATCCAGTTCGACAACGCGCGTGTCGCGGTCGGGAAGGTCGCCCCCTCGCCGAGACCGAGCAGCAGCCGGGCGAACACCATCGACATCAGGCCGGTAGCGAAGCCGGTGAGGATCGTCGCACCGGCCCAGGCGAGCGCGCAGACGGTGAGTGTGCGGCGCGGTCCGAAGCGGTCGCCCAGCCAGCCGCCGAATACCTGGATCAGGAGATAGGGGTAGGCAAAGGCGGAAAACACGAAACCGATCTGCGTATGCGACAGGCCAAACTCGGCACCGAACTGGACCGACGCTGTGCTGACGTTGACGCGGTCGATATACGTGATGCAGTACATCACACTCAGCAGGATGAGGACTTTCGTGGTGACACGGCGAAACATGACAGGCTCCCGTAGTGACCCGTCACCCTGATCGCTGCGCGTGCGTGCGGCGATCAGGGTGACGGCTGGTCTGGTCCAATCTTTTCTATTGTGTGGTCAGGCAGGTATCGGTGACGGGCGGCAGGCCGTAGGGCCGCCACCGCCCCGCTACGCCAGGGTGAAGCTCACGCTGCCGATCTCCTCGATCTCGCCGCTGACGACTCCCGCGCAGGCGACAAACTGGCAGCCGGTATACGAGCCGGCCGTCAGGATGTTGCCGGCGTCGATGGTGCGGCCGCGTGCGAGCAACTCACGCACGAGCCAGACCACCAGTCGGCGAGGATCGCCGCACGGATTGCGCGCGGGGCCTGCGAAGATCTCCTGCTCGCCCCAGTGGAAACGGGCGGTCGGGGTGAGGTAGGGCAGTTCCGGCCGGTAAGGCACCCCCTTGCCGACGACGAGCGCCCCGTTGTTCTGGAGGTCGGCGAGTTGCAGCAGCTTGGGCACGTCGGGGAAGCCGGAGAAACGGCTGTCCACGACTTCGCTGGTCACGTGAACTGTATCGATGCGTGCGAGGATTGCCTCATCGTCGAGTGTGACGAAGCTCGAATCGACGGCCGTGGCGAAACGAAAGCCGATCTCGAGTTCAAGACCGATTCGCGCAAAATCGCCGAAGGCTAGCGTCGCGCCATCTTCGAACACTTTGCCCACTGGCAGGGGCGCGAACTGGGCGGACGCCTCGGGTGTGCGTGCGCCGATCTTGTAGCCCGCTGCGCCGCCAAGGGCGGCAATCGTGGCGGACTGCGCGGCGTACGCTTCGTCGTTGTCCGCGGGCACCAGCGTATCGGGCCACGTGTTGAGCGTCTTGTTGGCGCGCCGTGCGTCGAGGAGCACATCCGCGAGTTCTTGCATCCGGTCCTTGTTCATCGTCCTGCCGTCCCCGCCAGATACTCGATCGCCGCTTGCACACCGCCGGCCCGATGCGGCACGCCCGCCTTGATCAGACCCGCCTCGATACCGGCCAGCGAACCGAGCAGGGTGAGATCGTTAAAATCGCCGAGATGGCCGATCCGGAAGACCCAGCCCGACACTTTGCCAAGCCCCTGGCCCAGCGACATATTGAAGTTCTCCAGCACGACCTTGCGGAAGGCGTCGGCATCATGCCGGCCGCCCTTGCCGTCGTCGGGCATCACGATGGCCGTCAGCACCGGGCTGTATTCGTCCTGGTTCAGGCAGAGCACCTCGAGGCCCCATCCGCGCACCGCGCGGCGTGCGGCTTCGCCGTGGCGCTCGTGGCGGGCGAACACCTTGTCGAGCCCTTCTTCGAGCAGCATGTCGCAGGCTTCCGACAGGCCATACAGCAGGTTGGTCGCGGGCGTGTACGGCCAGAAGCCTTTCTCGTTGGACGCCAGGATTTCTTCCCAGCCCCAGTAGGCCTTGGGCAAGGTCGAGTGCGTGGACGCTTCGAGCGCCTTGGCCGAGATCGCGTTGAAACCCAGTCCGGGCGGCAGCATCAGGCCCTTCTGCGAGCCGCTGATGGTCACGTCGACGCCCCATTCGTCATGGCGATAGTCGGCCGAACCGAGCCCTGAAATCGTGTCGACCAGCAGCAAGGCCGGATGGCCGGCATGATCGATGGCGGCGCGTACCGCCGCGATATTCGAGGTGACGCCGGTGGAGGTCTCGTTATGGACGACACACACCGCCTTGATGATGTGCTGGGTATCGGCCTTGAGTCGCGCTTCGATCTGCGCGGCATCGACGCCATGACGCCAGTCGCCGGGGATCAGCTCGGCTTTCAGGGCGAGCTTGTCGGCGAGCTTTTTCCAGAGCGAGGCAAAATGCCCCGTCTCGTACATCAGGATGTTGTCGCCGGCCGAAAGCGTATTGACCATCGCGGCTTCCCACGCACCGGTGCCCGATGAGGGATAAATCACCACAGGATTATTGGTCTTGAATATCGTGCGGATCGAGGCGAGCACTTTTTTGCCGAGTGCCTGGAATTCCGGACCACGATGATCGATGGTCGGATAATCCATTGCCCGTAGAATGCGGTCCGGAACGGTACTTGGTCCCGGTATTTGGAGAAAATGGCGGCCGCTCGGGTGGGAATTGAGCTTCAACATGAGTCCTCGGCGTGTGGTTGGTATTTTGTATTTTGCATACCATACTCGTGGATGAAGTCGTTTGCAATCGTGCTACCGGCGCACTTCTTTCGATTGAATTGCTCGGCCAAACGTGATCGTATTGCGTATAAGACCTGGTAAACCCTGAATTCATATAGAGCCTGATATGACGGATAACGGCATAAGCCAGACCGATCAACAGGGTGCCAATGTGGCAGCCCTGCAAGCCACCCCTTTTGAAGGGGTGGGCAGCGTGACCATCAAGCGCGAGGCATTGCACTCGGCCGTCACTACGGCATTGCGCAAACTCATTGTGGAAGGGACGCTTTCTCCCGGAACGCGCCTGAATGAACGTGACTTGTGTGCCTCGCTGGGAGTCTCGCGCACGCCTTTGCGCGAAGCGTTGAAATCGCTCGCGGCCGAAGGCTTGGTCGAGCACCAGCCGAATCGCGGTGTGGTCGTGCCGGTGCTTGGCGTGAGCGATATCAGCGATGCGTTTGAACTGCTGGGATGCCTCGAAGGCTTTGCGGGCGAACTGGCCTGTGCTCGTATCACGGCGGCGCAACTCGCTGACCTCAAGGCGCTGCATGTTTCGATGCTTGCCTGTCATGCGCGCGCCGATTTACCCGGCTATTACGCCTTGAATCAGCAGATTCATGACCGGATTAATGAGGCGGC
>JAMFSK010000132.1 GCA_026225235.1 Burkholderiales bacterium
GAAGTCAGTCAGCCACGCGGTGCCGCCGGTTGGTGCGACGATCGCGTCGAGCCTGTGTTCGCGGATCACCTTGTCGATCCCATCTTCACATGCTCCCTTGCGACAGGCAGCGAGCGCTTTTTTGTAGTCTTCGCTATCCAGGTCACCGAGCGCCTCGGCTTGCGTGAACAGTTCCTGGCCGAAGTAAGCCATCTCCGTGTCCCGATGCGCGGTGTTGTACGCGATCATGTCAGCCAGATTGCGAACCGGTGCGTGAGGCGCAAAAGTCGCCAGCCACAACGGCAGATCGTGCTTGAATTCATACAGCATCACCGACAACTCTTCGTTGTCGTAGCTGACCTTCGGCAAGTCGATCGGATCGATCACCACCGCGCCCATCAAGGTCAATTGAGCGATCGCGCGTTCGATGCGCTGATCGACTTCATCGTGACTCGTGAAGTACTCGCGTGCGACGCCAATACGCGCGCCGCGCAACGCGTTCTTGTCCAGCGCGCGCATATAGTCGTCGGGTGCCGGAGCATTCAAGGTCGCCGGATCATTCGGGTCCGTGCCAGCAAGAATCGACATCAGCAAGGCAGCATCGCTCACGGTTCGAACGATCGGCCCCGGTGTGTCCTGGGTATGCGAAATCGGGATGATACCGTCACGGCTGATGCGTCCAACGGTTGGTTTAAGGCCGACCAGACCGTTGATCGAAGCAGGCGACGTGATCGAGCCATCCGTCTCCGTGCCAATCGCCATCGCGACCAGATTGGCGGCGACTGCTGCAGCCGAGCCTGAACTCGAACCGCTCGTGGTCCGGTCAAGCGCATACGGGTTGCGAGTCAGGCCGCCCCGTCCGCTCCAACCGCTCGTTGACCGCGTTGAGCGGATATTGGCCCATTCGCTGAGGTTGGTCTTGCCGAGCAAGACCCCGCCCGCATCTCGCAAGCGCTTGACCAGAAAGGCATCGCGCGTCGCGTGAATGCCATCGAGTGCGAGCGAGCCGGCGGTCGTCGACATCTTGTCGCCTGTCGCGATGTTGTCTTTGACCACCAGGGAGACGCCATGCAAGGGGCCTCGGACCTTTCCTGCCCGGCGTTCGGCATCACGCGCCTGGGCGATTTCGATGGCGTCCGGGTTCAACTCGATGATGCTGCGAAGCGTCGGGCCGGCGCGGTCGATCTCGGCGATGCGGTTCAGGTAGTGCCGGGCTGCGCGCACTGCGCTCGGGGGTGCAACATCGCCGGCAAACGCAGGGGCGGAGAGTTTCTCGGTCGAACCGGTCGTTGCCGAAAACGCGTTCTTTACGGAAAGGGAAGAGGCCAGCAGGCCCAGGGAAGCGAAGAAGCTACGTCGTTGCATGGGAGCGCGCTTATTGATGGCTGCGGCGAGGTCGTCGCGTGAAGCCTGTTTTAGAGAGCGAGGGGTGATCGCGGTCGCGCGACATTATCCCGACAAAAATCTGCAAACGCTTGTGACTGCGTCACCAAATCTTTCGAAGATACCGGTGCCGTTGAGAATATCGCTCGGCGAGTCACTAAGTTCGACAACGATCGAAAGGCCAAACCCATTCCCTCCCTCTACTTTCAGAGGTCGGCGGTGGGCAGTCCGCCGCCAAAGATCAAACCACCTGGGATCGTCGGCCTCTTCCGCCGCACCGGTATAATTCGGGCCGTCCGCCTTATGCCTGTCACCGATGTCTGCTCATACCCCGCCGAACCCCCACGACCTGCCCCGCGACCCGAATGGGGACGAGGCGCCCAGCGCGTCGCCGGAAAACCCGGAAACGGAAACATCCAGCACTGAAAACGAAGCGGGCGACGGCGCCGTGCTGCATCGGCGTCGCATTCGCAGCTTTGTCACGCGGGCCGGACGTGTCTCGACGGGGCAGCGCCGCGCGCTCGACGACCTGAGTCCGCGTTTTATGCTGCCTTTTGAAGGGGCACCACTCGACTGGACGACGGCCTTCGGCCGCACGGGTGCCCGGGTGCTCGAGATCGGTTTTGGGATGGGGGCGACGACGGCGGAGATCGCTGCGCGACGGCCCGACGATGATTTTCTGGGGATCGAAGTTCACGAACCGGGCGTCGGCGCCCTGCTCAAGCTGATCGGCGAGCAAGCGCTCGATAATATCCGGATCATCCAGCACGACGCGGTCGAAGTGGTCGAGCAGATGCTGCCTGAAGGCTGCCTCGACGGCATCCACATCTACTTTCCGGACCCCTGGCACAAGGCGCGCCATCACAAGCGCCGCCTGATCCAGCCCGCGTTCGTCGCGACACTCGTTTCCCGACTCAAGCCTGGCGGCTACTTGCATCTCGCAACGGACTGGGAGAACTACGCCGAGCAGATGCTCGACGTTCTGTCGGCCAATCCGTCGCTGCAAAACACCGCCGCAGACTATGCGCCGCGCCCGGATTACCGGCCAATCACCAAGTTCGAGCGCCGCGGCCTCGCGCTCGGGCACGGCGTCTGGGACCTGCTGTTCAAACGGATCTGAGACCATAAACAGACCGGGCACACGAATGCCCGGTCCGTCTATCCGGATTCATGGTGCACGCTGCAACTCATGGCGCACGCCGCAACATCAAGCAGTTAGCGGCTGTGTCCACCTACGACTGACGACCAAACGCTATCGGCTCGACCGGTCACTCGACCCAGTCCACGCCTACCACTCGACCGCACTGGTATAGGCCGACAGCAAGATCACCCCGCCAAACGCGATCCGGTACCACGCGAAGGCGCGGAAATCATGGGAAGCGACAAAGCGCATCAGCCAGCGCACGCAGATCAGTCCGCTGATAAACGCCGCGATCAGCCCGGTTACCAACATCGCGGCCGCGTCGCCGGTCAGCGCGGCGCGCGCCTTCAGCAGTTCATACAGCGTCGCGGCGAACAGCAACGGGATCGCGACATAGAAAGAGAACTCCGTCGCGACCTTGCGTTCCAGGCCAAACAACATCCCCCCGATGATCGTCGCGCCCGAACGCGATGTACCGGGAATCAAGGCGAAGCACTGGGCCAGTCCCACCTTGACTGCATCGGCCACGCTCATCTGATTGAGCGAGGTGACACGCGCACCACTGCCTCGCAGATCTTCGGTCTGGCGCGCGAGTGTCTTATTCCGGTTCCGCCGCTCGACCAGCAGGATCACGATTCCACCGACAAACAGCGCGATGGCCACCGGCACGGGTGCAAACAAAACCTGCTTGATCGACTTGCCCAGCACCAGTCCGAGAACGGCGGCCGGCACGCAGGCGATCACGACATTCAGCGCAAAACGACGCGCCTCGCCACTACTCGGCAGCCCCACCAAAGTGCCCACCAACTTGCGCCGGAACTCCCAGCAGACCGCGAGAATCGCGCCAAGCTGGATGACGACGTCGAACATATTGGCAAGGTCGCCGTGCATGCCGAGCAGGCTGCCAACCACGATCAGATGGCCAGTACTCGACACGGGGACAAATTCAGTCAGGCCTTCGACGATACCGAGGACAACGGCGGTCACTTGGTCTGGCAGGAGCATGAAAGGCAATCCATGAAAGGAGAAGGGTACCCGGCAGCCTAGCCCGAGCGCTGCACGATTTCGACTTTGATCCCGTCGCGCTGCACGGTAATCGCACCCGGCTCAAACTGGGCGCCCGCGAAGCTCAACTGGTCGGGTTGAAAGGTATAGATCGGGTAGTTGTCGAGCAACTGGGTGGCGGCGACGGCAAGCGCGGCGTTGATCTGCTGTTGATAGTCAGCGGCCGATGCACCGAACTGCGTGCGTTCGACCTGCGGGCTCTTGAGCAGGACCGAGCGCGACGGCGCGTCGTAGACCAGTTGTGTATTCAGCGTCATCGAGCCGTTGACCGGCTGCTGCAGGAATGGGCTGGTCAGCGCGACGTCGGCGCTCACCGAGACCCGGTTGACATCCGGCTCGAAGCCGACCGCCGGGTTCACCAGCGACAGGTCGAAGACCTGGGCCAGCGTGCGCCGGTACGGAAATTTCCGTGCAACGGCGCTGAATACCTGATCGTGCGTGAAAGTGTAGTGGTCGGGGATAAACGGAAACATCGGCGAAGCCACCGCGCGCCTGGGCGCTACCAGGGCGGGTGCAAGCCCGGTCACGGCAAGCACGGCCAGCCCGAGTATCAGGCGGCGGCGTGCTGGCGAGTGAGGGTCTTCAAAACAAAAAATCGCTGATTGGCGCGCCAAACTCCACTCCTAGTCAAAATTCATGTACAAGAGACTCGCCCCGCTACGACTGGTCCGGGCGAGCAAAGTTGCAGCCCTGGTCCGACCGGAGGCGCGCGATTTGCTACAATTGCGGCCGGTCTTCCCGCGAATTCACTACAGCCATCATCATGAACACCGAACAAGCGCGCTTCAACATGATCGAGCAGCAAATCCGTCCGTGGGATGTGCTTGACCAGGATGTGCTGAATCTGTTGTCGATCATCAAGCGCGAAAGCTTCGTGCCGATGGCCTATCGCAACATGGCATTTGCGGACTTCGAAATCCCGCTGCCGGCCGACCAGCGCATGCTGCCGCCGCGCGTCGAAGCCCGTATGCTGCAGGAACTCGCGGTCAAGAAGCACGAAACCGTGCTCGAGATCGGTGCCGGCTCCGGTTACATGGCCGCCCTGCTCGCACATCGTGGCCGTCATGTCCTGAGCATCGATATCAAACCCGAACTGGTCGCCCTCGCCCGTGAGAACCTCACGGCGAACGGCGTGACGAACGCCGAAGTCGTTGAAGGCGACGGCGCGCGCGGCTGGGCCGATGGTGCGCCATTTGACGTGATCTGCGTATCCGGTGGCTTGCCTGTGCTGCCGCAGGAACTGCTCGCTCAACTCAAGATCGGCGGACGCCTCGGGGTATTTGTGGGCGTGTTGCCGGTGCAGAAGGCCCAGATCATCACGCGCGTTGGCGAGGCTGAATACCGGGTCGAAGACGTGTTCGAGACGTATGTCGAGCCGCTGATCAATGCCGTTCAACCGTCTCACTTCAAGTTCTGAGCATGCAACAGATTACCCCGTCGTCGCTGGCCGAATGGCTGGCTGAGGCTGAAAGCAGCGCCGCACGCGGCACGCCGGTCCTGCTGGACGTGCGTGAACCGTGGGAACTCGAACTCGCGAAGATCCCGGGCTCGATCACCATTCCGTTGCGCGAGATTCCGGCGCGCAGCGCCGAACTCGACGCTGACGCGCCGATCGTCTGCATCTGCCACCACGGCGGCCGCAGCGCCCAGGCAGCGATGTTCCTTGAAGCGCGTGGCTTCAAGAACATCTACAACCTGCAGACCGGTGTCGACGGCTGGGCACGGCAGATCGATCCCGAGATGAAAACGTACTGATCGGGTCGAACAAACGAAAAAGGGGCGCTTCCGCAAGGAGGCGCCCCTTTTGTTTGGAGGAAGCCAACACCATCCTATACGGCTCGGGCATCCGCGAGCGCACGGGCCAGAATTTCGGGCGGTAGGTCCCCCGGTGTCAGCAAGTGCACACGGACATCTAGCAAGTCCTCGAGTTCGATCAGCAGACCACCTCGATCGAGAAGCGTCGTGGCCGGTAACGGGTCCACTAACAAATCAAGGTCACTTTCTTCACAGTCCTCGCCGCGCGCAACCGATCCGAACACACGTGGATTGCTCACACGGAAACGCGGTACCAGTCGGCGTACCGCGTCCCGCTGCGACTCGAGTGCCAGTGAGGTCCACGCTATCAAGCCGTTTCCTTCAACGCCTCCGCCACCGTTCCAAACAGGTGATCGATCTGCTGCTCACTGACGATCAGCGGCGGTGAGAAGGCGAGAATGTCGCCCGTGCAGCGCACGAGCACGCCCTTCTCGAAGCATTTGACGAACACCTCATAGCCGCGCGCGCCCGGCTTGCCGTCGCGCGGCTTGAGTTCCACGCCGCCGACCAGCCCGAGGTTGCGGATGTCCAGCACGTTCGGCGCGTCGTGCAGACCATGGATGGCCTTTTCAAAGTGCGGAGCGATCTTGGCCGCACGTTCGAACAGGTTGTCCTTCTCATAGACATCCATCGTCGCCACAGCCGCTGCGGCCGCAAGCGGGTGGCCCGAGTAGGTGTAGCCGTGGAAGAACTCGATGCCCGCCGCCGCGCCGTCAACGATGGCGTCGTGCACACGCGTGCTCACTGCCACCGCGCCCATCGGCACGGTCGCGTTATTGGTGCCCTTGGCCATGGTCAGCAGGTCCGGCGTCACGCCGAAATACTGCGATGCGAACGGTGCGCCCAGACGACCCCAACCCGTGATCACTTCGTCAAAAATCAGCAGGATACCGTGCTTGTCGCAGATCTCGCGCAAGCGCTTGAGATAACCTTGCGGCGGCACCAGCACGCCGGCCGAACCCGCGAGCGGTTCGACGATCACCGCGGCGATGGTCGACGCGTCATGCAGGGTCACGAGCTTCTCGAGTTCGTCCGCCAGATGTGCACCCCAGGACGGCTGGCCCTTGGTGAACGCCTGTTCCTTAAGACTATAAGTCTGCGGCAGATGATCGACCGACGGTAGCAACTGCCCGGAAAACGCCTTGCGATTCGGTCCGAGCCCACCAACCGAGATCCCCCCGAAACCCACGCCGTGGTAACCACGCTCGCGCCCGATCAGCCGGGTACGCTGCCCTTCGCCGCGCGCGCGGTGATAGGCCAGCGCGATCTTCAGCGCGGAGTCGACCGCTTCCGAGCCGGAGTTCGCAAAGAAAATCTTCTTGAGGTCGCCCGGCGTATGAGCGGCAATCCGAGTGGCCGCTTCGAAGGCCTTCGGATGACCCATCTGGAAGGTCGGTGCAAACTCCATCGTCTCGACCTGAGCCTTCACGGCCTCGACGATCTCGGTGCGGCAATGCCCGGCGTTCACGCACCACAAACCCGCGGTGCCGTCGAGGATCTCGCGATCGTCGTCCGTGCGGTAGTACATCCCCTTGGCGGACACCAGCAGGCGCGGTGCCTCCTTGAACTGGCGGTTGTTCGTAAACGGCATCCAGAAGGCAGACAGATCGACGGTGCTGCCCGTTTCACGCATGTTCATGGCGTCTCCTTGATAGGTTAGACGGAGTCTAATAAAGCACAGCCAATACAGACAGCGGCATTCGCGCGCCCGAATACAAACTGTGCTGGTGGCTGTCTCGCAACTGTGCAGACAGCCATATTACCTCCGCCGCTCAACCCGCACGACCCCGGGCCGCCGCCCCCTTGCGCACCACGCCCGCGCATGCGCCCTCGGGTGGGGTCAGAGACGCCGCACCAGCAACGTGCAGCGCCCGCACCAAGTGCGGCGGCCCCGTCATCGCCCGAGCGGGCGTGCCCCCAGCGAATTGATGCAAGTGCCCGCCAGCATTGCACTTCGGACAAATGGCACATCCCTTGCATATTCGGTCCTGCTAGACCTCTGCCTCTCAGTGCGCCGCCTCACCCAGAACACTCGCACACGCCACTCACCTGGACTAATAAAAGAAGGGACGATGATGAACAGACGCAAGCTCCTGAAGCTCGGCTCGATGGCCGGAGCCGCCGCAATCGCTGGTAAAGCACCGCTCTCGTTTGCAGCGGACAGCAAGGAACCGATCAAGATCGGCATCCTGCATTCACTGTCGGGCACCATGGCGATCTCGGAGACATCGCTCAAGGACACCGCGTTGATGACCATCGCGCAGATCAACGCGTCCGGTGGCGTGCTCGGTCGCCCGCTCGAAGCCGTCGTGGTCGACCCGGCCTCGAACTGGCCGCTGTTCGCCGAAAAGGCACGCCAGCTGATCTCGCAAGACAAGGTCGCCGTGACGTTCGGCTGCTGGACCTCGGTCTCGCGCAAGTCGGTGCTGCCGGTCTTCGAAGAGCTCAACGGGATGCTGTTCTATCCGGTTCAGTACGAAGGCGAAGAAATGTCGCGCAACGTGTTCTATACGGGCGCCGCGCCGAACCAGCAAGCGATCCCCGCGACGGAATACCTGATGAGCGCGGAAGGCGGCGGCGCCAAGCGCTTCTTCCTGCTCGGCACTGACTATGTGTATCCGCGCACGACCAACAAGATCCTGCGTGCGTTCCTGAAATCGAAGGGCGTTCAGGAAGCGGATATTCAGGAGGTCTACACGCCGTTCGGCCATAGCGACTATCAGACCATCGTCGCCAACATCAAGAC
>JAMFSK010000133.1 GCA_026225235.1 Burkholderiales bacterium
ACGAATGCCGTTGGACGACAATGGAAATAAAAAACCCGCGGAGCCTTGCGGCTACGCGGGTTTTAGGACTTTCCTTGTATAACCTGAGACATGTTCCTGGTGGAGAGGAGGAGGATCGAACTCCCGACCTTCGCATTGCGAACGCGACGCTCTCCCAGCTGAGCTACCCCCCCAACGACAACCGATTCTAGCACAGCAAAACCATCCTTCCGCAAGAGGGATGCCCCTTGCAGCGAGCTCATGAGCGCGGCTACTTTTCCGGTGCTCCCGCCAGAATCCACTGAACCACCGTCCGAATGTCCGCATCGCTCATGCGCGGGTGGGAAGGCATCGGGATCGCTCCCCATACTCCCGCCCCGCCATTCTTCACCACCTTCTCTAGCCTCGCCTGCGCGCCGGCGTCGTTCTTGTACTTCGCGGCGATGTCCCGATAAGCCGGACCGACCAGCTTGCGATCGACCATATGGCAACTCGCACAAGCGTTGGCCTTATAGATCGCCTGCGCAGCGACCGTGTCCACGGCCACCGCGCTGGAGATCGATCCCGTCATCCCCGCCATCACAACAACAAACGCCACTACCGCGCGCGCGGCATACGCCGCCTGCCCCACCCGTCGACGCCTCATACCAAGCAATCCGGTTTATTGCGACTTCCCGGGATTGCCCGGCAGCACCGGCGACGCATTCTTCACGGGCGCAGGCGGTTGGGTATCGATCGATTGCGAGCTCACGCCACTGTCCGGTATCGCGCCGGTCGTCACACCATCGTCAGGTGCGGGAGCCGGTGCGGCCGGTGCTGCTGCCGGAGCGCCACCGCTCGAGGTGCCACTTGCCGCGTTATCGCCCTGCCCCAGCGACAGGCGACGCGCTTCATCCGGCGTGATGTACTGGAACACCTTCACAACCTGCACCACACCCGTCACACGGCTCACCACATCGGCACCCTTGTCGCCTTCGGCCGGCGTCACGAGGCCCATCAGATAAACCTTCCCGCCTTCGGTCACCACCTTGAAGTAGTTCGAGCTCAGGTCCTTCTCAGTGAAGAGCGCTGCCTTGACCTTGCTGGTGATATACGCGTCAGACGAGCGCGAAGTAAAGTCGCTCGGCGGCCCAATCGTGAGTTCGTTGATGATGCCTTGCACGTTGTCGATCGTGCGAACGATGGCTTCGGCCTTGCGCTTGCTTTCGTCGTTCGGCACTTCACCGGTCAACAGCACGCGACGGTTGAACACGGTCACGTCCATGTGGGCATCATCAGGCAAATCGCCGATGAACATGGATTGGGTCTTGGCCTGGATCTCGCGATCTTCGGTCTGCGCACCGACGGAACGTCGGTCGGTCGCAACCAGGGCACCACCTCCGGCTGCGCCCACGACGAGCAACGGGCATCCCTGCAGGCACGCACAAAGGCTGGCTGCGAGCGCAGCGGTACAGAGCGCTTTGGACAAGCGGGTGACGGTCATCGGGTCGTTCTCCTCGAACGGAAAAGGATCATGCGGAAGGTCATTCGTCGCCGAGCAGCATCGCATCGATGCCGTCGCACAAACAGTGAAGGGTCAACAGGTGCACTTCCTGGATACGCGCGGTACGCTCGGACGGCACACTGATATGAATGTCCGTGTCGTACAGTTCTTCGTTCACCTTGCCACCGCCCTTCCCGGTCATCGCCACGACGGTCATCTCGCGTTCGTGCGCTTCGCGAATCGCGGCAAGCACGTTCGCGGAATTGCCAGACGTGCTGATGGCCAGTAGCACATCGCCAGACTGGCCGAGGCCGCGGACCTGGCGCGCAAAGATCTCGTCGAAGTGATAGTCGTTGCCGACGGAGGTCAGGATCGAGGTGTCCGTCGTCAAGGCGATCGCGCCGAGGCTCGGGCGTTCGCGCTCGAAGCGGCCGATCAGTTCGGCCGCAAAATGCTGGGCGTCGGCGGCCGAGCCGCCGTTGCCACAGGCGAGCACTTTGCCATTGTTGGCGAGCGCGCCGAACATCACATCGATCGCGGCGGCGATCGGCACGGCGAGGGTCTCGACTGCTTCGAGATGGACGGCCACGCTGTCCCGGAAATGCTGCTGGATTCGTTCAATCGACATCGGTTTACCCATTTCCGGCGTGGCTTTCGCCACGTCGAACGGCCCGCTTCATCGCCGCGAGAAGGCGTTCGATAAAGGGACGCAGACCTGTACAGGAAGAAGTTGCGAGTGTACCGCACTCATCGTGGCATTCGATCCGCC
>JAMFSK010000134.1 GCA_026225235.1 Burkholderiales bacterium
GTCAGCCCAAAGCTGTGCATCTCCCGAAACAGCGGAATCAGCAAAGCCTCGAAGGGAAACATGAAGCCGATCATCGTCATCCAGAACAGCACGTTGCCACCCGCAAACCGCAATTGCGAAAACGCATAAGCGGCAGTCAGACTGATCGCAATCGTGATCAAGGTGACAGCCACCGCAGTCACCGCACTATTCAGGAACCAGCCCGCCAAATTGCCAACCGAGAGCACGTGAGCGAACGCGCTGAACACGGCAGGATGCGGTAGCCATTGCAAAGGCGTCACAACGGTCTGGCTCTCGGGCCGCAACGCGGTACTCGCGGCCCACAACAAAGGCATCGCCCAGACGATCGCCAGCAGGAGTGTCAACAGCGTCGCGATCACCGCGCTCGCAGTAATGTGCCGATTCATCGTGCAACCCTCCGCACGCGCCACCACGTGAACCCGGCCTGAGCCAACGCCAGCGCGAGCACCACAATCAGGAAGGCACACGCAATTGCCGACGCATACCCGGCGTTCTGACTCGGGAAACCTTGCTCATACATATACTGAAGCACCACCCGAGTCGTGTTGAAGGGGCCGCCACCCGTGAGGATATAAGGCTGTGCAAAGATCTTGCACGAGCCAATCAACTGGAGCATGAACACGAGGCCCGTGGTCGGCCTGAGCTGCGGCCAGGTGATGTACCGGAACTGTTCCCAGCGATTCGCACCATCGAGCTCCGCGGCCTCATAGAGCTCGGTGGGAATGTTCTTCAGACCCGCGACAAACAACAACATATTGAAACCGACCGTCCACCAGATCGTCGCCAGCGCAACCGACGGCATCGCCCAGTTCACGTCGTTAAGCCAGGCGCGGGTCCCGCCGAAGATACCGTTGATCAAGCCATAGACCGGGTGATACAGCCAACCGAAGATCAAGGTCATGACCGCGACCGGCAACACGTAGGGCAGGAAAAAGATCGCTTGCACCAACCCGCGCAGCCTCGTCAACCGGTTGACGAGCAAGGCCATGCCTAAGCCCAGCGCCGTCAACGGCACGACGGTCAGCAACGCGAAGTAGCCCGTCTGCACGAGTGCCGACCAAAAGTCGTCATCGGCAATCAACTGGGCATAGTTCGCGAGCCCGACATAGGACTTCGTGTCGGTGAGGCCGCTCTCCGTAAAGCTCAACCTCACCGTCTGCAACGCCGGCCACAGAAAGAACAACAGATAGGCGAGCACAAACGGCGCGAGCATCAGCCAGGCCATGCGCATCTGGCCGCGCGCATCGACGCCACCCTTTCTGGGCGGTGAGGCGGCGGACTTCGCTTGCGCGAGGTCGGGTTTGGATCGACTCGTCATGGTGTCTGCATTCATCGCTGTGCCGTCAATCGTCTTGCCTTACGGCGCGGAACGCTTCAACAACTTGTTGGCGTCGGAGTCGAACATCTTGAGCGCCCGGTCCACCGGCAACTGGCCGCTCATGGCTGCCGGGAAATACTTGGCGGCCGCCGCTTCGAGCGGTCCGGCCGCGCCACTCCACCAACCGTCCGGATCGTAGGTCACGTGTTCGGCCACGATCTGCGCGTAGTCGGAGTTCGGCTTCATTTGCTTGAACTGATCCGACAGGGTCACGGGCTTATAGGCCGGGATATGACCGCCGCCACCCCAGACGATTGCGTGCTGCTCGACATAATTGACGAAGGCGAGCACGGCCTTCACATGATCGGGCGCAATCGGCTTGCCCTTGTTGTCGGGGATCGCAAAGGCGTGCGAATCGGCCCAAACACTTTGCTTGCCGTTGTACAGCGAAGGCAGCGGTATCACGCCATAGTCGAAACCGAGCTTCTTGGTCGCGGCATCGTCAACAAGCGTCGGCACTTCCCAGACGCCATTGATCATGAACCCGGCCTTGCCGGCGATGAATTCGGAAGTCGATGCGCCGTAGTCGAGCCCCTTGGTGCCGAGCCCTTGCGCATACCAGTCGGTCATCGTCTGCAAAGCTTGCTGACCCGGTTTGCCGTAGGACACGGTGTTGTTGTCGATGATCTTGCCGCCTTGCTGGTCGATCATCGTGAGCCACAAGCGCCATGCACCGTTGTACGAGTCCTGCGCGTTCTCCATCGTGAAGCCCGCCGCACCCGTCTTGTCCTTCACGGCCTTGAAAGCCGCGCTCAGCTCGTTGATGTTCGAGATCGGCTTGAGCTTGCCGTCGGCATCGGCGAGACCCGCTTTCTTGATCAGGTCCTTGTTGTAGTAGAGCACGAGCGCATGCGTGTCGAGGGGCACCGCGTAGAGCTTGTCCTGGTAGTGCGCCTTCGCCCACAGCTTGTCGAAGAAGTCGCTGCCCTTGAGCGTCGAGGCGTCGAACTCCGCCTGCGAGATCGGCCGCAAC
Organism: Burkholderiales bacterium; assembly: GCA_026225235.1. Lineage (GTDB taxonomy): Bacteria > Pseudomonadota > Gammaproteobacteria > Burkholderiales > Burkholderiaceae > Pararobbsia. The sequence goes on from JAMFSK010000134.1 coordinate 2,373, forward strand.
ACGCCAGTCTGCGCGAGGCCCGAGAGGCGCGAGAGGTGGATCGTCACGACATCGGGACCTTCACCCACCGCAGCGGCGGTCTTGACCTTGGTATAGAACGGCTCACCCCATTTGAGGGTGGTCGTGGTGACCTTGACATCTTTCTGGCTGCCGTTAAAACCGTCGACCAGTTGCTTCATGCGTGCGCCGTCGCCGCCCGACAGCAGAGTCCACAATTGAATGTCGGTTTCGGCGTGAGCTGCACCGGCAAACAACAAGGAAGCCGCCGACAACGCGGCCATCGCCGCGCATGCGGAAAATCTTGCTTTCATACTTGTCTCCTTCGGTCCCTGGCAGAGTCCGAGTGTTTATGTTGTGTAGTTAGACGGGCTGTTTCGCCAGCCAGCGCTCGTTGTAGCCGAGCGGGTTGGCCACAAAATCTCGCCGCCCGGCGGCCGCCGCGCCGAGCGTCGCGCGGGCAAGCCCGACGAGGTCGGCCTTTGCTTCGCGGGTTTCGGTCAACAGACCATTCTTTTCGAGGAAGGTGTCGGTCAGTTGCGTATAGCAAAAGCCTGACAAGGCGTCGCAACGGTGAACGGCATCTAGCAAGGCGGTGTAGCGCGTCAGCAGTTCTTCACCCGAGGTCGCCACCGAATAGCCCCAGCCTTCCCCTTCTGTGATGCAGGCAATGCCGCCAAACTCGGTCAACAGCACCGGGCGACCCGTCGCATCGTAGTCGTCGAGCAAGAGGCGCCGGCGCGCTGGTCGTACCGAGGCGAGCGTGGCATCGACCGCTTCACGTGTTGCATACCGTGAGAACAGGACTTCAGGGTCGTGGTGATAGTCGTGGATATTGACCAGATCGCCGCATGGCATTTCCCAACCGTCGTTGCCGACCACTGGACGCGTGCCGTCCATGGCATGTGTCAGGGCGTAGAGCGCCTTGACGAGCGCCACCTGGCGCGGCGAATGTGGCAAGTCCGGCACGCCCCATGATTCATTGATCGGCACCCAGGCGATGATGCAGGGATGGGAGCTATCGCGTTCAATCACCTGTTGCCATTCGTCGATCACCGTCGAGACGGTCTCGTCAGAGAAGCCGTAGGCCGAGGGCATCTCACCCCACACGGCGAGGCCGAGCACGTCGCACCAATAGAGCCAGCGCGGATCTTCGACCTTCTGGTGTTTGCGCGCCCCGTTGAAACCGAGCGACTTGATCAGTTCGACATCGCGTCGCAGGCGGGCCGAATCGGCCGTCATCAGGCCGTCGGGCCAGTAGCCCTGATCCAGCACCATGCGCAAAGCGTAGGGCCGGCTGTTCAGCATGAAGCGATCGTGATCGATCCAGGCGCTGCGCAACGCGGTGTAGCTCTCAACACGATCAATGACCTTCCCGGCGGCGTCCCGCAACTCGATCTCGGCATCGATCAATTGCGGATGCTCGGGGCTCCACATCCAGTCTTCGCGACCGTCGTCGATCCCGTGATCGGACGGCAGCGGGAACACGCGCGAGAATTCGGCGCCGTCGAGACGCGCCGTGTCGTCGACAAGCGTACGGCCGTTAATCGAGAGTTTGATGCGCACACTGCCATCAGCCGGTGCATCGACGAAGCGCAAATCAGCGCGCACGTCCCAACGCGCCACATCGGCCTGCCACTTGATGCGATCGATTCGGCTCGCCGCGACACGTTCGAGCCACACGGTGCGCCAGATGCCGGTGGTGCGCGGATACCAGATCACGTGCGGATCGCGCTTCCAGTCTTGCTTGCCGCGCGGCTTGTTCATATCGAAGGGGTCGTCGTCGGCGCGGACCACTACGGTGAAACGTGTGCCTTTGA
>JAMFSK010000135.1 GCA_026225235.1 Burkholderiales bacterium
ATAAACAGGTTACTTATCGGCAATGAATCTCTTAATTGAATCGCTGCCCTGACAGTAATAAACCAAGCGCGCCGAAAACGCTTCCGGCGTTCGTTGTATTCATGCGACGGGCTGTAGGCTCATAGAGTGCGCACGGTTCCGAGGATTCGTGGTTAACCCCCGCGCAAATCGTGGGATGTATCGGATTTTGCTGAGAAAAACGGATTCGGCGTGCCCATGAGCAGGAATCCGAAGCGTCCGATGCGCGATAGAGCGGCGCCTTCGGCACGCCCGAGTGGCTACATCAGTTCATCGAGAGCTGTTCGCGCCGCTTTGCCACGCGGTTTTTCACGGCGCTTGCGCAACGCCGGCCCAAATCGATCGAGGGTCGTTCGAGCAGAACGTGGACGATCGCGGCAACGGCGCATAGCGCGAGCGCCACGGCGAGTGTCAGCCACCAAAAAGCGCTCTCGTTTCGCGCCACCCACTGGCGCGTGACGGGATGATCGAAGATCACCGAGATCACGAGCCCCTGCATCAGATAGATCCCGTAACTGATATGACCCAGGCGAACGGCGGCACGGCTCGTGAACAGCCCGAACAGAGTCGCGCCCTGACAAACCAGGAAGAACACGAGCGCCAGGAGCGAGACTTGAAGCACACCAAACGGACGAGGAGAAATAACGAACGTCACGACGAGAAGCATCGCGACCAGCGTCGAGGCCATGCTGGGAGAAAGCGGGAAACGGAGCCGCGATGCATTCGGCAGCCCACCTTTCAAAGCCACCGACAGCGACGCGCTCAACATGCCGGCTGAAAAAAGTGCCGTGTAACCCCATCCGTTGAATTGCGTGATCGCCGCCGCCGCCCATGCGATGACGCAGGCGAGCGCCGCAGCCAGCAAATGAATGCGCGGTTTCGCGAATACAGATAGAGGCAGCAGCGCGAAATAGAAACGCCACTCATATTTGAGCGTCCAGGTCACGCCCGCGATCAGGATCCACACATTCGGATAGCCATTGAAATCATGGCCTGGAAACATCCCGAGCCGGCACCAGCGCCAAAGCTCGGCGGCCAGTGCACCCGGTGCCTGCCTGAGTTCGAAGTCGCTTCGGACGAACACCAGCAGCGTCATGATGGCGATGGTCAGCCAGTAGAGGGGGGCGATGCGGAACAGGCGCCCTATATAAAGACCCATCCAATCCGCTCGACCCTCTTTCGCGACGAGCTTGCCCCAGAAGAGATAGCCCGTGATCATGAAGAAGAGGCTGACCGCGACACTGCCCAGCTGTGCGTAGAACGGATCGGTGGGAAGCACCCAGCTACCCGTGGCGAGCCAGGCGCGCGCAATGACTGCGTGATGGACCATGACGCTGAGCGCGAGATAGCCCCGCATGCCGTCGATCGACTCGATCCGGGCCCCCGAGCGGGTAGGCACTCCATCGACGAATCGCCAGAGCCGCGTCGAGAAACAGACGGTGAGCGCGGCCATCAGCAGGAAGTAGGGATAGATCGGGTAGTCTGGGTACATGAACGCGACAGATCGAATGCGCCGAGTTTACCAAAGCGCCCCGAGGCCAAATGGCGACAGCGAAAGGTACAGACAGACGCACGCAGAACGTGCAGTAAAAAGACAAAGGGCCGGTCCGCTTTCGCGGACCGGCCCTTCAAAATGCTTGGTGGGGCGTGAGTGACTCGAACACTCGACCTACGGATTAAGAGTCCGCTGCTCTACCAACTGAGCTAACGCCCCAAACAGAGGCCGAATTATAGCAGAGCTTTTTTTCACAAGGCTAGCCCTCGCCCTGAAATTTATCGGGATCCCGGACTGGAGGGCGTCCTCGGCGGTGAAACCGCAGCCGAGGGGGTATCGTCGTGGGACTACTCCGTCCACCCCCGTCAGTCAGGACCCTCAAGGATGTTCGATCAAGTCGTATTCGCCGGCGGCGGCAACCGCTGCTGGTGGCAAGCGGGTTTCTGGGACGTCGTCTCGGCCGAGATCGGCCTCTCGCCACGGGTGATATCGGGAATTTCGGCCGGTGCGGCGACCGCCTGCATGCTCTATACACGTGACTCGCAGTGGGTCATGCGGTATTACCAGCAGGCCCTCCAGCTCAACAAGAAAAACGTGTACTGGGGCAACCTCCTGGTACGTGGTCAATCGGTATTCCCGCACTACAAGATTTACCGTCGCGCGCTGCTCGACATCTACGGCGAGCACTTCGACGCGCTCAAACGCGCCCCGGAAATCCGTGTCGGCGTCTCGCATCTGCCCCGCTGGCTGGGCGCGCGTTCAGGTGTGGCGGCCGCTCTGCTCGCCCATAACATCGAAAAACATATCCGCAAGACCTTGCATCCCACACTCGGGCGCCGGATCGGTTTTCATCGGGAGTTCGTGCGCGTGCAGGACTGTGCCACCGTAGACGATCTTGCCGACCTGATCCTGCAGTCTTCATGCACCCCGCCTTTCACCCCGGTCTTGCGACGTGAGGGTCGTCCGGTACTCGATGGGGGCATGGTCGACAATGTGCCGGTCGACGGGCTCGATGCATCGCCAGGCCTGGTGCTCGTCATGGTGACGCGCCGTTATCCACGGCCGCAGATGTTCCTGCTCAATCACGACGTACAGCATCGGCTCTATGTCCAGCCGTCGACCAAGGTGCCGATCTCAAGCTGGGACTACACGAGCCCTTCGCAGATGCAGCACGCCTACGATCTGGGTCGCCGCGATGGCGATGCATTCGTGAGCCGCGTGCCCGACTTCATCTCCTCGACGATCGCCAGTTGAGGCGGCCTCAGGTTCGCGTGCGGCGGTGCTTGCTGAGTGCCTCAGGGTTCACCGCGCTCTGGGTGTTGCCATCGAGGTAGTCGAGGATGTTCTGGAAGGCGCCGCTGAAGTAGAGCTCGTAACTCTCGTGCTCGACATAACCGATGTGCGGCGTACACACCGCGTTCTCCATGCGCAGCAAGCTGTGCCCCTGAAGAATCGGCTCGCTCTCGAACACGTCGACCGCAACCATGCCAGGCCGGCCTTCGGTCAGGGCACTGACAATCGCGTTTTCGTCGAGCAACTCGGCGCGGCTCGTATTGACAAAGAGCGCGGTCGGTTTCATTTGCAGCAAGTCTTGCCGACTGATGATGGCACGCGTGTCGTCATGCAGACGCAAATGGACCGTCAGCACGTCGGCACGTGCGAACAGGTCTTCACGACTTGTCGCAATTTCGTAGCCGTCCTCACGCGCGGCTTTCTGCGAGTGCTCGCGGCCCCAGATCACGACGTTCATGCCGAACGCACGACCATAGCCGGCCACCAACTGACCGATCTTGCCGTAGCCCCAGATGCATAACGTCTGGCCACGCAAGACATGGCCGAGGCCATAGTTCGCGGGCATCGACGAGGTCTTGAGGCCCGACTGCTGCCACGCCCCCTGCTTGAGGTTGGCAACGTACTGAGGGATGCGTCGCTGCGCAGCCATGATCAGTGCCCAGGTCAGCTCGGCAGGCGCGTAGGGCGAACCACGGCCCTCGAGCACGACGATGCCGCGATCGGTACACGCATCGATATCGATATGCCCGCTGACCTTGCCGGTCTGCGAAATCACGCGAAGCTTCGGGAGCTTGTCAAGCAGTTGCGAGGTGACGCGCGTGCGCTCGCGAATCAGGACCAGTGCTTCGGTCTCCGCAAGACGACTGGACAATTGACCGATGCCGCGCACCGTATTGTTGAAAACCTTGACGTCATGATCGGCCAGCAAGGCAAAGCAATCGAGCTTGCGAACCGCATCCTGATAGTCGTCGAGAATGGCTATTTTCATCTTCGAATGGATCGAGGCGCCCCAGCGGCAAAACACCGGACTTAGTGGAACGGGCACGTGCCCGCATGCGCCATCGCTATCTTTTTAACAGCTTGTCGGGCGATGGCGCAAGCCTCAAAACCAATCGGTTGATCGGTTCTGCTTGCGAGTGTGCGCTAACGCACCATCGCCGGCGAGCCGGCGATGGGAATCAGGCAGGGTGTACCGCGCTTAGTTCGACTCGGTCGCCTTGGGGGTCTTGCGGGCGGCGGTCTTGCTCGCGGCGGCCTTGGTGGCAGGCTTGGCCGCAGACTTCGTGGCCGGCTTGGCCGCGGTCTTCGTGGCAGTCTTTGTTGCGGTCTTTGTTGCAGTCTTTGTCGGTGTTTTCAAAGCGGTCTTGCGCGCTGTCGTCTTGGTCGCCACTACCGTCGTGTCGCCGTCATCCGTCGCGCCAGCCGCCTTGGCCGCTGCCGTTTTTGCTGCAGCGCCTTCCTTGCCCGGCTTCGGTTCTTTCTTTTCGAATTCGAAGCCGATCGAACCGTCCTTCTGCTTGACGAGGAAGGCCTTGAAGTTGCGTCCGGTGCGCGACGACTTGAAGCCCGTCAGCAAATCCGTGCGCCCTTCGTTGAGCAATTTGGCCATCTGCTCGCGCGACATCTCCTGCTGAAGAATCACCTTGCCCGAGCGGAAATCGCAAGTCTTCGGGTTCGCGACGCTGTTCTCGCAGACGTAGCTCATACCGAGTTCGAACACGCGACCCTGACATTTCGGGCAGGCGCCCACCGACTCCTGGGTCGAGAAGTCGGGCGCTTCGCCATCTTCTCCGCCCAGATCCTGGCCAAAGTCGAACTCGAGCTTGTAATTCTTGATCTCGTCGTCAAACGCGAGTTTGAGGATCGCCGAGAACGGCCGCCCCATCTTGCTGCGAAAGCCTGACAGCGGCCCGATCTCCTTCTTGGTCAGAAACTCCTCGACCTCGGGAATCTCGAACTGGCGCCCGGCCGGGACCTTGGTGATCGAGAACTCGCATTTCGTACAGGCGAAACGACGGTAGTTCTCCTTGACCACATTGCCGCAGTTCGGGCACGGCGTCACGAGCGTCGCATAGTCGCCCGGGATGGTGTCCGAATCGTATTCCTTGGCGCGCTTGACGATCGTCTGCGTCATCTGCGCGATCTCGCGCATGAAGGCGTCACGCGGCAACAGTCCGCGCTCCATCTGTGCGAGCTTGTGTTCCCATTCGCCCGTGAGTTCGGGCGCAGTCAGTTCGTCGACACCCAGGCCGCGCAGCAAGGTCATCAACTGGAACGCCTTGGCGGTCGGGATCAGCTCACGGCCCTCACGTAACAGGTACTTTTCGGCAAGCAGCCCTTCGATGATGGCAGCGCGCGTGGCCGGTGTTCCGAGGCCCTTTGTGCCCATGGCTTCGCGCAACTCTTCGTCTTCGACAAGCTTGCCCGCGCCTTCCATCGCCGAGAGCAGCGTCGCTTCGTTGTAGCGTGCGGGCGGCTTGGTGACGAGTGCCTGTGCGGCGATCGACTCGGTCTTGACTTTCTCGTCCTTGGCGACGGGCACCAGATTCGCGTCGGCACCGGCCGCTTCACGGCCGTAGATCTGCAACCAGCCCGGCGTGACAAGTACCTTGCCTTCCGTCTTGAAGAAGTGTCCGACGACCTCGGTGATACGCGTGGTGACGAGCGATTCCGCGGCCGGGAAAAACACCGCAAGGAAACGCTTGACGACGAGGTCGTACAGTTTCTGTTCGGGTTCCGAGAGGTTCTTCGGCGCCTGCAGGGTCGGGATGATCGCAAAGTGATCGCTGATCTTCGAGTTGTCGAAGATCCGCTTGTTCGGCTTGACCCAACCCTTGTCGAGGACCTGCTTGGCGAACGGCAGGTAGTTGTCCGACTCCTTGAGCATGTCGAGCGTCCCCTTCACGGCGTCGAGGTAGTCCTCGGGCAACGCACGCGAATCGGTCCGCGGATAGGTCAGCACCTTGTGCCGTTCATAGAGCGACTGAGCGAGGCCCAGCGTGTTCTTCGCCGAGAAGCCAAAGCGGCCGTTTGCCTCGCGCTGCAGGCTCGTCAAGTCGAACAGGAGCGGCGACAGTTGCGTCGACGGCTTCGACTCTTCCGTCACGATACCCGGCTTGTCGCGGCAGGCGGCAACGACCGATTCAGCCGCCGCGGCACTCCAGAGCCGTGAATCGCGCTTTTCGGGATCGAACTCGTCTCGCTTGAACTTCGAGTCGAACCAGCGGCCTTCGTAGAAGCCGGCGGCGCAAACAAAGTCGGCTTTGACTTCCCAATAGTCACGCGCCACGAAGCGGCGAATCTTTTCTTCGCGCTCGACGACGATCGACAAGGTCGGCGTCTGGACGCGGCCGACGGTCGTCAGGAAAAAACCGCCGCCCTTGCTGTTGAACGCGGTCATCGCCCGCGTGCCGTTGATACCGACGAGCCAGTCCGCTTCCGAGCGGCAACGGGCGGCATCGGCGAGCGGCAGCATGTCGTCGTCCGAGCGCAGACGCGCAAAACCATCGCGGATCGACTGCGGCGTCATCGACTGGAGCCACAGCCGCTGGACGGGTTGCTTGGCCTTCGCATGCTGCACGATCAGGCGGAAAATCAGCTCGCCCTCGCGCCCCGCATCACAGGCATTGATCAGTCGGTCGATATCCTTGCGCTTGAGCAATCGCGTCAGCACCTTCAGACGCGATTCACTTTTAGCGATCGGATTCAGGTCGAAATGCGGCGGAATGACGGGTAAATTCGCGAAACTCCATTTACCGCGCTTGACCTCATATTCTTCAGGCGCGGCGATTTCGAGCAAATGGCCGACCGCCGACGAGATGACGTACTCGTCATTCTCGAAATATTCGTCATGTTTGGCAAAGCCGCCCAGCGCGCGTGCGATGTCGTTCGCAACCGACGGCTTCTCGGCGATGATGAGTGCTTTTCCCATGACGATTTGTTGATATTGACCGTTGGTAAGTTGACTGTTAGACGAACGCTTTATAGCACACCGCCTGCAGGACACTGCGCCGAAAACGGCGCGACACCCTGCCTGCGAGCGCTTCGGACGGGCGCGCCGCTGCGCGGGTCGGCCCTTTGACACAGGGGCCGGGCGCGGCGGCACATAGTAGGGCGCGCCGGGTGCCGGTGCAAGCAATGCCCGGCGCGGAGGCAGGCGCCACCCACCCGGTTCCGCAGCCTGCCTTCTCCGTTTTGTCCGTTTTATCGGCCCGGCAGGCTCATTGTCAGCGCTTTGCGGCTTAGGCGCTTGCCAACGCCCGCCTGAGTTTCAGTGTGCCCGGGCTGGCGGCCGGCGTGGCGAACTCCTCAATCATGCGTTCGACAATGCGCGGCTGCGGCAGGACGGTTCCGAAAAAGCGCGTTGCGGATCCATCTTCGATCAGGATGGTCGGAAAGTTCTCGACATCGTATTCGTCGACCAGTTCGGCGTGTGTTTCTATATCGATCCAGACAAAACAGGCCTCCGGATGGGCGTCGGCGAGCCGATCGAACATCACGCGATACTCGCGGCACGTGCCGCACCACTCGGCGCACAGACAGGCGACCAGTAGGGTCTGGGAATCCGCGAGACGCCCGGCGACGGCGTCTATGTCGGTATCTAGGTCAAGAGTGGGCATGGATGGCGACCGGATCTGCCGGCAGCCCGGAATTCCGGGCGCCCACGCGCTTACACGGGCTGGCTGTCGGCGGCTGAGACAGGGAGATCATAAGAAGGATCATTGGTCGGGCGCAATGTAGCATGGCCGCCCGGTCGCCGCTTGCGCGGCCTGTTGCGCGGCCTGATCAGCCTTGTGTCGACACGATTCGGGCGCCCGGCAGTCACTCAATGCGGCCGTCGAGTTCCAGCGCGAGGACGGCGGCCTGCACAACCGCACCCCACAGGCCGGTGCGCGACCAACACGTCGATCGGTGCGGGATCGTGGCCCAGCTCGGCGAGCAGGCGGGGTTCTGCAGAGCCGGGAGATGAGGCGGAGGCCCCTGTGGCGGCGGCGCTCTGGGGATGTCAGCGCTCAAGTCCTTCAGCATCCTCGGCTCTATCTCCTTCCTCGCGCCTGCTCCTGTCCGCAGGGATGTCGCCACTCGCCATCGGCTCCCACCTCTTCGCAGCTCCTCGTCGCGCGTCCTTTTCCGCGGCTTGGGGTCGCGTGGCGGGTCGCACAGACCGAGTGCCGCGAGAATGTCCGCCGGCGACTCGACCAGCATGGCGCCGTCGCGAGTCAGCCCGTTACACTCTCGTGCACCCACTGACTGAATCGAGCCGGAAATCGCGTACACGTCGCGCCCCTAGTCGGCGGCCAGGCGCGCAGCAATCAATGACCCCGAGTACGGCGCAGCCTCGACGACCAGCACGCCGCGCCCAAGCGCCGCGATCAGACGGTTGCGACGCGGAAAGTTGGCAGCTCGTGGACGCGTATTCAGGGGTCGTCGGCGCGACGAGGCTGGCGGCGAGGCTGGCCGCGAGCGCGCCGCCCACGCACCGCCCACGCACCGCGCGAGCGAGGCCTCGCTCTGCAGCAGCCCCTGCTCAGGCAGACCAAACGCACGGCACAGTCGCTGAAACGCGACATTGCCGTGCTTCGGCGTCATGGTCATGCGCAACTAGGCGGCCAGTTCCTCGCGCTCGAGCTGCAGAGCCTCCATCCGGGGTCTCACCGCCAGCGCCGGCCTGCGTCGGCCTGCGTCGTGGTGCTCCAATCATGGTTTGTCTCCGTCATCGCTTATCTCTTCACCCTGTCGGCGCAGTGCGCCCGAGGCAACGCCCTCGCCCTCGCCAAAAGGCCGCAGCCCCCGTCAGACGGGGCTGTGCTAGACTTCGCTCATTCACAGCACACACGCTTTAGGCACCCGCCGCCCGCCTCCGGCTGTCTTTCGACACGCCTTGGCCAAGCCGGCAAAACCGTTGAATTCGGGGAATCAGTCCTCACATTCTGTTCGGCGCCGATCGCTCGCGACAGTCGGCCGAATGGCCAGTCGCGAGAGGGCCCATGGCGGCGCCGCTGAGGCAGGGATTTCAATATGGCATTGCTCAATATTCTTCAGTACCCGGACCGGCGCCTGCACAAGGTGGCCAAGCCCGTGGCGCAGGTCGACGACCGGATTCGCAAGCTCGTGCGCGACATGGCCGAGACCATGTACGAAGCACCGGGCGTCGGCTTAGCCGCGACCCAGGTAGACGTGCACGAGCGCGTGATCGTGCTCGACATCTCGGAGACGCACGACGAACTGCGCGTGTTTATCAATCCGGAAATTGTCTGGTCGAGCGACGAGCGGCAGCTCAATGAAGAAGGGTGTCTGTCGGTGCCCGGCGTGTATGACAAGGTCGAACGGCCGGAGCATGTGCGCGTGCGGGCGCTCAACGAGAAGGGCGAGACCTTCGAAGTCGATGCCGAAGGGCTGCTCGCGGTCTGTATTCAGCATGAGATGGATCACCTGACGGGCCGCGTATTCGTGGAATACCTGTCGTCGCTCAAGCAGAACCGGATCAAGACGAAGATGCGCAAGCAGGCCGCTGCCTGATGGCGCATTCATTGCGCGTCGTTTTTGCGGGAACGCCTGAATTCGCCGCTGCGGCACTCCGGGCCATCGTGGGCGCTGGTTTTCCCGTGCCGCTCGTGCTCACCCAGCCGGATCGCCCCGCCGGCCGCGGCATGAAACTCCACGCCAGTGCGGTCAAACAGGCGGCACTCGAGCATCAGATTCCCGTCGCACAGCCACCGTCTCTCCGGCGCGATGGCAAGTACCCGACCGAGGCGAGCGCTGCGCTCGATCTGCTGTGCGCCACGCCGCACGATGTGATGGTGGTCGCCGCTTATGGCTTGCTGCTGCCCCAGGAAGTCCTCGAGATCGCCCCGCACGGCTGCATCAACATCCATGCCTCCCTGCTGCCGCGCTGGCGCGGTGCGGCGCCCATCCATCGGGCCATTGAAGCGGGTGATACGCACAGTGGCATCACGATCATGCAGATGGACGTAGGCCTCGATACCGGGCCGATGCTTAGTGAGTCATCGCTGTCGATCGAGCCGGCCGACACGATGGCAACGCTGCAAGACAAGCTCGCCGCGCTCGGTGCGCGAATGATCGTCGAGGCCCTTACGGCGCTTGAAACACAGGGCGCCCTGACGCCGACGCCTCAGCCCGCCGAAGGGGCGACGTATGCAAAGAAGATCGGCAAGGAAGAAGCCGCGCTTGACTGGCGCGAGCCTGCCGATGTGCTGGCGCGCCGCATCCGGGCATTCGATCCGTTCCCGGGCGCCGTCGCGCAGTGGCATGGCGCGCCGTTGAAGATCTGGTCGGCCGAAGTCGCCGACGCACCGGCCGACGAGTTTGCGGTGGAACCCGGAACGGTGATCTCAGTGAGTCCGCAAGGTATTGTGGTCGCTTGCGGCGACCGGGCCCTGCGACTGACTGAACTCCAGAAACCCGGCGGCAAACGCCTCGCGGTGCGCGAGTTTCTCGCCGGCGTCGATCTCGGCCCCGGGCAGGTGCTCGCCAACGGCGCAGCTTGACTCGGCGTTCGTTCATTGGTTGATTTCACGGCCAATTTGATGAGAGCGTTCGCTCACTTCGATCGTCCACTTGCATGAACGGCGCGCGTTTTTTCTGATAGGCCATTCGGCCAGGTCGCGAACGCCCGACCGGAGGCTCTACAATAGTTTGGTGTTGCGAGGCGTGATGGCAAGCCTCGCCCGATCTGGAGTCGATCATGCTGGGCGTCACCGGTTTTCCCCTGTTTCTGATTGCGGTCCTGCTGCTGAATATCACGCCGGGACCCGATACCGCTTATATCGTCGCGCGCAGCGTCAGCCAGGGCCGACGCGCCGGCATCGTCTCGGTGCTCGGGATCTCCACGGGGTGCATCGTGCATACCCTGGCCGTCGCCTTCGGCCTGACAGCCCTTCTCGCGGCGTCGGCAGCGGCTTTTACGGTGATCAAGGTCGCTGGCGCCGCGTATCTAATCTATCTCGGCGCACGCATGGTGTTTGCGAAGACGCCAGTGGCGACCGCGACTGCGGATACGGCGGTTTTCGACTCTGGCGCTGAGCCTGCGGTGTCGTTTGCATCGTCCGGCTCGCCTGCCACGTCCGCATCGCCCGTGTCGTCCGCATCGAATACCGACGCTGCCACCCCGCTCGCACCTAAATCCCTGCGTTCGCTTTACATCCAGGGCTTCTGGACCAACGTGCTCAATCCGAAGGTCATCCTGTTTTTTGTCTCGTTTTTCCCGCAGTTCGTCAGCGCCGACAGTCCGCACAAGACGCTCGCCTTCATGGCGCTGGGCGCCGCCATGATCGTCACGAGCACGATCTGGAACGGGTTTGTGGCCTGGATCGCGGGTTCGGTGAGCGAGCGCATGCGCGGTCGGCCGGGCATCAAGCGCTGGCTCGACCGGACCGTGGGCACGGCCTTCGTCGGACTCGGTATCCGGATCGCCACCGTCCATCGCTGAAGACCGGCTTTAGCAGACGCACACGGGTCCCTGCAGGCTCACCGGGCGGACCCCAAAAAAACGTCTTGAATTTGTGGGCGCCAGCCCAATCTAACATTCTCCTTACAACCGGGCATTGCCAAGAGGCAAATCGAATGTTCAATTGGGTCAAGACCGCCATGCTCATGGCGGCGATCACTGCGCTGTTCGTCGTGATCGGCAGCCTGCTTGGCGGGCACCGCGGCATGGTCATCGCCCTCGTGATCGCAGTCGGGATGAATTTCTTCTCCTACTGGTTCTCGGACAAGATGGTCCTCAAGATGTACAACGCGCACGAAGTCGACGAGAACGGCGCGCCGCAGTTCTACCGGATGATTCGCGAACTCGCGACCCGCGCGAACCTGCCGATGCCGCGCGTCTACCTGATCGACGAAAACGCTCCGAATGCGTTCGCCACGGGCCGCAACCCCGAGCATGCCGCGGTCGCGGCGACCACGGGGATCCTGCGCGCACTGTCCGAGCGCGAAATGCGCGGCGTGATGGCACACGAGCTGGCCCACGTCAAACACCGCGACATTTTGCTGTCGACTGTCTCGGCCACCATGGCCGGCGCGATCTCCGCGCTTGCGAACCTCGCCTTCCTCTTTGGCGGCCGTGATTCGGAAGGGCGTACGACGAACCCGATTGCCGGGATCGCCGTGATGATTCTCGCGCCGCTCGCGGCAAGCCTGATCCAGATGGCGATCTCGCGGGCGCGCGAATTCGAGGCCGATCGCGGCGGCGCCGAGATGTCGGGTGACCCGCATGCGCTCGCCTCGGCACTTGAGAAGATCCATCGCTATGCGTCGGGCACGCCGTTTCCCACGGCCGAAGCGAACCCCGCGACCGCACAGATGATGATCATGAATCCGCTGTCGGGCCGAGGCGTCGCCAATCTGTTCTCGACGCACCCAAGCACCGAAGAGCGGGTCGCACGGTTGATGGAGATGGCCCGCACCGGTCGCTACGACATTTAGGCGTAGCCTGCCGGGCCCGGGTACCACTGGGACGCGCGCCACCGCGCGCTACAATACGCATCCTCGCCGGCGACCCGCTTTCGGTCGCCGGTTTTTGCATGTGCCCTCACCCGACCGTCGAATTTGCGCCACCGCCTTTCCGCTCTCCATCTCGCCCCCGATTCGCTCGGCTTTGCACTCGACGCCGCTGCGCAGGCAGTCAACGCCGTGCGCGCCGGGGCCTCGCTGCCCGCCGTGCTGGCCGATGTCACAGGCGGCGAGAAGATGGCCGCGGCGCGCGGGGCCGTGCAGGACATCGCCTACCGTGCCATGCGCGTGCTCGCCACGGCAGATGCGCTCGTCGCACGGTCGGTGCGCAAAGCCGCGCCACCGCAGGTCGACGGCATCCTCGTCTGTGCATTCACCCTCCTGCTCGACAGCAGCGGGTTGAGCTCGGAACACGTGCCGGCCCCCGAGAACGCCTATACCGATTTCACGGTGGTCGACCAGGCGGTAAGCGCGGTCGCCGGGCGGCGCGAGACCGCATTCGCGAAGGGTCTCGTCAATGCCGTGCTGCGCAATTTCCTGCGCAACCGCGAGACGCTGCTGGCTGACGTCCGGAAAGATCCCGCCGCGCGATGGAACTACCCCCAATGGTGGATCGACTCGGTCCAGGCGGCGTGGCCTGACGACTGGGAAGCCGTGCTCACCGCCGGCAATACACGCGCACCGTTGACGCTGCGGGTCAATCGCCGTCGCAGCACGGCGTCGGACTATCTCGGCGTGCTCAATGACGCGGGCATCGGCGGCACGCTGGCGGGCGCCGCGGCGCCCGACGCGATCGTGCTGACGCGCCCCGTTCCCGTCGACCGTCTGCCTGGCTTCTTCGACGGCGTTGTCTCCGTGCAGGACAGCGGTGCGCAACGCGCTGCCCTGCTGCTCGGCGCGACCGACGGCATGCGCGTGCTCGATGCGTGCGCGGCCCCCGGTGGCAAAACGGGCCATCTGCTTGAATGCGCGAACGTCGAAGTCGTCGCCGTCGAATCAAGCGCCGAGCGTGCGCCTCGCATCACGGACAATCTCCGGCGCCTGCAGCTCGACGCGCTCGTCAAGGTCGGCGATGCCGCTCACCCGAACTACTGGTGGGATGGCCAACTGTTCGACCGGGTACTCGCCGACGTCCCGTGTTCCGCTTCGGGCATCGTGCGCCGCCACCCGGACATTCGCTGGCTCAGGCGCGCCAGTGATATCCCCGCACTGGCAGCCGAGCAACGGCGCATTCTCGCGGCACTCTGGTCGCTCGTTGCGCCAGGGGGCGAGTTGCTCTACGTCACGTGCTCGATCTTTCCGGAGGAAGGCGAGCACCAGGCACAGTGGTTTGAAGACGCGCAGAAAGATGCGGTACGATTGGACGCGCCGGGCCAGTTGCTTCCCTCAGCCGGCGCCGCAGGCGGTGCGAACCGCAAGACACCTCCGGCGACGAGCGCCGACGCAAGCCTGGCTGCGACCCCGGCGGCCGGCGGCACGGTGCCGGGTCTGGATCAAGACGGGTTCTTCTACGCGCGTTTTCTTAAACGGTGAACTGCTTGCGCCTCTCTCCGATGCGTTGGATTGCGCTGTGCTGCGTCGCGCTGGCGATGTGGCTGGCCAATGCCGCGCACGCGGACACCATCGCGGTCGAGCGGGCCTCGCTCGAAGCGGACAGCGGCGGCTGGAATCTCGACGCGCGTTTCAGCTTCGACCTTAACAGTAGCCTTGAAGACGCGGTCAACCGAGGCATCCCCCTGTATTTCACGACTGAATTCCTGCTGACGCGCGGACGCTGGTACTGGTTCGACGAAGAAGCGGTCAACACGCAGCAAAGCATCCGCCTGTCTTACCAGCCGCTCACACGCGAATACCGTGTCTCGAGCGGCGGCCTTCAGCTCGCATTCCCGAGCCTCAAGGATGCACTCTCCGTGGTCCAGCACATCACCTCGTGGCATGTGATCGACCGTGCCCAGGTCTCGACCGATACGACCTATCTCGCTTCCGTGCGCATGCAGCTCGATGTCGCGCTGATGCCCAAGCCGTTCCAGATCGACGCGGTCAACAACCGCGACTGGAACCTCGCATCGGACTGGAAGCGCTTCCCCTTTACTGTGAGCGACCATGGCAAGCAGTAACGTGAACCTCAAGAGCTTCCTAATCCGCCTGCTGCTCGCGACGGTCGCCATCACGGCGCTGCTGTTGCTCGTGCTGCTCGCACTCGCCAGCGCCAATACCGAATTCTTCGACCGCTACTATTCGTGGCTCTACGCGGCCAATGTCGCGATTGCGCTCGTGTTCCTACTGATCGTCGGGGGCATGGTCTGGATCATCGCGGCGCGGCTTCGACAGGGGCGCTTCGGCACACGACTGCTGGCCAAGCTGGCGATCTTTTTTGCGCTGGTCGGGGTGCTCCCGGGCGGGATCATCTACCTCGTCTCGCTGCAGTTTGTGTCGCGCAGTATCGAATCGTGGTTCGACGTGAACGTTGAGACGGCGCTCGAATCGGGCCTGAATCTCGGCCGTGGAATGCTCGACAATGCCTTGTCCGACTTGCAGAACCGTGCACGTTCAATGGCCGATCAGCTCGCAGCCGATGACGACAAATCCACGCTGACCCTGCTGCGATTGCGCGATCAGTTCGGCATGCACGATGCAACCATCGTCGGACCCAACGGCCGCGTGATCGCCCAGGCGTCGTCGAACTTCGCAGCGCTCGTGCCCGATGACTTGCCGACACCGCTCATGCTCCAACAGGCACGCGGCCGTGGCTATGCGGCCGTCGAGGGCGAAGCCGACACCGACCCGACGCTCAACGGAAGTTCGAGCGCACAGGCACCTCCACCGAAGAACACGCCTTTGCAGTTGCGGGTCGTGATCCGGATTCCGAGCGGACTGGGCGCGTCGTTGCAAAACGATGAACGCTTCCTGCAAGTCACGCAGCCTGTGCAGCCAACGCTGGCCCAGAACGCGGAAGCCGTGCAGCGCGCCTATCGCGATTATTCGGAGAAAGCGCTCGGCCGTACGGGCTTGCGCAAGATGTACATCGGCACGCTGACGCTCGCGTTGTTCCTCGCGACGTTTATCGCCATGCTGCTCGCGCTCGCGCTCGGCAACCAGCTCGCTCGACCGCTCTTCCTGCTGGCCGAGGGGACAAAGGAAGTCGCACGCGGCGACTACACGCCTAAACGCGAAATCAAGTCGAACGACGAGCTGGGCTTTCTTACGCAGTCGTTCAACGCGATGACGCGCCAGCTTTCGGAGGCGCGTGTCGCGGTCGAACGCAATCGTGCGGCGCTCGAGCAATCGAAGTCTTACCTTGAAAGCATTCTGGCGAACCTGACTGCAGGGGTCTTTGTATTTGACCGGCAGTTCCGTCTGACCACGGCGAACGCGGGGGCGGAACGGATCTTTCGGCAACCGTTTCAGGCCGAACTGAACCAGCCGCTCGATACCATTTCGGTGTTGAAAGAACTGGGCACGATGGTCCGCAAGGCCTTCGCCGACAGCCACGCGACCGCGGGCCCCGAAATGGGTGGCAGACGGGGTCACTGGCAACAGCAACTTGAAGTGCCGGTGCCGGGCGAGACCGACCCGTTGACGCTGCTCGTGCGAGGCGCACCGCTGCTACGTGCAACAGTCAGTCACACGGCCACACCGGCGCCGGGTCCAACAAGTGCTCATTCAACTGAGCAGGTACAAGACGCACCGGGCAACCATCCCGAACGCGAGGACGTCGCGGCGACAGATGGCTACGTGATTGTGTTCGACGATATCTCCGACGTGATCTCGGCCCAACGCTCGGTGGCCTGGGGCGAAGTCGCGCGGCGCCTGGCGCATGAGATCAAGAACCCACTCACGCCGATCCAGCTGTCCGCCGAGCGCTTGCAGATGAAGCTCACGGATAAACTGTCTCCGCCCGACGCAGACGTCTTGAAGCGCGGTGCGACGACGATCATCAACCAGGTCGCGGCCATGAAGCGCATGGTCGATGATTTCCGCGAATATGCACGCACGCCACCGGCCGTGCTGCAAAATCTGCAACTGAACGAACTTGTTGCCGAAGTGCTCACGCTCTATGGCATCGAGGACGGCAAGGGGCCCCTGAAGATCGAGCTGATGCCCTTGCCCATCATCCGCGGCGATGCCACGCAATTGCGCCAGGTGATTCACAACCTGCTGCAGAATGCGCTTGATGCGGTAGCCGAAACACCGAACCCGCGTGTGCTGCTCGAAACGCGGACAGTAGAATATGGGGATCCCGACGCGCAGGGACGCAGTCGGCAGTCAGTGCGTCTGTCAGTTTCAGACAATGGATCAGGCTTTCCCGCCCGGATCCTGACGCGCGCATTCGAGCCCTATGTGACGACCAAGGCCAAGGGCACCGGCCTGGGCCTGGCGACGGTCAAGAAGATCGTCGATGAACACGGTGCGCGGATCGATATCCGCAACCGCACGAAGGCAGGCGATGGATCGATCGCAGGTGCGCAGGTTTCGATCCTGTTTCTCGAGCTGGCAGAAGACGCAGCGACACCGCAGACAAAAGCAACAGCGCATACAAAGGTAGAGTAAATGGCAACCATCCTCGTGGTAGACGATGAAATGGGCATCCGCGAGTTGCTGTCGGAGATTCTCAGCGACGAAGGGCATGCAGTCGATGTAGCGGAAAACGCGCAAGCGGCCCGCGAGTACTTTGAACAAGGGACCCCCGACCTCGTATTGCTCGATATCTGGATGCCGGACACGGACGGTGTGTCCCTGCTCAAGGAGTGGGCAGCACAAGGCCAGTTGAAGATGCCGGTGATCATGATGTCGGGTCACGCGACGATCGATACGGCGGTCGAGGCAACGAAGATCGGTGCGCTCAACTTTCTCGAGAAGCCGATCACCTTGCAGAAGTTGCTCAAGGCGGTCGAGCAGGGTCTCGAGCGCGGCGCGACGCCGCCGGTGCTGCCGGCTTCGGCCGCGGCGCCCGGCACGCCCGGCGCGGAGATCGTAGCCGGCACCGACGGCATCGCGGCGGCACCGAGCGCACCGGCATCGCATGCAGGCGCAATATCGTTTGACATCCCGTTGCGTGATGCACGCGATGCGTTTGAGCGCGCGTACTTCGAGTACCACCTCGCACGCGAGAACGGCAGCATGACGCGCGTGGCCGAGAAGACTGGACTCGAGCGTACTCACCTGTATCGCAAGCTCAAGCAGCTCGGCGTGGATCTGGGCAAGAACAAGAGCGAATGAGCGCACGCGAGCCCCGCGAACCAAGAAAATTCGGGGCAACGCTTGAATCGCCTGCGGCAATGTTGCTATACTCTCGTTTCTCCGTGGCCCGGTAGCTCAGTTGGTAGAGCAGCGGATTGAAAATCCGCGTGTCGGTGGTTCGATTCCGCCCCAGGCCACCACCGTTTGAAGAAAAGCCCAGGAACCCCGGTTCCTGGGCTTTTTGCATTGTGGCGACCCGCGCTTGCTGGCATTGTTGCAGAAGCTTTGTTCTGGAGTTCTCGCATGATCCGTCGTCCCCGCTACAAAAGGATCGGGCTTGCACTCGGCGGCGGCGCTGCCCGAGGTTGGGCACATATCGGCGCGATCCGCGCGCTGGAAGATGCCGGCATCCGGCCCGACATCGTCTGCGGGACCTCGATTGGCGCCCTCGTCGGGGCGGTCTACGCGAACGGCGATCTCGACTGGCTCGAGCACTGGGTCTCGCGCCTCACCTGGCAGACCGTACTGCGTCTGCTCGATCTGCGTTTCTCGGGTGGCCTGCTCGGCGGCAAAAAAGTCATCGATATTTTTGCCGCGCAGTTCAACGGTCGCTCGATTTCCGAATTGCGCATGCCTTACGCGGCAGTCGCCACTGAGCTCGATACGGGTCGTGAGATCTGGTTGCAGGATGGCGGCGTGGTCGAGGCCGTACGGGCCTCGATTGCGATTCCGGGAATCTTCACTCCGGTGCTTCGTGAAGGAGCATGGCTGGTGGACGGGGGCCTGGCGAACCCCGTCCCGGTCTCGGTGGCGCGTGCACTGCATGCGGATTGCGTGATCGCGATCGACCTCAACAATGACATTCTCAACGGCCGTGATTTCGGCGGCCTGACACCCGAGTTGCCACCGCCCGCTGCACTGGAAGCGCTCGTCGACGGCGAAGCCGCCGAGCCGGCCGAGCCCCCCGTCGCGCTGCGTCGCAACGGCAAGCCGTGGCCCAAGTGGCTCGCACCGAACCCCGACTATTACGACGTGCATACACCGCCCCGACCGAGTGCGAAAGTGCCTTCGCTGATGAGCGCGATCGGCCAGAGCATCGACATCATGCAGGTGCGCATTACACGCAGCCGTCTGGCGGGCGAGCCCGCCGATATCCTGATCCAGCCGCGCCTCGGTGGCATGCGAATTTTCGACTTTCATCATGCGGCACCGGCTATCGAAGAAGGCCGGGCAGCGGTCGAACGGATGATGCCCGCCATTCGCGCGCGGCTCGGCATGGACTGAATGGCCTAGCCCATCGATCCGGTCGCGAACAGGCTCTGCGCTCGCGTAAAATGCTGCTTTGCCAGTTCGACACCACCATGACCGATCCCCAGACCGATTCCCCCGACCTCACTGACGCAGACGACACCGCGGACGCCGTGATGCACGAGCCGCGCCTCTGGTGCGACGACGGCTGGACCGCACGGGTCATCAAGAACCAGGACGACGAGGGCTGGGCGGTGGAGATGATCAAGGACGGCGAAGCCGAGCCGGCCCTGGTCGGCCCGTGGACCATGGGTCGCGACAAGAAGAACCCCAAGCCGCTCGACACCTCAGCGTTCAACACCCTCGTTAAGACAGCGTCCGAAGTGCTTCGCCGACATGAGCAGCAACTGCGCGCGATCCTGCACAAGGAAGTTTCAGTGGAGGCGGCAGCCGGCCGCATCACCGTGACGCTTGATATCGTGCCCGACGAAGATGATCCGCACGCGATGCTGGCCGCCGAGGACGAATTCGGCGAAGCGCTGGCCAACATCCAGGTGTCGGCCGCGTTCAAGCTCAATGCGACGAGTGCCGCGGCCTGGATCGAAAGCGGCTTCGAGAAGCCGCGCTGAGCGTGTCGCCAGCCAAAACACCCCGTTCGGCTACAATATCGGGTTAGTCGTTTGCTGCTACCCGGTATTGCCCCTCAGCAGGGCCCCTCGTGCCGGCGGCAACGACTCAGCTATCGGGAGTGTTTGTGCAATCGACCCAGCGTCAGGATGCGCGTGATCGCGCGCTCGTTCTGTTCTCCGGCGGTCAGGATTCGGCCACGTGCCTTGCCTGGGCGCTCGAGCGTTTCGAGCATGTCGAAACCCTCGGCTTCGACTACGGTCAACGCCACCGCATCGAACTCGACTGCCGCGCCCAGTTTCGCGAGCGCGTGGTCGCGCTGGTGCCTGACGGCCGCGCACGACTGGGTGAAGATCATCTGATCGACCTGTCGGTGCTCGGCGCCATCAGCGACACAGCCATGACGCGCGAGATCGAAATCGTCGCGACGGCCAGCGGTCTGCCGAACACCTTCGTGCCGGGCCGCAACCTGATGTTCATGACGATCGCGGGCGCCATCGCCTATCGTCGCGGCATCAAGGTCCTGGTGGGCGGCATGTGCGAAACGGACTTCTCGGGCTACCCCGACTGCCGCGACGACACGCTCAAGGCGCTCCAAGTCGCGCTGAACCTCGGCATGGACAGCCGCTTCGTGCTCGAAACTCCGCTGATGTGGCTCGACAAGGCCGATACTTGGCGACTCGCCCAATCGATCGGCGGTGATGCCCTGGTCGATCTGATTCGCACCGATACGCATACCTGCTACCTCGGCGATCGCGGCCAGTTGCATGACTGGGGCTACGGCTGCGGCGAGTGCCCGGCCTGCAAGCTGCGCAAGCGCGGCTACGAAGCCTTTCTCGCCAACGAAGCAGTCGGCGCGGATCCGACCGGGACGACGTCCGCGCCATGACTTACGCCGTCAAAGAGATCTTCTATACCCTGCAGGGCGAGGGCGCGAACGCCGGCCGCCCCGCGGTGTTCTGCCGCTTCGCGGGCTGCAACCTGTGGTCGGGCCGCGAGCAGGATCGCGCCGAGGCGGTGTGCCAGTTTTGCGACACCGACTTCGTCGGCACCGATGGCGAGAACGGCGGCAAATTCAAGACCGCAGCGGAACTGGCGGCCAGCGTGGCCGCCTTGTGGCCCACGGGTGAAGCCCACCGTTTCATCGTCTGTACGGGCGGCGAACCCCTGCTTCAGATCGATGCACCTTTGATCGACGCGCTCCATAAGGAAGGTTTCACGATCGCACTCGAGACCAATGGCACACTGCCGATACCGCCCGGGATTGATTGGGTCTGCGTAAGCCCGAAGGCTGATGCAGAACTCGTGGTGCGGCAGGGCGATGAATTGAAAGTCGTGGTGCCCCAGGCCAACCAGCGTCTGTCCGATTACGAGACGCTCGACTTCACCTATTTCATGGTCCAGCCGATGGATAACGCGTCGCGCACACTCAATACGCGCCTCGCGATCGACTGGTGCAAGCGTCATCCACGCTGGCGTCTGTCGACCCAGACCCACAAGTACCTGAACATTCCCTGAGCGCCCCGTGCTGTCGATTACCCGAAAACTTGAGTTCGATGCGGGCCACCGCATCCCCGATCACCGTAGCCAGTGCCGCAATCTGCACGGTCATCGTTATGTACTGGAAATCACCCTGGAAGGCGAGATTGTCGATGTCGAAGGCGCGCCCGACCGCGGCATGGTCATGGACTTCGCCGACGTCAAGGCGCTGGCCGTCGAACACCTCGTCGATCGCTGGGACCACGCTTTCCTCGTGTTCGAAGGCGATACCCAGGTGCGCGGCTTTCTTGAGACGATGCCGGGCCACAAGACTGTGGTGCTCGACCGGATCCCGACGGTCGAGAATCTCGCGCTGGTCGCGTTCGGCATCTTGTCGGATGTATATGACGCGCACTATGGCGTCGACTTGCGCCTCAAGCGCGTGCGTCTGTATGAAACGCCGAATTGCTGGGCCGACGCCGAGCGTCCGTAAGGTTTCGCTTCGCAGCCCGACCAAACCGTCAGCCAGCTCGCGCGGCCTGACGGTTTTTTTGTGTCATGTCGACTAGAGCAAAGGCGTCGGAACATGGGGTAGCGAGGTGCCCGAGCGCCTCGCTCAGGCATGAAATTGCCGCAGTATGATGGGTCAGCCGTTGTTCAAAATATCGTGGAGTTGTCGATGCGTGTGATTCACAAGGGTTCTGGGCGAATGAGCACCACCAGCCGGCTGCGGATGGCCGGCACGGCCTGCGCAGCAAGCCTGCTCTGGCTGGCGATGACGGCCACACAGAGTGCTGCTGCAGCGTCGCCCGCTACGCCGGCCGACCCGCAGATGGCTCCCCAGACGAGCGCGAGCGCGGCCGCGACAACCCACTCGCCATCGAAGCGCGCGCACAAGGGGGCAAAGCACAGCACGCAGCCAGCTCAAAAAGAAACGCAAACGGCGATCGACGACTACCAGGCCGGCAACTTCCCCGCCGCGCTGAGCGAATTCAAGGAGGCAGCCGACAAGGGCAACCGCCTCGCGCAATTCAACTACGCCATGATGCAGCTCAATGGTGAAGGCACGCCGGCCAATCTGCCGGAAGCCGAGATCTGGTTGAAGAAAGCCGCCGAAGCCAACATGTCGCATGCGCAGTACGCGTACGGACGGCTGTTCGACGATGGCACCCTCGAACGGCTCGACCCGGGAGAAGCGCATATCTGGTTCCTCAAGGCCGCGCAGCAGGGCCATATGCAGGCGCAGGTCGCACTCGCGAACCAGTTCATGGATGGGCGTGGCACCAAGCAGGATTTTGCCGAAGCCTTTGTCTGGTACCACAAGGCCGCCGATTCGGGTGATATGGCGTCTGAGTACATCGTCGCGACCTACTATGAGCGCGGCGGGGACGGCGTCACGCCGAATCTCGAAGTGGCACGCCGCTGGTACGCCAAGGCCGCCGCCCAGGGCGATCCGGCTGCGATGGACCGGTATCGACAGCTCACCGCGCAGTTGCATCCGGAAGAAGCGCAGCCCGCCAAACCCGCAGCCCAATAGCGATTGCGCGTCGTCAGCTCTGCATCAGGCGCTTCTGCTTGCCGACGCTCATGATGATCCCGACGCCGAGGCCGAGCGTCACGAGCGCGGTGCCGCCATAGCTCATGAAAGGCAGCGGCACGCCGACCACCGGCAAGATGCCGCTGACCATCCCCATGTTGACGAACGCATAGGTGAAGAACGACATGGCGACCGAGGCCGCCAGCAGCCGCGAGAACAGCGTCGCACCATTCGCCGCCACATAGAGCCCACGCGCAATCAGGCATAGGTAGAGGAAGAGGAGCACGAGCCCTCCCACGAGCCCGAATTCCTCCGAAAACACCGCGAAGATAAAGTCAGTGTGCTTCTCGGGGATGAACTCGAGGTGGGCCTGCGTACCCTTGAGCCAACCCTTGCCGAAGGTCCCGCCAGAGCCGATCGCAATCACGGCCTGGATCGTGTGGAAGCCCTGCCCGAGTGGATCGGACTGGGGATCGAGCAAGATGCAGATCCGGTGCTTCTGGTAGTCGTGCATCATCGGCCACTGGACTTCAGGCTGGCAGATCTTGTTTTCGAGCGAGACCACCGTGCCCGCGCCAATCGCCACGGCGAGCAAGATCGGCAGGATCAGCTTGAAGCTCAGTCCCGCGAAATAAATCACGAACAATCCCGTGGCCAGCACCAGCACCGCCGTGCCGAGATCGGGCTGTTTGGCGATCAGGCCGACCGGCAACATCAGCAATAGCAGGCCGACGATATAGTCGTACCAGCGAATCCCGCCTTCGCGTTTCTGGTAGTACCACGCGAGCATCAGCGGCATCGCGATCTTCATCACCTCGGACGGCTGGATCACCACACCGACATTGATCCAGCGCTTGGCGCCCTTGCGCGTGAGCCCGAACATGGCAACGCCCACCAGCAGGCCGATGCCGACTGCATAGAGCGGCACCGCCAGCCTCATGAGAGTCTGAGTCGGAATATTCGCAATCGCCCACATCAGCGCAAAGGTCAGCAGGATATTGCGGACCTGGTCTTCAACCCGGCCCGGCACATCGAGGCTTGCGCTATAGAGCGTCACAAGGCCGACGCCGAGCAGCAGGAACATGAACAGCGCGAGCGGCTTGTCGAAACCGATGAACAGGCGCTTGATCTGTGTGAAGACGGTTCGTGAATCAAGTTGCATGGATCGCCTCGTCAATCGTCGCCGTTAGGGCTGGCGTGAGATGCCGGCGTGTTGCCGCCGGTGTCGACGCCGTTCAGGTTGACACTATGATCTTCGGCCGGCACATCGGCATCCGCGGGCGAAACCGGTACACGAGGCGCAGGGGCGAGCGGGCCGCCGGCCGAGCCGTCGTCGGGCTGGCCCGGGGCGCCAGGGGCACCCGGCGCGCGCGTATCGTTGAAGCCATTCGCGGCGCCCGAACTGCCGCTCGCGGCGCCACTTGCCGCGCCCTTCGTCCCTTTTACAGCTCGGGCCGCAGCGCCGCTTGCGGGCGTTGGGCCACTCGCCGCGACCACACCGCTTGCACCCGTCACCCCACCCGTTACCCCGCTCGCTTCCAGTCCAGGAAGCGTATGTCCGGTGACGCTCGCGATCGCCGCAGCGGTCGCCGAAGTGCCGCCCGGCAGCGCCGCGGCGACCGATGCGGGCAACGCTGCTGCGAGCGGGCTCTGGTCTGAGCCGCCGATCACGGGCGCCGTCTCTGCCGGGCCGGAGCCGTTCGAATCGGTCACCGCGTCAGCCACGGCCGCTGCCGCCACACCCGGCTTGAAGCGGTCAATCAACCAGTAGTCGAGCACCTTGCGCGCGATTGGCGCGGCAGCTTCGGCGCCCCAGCCACCGTTTTCGACAATCAGCGCGAGCGCGATCTGCGGCTTGTCGACCGGCGCGAACGCGGTGAACAGGGCGTGGTCCCGCCGATTCTCGGCCACCGCGCTGGCCCGGTATTTCTCGCCTTGCAGCGAATACACCTGCGCGGTCCCGGTCTTGCCGGCTGCGTCGTAGGTAATCCCCCGAAACGGTGCGGCCGCCGTTCCGTTGATCAGCACGTTCTGCATCGCGTGCTTGATGAAGTCGATGTCCTGCTGGCGCACATTGAGCTTGCCGGTCGACTGCGAGTCGACGGTCCGCGTCTGGTGCGTCAGGGGGTTTTCGACATCGCGTACGAGGTGGGGGGTCATGATCACGCCGTCGTTCGCGAGCGTCGCCGTCGCGTGCGCGAGCTGCAGCATGGTGAACGAGTTGTAGCCCTGACCGATGCCGAGGCTGATCGTCTCCCCTTCATACCAGCGCTGCATCTCAGGACGACGGTAGGCGTGTTTCTTCCATTCGGTCGACGGCAGGATGCCTCTCGCTTCGCCGTCGATATCGATCCCGGTGATCTGCCCAAGGCCCAGCGGCTTCATGAAGTCAGAGATCGCGTTCACGCCGAGGTCGTGCGCGAGCATATAGAAGTAGGTGTCGTTCGAGACCGTGATCGCGCGGTTCATATCGATCCAGCCCTGCCCGTTGCGCACGTCGTTGTGGAAGACATGACCGGCGAATGTGTAAGAGCCCGTGTCCTGGAAACCCCACTCCGGTGTCCGCTTGTGCAGGGTCAGTGCGGCGAGTGCCATGAACGGCTTGTAGGTTGAACCCGGCGGATAGGTGCCGCGCAGCGGCCGGTTCAGCAGCGGCTTGTCAGGCGAATTGTTGAGGTCGTCCCAGGTCTGCTGGTCCACGCCGTCGACAAAGATATTCGGATCGAAACTCGGCGCGGACACGAAGGCGAGCACCTCGCCCGTCGACGGATCGATCGCAACAAGTGCGCCCTTGCGACCCGCGAAGGCGCGTTCGACTGTTTCCTGCAAGCCAACATCAAGCGAAAGATGCAGGTTGTTGCCAGGCGTCGCCTGAGTGCGCGACATGGTTCGCACCGGGCGGCCACCCGCGGTCACCTCGACTTCTTCCGAGCCCGTCAGGCCATGCAGTTCGGTTTCGTAACTCTGCTCGACACCGATCTTGCCGATGTAGTCGGTGCCTTTGTAGTTGTTCGAATCGAGGCGCGGATCGTAGTGGTCCGGGTCGTTGTCGTTCTGCTCGCTGGTGGCGTCGATATTGTCGCGATCACGTTCCGAGATTCGACCGATATATCCGATCGCATGCGCGAACACCGTGCCGAGCGGATAGCTGCGAAACAGGCGCGCACGCACATCGACGCCAGGGAAACGATAGCGTTGGGCCGTGAAGCGTGCGACCTCGTCATCGGTCAGCCGCGAGCGGATCGGCAGACTCTCGAAATGCTTCGAGTCTTCGAGCAGCTTCTTGAAGCGGCGACGGTCGCGCTCCTCGATCGGAATTACCTGGCCGAGTTGGGTAATCACTTCGTCGAGCGGCACATCAAGCTTCGAGGGTGTGATCTCGAGGGTGTAGGCCGAGTAATTGCGCGCGAGCACGATACCGTTGCGGTCTGTGATGACACCGCGATTCGGCAGGATCGGCGCGACCGAGATCCGGTTTTCGTCGGCCTGCAGCGAGTACTCGCTGTAGTGCCACACCTGAAGATAGAGAAAGCGAAACCCGAGCAGCCCGAAGCAGAGCAACACGAACAGCGCGGCGGCCACCACGCGCAGGCGAAAACGCGAGAGTTGCTGTTCGGTGTTCTTGAATTCAGTCATGCTGGTCGCGGGCCGATCAGATCGGCCGCGTGTCGTCGGGATCGGACGCGCGTTTTTGCGGAGCCAGCAGCAGCAGGCTTGCAACGGGCCAGAGGATCGCTTCGACGAAACCGTCGATCAGGTAGGCCCAGCCCGGAAAGGCGGCGCCCGTCAGCAAGCGAATGATGAACGGCACGAGCTGCGCGATCACGAGCAAGGGCAACACATGGAGCGCCTGAACCGGCAAGGAGAACCAGAGCACGCGCCGGTGCAGCGAGATCGCGCCGTATGAGAGCAGGGTATAAGCGAGCGCGTGTTCACCGAACAGGTTCGCGTCGTGGACATCCATCAGGATGCCGAGCAGGAAGGCGATGCCCATGCCGACCTTACGCGGCTGATGGATATTCCAGAACAGCAGCACCAGCGCGACGAAATCGGGCACGCCGGCCGTGCGGCCCCAGGGCAGGAAGTTCAGGACGAACGCCGCCGCAAGACTGAAGGCGATAAATGACGGGTTGACCGGCAGCAGGATGTATTGCGGGCGGTTCATTCGTCGATCCCTCCGTGCGCGGGCACGCGAGGCACCGTGTCATTGCCCGGGGCCTGCGTCGCCGAAGCGCCCGCAGCTCGCGCGCCAGGCTTCACGGCGTTCACCGCCGGGGCCGGGGCTCTCGCGGCCGCACCCGAGGCGGCGGTCACGCCTGGCGCACCCGGCACACCCGGCACACCCGGCGCACGAGGCACACCTGGCACAATCGCGCCCGATGAGGCAGAAGGCACGCCGGCTGCGACGATCGCCTTGCTGGAAGACGCCGCCAGTGCAGCTGACGCCGCCACGGCAGCCTGCCCCAATGCGCGGCCCTTCACACGCCCCTTCATATCGCCTTCGAAGGTAACCGAGCCGGCTGCGAACTGGGGCACCGACGATGCGGCTGCGACCGCCGGGGCAGCCGACGCCGCCTCAGGTGTCGATGCACTCACCGCCGCGCCGCTTGCCGCCTTGCCCGCCGCGCCCTTGCCCTTCACATCCTTCGCATTCTTCGGCTTCGCGTCACCAAGCCCGAGTTGTTCACCGACCGCGCTATCAGGCGGCGGTGGCAACAACACATTGTCATAGTGAAGCACGAGCACCTGACGCTCGCCGTGAATCGGCGACACCGGTTCGCACAGCACACGCGTAAAGGCAGTGTCGGTCTTGCGATCGACGCGCACCACGCGCGCGACCGGCAGCCCGGCCGGAAACACACCGTCGAGTCCGCTCGTTACCAGTTGATCGCCGATCTTGACGTCCGCCGAGATTGGCACGAAGCGCAGATCGAGGCCGTCGCCACCCGGGGTGCCGTAAATAACGCTACGTATCCCGGTGCGCACCAGTTGCACCGGCAATGCCTGATCTTTGTCGGTCAGCAGCGTGACTTCTGACTGCAGGGGATAGACCCGCGTGACCTGTCCAATGACACCGTTTTCAGTGACTACCGGCGCACCGGGCTGAATTCCCGCGCCCATGCCGTGGTCGATGATGACTTTTTGAGTGAACGGATCGCGAGTGTCGTAGGCGATTTCCGCCGGCACGTTCTGGATCGCCGAGCGCCGCGTGAGTTCGAGCAAGGCGCGCAGATGCGCGTTCTCCGCCTCAAGCTGGTTGGTCTGGCTGGCCTGCAAAGCGAGCTGGAGATTGCGCGCCTTGAGCGACTGGTTCTGCTGGTGCAATGAAGTGCCGGTCACGAAAAAGTCTGCGACGGCGAGGCCGATGTCGCGCGGAATGAGCGCGGCGCGTTGCAACGGGTAAAGGCTCGTGCCGATCACTTCGCGGATCGCTTCGAGCGTTCTGTAGCGCGCGTCGGAGATCAGCAGGCCAAGCGCGAGCGCGACGAAAAAAATCAGGCGCGCAAACGCGGAGGGACCCTGCTTGAATAGTGGCGGCGGACTGTATTCCATGGTCGGCGCCGGTCGAGGTTACGGAAGGCGGGAGCGGTTCGCAATGCGCGGGGCAACGCCGGTGACCGTACGATACGCGCCACCAGCAAGCCCACGGCCAAGTCGACCCCAGGAGGGCGTCGTCAGCAGCATGGCGGCGGCGGGCACCGACGGTCGGGCCGGCTTATCGTTGCCGCGTCATTCGTACGAGAAGATGCTGCCCAGCTTGTCCATCCGCTCGAGCGCCATGCCCGAGCCGCGCACGACACAGGTCAGCGGGTCTTCGGCAACGAGCACCGGCAGGCCGGTCTCTTCCGCGAGCAACCGGTCGAGGTCGCGCAACAGCGCGCCGCCACCGGTGAGCATCATCCCCCGTTCTGCAATGTCCGCACCGAGTTCCGGCGGTGTTTGCTCGAGCGCGATCTTCACCGACGACACGATCTGGTTCAGCGGATCGGTCAGCGCTTCGAGAATTTCGTTGCTCGAGATCGTGAAGCTGCGCGGAATCCCTTCAGACAGATTACGGCCCTTCACTTCCATTTCCTTGACTTCGGAGCCCGGAAACGCCGAACCGATCTCTTTCTTGATCGCTTCTGCGGTCTGTTCGCCGATCAGCATCCCGTAGTTGCGGCGGATGTAATTGACGATCGCTTCGTCGAACTTGTCGCCGCCGACCCGCACCGAGCCCTTGTAGACGATGCCGCCCAGCGAGATCACGCCAACTTCGGTCGTGCCGCCGCCGATGTCGACGACCATCGAGCCAGTCGCTTCGGACACGGGCAGCCCGGCGCCGATTGCCGCGGCCATCGGCTCCTCGATCAGGTAGACCTGCGAGGCGCCCGCGCCATGCGCGGCTTCCTTGATGGCGCGGCGCTCGACCTGGGTCGAGCCGCAAGGCACGCAAATGATGATGCGCGGCGAGGGCGAGAACATCCGCGACTCGTGCGCCATCTTGATGAACTGCTTGATCATTTGCTCGGTAACGGTGAAGTCGGCGATCACGCCGTCCTTCATTGGCCGGATCGCCTCGATGTTGCCCGGCACCTTGCCGAGCATCTGTTTGGCTTCCTTGCCGACCGCCTGGATCGTCTTCTTGCCATTGGGGCCGCCTTCCTGGCGGATTGAGACAACCGACGGCTCGTCGAGAACAATGCCTTTGCCGCGCATGTAAATCAGCGTGTTGGCAGTGCCAAGGTCAATCGCGAGATCGTTAGAAAAGTAACTGCGCAGAAAACCAAACATTCAAAATCCTGTGTCGCTTCGGGTCGGACGCCTGGACGCCGACAGCGGAAAAAAAAACGGCCTCGGGGGAGTGCCGGACACCCGAAAAGGGCATGCTGCACGTGCTCGAAGCTGCCGATGACTGTACCGGCCGCACGGCTTCCTGCCCATCCACCTCGGCTGCTCCGGGCAGCCATCAACATGGCCAGACGACCTATGGGCACAAGGTCCACTTCATCTGATTCGTCAGGCCGTCGATCGTTCGCGCGACCGCAGTTGGATGTCAGGCGAGGGTAAGCTCGTCCGGATTTGGGTTTAGGGCGTAATCATACCTTATAATTTTGGCTATTTTGAAGGGAAACGGCGACGCTTCGCCTTGTTCTTGCTGGTGTTTTCCCGTCCCCGACCTTCGCGCCGCCCGGGCGTTTTGCAACGCCGCATTGGCAGCGCTTCCGAACCATTTTTTCGACCTATTTTTTTCCGGTGACCGCATGTCCCTCACATTGACCGACGTCAAGCGGATCGCGCATCTGGCGCGGCTCGAGCTCGCCGACGACGAGGCCGAGCGTACGCGCTCGCAGCTCAATCACTTCTTCACGCTGGTCGAGCAGATGCAGGCGGTCGACACGAAGGACATCGCGCCGCTCGCCCACCCGATCGAGCAGATCGAGCCCGTCGCGCTGCGCCTGCGCGAGGACCGCGTGACCGCGCAGATCGATCGCGACGCCAACCAGCGGCCGGCGCCGGCCGTGCAGGACGGCCTGTACCTGGTGCCCAAGGTCATCGAGTAGACGGACCCGGAACACCCCACGCGGACACCCGGCACCCTCGGGCGACACACCCGCGGGACGTACCGCGCAGGATCGCCCGACGGGTCGGACCCGGGGTCGGAATCACGAATCAGCGAACTGGATTGTCATCATCATGGTTGAAATGAGTCTTACGGAACTTCGCGCAGCGCTCGCGGCGCGCTCCGTCTCGGCGGTCGAGCTCGCGCAGGAGTCGCTCGCCGCGATCGAGGCGGCACGCGAACTCAACGCGTTTATCGACGTCGACGCGGCGCCCACCCTCGCCGCCGCACGGGCCGCCGATGCGCGGCTTGCGCGCGGCGACGACGCGCCGCTGCTCGGCCTGCCGATCGCGCACAAGGATGTGTTCGTCACGCGCGAATGGAAGTCGACCGCGGGTTCGAAGATGCTCGCCGGTTACCAGAGCCCGTTCGACGCGACGGTCGTCGAGCGGCTTGCCGCAGCCGGCATGGTCTGCGTCGGCAAGACGAATATGGACGAGTTCGCGATGGGCTCGTCGAATGAAAACTCCGCCTTCGGCCCCGTGCAGAACCCCTGGGACCGCCGCGCCGTGCCCGGCGGCTCGTCGGGCGGCTCGGCCGCGGCCGTTGCCGCGCGGCTCGTGCCGGCGGCGACCGGCACCGACACCGGTGGCTCAATTCGCCAGCCCGCTTCGTTCACCGGCATCACCGGCATCAAACCGACTTACGGCCGCGTATCGCGCTACGGCATGATCGCCTTCGCCTCCTCGCTCGACCAGGGCGGCCCGTTCGCCCGCTCAGCGGCTGACTGCGCCCTGCTGCTCAACGGCATGGCGGGCTTCGATACACGCGACTCGACAAGTCTCGAGCATCCCGATGAGGACTTCACCCGCCATCTGAGTGAGGGCTGGAACGGCAGCACCGACGCGGCCCATCCGCTAGCGGGCCTGCGCATCGGCCTGCCCGACGAATACTTCGGCGACGGACTCGCACCCGACGTGCGCGCGGCGATCGAAGCCGCGCTCAAGGAATACGAGGCGCTCGGTGCGGTGCGCGTGCGCGTCTCGCTGCCGAAGACCGAGTTGTCGATTCCCGTCTACTACGTGATCGCACCGGCCGAGGCATCGTCGAATCTGTCGCGCTTCGACGGCGTTCGCTTCGGCCACCGCGCCGCGCAGTACGGCGACCTGCTCGACATGTACAAGAAGTCGCGCAGCGAAGGCTTTGGTGAAGAGGTAAAGCGCCGTATTCTGGTCGGCGCCTACGTGTTGTCCCACGGTTACTACGACGCGTACTACCTCCAGGCGCAAAAGATCCGCCGCATCATCGCCAACGACTTCCAGCAAGCGTTCACGCAGTGCGACGTGATCATGGGGCCGGTCGCCCCGACGGTCGCCTGGGACATCGGCGCGAAGGGCGACGATCCCGTCCAGATGTATCTCGCCGATATCTACACCTTGTCGACCAGCCTGGCAGGCTTGCCCGGGATGAGTGTGCCCTGTGGCTTCGGTGCCAACGGGCGGCCGGTCGGTTTGCAGATCGTCGGCAACTATTTTG
Source organism: Burkholderiales bacterium (assembly GCA_026225235.1). Lineage (GTDB taxonomy): Bacteria > Pseudomonadota > Gammaproteobacteria > Burkholderiales > Burkholderiaceae > Pararobbsia. The sequence goes on from JAMFSK010000135.1 coordinate 31,429, forward strand.
ATGAGAGCCGGATGCTGCAGGTCGCCGACGCATTCCAGCGCGCGACGGACTGGCACCAGCGGGCGCCTGCGCTCGCCACCGCAGGAGTATGACTATGCAATGGGAAGTAGTGATCGGCCTCGAGACGCATGCCCAGCTCTCGACAGTCTCGAAGATTTTCTCCGGTGCCCCGACGCGCTTCGGCGCAGAACCGAACACGCAAGCCTCGGTGGTCGACCTCGCGCTGCCCGGCACCTTGCCGGTGATGAACCGCGGCGCGGTCGACCGCGCGATTCGTTTTGGCCTTTCGATCGGCGCGACCATCGCGCCGCGCTCGATCTTCGCGCGCAAGAATTACTTTTACCCCGACCTGCCCAAAGGCTATCAGATCAGCCAGTACGAGATTCCGGTCGTGCAGGGCGGCACGCTGACGGTTCAGGTCGAGGCCAATGCCAAGACCGGCAAGCCGGCCTACGAAAAGGTCGTCGAACTGACCCGCGCGCACCTTGAGGAAGATGCGGGCAAGTCGCTGCACGAAGACTTCGAGGGCATGACCGGCATCGACCTGAATCGGGCGGGCACCCCCTTGCTCGAGATCGTCACCGAACCCGTGATGCGCAGCGCCGCGGAAGCCGTCGCCTATGCGAAGGCCCTGCATACGCTCGTGACCTGGCTCGGCATCTGCGACGGCAATATGCAGGAAGGGTCGTTCCGCTGCGACGCCAATGTCTCGGTGCGGCCGATGGGTCAGGAAGCCTTCGGCACGCGCGCCGAAATCAAGAACCTGAACTCCTTCCGTTTCCTTGAAGAAGCGATCAATTACGAAGTACGCCGCCAGATCGAGTTGATCGAGGACGGGGGCACCGTCGTGCAGGAAACGCGCCTCTACGATCCGGACCGTCGCGAGACGCGTTCGATGCGCAGCAAGGAAGACGCGCACGACTATCGTTATTTCCCCGATCCCGATCTCACGCCGCTCACCATCGACACGGCATGGATCGAGCGCATACGCGAGGACTTACCCGAGTTGCCCGAAGCGATGCAGTTGCGCTTCGCCGAACACTACGGCCTCGCACGCTACGACGCGGGGGTGCTGACTGTCTCGAAGGCGTCGGCCGAGTATTTCGAGGCGGTGGTCGCGAAAGCGGGTGTCGCGCATGCAAAGACGGCGGCCAACTGGATCATGGGCGAACTCGTTTCGCAGCTGCACCGCGACGGGCTCGAGATCGACGCCTGCCCGGTCAGTGCGACGCAGCTGGCCGGCCTGATCTCGCGGATCGCCGATGGGACGATTTCGAACAAGATCGCCAAGGAAGTATTCCAGGCGATCTGGGACGAACGCGCAACGGATGACGGCGCGGCTGACCGCATCATTGAAGCGAAGGGCCTGCGCCAGATCTCCGATTCCGGTGAACTCGAGAAGATCATCGACGACGTGCTCGCCGCCAATGCGAAATCGGTCGAGGAATTCCGCGCGGGCAAGGAGAAGGCGTTCAACGCACTGGTCGGGCAAGCGATGAAGGCGACCAAGGGCAAGGCCAATCCGCAGCAGGTCAACGATCTGCTCAAGAAGAAGCTGGAGGGCTAAGGCGTTTCACCGACGAGCTGGAACGCAAGCTGCTGGATGAACACGCTGTTGGCAGCATCGGGCGCGACGCGGCATGAGCCGTCGGCGCGCCATCATCCCCATCGCACTGCAGGAGTCTCAATGTCGAAGCCGAAGCTGGACAATTTCCGCGTACCGTATTTTCAACCGAAGCAGGCCGAGAAGGACATCCGCAAACATCGCTTCTCGCTTGCCTCCTTCGATTGTTCGGCCAAGCCCTTCTCGACCGGATCGAAAGACGACGACAAGCAGGCGCTCGGCGATATCGGCCATGAGCTCGACACGCTGCAGGACCGCATGCATTCGCAGACGCGCGAGCGCGTTCTGCTCGTGCTGCAAGGCATGGATACCAGCGGCAAGGACGGCACCATCCGCGCGGTCTTCCACGAGGTCGACCCGCTCGGGCTGCGCATCGCCGCGTTTCGCGCGCCGACGCTCGACGAGTCGGCGCACGACTTTCTCTGGCGCATCCATCACTACACGCCGGCTGGCGGCGAGCTCGCCGTGTTCAACCGGAGCCACTACGAAGATGTGCTGGTACCGCGCGTGCTCGGCACGCTCGACGACGATGCGACTCAGCGTCGTTACGCACACATCCGGGCGTTCGAAGCATTGCTGGCCGATAGCCACACCACTGTCGTCAAATGCTTCCTGCACATCTCGAAAGACGAACAGCGCAAGCGTCTGCAGGCACGCGTCGACGACCCCACCAAACACTGGAAATTCGACCCCAGCGACCTCGATGCCCGCAAGCAATGGGACGCCTATCAGACCGCCTATGAAGACGCGCTCGCCGCGACGTCGACACCCGAGGCGCCCTGGTATATCGTGCCCGCCGACTCGAAGTCGCACCGCAATCTGATGGTCGCCACGATCCTCGCCGACACCATGCGCAAGCTCGACCTGCAGTACCCGCCGGGCAAGATGGATCTGGAAGGCGTCGTGGTCAAATAGTACGGTCATACGAAGCCGACACTGCTGCGTCAGCCACCGCCCCACTCACTCACCGAACATCAGGATTCACCGCATGTTGAAGATCGTCGCCGCGAATCTGAACGGCATCCGCTCCGCCGCCAAAAAAGGTTTTTTCGACTGGTTCGGCTCGCATCAGGCGGACATCGTCTGCGTTCAGGAACTGAAGGCCCAACAAGACGATATGACGCCCGAGTTCCTCGCGCCGCATGGTTATCGTGGCTATTTTCAGCATGCGGTCAAGAAGGGCTATAGCGGCGCGGGTCTCTATACACGGCATGAACCCGACGACTTCATCATCGGCTTCGGCAGCGAAGAATTCGATGCGGAAGGTCGCTATGTCGAAGCCCGCTTCGGTGAGTTATCCGTGGTATCGGTCTATGTGCCTTCCGGCTCGAGTTCCGAAGAACGTCAGCAGGCAAAGTTCCGTTTCATGGCCGCCTTCATGCCGCATCTGGCCGAACTCAAACGCACGCGCGAAGTCGTGCTGTGCGGTGATATCAATATCGCGCACAAGGAAATCGACCTGAAGAACTGGAAGGGCAACCTCAAGAATTCCGGCTTTCTGCCTGAAGAGCGCGCGTGGCTCACCGAGTTGTTCGACAAGGTCGGCTATGTCGATGTGCATCGTTCGCTCGATCCGCGCGAAGAGCAATACACCTGGTGGAGCCAGCGCGGTCAGGCCTACGCGAAAAACGTCGGGTGGCGCATCGACTACCAGATCGCGACACCGGCCGTTGCGGCGCAAGCGAAAACGGTGTCGGTGTTCAAGGACATCAAGTTCAGTGACCATGCCCCGCTGACCATCGAATACGACTGGAACCTGGGCTAAGCGATCATGCTCGAACTCGCGAATATCGACCTGCGCACCGATGCCGACGCGCGCGAATATGTGAAAGACGAAGTGGTCGGCGTCGAGTTTGCCCAGGCTGACGGCGCACTGATCAGCCGCGAAGGGCCGAACCACTATCGCACGGGCGATGCCTTGATCACGGGCTCGACGGGTGATCGCTGGAGTGTGTCGCGTGAGCGCTTCGATCTCAAATATGAGCCGCTCACAGCGGGTGCCGAAGGGGTCGATGGCCCGCATCGCGCGAAGCCGTTGACTGTCCTAGCCAAGCAGTTGCATGAGCCGTTCACGATCGCGCGCCAGGCGGGGGGTGACGTGCTCAAGGCGATCGCAGAAGATTGGGTGATGCAGTATGCGCCGGGCGACTATGGGGTCGTCGAGAACGCGCGCTTCCAACAGGTTTATCGGCGTAAGACCTGAGTGGTGATGTCGCTGAATCTGAGGAGGCTGCGGATTCAGCGCGATATCAGGGTGTTTTGCTGGAGATTCCCGTAGCCGGCCGCGATGTTGATGCCGATGTTGCCGACACTGCCGGCGAGGGCACCTGCGCCAAGCGAGGCCAGCGCAACGCGTACCGGCATCATGGCCGCACCGTGGGTGCCTGCGGCAGTGGACTGTATGGTCGTGATCGAGATGCCGTCGCCATCCGCCTTGGCGGAAGCAGCGCCGGTACCACCGGTACCACCGGTACCGCTTGTACCGCCCGCAGCAGCCATACCCCCCGTCCCACCCGAGTTCGCTCCGCTGCTCTGCGATGCCAGGCTTCCAGCTTGCGGCACCACCAGCACGTTGCCCTGTCGATTGCCCAAGCCTGCCGCGATATTGATCCCGTAGTTGCCCGTTGCACGAGTCAGGACATCGGGCCCTACTGAGGCGATCAGCGCAGGGGCAAATACCCCGTTTGCATCGTCCGACGCAGCCAACGCGCTGGTACACACGACACTTGCACCGCATCCGGCCAGCAAGATCGAGCCGAACAGTCGATTCATTTTTACGCTCACGGTCCCCTCCGCTTCGAGGCGTGCCGTGCGTCATGCGATGGGCGAGAGCCCCCCGCGGCGCGAAACACGTCATGCGATCGGTGACCGCATGACCGTGATATCGGTCGCCTGAAACAGAACTTGAGTGGGTCTTAGTTGAGCCGAGCGTGGTAAGCCGGCAGCGAGTCAACCGGGCGCCGGGTGGCTTTGGCATAGAGCGCGAGCATGTCCGGCTGCCGGCGTCGCAGATCGTCGAGCCGCCCCGCGGTGATCGGGTGGGCAGCCGCGAGTTCAACCGGCATGCGCCGGTCCAGACTCTCGACACGCTGCCAGAAGCCCAGCGCGGCACGCGGATCGAAGCCCGCACGCGCGGCGATCTCGGTGCCGATCACGTCGGCCTCGCGCTCGTCGTCCGCGCTGTAGCGCACGTCCGGAAAGCCCTCGCCGGTATCGAAATCGAAATCGCCGATACCGAATAGCTGCGGCGCACTCAGGGTGCCGCGGTTGAGCCGTTCCATCCGCTCGTCGACCATCACGCGCGCATGCTGACGCAGGGCGTGGGCAATCTCATGGCCGATCAGCATCGCCATTTCGTCGTCGGTCGGGTGGAGCTTGTCGAGCAATCCCGTGAACACCACCACTTTGCCACCCGGCATGCAATACGCATCGACGCGCGGCGCGCGCACCAGATTGACTTCCCAGTTCCAGTTGCGCGAGCGGTCGTTCCACTTGAGCGCATAGGGCATCAGGTTGTCGACCACATCGTGCACATGCTTTACGCGCGCGTCGGTCTGCGGCAGCAACCGCCGCTGCGCGGTGGCATCGGCGATCAGTTGCCGATATTCGATCATGGCGATTTGTTCGAGCATCGCATCGGCGGCCGGCCCGCGCATCGCCATCGGATTGCCGACGCGCAGATCGCCATTCGGATCGCGACTGTCCAGCCGCGGGATTTCTTCGGCGTGGGCAACGCGTGCGCCCGGCATGATCGACGCGACAACGCTGGCCGCGATCATCGCAAGCAGAGCACGGGCGTGTCGTGCGACGGACTTCATTGTCGGGCTCCCCACGGCGCGATGCGAGGCAGCAGCAACATACCGGGAATGCCGAGCACGACACAGGCGAGAAAGAAGTCGAACCAGCCGATCTGCGCAACGGCAAAACCGGCCCCGGCGTTCGCGAAGGTGCGCGGCACCGAGGCAAGGCTGGTGAACAGCGCAAATTGCGTGGCGGTGTAGCGCGGATCGGTTGCCCGCGCAATATAGGCCGTGAATGCCGCGGTGCCCAGGCCTGCTGCACCGGCTTCGAGCGCGATGACGATGGCAAGGCCGCCGGGCGTCGGGCCATGATGCGCGAGCCACGCAAAGCCCAGCGACGACACCATCTGCAGGACACCGAAAATCCACAGGCCGCGGTTGATACCGATCTTGACCAGCCAGATCCCGCCCACCAGACCGCCAACCAGGCTCGCCCAGAACCCCACGGTCTTGGCGATCACGCCGATGGCGGTCTTCGTAAAGCCGAGATCAAGATAGAACGATGTCGCCAGCGAGGTCGACATGCTGTCGCCCAGCTTGTAGAGGAAGATAAAGCCCAGCACCAGCAGCGCGCCATGCCAGCCATCACGCGCGAGAAACTCGCGAAACGGCAGCACGATAGCCTGCTCGAGCGTCTTCGGCGGGGCACCGTGGACCTCCGGCTCATGGATCACCAGGGTCATGATGATGCCTGGCAACATGAACGCCGCCGTCACGAGGAAGACGGTCTGCCACGGCAGGTGGTCGGCGAGGATTAGCGCGAGCGAACCGGGCACGAGGCCCGCGACCTTATACGCGTTGACGTGGATCGCCGTCCCGAGGCCCTGCTCGCGATCGGGCAGCAGTTCACGGCGATAGGCATCAAGCACGATGTCCTGGCTGGCGCTAAAGAAGGCGAGCAGCGACGCGAGCGCTGCGATCGTCCAGAGCGCGTCGTGTGGCGAGAAAAACCCCATCGCACCGATCGTCACCATCACCAGCAACTGCGTGAGCAGCATCCAGCCGCGCCGACGGCCCGGACGCCAGACCCTGAGCGACGGCACGAAGCGGTCCATCAGCGGCGCCCAGACAAACTTCCACGTGTAGGGAAACTGGATCAGCGCGAACAGGCCGATCGCCTTGAGGTCGACCTCCGACGAGCGCAGCCAGGCCTGAACCAGATTGATCAGGACAAACAGGGGCAGCCCCGACGTGAACCCGAGAAAGACACAGATCAGCATCCGCCGGTTCAGGTAGACCCGCCAGCCCTCAGGCTGCGGGTCGCCCGGGGGAATCGTCTCAACCGATGCGGAAGGGGCGGAGGCCGAAGCGCCGTGCGTCGATCCATCGGACGTGGCCGCGCTGGACGGGGCTATACCCTGTTTCGACACCCCGGACATCGAGGCGCCCGGCGACGACACATCGGCCGGCGCGACAGACGGGGGTGCGGCGGCCAAGGTGTCTTCTTGCGGTGAAGTCATGCAATATCAAAACGGTATTAGAGGGCTCGAGTCACACGATAGACAGCAAGGCTACCACGCCAGTTGTGCCCCCAGTTGATCGTGGCCCCGTTGTGAAGCACCGCACGGTCGAGGATCTTCACACCGGCCTGGGTCGCCAGCGCCTCGAAGTCATGGATGGTCAGCACCCGTACGTTCGGCGTGTTGTGCCACTCGTAAGGCAGCGTCTTCGACACCGGCATGCGGCCATTGAGAATCGACAGCCGGTGCGACCAGTAGCCGAAATTCGGAAACGAGACAATCGCCTCACGCGCGACTCTGACCGTTTCGCGCAGAATCGCCGCGGTCTGGTGAATGGTTTGCAACGTCTGCGAAAGAACCGCGAGATCGAAGCTCTGGTCCTCGAACAGACGCAGGCCATCCTCGAGGTTCTGCTGGATCACATGCACGCCCTTGCGCGCGGCCTCGAGGACACCCGCATCGTTGATCTCGATGCCATAGCCGCGCACGCCCAGTTCCTCACCGAGCAGGGCCAGCAACGAACCATCGCCACAGCCAAGGTCCAGGACGGTCGAGCCGGGTTCGACCCAGCGCGCGATGACGCGAAAGTCGGCGCGCGGCGTCAGGTTGTCGATGACTTTGAGATAACCGTCGCGGTTCATGCGCCGACCTCCTCGGCAATCCGCTCGTAATAGGCGCGGACGAGATTGTGATAACGGGGATCGTCGAGCAGGAAAGCATCGTGACCATGCGGTGCGTCGATCTCGCCATAGGTCACGGCCCGCTTGTGGTCGAGCAGGGCCTTGACGATTTCGCGCGAACGCGCGGGCGCGAAACGCCAGTCTGTGCCGAACGAGATCACGAGGTATTGCGCAGTGGTCTCGGCGAGCGCGGCGGTCAGATCGCCGTTGTGCGCCTTGGCCGGATCGAAATAGTCGAGTGCGCGGGTGATCAGCAGATACGTGTTGGCGTCGAAGAAGTCGGCGAACTTGTCGCCCTGGTACCGCAGATACGACTCGACCTCGAACTCGACCTCGAAATTGAAGTTGTAGGCGTCGAGCGCGCCTTCAGCGCGGCGCAGCGCACGGCCGAATTTCTCGGCCATATCGTCGTCGGACAGATAGGTGATATGGCCGATCATCCGCGCGACGCGCAGGCCGCGGCGTGGCTTGATGTTGTGCGCGTAGTAGTCGCCGCCATGAAAATCGGGATCGGACAGGATCGCCGAACGGGCCACTTCGTTGAAGGCAATGTTCTGAGCCGAGAGCTTCGGGGTCGAGGCCACGATGATGCAATGGCCGACCCGCTCGGGGTAGAGGATGCTCCAGGCGAGAGCCTGCATGCCGCCGAGACTGCCGCCCATCACGGCGGCAAAGCGCTCAATGCCGAATTCGTCGGCCACGCGCGCCTGCGCATTGACCCAGTCTTCGACCGTCACCACCGGGAAGCGCGCACCGTAAGGCTTGCCGCTCACGGGGTCGGGGCTCATCGGCCCGGTCGAGCCGAAGCACGAGCCCAGGTTGTTGACCCCGATCACAAAGAACCGGTTGGTGTCGAGCGGCTTGCCGGGGCCCACCATATTGTCCCACCAGCCGATATTCTGCGGCGCGTCGGCATAGTGGCCGGCAACATGATGCGAGGCATTGAGTGCGTGGCAGACCAGTACGGCGTTCGAACGCTGCGCGTTGAGCGTGCCGTAAGTCTCGATGGTCAGACTGTAGTTCGCAATCGAGTGGCCACTTTGCAGATGCAAGGGCTCGGCGAACTGCAATTGACGGGGAACAACGATGCCGACAGATGAATCCATGGCTCCACCATAAGGTGGCTAAAGCGTCGGCTGATGCAAGCGGTGTGCGCTGCCGACAACCGCTTTAGCCGAATTTATCCGAACCCCCGCGCGGTCGAAACCGCCCGGAAATTCACGCGCCCGCAATCGTGTCATCAAATCGGCGCGTCTGTTCAAGGGTGCCAGTATAGCCGATCACCGCGCGCCGCCGCTGGGGTGGCGGGGAGCACAGTGACTGGCGAGGCACCGGTGCTTCAGTTCAGCATGATGCGGATCAGCGCGTCGGCGTGCTCGCCCGGCGGCCTGGCGAAACCTGTCTTGGCGTAACGCTGCCAGCGGCCCAGCACGAAGCTGATCACGAGGTTGGCGCGCAGCGCCGGATCGAAGTCGGGCGGCAGCGGCACCTCCTTCGAGCTGACGGCAATCTTCAGGCATTGGCGCAACGACGCTTCGATCCGGTCGATGGTCTGGTTGATCCGTTCGTTGAGCCTTTCGTGCTCCCCCACGAGCGCCTCGCCGGTCAGCACCCGCGTCATGCCCGGATTCTTTTCGGCAAAACCCAGCAGCATCATCACGATCGCGCGGACTTGAAGGATCCCGTTATCTTCCTTGCCCGTGATTTGGTTGATCAGCCCGAACACCGTCTGCTCGATGAATTCGATCAGGCCCTCGAACATCTGGGCCTTGCTCGCGAAGTGACGGTAGAGCGCCGCTTCCGAGACCGACAGCCGCGCCGCGAGGGCCGCCGTCGTGATTTTTTCGCTCTTCGGCGACTCGAGCATCGCCGCCAGCGTCTGCAGGATCAGCACCCGACGCTCCCCGGGCTTGAGCCGCGGCGCGCGAGCGGGGGCAGCCGGCGCGGCCAGACTGGGCTGGCCGGTATAAGCCGGTTCGGGACGGTCGTCCCCGTTTGCGGCAGCGTCTTCTGGAATTGTATGCTGCATGGTGGTCGCCTCGTTTCAAGCCAAAGCCTGCCGTCGGTCGGGTGCCTGGAGCGGCGCCCGCGAGCATGTTCTCAAAGCGATTTTATCGAACGAATTCGTCGGTCGATATAGTGCGGTCGTCCACTTTCTCCCCGGCGTTGTACGTACCCCCCCGAGATGTCGGTCTGCCGGCCGACCGAGGGTGCCGGGGCGGCGTGGAGGTGGCCCACCATCCAGACCGTCCTGAGCCCGGTGCGCCGGTAGTGTTTGAGGTGCGTGCGGGTGTCTTCGACCAGCACGGCGTCGCGGTGCCGCACGCGAAGCTGACGCAAGGTACGCCGCAGCATGCCGTGATCGGGCTTGGATTGCCAGCCGCGCCGGTCGCGCATCTGCTCGACCGCGATCACCCGCTCGAAAGCGTGGCGCAGGCCCAGCAGGTCAAGCACCGCGAAGGCATAGGTTTCAGGCGCGTTGGTGAACAGGATCTTGCGACCCGGCAGGCGTCGCAGCGTCTGTGCGAGGCCCCGCTCGGTGCGCACCAGGCCCGCCAGGCTGTCGAACCGATGAACTTCGTTGAGGAATGCGGCCGCGTCGACCCCGTGCTTGCGCATCAGGCCGACCAGCACCGTACCGTAACGGCGGGTGTAGGCGGTGCGCAGCAGATCGGCTTCATCGCGTTCGAGCGCGAGCTCGCGGACGATAAAGTCCGTCATCGCCGTGTTGATCCGCGGAAAGATCGCATACGACGCGTGATGCAGGGTGTTGTCGAGGTCGAACAGCCAGACCGGGCGGCCGGGTTGCGGGCGCACCCGCTTGAGGCGTGCGCGGGTCAGCAGGGCGCGCCGGTCCGGCGAATCGGAAACAGGCATGGACGGGCGCGCGAGCCGCGAGTGGGGGTGGGGTGCTTAGTGGGAACGGATCATCGTTCCGAACGGCTGCTCAGTCAGAATTTCGAGCAGCACCGAGTGTTCGATCCGGCCGTCGACGATGTGCACCGAGCGTACGCCGCTCTTGGCCGCGTCGAGCGCCGATGAAATCTTCGGCAGCATGCCGCCTGAAATCGTGCCGTCGGCGAACAACGCATCGATCTCGCGTGCCGAGAGATTGGTCAGCAGATTGCCGGCCTTGTCCATCACGCCCGGGATATTGGTCATCATCAGCAGCTTCTCGGCGTTCAGGACAACGGCGAGCTTGCCGGCCACCAGATCGGCGTTGATATTGTACGAGCGACCTTCGCTGTCAAAGCCGATTGGCGAAATCACCGGGATAAAAGCGTCATCCTGGAGCGCCTTGACCACGGCCGGGTTGATCGCCTCGACCTCGCCCACCAGGCCGATATCGAGAAACGCGCCCGGGTTGTCGCGGTCCGGCATCATCAGCTTGCGCGCGTGGATCAGCCCGCCGTCCTTGCCCGTGAGGCCCACCGCCTGGCCGCCGTAATGGTTGATCAGCATCACGATGTCCTGCTGGACTTCGCCGCCGAGCACCCACTCGACGACTTCCATCGTCTCTTCGTCGGTCACGCGCATGCCCTGCACGAACACGCCTTCCTTACCGACCTTCTTGAGCGCCTGGTCGATCTGAGGACCGCCGCCGTGGACGATCACCGGGTTGATGCCGACCAGCTTGAGCAGGATCACGTCGCGCGCGAAGCCTTGCTTGAGCCGCTCCTCGGTCATCGCGTTGCCGCCGTATTTGATCACGATGGTCTTGCCGTGATACTGCCGGATATAAGGCAGCGCCTCGGCGAGGATTTCGGCCTTCAGGACGGGCGCAATTTGCGAAAGATCGGGCAGTGCTGACATGGCGGCGGGCGCGAAGGGGGGATCAAAATGCGCGAATTGTACAGGACTGTGGTGACAGCGGACGGCCCTGTGGGCCTTGGTTTCGCTCGCGCCGGGCGAAAGCAGGCGGTGCGCGCCGCCTGGCTTGCCCCCCAGGGGCCGCGCCGCTAAAGTGGCGGCAACCGGAGCCCGCCCCCATGATCGACGCCGACACGCTGCAAACGCTGCGCGGCCAACTCGTCAAGTTTGCCCGTATTCAGCTGCGCAACGATGCCTGGGCCGACGATGTCGTCCAGGAAACGCTGGTCGCGCTGGTCGAGGCGCCCGAGCGTTTTGCCGGCAAATCGTCGCTCAAGACCTATGCGATCGGCATCCTCAAGCACAAGATCATCGACGCGCTGCGCGCCGGCAAGCGGGAAGTCTCGCTGACCCCGCTCGATGACGACCCGGACGCTCGCGGCGATTCCGACGATCTCGCGAGCTTCGACACGCTGTTCGACCACACTGGCCACTGGCACGATGCGCCGCGCGACTGGAACGAGCCCGACACCCAGTTGCAGCGCAAACAGTTTTTCGAGATTCTTGATCTGTGCGTGGAAAAACTGCCGCCGAAGATCGCGCGCATTTTCATGATGCGCGAATGGCTCGAACTCGAGACGGAAGAGATTTGTAAGGAACTCCAGATCACGCCGACCAATGCGTGGGTGATGCTGTATCGCGCGAGAATGCGATTGCGTGAGTGCCTGCAATTGAACTGGTTCGGCAACGCCGCCGAACCCGCCCCCGTCGGATAACCATGACCAAGATCAGACTCGATTGTCACCACGCACACCGGCTTGCCGTCGAATCGATGGATCGGCCCTTGTCGTGGCACGAGCGCCTGCGGCTGCGGTTTCATCTGTTCGCCTGCGATATGTGCACGTCGTTCGTGCAGCAGATGGGGGTGCTGCGTCATTCGATGCGCGAGTGGGGCAGCGAGGACGATCCGCGCTGAGCATCGGAGGCATCGTGGCATCGCAGCGGCGAGGTGCCGCGGCCACGATCGTTGGCGCGCGACAAATTGTCGCAGTCGGCCAGCGCGAGCGGGTTTCAGGGCCTGAACCGTTACACTGACCAGATGACCCGTTTCAACAGCCCGCGCGTCAACCTGCGCCAGTTGTTCTGGCTGCGGTGCCTTGCAATCGCCGGCCAGCTGCTGACCATTGCCTGCGTGCAGAATCTGCTCGGCGTGCATCTGCCGCTCGCCGCCATGCTGTTTGTCATCGCGCTCGAGGCCCTCTTCAACGCATCGACGTTCTGGCGAGCCAATCAAGCCCGCACCGAAAGCGATCGCGAAGTGTTCGGACAGTTGTTCGTCGACCTCGGCACGCTGTCGGTCTTGTTGTTCTTGTCGGGCGGCACGACCAATCCCTTCGTGTCCCTCTATTTGCCCGCGCTCGCGATCGCTGCGGCCGTGCTGCCCTGGCGGCTCGCGCTGATTCTCGCGGCATTTGCGCTCGGCTGCTATAGCTTGCTCGCATTCGAATCGATCCCCCTGAACATCGACGAGATGGGCAATCTGTTCGACTATTACCGGACCGGCGCGTGGATCAACTTCGTCATCAGCGTCGGCTTGATCGCGTGGTTCGTGGCGCGCATGTCGGGCACGCTGCGCGCACGCGACGCGGCCCTCGCCAGCGCCCAGCAACAGTTATTGCGCGACGAGCGGGTGGTCGCTCTCGGCGCGCAGGCCGCGAGCATCGCGCATGAAATGGGCACGCCGCTGTCGACCATTGCGTTGCTCGCCGAAGAGCTCCGCTTTGCGTCCGATGCGGGCAAGCAGTCGGGCAAGGACACGAGCCTGTCGCTATACCGCGAGGACCTGCAGATCCTCGAGCAGCAGATCGCCCTGTGCCGTTCGGCCCTCGCGCGGCTCCAGTCGCGCGCGGCCTCGCCCGAGCGGCAGTGGCTCGGGCGCTGGCTTCATGGGTTCGCGCAGCAATGGCGGCTGCGGCATCCGCAAGTTGTATTCGAATTGCGCTGCGCGGTGGCGTTTGACTCGATGCGAATCGAAGATACGGTCGCGGTCGGTCAGACGCTGACGATCCTGCTCGACAACGCCGCGCATGTGAGCCGTGAATTTGTCACGCTCACAGTGGACCGGGTCGAAGACAAGCTGAGCTTAACGGTCGAAGATCGTGGCCCCGGCATCGCCGCTCCTCTGCGTGCACAACTCGGAAAAGTGCCGGTGGTCAGCCGGCAGGGCGGTCATGGGGTGGGTCTGTACCTTGCGTTCGTGACCGCCGCGCGACTCGGCGGGGCAATCGAACTCGACGACGCGGCGCCGCACGGCACCCGGGCCACCCTGACACTCCCCTGCCTCGAAGGCGCGCATGACGGATGAAGTCCGTACTCTGGATGGCAGAAGATGAAAAACGCTAACTTCCTTGTGATCGACGACGACCCGGTTTTTGCCGGTGTGCTCGCGCGCGGGCTGACGCGGCGCGGCTATATCGTTTATGAAGCCCATGACGGCGCGAGTGCGCTGAGGCTGGTCAGCGCGATCCCGTTCGGCCAGATCACAGTTGATCTGAATCTCGGTGCCGACTCGGGCCTGGCGCTGATCGGCACGCTGCGCAGCGTGCAGCCGCGCGCGCGAATTCTCGTGTTGACGGGTTTCGCGAGCATCGCGACAGCCGTGCAGGCCGTAAAGGACGGCGCCGATAACTATCTCGCGAAGCCGGCGAACGTCGAGATGATTCTCGACGCGCTGCATGAAAATGCGAGTGTCGTGCGGGCAGAAGAAGAGCTCGAGCGCGCGACTCCTTTGTCGGTCGCCCGTCTTGAATGGGAGCATATCCAGCGCGTGCTCGCAGACAACGACGGCAACGTGTCGGCCACAGCGCGCGCGCTGAACATGCATCGGCGCACCTTGCAGCGCAAGCTGTCAAAGCGGCCGGTCAAACAATAAGCCATGGGGCGAGCGACGCCAACGGGTGACGTCGCCCATGCGTGACGCGCTCCGTTACAGCACGTAGCGCGAGAGGTCCTCGTTCTCCGCCACTTCGTTCAGCGCGGCATTCACATAAGCTGCATCGACATGCACGGTGCGGCCCGAGTGATTCCCCGCGTCGAACGAGACTTCTTCAAGCAGCTTCTCGATCACGGTGTACAGGCGCCGGGCACCGATGTTCTCGGTCTTCTCATTGACCGAGAATGCGATCTCCGCAAGACGACGGATCCCATCGGGCGCGAACTCCAGCTGCACATCATCCGTCGCGAGCAGGGCCTGATACTGTTTCACCAGGCTCGCGTCGGTCTGCACGAGGATCGATTCAAAATCCTCGACGGACAGCGAATCGAGTTCGACACGAATCGGAAAGCGTCCTTGCAGTTCGGGAATCAGGTCGCTTGGCCGGGCCAGATGGAAAGCGCCGCTGGCGATAAACAAGATGTGGTCCGTCTTGATCATCCCGTACTTCGTGTTGATCGTCGTGCCTTCGACGAGCGGCAGCAGATCGCGCTGCACACCTTGACGCGAGACCTCGCCACCGCCCACATCCGAGCGGGACGCGATCTTGTCGATTTCGTCGAGAAACACGATGCCGTTCTGCTCGACGTTCTGGATCGCCTTCGCCTTCACTTCCTCGTCGTTGAGCATCTTGGCGGCTTCTTCGTCGATCAGGAGCTTCATCGCCTCGTTCACACGGACCTTGCGACGCTGCTTCTTGCCGCTGCCGATGTTCGCGAACATGCCGCGGATCTGGTCGGTCATCTCTTCCATGCCCGGCGGACCCATGATGTCCATGCCCGGGGTCGGCATCTCGACATCGAGTTCGACTTCCTTGTCATCGAGCGCCCCTTCGCGCAGACGCTTGCGGAAGGTCTGCCGCGTCGTGTTGTCGACTTCTTCGGCCGGCATCGATCCGAAGCCACCCGGCGCACGCACCGGCGGGATCAGGATATCGAGCACGCGGTCTTCAGCACGGTCTTCGGCTTTGGCGCGCACCTTGCGCATCTCGACTTCGCGGGTCTGCTTGATCGCGATTTCGGCCAGATCGCGCACGATGCTGTCGACGTCGCGACCCACGTAACCGACTTCGGTGAACTTGGTCGCTTCAATCTTGATGAACGGCGCATCGGCGAGCTTCGCCAAGCGACGGGCGATTTCGGTCTTGCCGACGCCGGTCGGCCCGATCATCAGGATGTTTTTCGGGGTGATTTCCTGCCGCAGCGGCTCGGCGACCTGCTGACGGCGCCAACGGTTGCGCAACGCGACAGCGACCGCGCGCTTGGCCTTGCCCTGGCCGATGATGTGCTTGTCCAACTCCGAGACGATCTCGGCGGGCGTCATATTGCTCATGCGGGTTCCTTACTCGAGCGTTTCGATGACGAGGTTGTGATTGGTATAGATGCAGATATCGCCCGCGATATTCAGCGATTTTTCGACGATGTCGCGCGCACCGAGTTCAGTGTTCTGTATGAGCGCAATCGCGGCCGACTGCGCATAGTTGCCGCCCGAGCCAATCGCGCAGACTCCGCCCTCGGGGTCGAGCACGTCACCGTTGCCGGTCAGCACGAGGGTGGCCTCGGCGTCGGCGACGATCATCATCGCTTCGAGCCGGCGCAGCATCCGGTCGGTGCGCCAGTCCTTGGCGAGCTCGACAGCGGAGCGGGTGAGGTTGCCCTGATGCTTCTCGAGCTTGGCTTCGAAGCGATCGAGCAGCGCGAACGCATCGGCGGTCGCGCCCGCGAAGCCCACCAGCACCTTGCCGTTATAGATGCGCCGCACTTTGCGGGCGCTGCCCTTCATGACGACATTGCCCAGGGTCACCTGGCCGTCGCCGCCGAGCGCGACTTGCTTGCCGCGCCGCACGGAGACGATCGTCGTGCCGTGATATTGCTCCATGAGCGTTCCTTGACTGAAGACCTGTAGACACGCCGGTGCACTGGCGCCATGCGGGGCTACTTAAGGGCGTACGCGCGTTTATCAAGGGGGCGACGCACGTCACCAGGGGGGAAGGTACTAGCCCACCAATATTCATTGCATTAAAAAATGCGACCGAAAGCGGTGTAGCGACCGGCTGAAGGCCGTTTGTTGTGTCTCTGTAATGCAACAGACACAAATTTTTCGTAATTAGGGCACCAGTCGCAAAGCCTTATCCCACCAAAGCCCTCTTAAAAAATTGTTCATTGTCTCGAAAACTGCAAAGGACTATTGCATCAGATGGAACTGTCGGCCCCTAGGGTTACTTCCTACACTCGGCTCCGATCTCGGGCTTTTTCCTTCCCGAGCCCCATTCCCGGAGTCGTACTAAATGAAAAAAACCCTCCTTGCTGTTGCCGCCTCGAGCGCACTCGTCTCGGTTGCACACGCGCAAAGTTCGGTGACCTTGTACGGCCTTCTCGATGCCGGCCTCGCCTACAACAACAACGTCGGCAAGGGCCATGAATTCGAAGCCATCAGCGGCGCGATCAACAGCGACCGCTTCGGCATGCGCGGCGCCGAAGACCTCGGCGGCGGCCTGAAGGCGATCTTCGTGCTGGAAAGCGGCTTCAATATCCAGAACGGCAAGAGCGGCCAGGACAGCCGCCTGTTCGGTCGTCAGGCGTTCGTCGGCCTCGCGAGCAACGACTACGGCTCGGTGACCCTTGGTCGCCAGTACGACTCCGTGGTCGACTACGTCGGGCCGCTGGCTGCCACCGGTTCGTGGGGCGGCACGTGGTTCGCCCACCCGTTCGACAACGACAACCTGAACAACTCGTTCCGCCTGAACAACTCGGTGAAGTACACCTCGCCGCTGTTCGCAGGCCTGCGCGCGGGCGCGGTCTACTCGTTCTCGAACGATACGAACTTCGCCACGAACCGCGCCTACAGCTTCGGTGCGAGCTATAACTACGGTCCGTTGAAGGCCGGCGCAGCGTACATGCAGCTCAATGGCACGCAAAGCGGCACGAGCGCGGCCACGGCCGGCGCGCTCGACCAGGCGGAATCGGGTGCAGTCGGCCAGGACAAGACCCTGTTCGGCGCCACCGGCTTCCAGCTCGGCGCCAGCACGCAACGCGTGTTCGGCGGCGGCGCGACCTACGCGTTCGGTCCGGCCATCATCGGCTTTGTGTACACGCAATCGCAGTTCTTCGACGCGATCAACTCGCGCGCGAGCACCTACAAGTTCAACAACTACGAAGTGAACGCGAAGTACAACCTGACGCCGGCCCTGAGCCTCGCTGCGAACTACACGTACACCGATGGTTCGATGACGAACCCGGGCACCGCGGCGACCGATCCGAAGTGGAGCCAGATCAACCTGCAAACGGACTACGCCCTGTCCAAGCGTACTGACATCTACCTCGAAGGCCTGTATCAGCATGCGATTGGCGCGGGCAACAACGCGTACATCAGCGGCGCAGGCGGCACGTCGTCGACGGCCAATCAGATCGTCGTCGTGAGCGGCATCCGTACGCGCTTCTAAGCTTAGGCTCCGAAGATCGGGCTCAGGCGGCGTTCGCGCTGCCGGCCCGTCGGTGCTGAACGCAGCGCAGCCCATCGCGCGCGGGGTTCACGCCGGATAACAGAAGGCCCGCCATCTCTGGCGGGCCTTTTTTTGTCCTGGGAAAGGGTGAGGGCAAACAATCGTCCGACCAACAAAAAAAGCCGGCTGCATCGAGCAGTCGGCTTTTTTGAAGACGGCGGGACACGTCCCCCGCGCAGCGCGCCGGGTCAATGCCGCC
>JAMFSK010000136.1 GCA_026225235.1 Burkholderiales bacterium
CCGCAGCCCCGATGGACATCGACGCAATCCACAAAGCCCTGGCTAACCCCGTCCGCCGAGACATCCTCGGCTGGCTGAAGGAGCCCGGGCAAAGCTTCCCTGCCCAGGCACACACGCTGGCGAACGGCGTCTGCGCAGGCCAAATCGACCTGCGCAGCGGCTTGTCGCAGTCGACGGTGTCCGCCCACCTCGCCACGCTGCAGCGAGCGGGTCTGGTGAGCTCTACACGCGTTGGCCAGTGGATTTACTACCGGCGCAACGAAGACGTGATTCAAGCCTTCCTCGCTCACATAAACACGGGTCTCTAGCAAGCCGCATCGCTAAACGAGCGCCCGAATCCGAGACAACGTGCCGCCCTCCGGCCCCAAGCCGAAGCGGAACCGACTGACTTTTTTGACGGAACCTTCAAATGGCAACTCTTTTCGACCCGATCCAGGTTGGCGACCTCACGCTGAAAAACCGCGTCTTCATGGCACCGCTCACGCGTGCACGTGCCGGCGAAGCGCGCCTGCCGAACGCCCTGATGGCGAAGTATTACGCCGAACGTGCGACGGCTGGCCTGATCCTCAGCGAAGCCACCTCGGTTACGCCGCAAGGTGTGGGTTACGCCGACACGCCGGGCATCTGGTCCGCCGAACAAGTGCAAGGCTGGAAGCTGGTGACGCAAGCGGTACACGATGCCGGCGGCAAGATTTTCATGCAGCTCTGGCACGTCGGCCGCGTCTCGGATCCGATCTTCCTCGACGGCAACCTCCCGGTCGCACCGAGTGCAGTCGCTGCAAAAGGCAATGTGAGTCTGCTGCGCCCGGAAAAGGCATTTGTCACGCCGCGTGCGCTCGACATCAGTGAGCTGCCAGATATCGTCGCGGCCTACAAGAAGGGCGCAGAAAATGCGAAGGCAGCGGGCTTCGATGGCGTCGAGATCCATGGCGCCAACGGCTACCTGCTCGATCAGTTCTTGCAAGACAGTACCAATCAGCGCACGGACGCATACGGCGGCCCGATCGAGAATCGCGCACGGCTGATGCTCGAAGTGACGGACGCCTGCATTGAAGTCTGGGGCGCAGACCGCGTGGCCATGCACCTCGCACCGCGCCGTGACTCGCATTCGATGGGCGATTCGACGCCGCTCGAAACGTTCGGTTACGTCGCCAAGGAACTCGGCAAACGCAAGATCGCGTTTATCTGCGCACGTGAAGCCGTCGGCGAAGACAGCCTCGGACCGCAGCTCAAAAAGCTGTTCGGTGGTGTGTATGTGGCGAACGAACAGTTGACGAAGACGACGGCGCAACAAGTGCTCGATCGCGGCGATGCCGATGCCGTGGCGTTCGGCAAGCTGTTTATCGCAAACCCGGATCTGCCGCTGCGCCTCGAACGCGATGCGCCGCTCAACCAACCGGTACCGGCCACCTTCTATGCGAAGGACGCTGTCGGCTATACGGACTACCCGGCCTTGCAGACCGCCTAAGTCTGAAATGAAATACGCCCGGACTCGCCAATTGGCAAGCCCGGGCGTATCTCCTGCGCAAGCATCAACTGCTTTTGCGCGGACCAGCGACAGCAGCACGACGAACCCCGTCGTCGCCTACATTCGGCTTGGCTCTCTACAACCTGACTCGCTCAGTCGTTGGCCGGACGTCCGGTCTTCACGGCTTCAAGATCGGCGACCGCAGCCACCAGTCGCTTCGCCGGTGCGGCTTCAAGTAGCGCGAGGCCGGCACGTAGCAGTTCACTCTTCTTGACATGCACACCCGCTTCCAGGCACTTCTGCTTGAGCGCGGCGATCTTCGCGTAATCCGATTTCGGCATCGTGAAGCTGTCTCGCACAACCTTTTCTTTCTTGTCGCGCTTCGGCTTCTCGCTCGCCGTGACATCGCCTTTCGGTACGTCGGTCGATGCGCTCGCGTCGGCTTCGGGCTTCGATACGGGAGCTTTCTTGACGCTCGCTTTCTTGGTTGTGGGCGTCTTGGCTGCTGCCTTGGTCGCTGCCGTTTTGCCATTGGCGGCTGGCTTGGACGAGGGCTTCGTGCCGCCTGCGGATGCACGGGGCTTCTTCGCTGCGGTCGGCTTCACGGCTGCGGACTCGGCGGCCGCCACATGCGTTTCGGCACTCGCTTTCGTGGCCGCGGCGCGCGCGCGCTTGGCCGATCCGGATGTAGACGTTGCCGCGCCGCTGTCCGCCGAGGCGACGGAGTCGGTTGATGCGGCAGCTTCAGCGGACACGGGGGACGTCTCGGCAGCCTCGCCCTTAGGGAAATGAAAGGCTTTCCGGGTCGGCGCCTTGAGGTTCGATTCGCTCAATATGGTCTCCTTCAATTAACGGTATAAACAGTATATACCGTTAAAAAACGAACCGGTGATATGTTCGAACTGATGGCTACCACCCGCCTCCCCCGTTTCGCGCCCGTTCCCGATCCTTTCGCGACACGCGGCGCCGTTTCGTCGCAAAGCGCTGCCTCCGTGAGGCGGATGCGTCGAAGATTCGCTCTATCGACCAACCCGGTCGACTCTCCACGGAGCGCCCTATGTCCTTCGCCATCGTTCAACACGTTCCTCATTGGGTCTGGTTTCTTCTCGCAGGTCTGATCGTGCTCGGCGTCAAACAGACACTGCCGCAGCGCCGTTCGATCCGAAATGCCACGGTGTTGCCGGTGGCGATGTGCGTGCTATCGTTCTACGGCGTAATCTCAGTGTTTGCGCAGCCTGTGGCCCTGGCGGCCTGGGCGGTCGGCATGATCGCGACGGTCGTGCTCTCGCAAATGGTCGGCAGCTCACGCGGTATCCGCTGGTCATCGGCTGATCGCAGCCTGCTCGTGCCGGGTAGCTGGGTACCCCTGGTCTTGATCCTTGGGCTGTTCGTCACGAAATTCGGCGTCAACATGGAGCTTGCGATGCACTCAGACCTCGCCTTCGATGCTGACTTTGCGACGTTCGTAGGCCTTGCCTATGGTGCGTTCAGCGGCGCCTTCCTCGGACGCGGCCTGACCATGTGGAAAGTCATCCGGCAAGCGTTGCAAAGCAGCGAAGCCACTGCAAACTAATGTCCGTTCACCTTTCCGCTCACACTCCAATCGTATGAACTCAGGTTCCGTGAGCTCGATCTGGCCCGCCGCGCGCAATTTGATCTGGCGCGAAGTGAGGATCAATGTGCTGGTTT
Source organism: Burkholderiales bacterium (assembly GCA_026225235.1). Classification (GTDB taxonomy): domain Bacteria; phylum Pseudomonadota; class Gammaproteobacteria; order Burkholderiales; family Burkholderiaceae; genus Pararobbsia. The sequence goes on from JAMFSK010000136.1 coordinate 3,158, forward strand.
CGGTGGGCAGCGCGTTGTTCTTCAGTACGGCTTTCGCCGAGCCCTTCGTTACCAACCTGATCTACTCGTTCTGCGTCTCCATCGTGATCCAGACTCTGATCGAGGGAGGCCGGTATGGGATGGCTTATGGACTGCGCAAGCGGCAGCCTCAAAGCTTCGGCGCAGAGCGGATATGGCCCGGCTGGGGTTTGATGGGGCCGTGGGTGATTGCTTCTGCTTTAGGCGGATATGTGGCGGGCGAAGCGCTCGGCAACCTGATCACCGGCACGGACCGCAAGGGCCTTACAGCGCTCCTTCATCACCCGCGCACGCTCATGCTGGTACTGGCAGGTACGCTTGTGATTGCCTTGGGTATTACGTTCTTCTTTCAGGCTCGCGGCGAAATGGCCAACATCGAGGCACGCGCTCAGGCGGCCATGCGCGCCGCTACCGAAAACCGGCTCAAGTTGCTCGAGTCGCAACTCGAACCGCATATGCTGTTCAATACACTCGCCAACTTGAGGGTGCTGATCACCCTTGATCCGTTGCGCGCGCAAGGCATGCTCGATCGTCTGATCGGTTTCCTGCGGGCGACGCTCGAGGCCTCTCGCGCGGAGGCCGGCTCGCACACCCACGGCGAGGAATTCGCCCGCCTTGCTGATTACCTGGAGTTGATGGAGGTTCGCATGGGCGCTCGTTTGCATGCGCAGCTCGATATGCCGGCGGACCTCGCCGGGCTGCCCGTGCCGCCGCTGTTGCTTCAGCCCTTGGTCGAAAACGCGATCAAGCATGGGCTCGAACCCAAGATCGAAGGGGGTAGGATCCACGTCGCCGCACGACGCGACGGCGCATGGCTCATGCTCAGCGTGCGGGACACGGGTGTGGGACTGCAAACGCCGGTTGGCGCGGCCGCGTCGCCAAACGACAGCACGCAATTCGGTATGCAACAGATTCGCGAGCGACTCAGCACGCTCTACGGTAAGGCCGCGACGATCGAACTCGCGGCCGCCGACGATCAGGAAGGCGGTATGCGCGCTGTCGTTCGTCTGCCGATTTCCTGACTGACATGCCCCTTCTTGCACGCACTTATTTGATGTCCCTCGATGAAAGCCACTGCCCTCATTGCTGAAGACGAGCCTTTGCTTGCAGCCAACCTTCAGGCCGAGCTGGTTCACCTGTGGCCTGATCTGCACATCGTTGCCAATGTTGGCAATGGGCAGGCAGCAGTGGACCAGGCGCTCGCGCTGCAACCCGACCTGATGTTTCTCGATATCCGGATGCCCGGCATGACGGGTCTCGAAGCGGCGCAGGCGCTCGCTGAAGACTGGCTTGAGGGCGGTGAGCCGTTTCCCCTGCTCGTGTTCGTCACGGCCTACGATCAATACGCGCTCAACGCCTTTGAGCAAGCGGCACTCGACTATGTGCTAAAGCCGGTTCAAACCGAGCGGCTTGCAAAGACGTGCGAGCGGCTCCAGGCTGCCTTGCTCAAGCGCGCTCAGCCGCAACCGGCCGGTGAACCTGCATGGGGCAATGTGATCGATCAGTTGCGCGGGCTGCTTGGAACGAGTGCGCTCGACGCGTCGCCAGCATCGGCTAAGGCCCCCTCGTCCGCTCCTTCAGCAGGGCCGTTGCGGATGATTCAGGCCGGTGCGGGCAACACGATCACCATGGTGCCGATCGAGGATGTACTGTACTTCGAAGCGGCGGACAAGTACGTGCGCGTTGTCACCGTCGATCGCGAGCACCTGATCCGTCTTTCATTGCGAGAGCTCCAACTGCAACTCGATGCGCATCGCTTCTGGCAGATTCATCGGGGCACGATCGTGCGCAGCGATGCGATCGCCAGTGCGCAGCGCGACGAAGCCGGCAAGCTGACACTCACCTTGCGGGGCCATCCGGACACGCTGCGCGTGAGTCGGCTCTATACCGACCTCTTCAAGGGAATGTAAAAGCCAAAGGGCCCTGGGGCGCCACGGGCTATTTAGCGGGGACACCCTGCATCCGGTCGACCACGGCGTCTGAGATCTGCTGCGCTGCGTTCTTGATCATGGTCTTTTCATCCCTGCCATCGAGTACGAATTTGGCGGCCACGACGTAGGGGTTCAGCTTGATGATCGCACCGGGCATGGGCTTGCTCTCGCTTTTATCGACGTTCTCATAAAGCGGTGCCTGTCCGGGTTTGGACAAATCGTCAAACGCGACGGCCACCTGCAGGTCGCTCTGCCCCGCGCCAAAACCCACGATCGCACGTTGCAGCCGGTTGCCATCGTCAACGCTCAGAAACACACCGCGCACCCGCCAGCCCGTCTCAGGCAGCTCGCCTCCTGGTGCAAGACGTTGCGCCGCAACGCCCGCCTTGATCAGGTCCGCTGTCAGCGTGTCTGCCATCGAGGAGACAATATCCTTCGCATGGGCCTGCGGATCCTGCTTCGAGCGCAGTGGCCCGCGCGGCAGCAGACGTCTGACCTGCTGGATCTTGCCGCTATCCGGCTTGACATCAGCGACGTCAAGGTCAAAGTCAAACACATAGACGACTGGCGCCGTGCCGGGGACCGAAGCGGCATCTGTCGCGACGGCGCCGGCTGCCATCACGCTGAGCCATACAGCCGTGCAGGCGACCTGAAACCCCTTTAGCCTCATGGCAACCTCCGCAATTCGGATTCGGTGCGCCATCCTACTCTAGTGCCGCGACGGATCCCGCCAGGCGGGAGCAAGCACCCCCGCGCCGAAACCGTCATACTTTCTCCTTCACCACGGCGGCTTGATCGCGTCGTTGCGGCAACCTCTTCTTCCTGGCCCCATGTCTGCAAACCCCAACTCCGCTCGCCCACTCGTCATCGCTTCGGTCATGGCCGCGATGGCCATGGTCGCCATCGAGGCGACGATCGTCTCGACAGCGATGCCCCAGATCGTGACGCAACTTGGCGGTCTGCACCTCTACAGTTGGGTGTTCTCGTCGTTCCTGCTCACCCAGACCGCCATGACGGTCGTGTTCGGCAAGCTCGCCGATCTCTATGGCCGCAAACCTGTTGTACTGATCGGTATCGCCATTTTCCTGCTGGGGTCGGTGCTCGCGGGCTTTGCGTGGTCGATGCCAGCGATGATTGTGTTCCGCCTGATCCAGGGCGTCGGCGCCGGCGCGATCCAGCCGGTCACGATGACGATCGTCGCCGATCTCTACCCGGCCCACGAACGCGGCAAGATCCAGGGCTATCTCGCAAGTGTCTGGGCGATCTCTGCGGTGATTGGGCCAGTGGTCGGCGGCTTCATCATCCGTGATTTGTCGTGGGCGTGGATTTTCTGGATGAATATCCCGATCGGCCTGGCGGCCGCAGCCGGTTTCATTGCATTCCTCCACGAGAAGCCACGCCACGCGCGCCCGTCGCTCGACATCGCGGGTGCGGGCCTGTTCACCGTGGCAATCGCCGCGCTCATGATGGCGCTGACTGACTTCGGCACGGCCGACAACGGGCGCGCCTTGATCGGCCTTGGTGTGTTCTGTCTATGCGCGGTGTTGTTTGCCGTGCAGGAACGGCGCGCCAGCGATCCGATGATTTCGTTTTCGATCTGGAGCCACCGCCCGATCGCCGCCGCGAATATCGCCACGGTGCTCGCCGGTATGGCAATGATGGGGCTGACCACTTTCCTGCCCATGTATGTGCAGGGTGTGCTGCAGCGCACGCCGGTCGTCGCGGGCTTTGCGCTCACGACGATGATGGTGGGCTGGCCGGCCGGTGCGACACTTGCGGCAAAATCGTTCCATCGGTTCGGGTTGCGCCAGATTCTGGTCGTCGGGGCGATGCTGGTTCCGGTCGGTGCGATCCTGTTCGTGCTGCTCACGCCCGAGAGCTCGCCTGTGATGGCCTCGATCGGCTCGCTCGTCATGGGCTTCGGTATGGGGCTGTCGAGCGTGAGTTCGCTCGTGCTGATCCAGGAGATCGTCGATCCGCTGCATCGTGGCAGTGCGACCGCATCGAACTTGTTCTCGCGTAACCTCGGCAGCACGCTTGGCGCGACTCTGTTCGGCGCAGTGCTCAACTTTGGGCTGACGCACGCGAAGGGCACGGGCGCTGTGACGTCCGACCAGTTGCGCCAGGTGCTCCAGACGCAACCGGCTCAGTTGGGCACCGGGATTGGCGTTGGCGGTGAAACGGCAGTCCGGCTCGTGTTGCAGCAGTCGCTGCACATGACCTTCGTGGCAATGCTTGTCATCTCACTCGGGATCGTCGTGTCCTCGCTGATCGTGCCGACGATCACGATCGGACGCATGCGGCAGGCATCGGCAAGCTGAAGGTTTTATCGCCCGGTGGGGCCGGGCGAGTGCAGCTTGTGCACCGTTGGTCTAGTCCGCTTTTAGTCCGCTTTCAGACGTGCGTACATCTTGAAGTTGCCAGGCGCGCCGCGCACTGAACGATAGTCCCGCAAAAGCCCCTCAAAGCTAAAGCTGCAGCGTCGCAATACTGCCTCGGAGCGCGAGTTGGTTTCGAGCACGGTCCCCTGCACTCGGTTAAAGCCGTAGTGCTCGAACGCCCAGCTTGTCACCACATCGCATATCGTCGTTGCCATGCCACGACCCCAGTAGCTGGGCGAAAGGTCATAAGCGATTTCGGCGCTTCGATTCACATCCGATACGGTATGAAAACCGATCGTCCCGGCGAGGACCTGGCGCTTCTCATCGATAAGCGCCATGCGGCGGGCGGAGTTCACCGCAGTAGATTCGAAAAAATCGAACAAGGGCAGCAAGTCGTTCTGCGAACTCAGGTTCCAACTGGTGTGTTGGAAGACTTCCGGCAATGCCAGGTAGGCATACCAGGGTTCGAGGTCCTCCCGACTGATAGGGCGGAGGATAAAGCCGGGGCAGCCGGAATCGGGGGGTGAATCAATTCTCATGGGAATGCGGGGGGTTTCGCGGAAAGTTGGAACGGGGTTAAACAGGTGAAAGACGAGTGCTCACTACGTCGCTCATTGATCCATGTACTCGCGAAGGATCGCGCTCATGCGCCAGCGATGATCGCGATCATGATCCGCCAGATGCTCGGCCAGATCGAAGATATTGACTTCACTCTGGTCCTGCCTCACGCCGACACGTTCGAACGACGTCAGGTCCGCTTCACCCAGGCGTTCGATCAGTGCAAGGCGAAGTGCGCTGAACTCCCGAATGGCCTGCTCGCCATCGCGCAGATGGTAGCCGCGTTCGATTGGCCATCCACTCACGTTGACCGGCGCGAGATACGGGCGGATTTCCTTGAAAACCCGGTCGATTCTCAGACCATACAGATCGCTTTCGCAGTCTCGCAAATGCCAGAGATGTTCAAGCAAGGGCGAACGATCATTTTCGGGCTTGCGAGTCAGGCGCTCGAGTGAGAAGCCAAGAAACGCCTTCTCGAGAAAAACAGGCATTTCAGAGAGTTGATTGATCAGATAGCGTTGTTGTTGCGTGCTGGGCATACGTACGGATCTCGTCGGATGTTGGCCGGTTTCAACATGGGTGAGCGCTGTGAGGTGCGCTCATCCCGATACGAATTGTACGGGCTATCAGAAGTCAAATCGCGGCTTAAGGCGATATGCGCTTTTGTCCTCGCGTCATGGGTAAACTGTACTGTCGTATGAACCCAATCGAAAAAGGAAAACGATGGCTGACACCGAGAATGTCGCGCTCAAAGAAATCTTTGACAAGGGCCGCTTTCGTACCGTGGCGCGCGATGTCGCAGCAATCTATCCGGCATTCGACAAGGCGCGTTTTCTCGAGGTCGCGCTTGCCGGGATCGATGAACTGAGTCTGATGCAGCGACTTCGTCGCATGACCGAGGCGTTGCATGAAACCTTACCGTCTGACTATGAACAAACGCTCGAGATACTTCGCGCGCTGGCACCTCATATAAAGCATGGTTTCGCAACGATGGTCCTGTCGGATTATGTGGGGCAATACGGCCAGCACGCGTTCGACGTGTCAATGGACGCGCTTAAGTATTTCACCGGTTTCGGGTCATCTGAATTTGCTGTGCGTGAGTTTATTCGCAAAGACCTGGAGCGCGCGCTCGCGACGATGGAGGTCTGGTCGCGCGACGAAAACGATGCGGTCCGGCGTCTTGCGAGTGAAGGTTGCCGCCCCCGTCTGCCCTGGTCGTTCCGGCTCGACGCGATCCTCGCCGATCCAGCGCTCGCAGCACCGATTCTTGAGAACTTACGCGCCGACCCGAGCCTCTATGTCCGCAAGTCAGTGGCTAACCATCTAAACGACGTCACCAAAGTGCATCCCAAGTGGGTACTGGATCGGCTGGCAACCTGGCCGATCGAAAACTCGCACACCGCATGGATCGCGCGCCACGCCTTACGTTCATTGATCAAAGCAGGTGACGCACGTGCGCTAGCCGTAATCGGTGCGACCGAACATGTGGAGGTCAAGCTCAGCAAATTCGCCGTGACGCCTCGGCACGTCGCGCTGGGTGAACGCATCACCTTGTCATTCGATCTTGTCTCGACGTCCGCAGATAGTCAGCGACTGGTCATTGACTACCGGATGCACTATGTGAAGAAGTCGGGCACCACGTCGGCCAAGGTATTCAAGCTCAAGGAGCTGACGCTCGATGGCAAACAACGCGTGTCGATCGAGCGCAGCCAGAATATCCGCGATTTCACGACCCGCGTACACTACGCGGGTCGTCACGATGTCGAGATCCTGGTCAATGGTGTCTGCCTGGCAAAAGCCTTCTTCGAGTTGGATTGCTGAAGGCTGAGTGCGCAATCGCTTGTCTCGTCGTCAGTACCAGCAGTCGGAACCGAAGGCAAAGATGAATGCTGACTTTCGACCCACTAGCTGACCCAAGTCCGGTTGTTGGCGAGATCCGCTCCCAGCGTGGTGGGGACATAAGGTGTCGTCACCGGCACCGGCGCGCCCGTAACTGGATCGATACCCATCTTGTGGGCAATCGACACATGTGCGCCGACGGAGGCTGGAAAGGGAATAGGCGAACGCGGGCCCGTGGGCCGCACATTGAACGGTATGTTCTTCCACGGCTCATGGCCGACAATGAACCAGTCCGGCTTCAATGGCCATGGCGAAGGCTTGACATGCAACCCGACCGTCCCGGGATCACTCAGTTGCCTCAGCATCCAGTCACATGCGGTATCTGAGAGCCCGGATTCCGCGGCGGAATAGCCCCCCCCCGACATCGGCATGCGCGCCCGCAAATAGAACCTGCGTGACGCCACTGCGGGCGTCCCATAGCGTTGGCGTAAAGTCCGTGCGCTGCTCGTCGAGGCTGATGGCATGAACGCCAAATTCGACCTTTGCATTCAGCGCAGTGTCGGCGAACTTGAACACATCGATGCTTTCGTCCGACTGGCTCGCATAAATCGGAATACCCAGCGCGCCTACGGTATCCCATACGCCAATTGCCTTGATGGAATCAACGGCAATGGTGTCCGCGGGTTGCAATTGGGTAAAAGCGAAGTGCGGAAGCATGTCTGCGACCCTGTTGAACAGATCGAGCAAGGTGGCACTGCCCCGTGAGATGACCCGAGCCTCGCGATGTTTGCGCCAAGCCATGATGCCAAAGCGGTAGGCGTTTTCTTTATTGCTGAGATCGAAGTTCGGCGAGTTTGCATTTAAAAGGCCGACGTCCGCAATCATGCCTCCAAGCGCGCGTGCCGTATAAGCGCCCCGGCTGAAGCCGATCAGGATGATCGAGTCGCCAGGCTCATAGTTGCGCGAAATATACGTATAGCCTCGTACGATCCGCGCGATGATCCCGTCGCCGAATGCACCGCCTAGCAGCTTGATGATGACGTTGCGCGAATCGCCGACTCCGTGCAGGTACTTGGCAACCTGCCCACCATCACCAGGCTCCACGATCTCCTGTTCTTCGGCTAACAGCGCCGAGTCGGCAGTGGGGTCGCCCCGTAACGTGCAGAACAGCTTCCACACGTTGGTCGTATCGGGAACGCCGTCGTTATCGTCGTCGGCGTTAGGCCCATTCCACGTTCCATCTGCACACAACACAATATTTTTCGGCATACGACCTTTCACCCCGACGGGTTGATTCCCGGCGGCGCAGTGTCGGTGCCTGAATTTCACACGTCTCTGTTCGCGCAATGCTTGCGCGCATGCCGGCTCGACGACATTAGGCGAGAAACGACTTACGCTTTCTGTGTCCGAACGCACGAAGACGCGGTACTTTTTGACAGCACCCAAATGGTTAGCGTCTTCGTGTCGAGCGTTGCGATTTTGCTAGAGCGACAAATCACCGGAAACACCCGGAATGCCCTTCGCGATCTGGGGCGCCTGCTGCTGGCCAGCCAGCTCCTTCTTGAGCAGTTCCCGGACTTTCTCCATGACCTGCTCTTGCTGCTTGGGCGGCATGTTCTGCAGTTGTGCCTGCGTGATCCCGAGTTGCGCAAGGATCGCCGTCTCCATGCGCTGCGACGGGGTGCCGGACGTATAGCTCGTCAGTTGAGAAAGCAAGGCCTGAAACGAGGACGCGCCACTGCTTGTATTTGAACCCGTGGCAGCAGAGCCGTCCACATTGGTATTGGAGTTGGTAGCCGAGGAAGCTATGTTCGAAACGTGCATGGTCTTTGTTTGAATTATTGTTGCGATGCGATCACTGTATCGGGAGACTACAAAATCAATTGCGGGAAAAAAAATTGCCCGACCACTCTGTTCTTCCTTTTGCCTACCCAGTGCAATATTGGGTGTTTCTTTGAATTGTCATATGCGGGCAGCGGGTCAACTCCGTATCCAGCAGGGCATGAATACACACCAGCAAGAGGACATCAAGGACTCACCAAAGGTCGGGATGATATTCAACACATGGCGTGCGGTTCAGTCTGCGGTCTTTAGACGCTTTACCAACGCCAGTAATGCGCGCTCCTCGCTCTTGCCGATGTGTCGGAGAATCTGCGTGCGCACCGCACTTGCATGCACCGGGCGCGCGGCGGCGATGGCCGTCTTCCCTGCAGGCAGGATCACCACCGTTACGCCGCGGCCGGTGCTTGACGGCTCGCGACGCAAGAGACTTCTGCTTTCCATCCTTGTGAGGTGATGGGAAAGCCGGCTCTTATGCCAGTTCAGCGAGTTGGCCAGTTCCTGCTGGCTGAGAGCGCCGTTTCCCAAGTCTTCCAGACGGGACAACACACCAAAATCGGCGCCAGACAATTGGGTCGCAGTTTCGATTTCTCGCCCTACCAGGATCAAAGCCGCCTCGCCAAGCGCCTTCAACGCATGCCAAAGCATCTGCTCGTCAGCAGTTAGCGAGCTAGCGTCGTCAGCCTCGCCGTTGTCCTTACTCTTCATCTCTACCGCCGTCCTCAGAATAGACCGTTATCGGGAAACGCGTGGACAAGGTCTCGAACAACGAGCGATAGACGATCTTCGCCTCGTTAAACATCGCTGTATCAGTCATGCCATAACCGATCTCGTCCGCGTCTCCTGCCGACAGCGCCAGAAAAATTGCGTCACTAAAGTCATCGAGCGGTGCACCATGGTTCGCGGCCGGCCCCGCGAGCGCTGTCTTCACGGCCGGTGGAATGATTTCCACGACTCGGCAGCGGGTATGTGCCAGAGCGTGCCGCAGGTTCACCGTGTAGCTGTGCAATGCAGCCTTGCATGCGCTGTAAATCGGTGCAAAGGGTTGGGGGATATAAGCCCCCCCGGACGTCACATTCGCGATCAAGCCGGGCCGCTCATGCGCGAGCAATATGGGTAACAGCAGATGGTTCAGATGAACGGGGCCGGACAACAACGTATCGATCTCAGTCTGACGCTCACTCCAGGGCGCATCGTCAGCGGCCAGCGACACGCGTCGCTGAATGCCGGCGTTATTGATAACGATGTTGAGGCCGGGCAGCGTCTGCCGGATATGCGCGGCAAGTCTCTCACGCGCTTCCGGGTCGCTGATATCGCTCGCGAAGATGTCGACGCCTTTTAGTTGCTCGCGCGCCGCCCCAAGTCGCTCGGCATTTCGGCCTGTGATCAGCACCCGGCTTCCCGCCGCCAGAAATCTTTCAGCCAGCGCGTGCCCGATGCCGGCACTTGCACCGGTGATGAGGACACTCGCTGCACGGAGATCGATCGGAACGGTCATTCGCTCCACCTTTGATCCAAGTTGACACATCAACCATAGTACGATCACTAGGTTGTCGCGTCAACCACACTACAATCTCAGGCAATCCCGTTTGCCTACACGCGCATGATCGTCCGCCCCCGTCTCCACTGGTTCCGCATGCTGCTCGTCATACGCGGGTCCGTGCTGTTTGATATCGCGCCGCAATTGCTGGTCACCACAGTGTTCGCGCTCGTCGTCACGGCGTGTCATGGGCGCGTCTTTACCTGGACGTTACCGATGACGTTCGTGCCGTTCTCGCTAATCGGCCTGACGCTCGCGATCTTTCTGGGCTTTCGGAATAACACGAGCTATGCGCGCTTTTCAGAAGCGCGGGCGCTTTGGGGAACGGTGCTGATCGAATCGCGAACGCTCGCGCGCCAGTCATTGAGTCTGATCGAGGATGGTTCGCAAGGCCGTGCACTGTGTCTTCGCCTGATGGCGTTTGCGCATGCGTTGCGGCACCAGTTGCGTGGCAGCGAGCCCGGCATCGACCTCGCGCGCCTGCTCCCTGTGGACGAATGTGAGCGCGTGATGGCGGCACGTTTCAAACCGGCAGTGTTGCTTCAGATGGCGGGTGAATGGATTCGGGATATGCGCGAGCAACGCCTGATCGATCCCGTGCTGGTCCCTGCGATGGAGTACCCGCTAGGTCGTCTCGGCGAAGCGCTCGGTGGCTGCGAGCGTCTGGCAGGTACGCCGATCCCGTTTACTTACGCTGTGATCATCCATCGGACGATCTACCTGTATTGCTTCCTGCTTCCGTTCGGCCTGCTCGATTCGGTCGGCGTGACAACACCGCTAGCCGTAGCGTTTATCGCCTACACCTTCTTTGCGCTCGAGGCACTGAGTGCCGAGCTTGAAGATCCGTTCGGCACGACGCCGAACGATCTTGCGCTTGATGCGCTGTGCTGGACGATCGAGGCGACGCTGCGCGAAACCCTCGGCGAACGTGACTTCATGCCGGAGCCCCGGCCGGTCAACTACTTACTCACGTGAACCAATCATGAGGCATGGCGAAACCACGCGGTGGCCTCATGTGCTTGCCAAGAGTTCTCTGCCCGGCTCGCCACCCCATTCGTCAATGGTCAGTACCCAGGGATAGTGCTCGCCTCGCTTTGATCTCGGCTTGCATGCTGGCTAGTTTGGCGTCGGCCGCATTGACGGCAATAGCCCCTGCGATGAAGCGCATCGGCGGCTTGTCTTCATTAGCCAGCAGCACGATCGCCTCCGCAAGTTTCGCAGGATCACCAGGCTGTTGACCATCTCGCTGTTCAAACGAAGCACGGCGCTGAGCGCGTCGTTCGTCATAGTCGGCGACGGCGTTGCCGCCAAAGCGAAGCGACTCGGCGGTCAGGAAATCGGTACGGAACGGTCCCGGTTCGACGATCGTCACAAACAGGCCAAAGGGTTCGATTTCCTTTGCGAGAGACTCTGAGAAGCCCTCCAGGGCGAACTTGCTCGCGCAGTACAGGGAACCCATCTCGGCGCCAAGAATGCCGGCGAGCGAGGACATGTTGAAGATCCGTCCCGAATGCGCAGAGCGCATCGTGGGGAGTGCAGCACGTGTCACGTTGAAGACCCCGAAGAGGTTTGTCGCGAACTGTGCCTCGACATCCTGCATCGTGGTCTCTTCGAAGAAACCCAGATGACCGTATCCTGCGTTATTGACCAGCACGTCGATCGCGCCAAACCGCGCCACCGCTGCATCGACTGCCGTTTGGGCTTGCGCTGCATCGGCGACATCGAGCTCCACCGTCAGCAACTGATCGCTATCCGGCCCGAGATTCTTGATTACCGCAGCTCGCTGGCGCCCTGTCGCCACAACACGGTCTCCGGCCTGAATCGCAGCCTTTGCAATTTGGACGCCGAGTCCACGGCTAGCGCCGGTGATAAACCAAGTCTTCATGTTGATACCTCCAATGATGGGGGTCATTGGAGCATGCGGCGAACACGGATCGATAGACCGATACCGCAATGTTCTTGCACAATCCTCCGGCGGTCGCCGACACCGCCAAGATCACCGATGCTGCGCGGCAACCCGCAATCCCAGCGAAACAAACACCACGCCAACAATCTTGTTCTGCCAGCGCACGAGCCACGAGAGCCGCTTCACGAAGCGGCCGAGCGGCCGAATAGTCAAGACCAGCAGGGTCGTATAGAGCGCGCTCAGCAACGAGAACACCAGACCCAGCACGGCAAACTGAACGAAGGGCGAGCCTTGGCTCGCGTGCACAAACTGCGGGATAAACGCGAGGAAGAACAGCGCAGTCTTCGGGTTCAGCACCTCGGCCAGTACAGCTTGCGCGAACGCCCTGCTCGACACCACCGGCGCTGTTGGCGCAACTTTGGGAAGCGCCGGCCCGGTTGGCTTGGCCATCAACGCGCGAATACCCAAGTACACCAGGTAGGCCGCACCCAACAGCTTGACGATCGTAAATGCTACCGCGGACGTCATTAGTAAAGTCGAGAGGCCGACGGCTGCGAAGGTCGTGTGAACCAGGTCGCCCGCGGCGATCCCGAGCCCAGTGAAGATGCCAGAGCGACGGCCGCCCTGCACCGTGCGCGTGAGAACCAGCAAAACGGCGGGGCCGGGAATCAGGAACAGACCCAGCACAACTGCGACAAACGCGCTCAGTGTTGACCACTCAAACATATCGACTCCACATGGTGCCGCTGCGTAGAACGGCTTAAATTAATTTCACGCACAAATCGCCGTGGCGCGTCCGGCTCCCTCAAAAGCATCGCATTGTCGAAAATGCTCGAGCGGTTTCCGAATCGATCGCCTGCTCAATGATCGATAGGCATATGTAAGAAAATTTTTGAATGTCGCCGAAGCATAGCCCAAGCAAAGGTTCCTCGCTCAAAGCGAGGCACAGCCTGGCTTCCTGGCGATGCCCCGCGGCGAAGGTTCGACCTGTGTGTACCAAGATTGAGCACATACAATTATATGTATTTGTAATGCATTGAAATGATAATGTAACGTTCGATAGCTCATTAGTCTAGTGATGCACAGAACGCTGCTTTAACGCAAGCCCCACTTTTTTACGACACCTTGTTAGAGTTGTTACGGGCGTTGTAACGCAAAGGAACAAAGCCCCTCGTAAACTGTGATCGTCAAGTGTTGGAGAACTAGGAAATGAACATGAAGTATTGGGTCCCGGTGGCTGTAGCGTTGGCCCTGGCCGCGTCGCAAGCCGCGTCGGCACATGTGAGTGTCGGCGTAAATATTGGCATTCCCGCGCCGGTCTATGTGGCGCCTGCCCCGGTGTACGTGGCCCCGGCCCCGGTATACGCACCGCCCGTCGTCGCTTACCAACCCGGTCCTGCGGTGATCGTTGCGCCGGCCGTAGTGATCGGCTGGCACTCGAACCGCTATTGGGACGGCCGCCGCTGGTGGGGCCGGCATGACTACTACTCGCATCACCCGTACTACCGCCACTATTGATGGCACGAGGCAACTTGGCGTCATGATGCGGTAAGCACGTAGCAGTTGCAGCCTCATTGCGCAGATAGAGAAAACGGCACCTTTAGAGGCGCCGTTTTTTTTCGTCATTCGCTGCCCGGCCCCAACAAGCACCGGGCATCCAGCCCTACCCGATCATTTGAAGTGGTAGGTCGCGCCGATCTGAGCGAAACGGCCAACGTAGTTGTACAGCGATTCGTCGTAGCCGTTGAAGCTCGGCGAGCCTTCGAAAGCCGGATCGAACGGCGGCGCACGGTTCGTCAGGTTGTCGATGCCGGCGTAGAGACTCCAGTTCTTGAACCCGTTATACGTCACGAACAAGTTGAAGGTGTTGTACGAACCGATACTGCCCGTGCCATTGACGACATCGGTGTACGGACCCGTGTACTGCCACGTCAACGACGTCGTGAACTTCGCATAGTCCCAGCTCAAGCTCGTGTTGCCCTTCCAGCGCGGGAACGCACCACCGAAGCTCAGGAACAACCCACCGTTGTTGCCGGCAATGTCGTTCGAAGCCGAACCGCTACCCGGCGTGCTGAAGTGCCACACATAAGCCCAGTCGGCACTGAAGTTGAACGTCCCGAACTTGGTCGGCAAGGCCTGATGGAAGGTCGTTTCGAAGCCATCGGTGTTCAGATAGGCGACGTTGCCATAGGTGAAGTTGACGTGATTGACCGAGCCGTCTGCATTGCGAACGACGACGGTCGGGTCGTTGTTGTCGAGCAGGGTCTGCACGTCTGCACCGACTTCGGCCACCACGTTGGTGATGTCGATCCGATACCAGTCAAAACCAATGTCGGTCGTCGGCGTCGGCGACAACTGGAAGCCCAGGTTGTAGTTGTGGGTTCGTTCCGGCTGCAGCGCCGGATTGCCGCGCGTGACTTCGGTAATGGCCTGCGGCACTGTCGAGTTTTGCGGATCGAACGGGTCGGTCGCCGACTGGGTTGAGACCGTCGATGATTGCGAGTTCTCGACCAGGGTCGGGGCGCGGAAACCACGCGAGTACGACGCATACGCCGTGAACGCCTGGATCGGCTGATAACGCAACGCGAAGCGCGGCGAGAACGCACCACCGAAATCGCTATAGTGGTCGTACCGGCCCGACTGGTTGAACGTCAGGTTCTTGATGATTGGAATGTCAAACTCGTAATACACCGCGTAGACATTGCGCTCACCGTTCACCGTCTGCGAATTGCCCGGCAGGACAAAGCCCGCGTTCGAGTCGATGTTCTCCGACTGGTGCGTGAACTCGGCACCGAGACCGAGACCAACATCGCCTGTGGGGAGCGTGAACAGGTCCGGCGTCGATGCAGTCAAGTCGACTGTCTCGAGCTTCGACATGGCGTCTGTGCCCGCCGTTCCGAACAGGCCCGCTGTGCCGTTGGGGGTTGCCGCCGGATTGGCGAAATTGAAGCCACCGTTCTGCAGCAAGTTGTTCAACGCACCCACGTTGATCACATTGCTTAAGGTGTTGTTGACTTCATCCTGTGAATGGCCAAGCGAAGCTGACCAGTCCCAGTCGCCCAGATGAGGCAAGGTGAAGCTGCCCTTCACGCCCGTCGACACGCGCAGGAAATTTTCCACTGTGTCGGTCGCGTAGGTCTCGTTCGGGAACACGTAGCGCAGGGTACCGGGCACGCCGAACGGATTGTTCGGATTCGAGACCGGCACGATGCCGCCGTTGGCGAGGTTGTTCAGCTCGCCCGTGCCCGGGTTGAAGAAGGTCGAGCTACCGGAATTGAATGTCGCAGCGCCCAGTTTGGTGGTCGAATCGTTGCGGGCGGCCCAGACGTCGACAAAGGCCTGGGTGTTGTCGTCGATCTTGAACGTGCCGTGGACCTTGCCGCTCAGACGTTCCGTCTGCGGCTCGATCGAAGTGTTGGTGGCGGTGTTCGTCGAGCACACCGTGCCCGCCGTCCCCGGCGAGGGCAGCGAGGCGGGGTTGACGGTCTGACGCGCCGCGCCGCCGCACAGGGCCATCTCGTTGCCGCCAGTCGGCAAGAAGAACGAAGACGGCTGAACGAAGCTGCCGCCCGCGCTATTCGAGAAGTTCATGCCGCGCGTGGTGTCGCGCTGTGCGAGGTCGAAGCCGTTATCGTTGTAGTAGCTCGCCGCCGCGGTGATGTTGTAGCGGTCACTGTTCAGGTTCCCAAAACCGCCGAGTGCGCTGAACTGCGTGGTGCCCGAACCGCCCTGCTGCGCGCCGCCAAGGCTCGCATCGAGGGTCAGGCCATGCACGTCTTTCTTGGTGATGATGTTGACCACGCCCGCGATCGCGTCCGAGCCGTACTGAGACACCGCACCCGTCTTGACGATCTCAATCCGGTCCACGATGTTCAGTGGCAAGGTGTTCAGGTCGAAGAACTGATCGGTGATGTTGCTCGAGAACGCATAGCTCGCGACACGCTGGCCGTCGACCAGCACGAGGGTGTACTTCTCGCTGAGCCCGCGCAATGCGATACCCGCCGCACCCGCCGCAAAGCCGCCGACCTGCCCTTCGCTCCAGCTGCTTGCGGAGTTCGCGGTCAGGCTACGCAGATAGTCTGCCACGTTGGTTTCACCGCTCGACTCGATGTCTTTGGCGGTGATCGTCTGGACCTGGTTATAGCCGGTCTTGTCGGAGCTGCGAATCAGGGAGCCGGTGACCTCGACGCGCTGCAGCTTGGTTGTGCCCGCGTCACTCGCCGCGGCGGGAGCGGCGGCGCTCACGGCTGGCGTTGCGTCACTGGCCGGCGCTGCCGGGGCGCTCTGAGCAAATGCGGCTGGCGCAAACGCTGCGGATAGCAGCAGCTCGGCGCCCACGATCTTCTTGATGGCGGATACCAATACCTTCTGTTTCACATTATCCCCTATTGCTTGTGGGCCAAACCCTTTGACGTTCGCGAGTAGGCCGGATGAGCGAACTCGCGTATGCGATCAATCGACCGTGCGTAAAGCCGGCGAAATGTCGCATTTCAGTTACCTCTATTTTCCGATTGTGTCGGAGTATTAATTCATTAGAAGCGGCAGCACCAATGCAAGCGATATGCCAATCACTTCGAAAATAAATTTTATTTTGATGGAATAATTAAGAACATTTAATATTCCATCGTGATACCGAGATAATCGTGAATATTTGACGCAAGACTGCGAGAAAGATGTCTTCCACGAAGTCGTGACTTATTTTTTAACTACAATTCTTTCGGGAAGTTTTCAGAAAAAAGACACAGGCCCGCCGCGATCACTCAAGGACACAGGCTCTACCAGCGTTTAAAGGCAGGTGCACGGCGCCTTTGCACTAATAACGAACGTGAAAGCCCAACGCTGGGTCATCGAGGTTCGTGGCACGCCCTTCCAAGCGGCATCGCTCGCCCGCGCAATCGTCAAAATAATTTAATCTGAAGCGAGGGAATAAAATCCAAACTCAGCTTATTCCACTTCATTTATTAAATCGAGGCGATTTTTAGCACCCAAGACTTAGAGAAATCCGTCAATGAGACATGTCAAACACTCGCTTCACTTAATTAATGGAGATGCGGTGACACGCTTCGATAAAATGCGCTATTCTTCCATTCACGCGTACCCCCGCGTGCAATGTGTGTGCTGTATTTCACCCCCGCCGTCTCACTGACGACGGGGGTTTTTTATTAAGACAATTCACTAAGCAGCAGATTGCATCTGAGTAAAACCCTCAGAACAGTCGCCTCCCTTCCTTCCATTTGCCCTTCGATTCAAGTCGCCCTTCACCCGTCGACCCATGGGATGCCTAAGTCCGGGCTCGGTCGCGTCGACCGATAGCCAATACGAATCGGCTGATTCCATATCTTCAGTGGTCATTTACCACGCAATTTTGCACACTAGCGAAGTGATAAGAGGCGTCGCACGGCACCTGCCGTCGCGAGCCCATAAAAATTCGGAGACATCGTCATGAGCAGCGCCTTTCCACCGTCGAGCCCGGTGCTCGAACAGGCCGTCCGCCACGCACGCTGGAGGCTGTTGCCCTTCCTGCTGCTGATGTATCTGATGGCGTT
Source organism: Burkholderiales bacterium (assembly GCA_026225235.1). Taxonomy (GTDB): domain Bacteria; phylum Pseudomonadota; class Gammaproteobacteria; order Burkholderiales; family Burkholderiaceae; genus Pararobbsia. The sequence goes on from JAMFSK010000136.1 coordinate 20,716, forward strand.
TCTCGATCGCGCAAACGTCGGCTTCGCGAAGAACGTGCTGCAAGCCGATGCCGGTATCGGCGACGTTGCCTTTGCGTTCGGTGCGGGCGTGTTTTTTGTTGGCTACGCGATCTTCGAGATTCCCAGCAACCTGGTCATGTATCGCGTTGGCGCCCGCATCTGGATGAGCCGCATCATGATCAGTTGGGGCATCGTGGCCGCCTGTACGGCCCTGGTTCACAACGCGACGAGCTTCTATGCGTTGCGCTTCATCCTGGGGCTCGCGGAGGCCGGCTTTTTCCCCGGCATTATCTTGTTTCTCTCGACGTGGTTCCCCTCCAATGCGCGCGCGCAGGCCATCGGCGTGTTCTATGTCGGGTTGCCGCTCGCCTTTCTGGTCGGCAGTCCCGTCTCGGGCATGTTGCTCGATGCAACGGCGCCATTTGGCCTGCATCCGTGGCAGTGGCTGTTCATCGTCGAGGGGCTGGCTGCTTCGGTGGTGGGCGTGGCGGCCTACTTCTACCTGACCGACCGCCCCGCACAGGCACACTGGCTCGAACCTGCGCAGCGCGATGCGCTGGTTGAGGCGCTGCGGGTCGAAGACGATCTCAAACGCACGCATGGCCCCGAAAGCGTGCTCGCCGCCCTTCGCGATTCGCGCGTTATGTATCTGACGCTGATCTACTTCGTGGTTCAGATTGCAGTCTATGGGGTCGTCTTCTATCTGCCCACGCGTATCGCAACACTGATGGGCGGCCACGTCGGCACACAAGTCGGCTTCGTCACGGCGATCCCCTGGCTTGCGGCGATCATCGGCACCCTGATCGTCACGCGCCTCGCGGACCGCCTCGGCAACCACCGTCTTTGGGCCGCCGTCATGTTGTTGGTGGCTGCATTGGGTATTGCGGCCTCGGCCTTGTGCACGTCACCGGTCCCCGGCGTAATCGCGTTCTGTTTTGCGGCGGTCGGTTTTGTGAGTGTGCAGCCGCTGTTCTGGACCTTGCCGACGGCGTATCTCGGCGGTGCGGCCGCGGCGGGTGGCATTGCGTTGATCAATTCGATCGGCAATCTCGGCGGGTTCTTCGCGCCGAGCGTCAAGACCTTCGCCGAACGCTCCGCCGGCAGCACCAGCGCAGGCATGTTTGCACTTGCGGTGTCCGGGCTGATCGGTGTTGTCCTGCTACTGGCGCTTGGCAGCTCGAAGAGCCGCGTGCAACGCGCTGCCGCTCCCGTGCCACCTGCACCTCACGCGCCTTAGGAATTGCCGCAGCGGCCGGAACCGCCGCTCGCGGGGTCGCCATACAAATCGACAAACCGCGCGTGCATGCCCCGGAGCAAATCGAGGTAGTGCTCGCCATCGGCCGTCCCCAGTTGAGCAATCAACGCCGTATTGGATTCGTCCCACAGGATCTCGAACTCCCGCCGGGCCACCTCGGCGGGCAAGCGACTCGTCAACAAGGCGACAAAGTCGAATTCGATTTCTTCAGGCGTGCGCGCCTGATCTCGCAAGTTCTTGTCCATCCACACGTCCGCTCGGTTAAAGGGGCAAGTGGGTCGCCGGCGTCGATCAAACTGCGCACCTAGTGCAGGGTGCGCACGTGACGCCAGCGCCGGTCCATATCCTTCAGCAACTCGATATAGGAAAACGCGGCGGCGTCGGCCAGACAAGCCGTCGCCGCATCGTTCGTTTCATTCCAGAGCGCCTCGAACAGCACCGCGGCATCCACGCGCGCGAGCGGTTGAAACAGGAGCAGGGAAAAAGCGAACGACAGCTCTTCCGCGCTGCGATATCGATGGGCGTCTTTATACATCTTCGGTCGTGACGTGAAGCAGGTGGGTCTCCCAATGTTAGTGCCTTGCATCGCGCCCCGCGCTTCTTTCACGACGTCGAAAAAAGGTGCCCCTTCCCCGGGGACATGCGGCGCGATCGGCCAGCTTTCATTGGCTTTCAGGTTTCATTGCCTTGCAGTTTGCCGGGCAAATATGACCGAACTATCTCAGGCCAAACCCCTCTTCAGAAACGCCCGCGTTCTGCCGTTAAGCCTGTTCAACTTCACGCGTTTGTCATATTGCGTGGAGGCCGGCCGTGATTCTAGCCGGAGGGTTCGAGGGGAGACGTGCTCATGCAAGCGCTAGTGGAAAGCAGCGAGACGCAGCGCAGCGCGCGGCTGCGGCGAAGCCTGCGCCGCACGAACGCGTGGATCGTGGGCGTGTATGCCTACGAGACGTTCCTGTTGATCGGTTTCTGGGCGATTGGTCTGATCAGTTCGCGCATCACATTGACGTTTGCGCTGGCCGCACTGGTCATGCCGATCGTGATGACCTGGGCACACCTCACCGGGCGCAGTGCGCGATTCAAGGATCCGACACTTTTCGTGCCGCAGTACATGGTTGCGATCGTGATGGCTCTCTGCCTCGCATTCGTCGCACCGCAGATTGCATTTCAGCCGTTTGCCACCTTGTTCGGCGCGACCGCTTTCGCGTTCCTTGCCCCGGGCAAGCGCAGTTTCTACATATGCTGGGGCTTGCCCTTCTTCGGCGCAGCGCTGGTCATTTACCTCGTCGGGCCACGCCTGAGTATGCCGACCGCAACGCCGGAAGCGCGCATGCTGACCTGGTTCGTGATTGTCGGTGTGCTCGCGCGCTGGATGGGCATTGCGAAGTTTGCGCGTGGCGCCAAGGCACGGATCAATCGCAAGAATCATGAGCTCAAGCAGGCACTCGAGCGCATCGAGTTTCTTGCGAATCGCGATGAACTCACGCGGCTCGCCAACCGACGCTCGGTCATGCGATGGCTCGAGGCACAGATGGAACTGTCGACGCGAACCGCGCAACCGCTGTGCGTCGCATTGATGGATATCGATTATTTCAAGCAGATCAATGACGACTTCGGTCACCTGACGGGGGACGAAGTACTCAGGGCGTTCGCCGACGTCGCCGCGTCGACCATGCGCGCAACCGATTGCCTCGGACGCTATGGCGGCGAGGAGTTTCTGATCGTGCTGCCGTCGACCACCGCGCAGGCTGCACGCGATCCGCTTGAACGCCTGCGCGAAAAAATCGCCTCGCGTGACTGGTCAAGCATCGAGCCGAAGCTGCGCGTGACCGTCACGGTCGGCGCCACGACTTTCCGGCCAAGGGAATCGATGCAGGAGTTGCTCAAGCGCGCTGACACCGCACTCTATCTGGGCAAGAAGCTCGGACGTGACCGGGTGCTAGTCGACGAGACTGAGTAGGTTAGTCGACCAGCACGGCGGCTCGGCTAGCAGCGCATGTAGCGATTCAGATGCGGCTCTGGAAAATGCGCTGTAGGTAGCCCGCCAAGTGTTTGGGCTGAGGAACAACTGGGCCGTCGCTCATGTAACCCTCAGTCCGCGGACTCGGCGCCGCGCTCGACGATATAGATGTGCTCGCACACCATCACGGTTTCATCACGCTGATTGAACACCTCGATCTTTTCGAGCACCACCCCGTGCGTCGCGCGCTTCGGATGGTCGCGTTTCTCAGTGATGGTCGCCGCGACATGGATCGTGTCGCCGATAAAAACCGGCTTGATAAAGCGCAGCCGGTCATAGCCCGAGGACATCGCCCGCGGGTTGATAGATCCCGCCGTCATGCCAATGCCAATGCTGAAGATCAGGGTACCGTGAGCGATGCGCTGCTTGAAATCCTGTGTCGCGCACCACTCGGCGTCCATGTGATGCGGAAAGAAGTCGCCGGTCTGCCCGGCGTGAATCACGATATCGGTCTCGGTGATCGTGCGCCCGAGCGTCTTGCGCGCAAAGCCGACCGTATAGTCCTCGAAGAATTGCTCGACAATCATTTGGCGGTGTCCCTTGGCAGCAGCCGATCGCCTCAGCGCTGCCTAGAGGGTCGGTTCGCATTATTCATTGGCGAAGTGTACCTTCACCTATGAATGCTCACAAGCCGAGCTGGGCGTCCGCGCGCAACTGCTCCCTGGCCGCCGTCAGAATCTCGTCGGACAAAGGATCGCCGCGGACCGCGCGCGCCAGCGTCAGTGCGCCGACGAGGGTTGCCATGCGAGTGAGCGTGCGCTGACGTGCCGCTTTGGTCTGCCGCGTTTTTGAGAACGACGCGATGACGCCGATCAAGGCCTTGACGCCATTTGTGTAGATTTTCCGCACAGGCTTGGTCTCGGACTCGCGGGCGACATCGGTCGCGAGTGCCGTCGCCGGGCACGAGAGCCCGGGCTCATCGCATTGTCTGGCGTTGAGATAGTGATCGGCCAGCGCACCAATCAGGGCGACCTCGTCGAGTTGCCCCGCGTTCAAGGCCTGCCAGCGCGCAACCGACTGCTCGAAGGCCTGGGTGCACGCGATGGCCGCCAGTTCATCCTTCGATTCGAAGTGGCCATAGAAGCCGCCGTGCGTGAGACCCGCTGAAGCCATGATATCGGACACAGACACACCATTGAAACCATGCTGCTTGAAGAGCTGCGCCGAAGCCGCTTCGATAGCGAGGCGATTGCGGTCGGTCTGTTCACGGGAAACGCGTGGCATCGTCGTGCTCCAGTTCAGGAAGTGGCCGCCGCCGCGGCTACCGTAGGCGCTGGAGTGCGTCCCGTGCGTCGGATGGCGAACACAATGCCCGCCGCGACCAGGCAGGCGGCGCCCGCGGCATAGAGCGCTGGCGAATAGGTGAGCAAGAACGTGCGCGACAAGCCGGCGCCATAGGCCGCAACCGCAGCGCCGAGTTGATGACCGGCAAACACCCAGCCGAACACCATGCCGGCGTTCTCTTTGCCGAACGACGAGGACACGAGCTTGACGGTAGGCGGCACGGTCGCCACCCAGTCGAGGCCGTAGAACATCGCGAAGAGTGACAAGCCGTACAGCGTGAAATTCGAATGCGGAAGCCAGAACAACGAGAGACCGCGCAGCCCGTAATACCAGAACAAAAGCTTGCGATTGTCGAAGCGGTCGGACAGGTAACCCGAGGTGATCGTGCCCACGAAGTCGAAGGCGCCCATCATCGCGAGCACCGAGGCGGCCGGCACCGGTGCGAGCCCGAAGTCGCCGCACAAGGAGATAAAGTGCGTCTGGATCAGCCCGTTCGTGCTCAGTCCGCAGACGAAGAAGGTGCCGAACAACAACCAGAAATTCCGGTTGGATGAAGCCTGCCGCAACACTCTGAAGGGCTCCATCATGGTCAGCCGGCGTGCTGGGGCGGGCGTAGCCGCCGTGCTGCCGCTCGCAGGCGAGGCGCCATAGGCTTCGATACCCAGATCTTCAGGGCGGTCGCGCAGAAACACAAAGGCAAGCCCCGCCACCGCGATACAGGCGACAAACACCGGGTACACCGCCGTGCGCCAACCGTAGGACTGGATCAACCATGCCTCGAGCGGAAGGAAGATCAACTGGCCAGTGGCCGAACTCGCGGTCAACAGCCCGACGACGAGACCCCGGCGTTTATCGAACCAGCGTGTCGACACGACCGTGCCGAGCACCAGCGCCGTCATCCCCGAGCCGACCCCCAGCATGACGCCCCACAACGCGACGAGATGCCATAGCGCGCTGATCCGTGTCGCCATCAGCATGCCCGCGCCGATCAGGACCAGTGCGGCACAGACAATCCGCTTTACGCCGAACCGGTCGATCAGCACGGCGGCGAAGGGGCCCATCAAACCGTACAGCACAAAGCGCACAGCGAGCGCCGATGAAATCTGATCCGTGCTCCAGTGGAACTCAACACTGAGCGGACGGAGCAGCGCTCCCGGCATACCGAGCGCGGCGGACGACACCAGCATCGTGAGAAACACTACGGACACCACGATCCAGCCGAAGTGAATTCGGCGTCTGTCGAGCCATGTCGATACCTGCGATGCCAGCATTGTGTTTCTCGCTATGAAGAATTTTTCCGCAGAATACATGAGCACCATCATTTATTCAATAGATGATGGTGCTCATGTATACGGTTTGGGCGGTGTCATTGCCCTTGGCCGGTGCCGGGCCGGGCCCCCACAGGTGCGGGAGCAGGCGGCCGTGCTACAGGCCAAACGCCCTGCAGCACTCCTCCAACGGTCAGACGGGGACGGATTCCGGCAACAAAAGGCGCTCGTTGTCAGCGAACGCTTTGAGCAGATGGTAGGCAATAGCGAAGGGCTGAGGCGCCTTCAGTCCGTCCGGATGGGTACCGGTGATCATCTGAATGACTTCTGTGCGAGTGAACCAGCGTGCGTCCTCGAGTTCGGTTGTGTCGACGACCACCTCAGTCGTTTGCGCGCGCGCAAAGCACCCGATCATCAACGACGACGGGAACGGCCAGGGCTGAGAAGCGAAGTACGACACGTGCGAGCAGATGACTCCCGCCTCTTCTTTGATCTCACGTCGAACCGCATCCTCGATGGTCTCGCCCGGTTCGAGAAAGCCGGCGAGCGCCGAATACATGCCAGTCGGGAAGCGCGGTTGGCGACCCATCAGGCACCGATCGCCATCGACCGTCAGCATGATCACGACAGGGTCGACTCGCGGAAAATGCTGCGTGCCACATGCATCGCATTCGCGTCGCCACCCTGCGGCGCTGACCCGACTTCGTTCCCCGCAGTTCGCGCAGAAGCGATGACGCTGATGCCAGTCGAGCATCGCTTTCGCGCCACCCAGTTCTCCCAGGAGAGAGGGCAGGAACAGGCCGCGTACCGCGATTGAGCGCAAGTCGATGAGGGCAACGCCAGCTTGCGTCGACAGTGGCTCTGCAACGCTCTTGTCGAGGCCGAGTGCGAACAGCGCAATGCCGCCCGGGTCAACGCCCAGGAAGATCTCGCGCGCGGGCTCGCCAAGTGCCGCAGCGTCAGCCTGCGAGAACAGCACCTCGTACGCATCACCGTTCTCGCGAAGCACCGGCACATCGCCGGCGAGGACCATGAAACGCGTCGAACCCGCTCGCCGCAAGGCTTCAACGAACGCGGCGTCGTCGCGTTTTTCGGAGTGGCGGTCTAGCGGGTTAAAGGAGAAGCCAACGATAGAGGATCGATCGTAAGAGGCCATCAGGGGGTGACTTCCTTGGCGGGGAGCAGCGAAGCGGAAGGAGACGCGGTGCAGTTCATCGTGCGCCCGGGGGTGGCACGAAGGCAGGATTCAATATCGTCCAAGGCTTGACTCGTCGTGAGGGCTTGCCATGCGGAATCTCCGCACAGGGTGGGCCATAAAGTATCACTGATGCGGGCGCTTTGCTGCTGTTGGGGTCAACTGGCCATTGCACAGCGAGGAAGTCAAAGCGCCTGCGCAATCGGGGGGGCGCCGAAAAGCCAGGGATGAGATCCGCTGGCCGTATTCCGTACCGCTCTCCCAGCAAATAGCCGTTCATCTATTTTCGTACGATAAATATGGATTAATCCATTCAGCGATTTGAGATTCTTCGAGCGGCCCGAGGTGTCCGACTCTCTGAATATCCCGGATTTACGGAAACACAAAGACAGCCGAGTGCACGCACAGCCGTATAAGGAACTTCAGGAATTATTGGTGGTGCATCAATGGAGACGCGGGTCAAATCTCTACCGGACACGGCATGGATCAAACTCCGTGAAGTCCCCCAGGCCCTGGCACTGATCGACGCAGGCGAGCAGCTCCTCAAATGGCGCGTGGTGGGGGACTACGATTGATTCACCGCACGTGGAGCGCCGCTGCATAGAAGCGGCTCGCGAACAGAGCGCTCGCGGGCCGCACGGGGTCCCTGCCCCCCCCATGCCCACGAACCGCGCATTCAAGCGCGTCCCGGTTGCAATTTCAGCTCGGCTTGTGCTGCTCTTCCCCCAAGCCCGGGAAGAAGGCATTCCAGGCTGCCCGCACCCCTTCGGCCGCGGTCGCTTCGGCGTCGAACGTTTCAGTCGAATCCGATTTAGCCGGATCCGAATCAAGCCCACGCCAATGCGTGAACACCAGCGGCGGCTTTTCCGTCCACTCGCCCCCGCCAAACTTGGCAAACGCGGTATCGCCGCTGACGAGTTGAACTTCGTACCAGCCTTCGCGCACCGGTTCGTGCTTTTCAAGCGGAAACCAGTCAGTCGTTTTGATCGGCATACGTTCCCTCATGGATCCGTGAATCGTCATGAAAGGTCAGCACGCGTCATGCCCGGCGCTCCCCTCAGAACGAGCTCTCAAGCCCCCCACCCACTCCAGTCCAGTCCAGTCCAGTCCAGTCCAGTCCAGTCCAGCATGCTACGCAACGATACGGCCGATGCAACCCTGCTTTACCCCACGCTCGCTTCTGCCACGGCAGCATGCGGCAACAACGCAAACTTGCGATCGATCAGACGCACCGGCGGCGCACCTCGCTCGACGAGCAGCGCGCGAAGTTCGTTGATCACTGGAAACACTTCGTGGTTCCAGTCGGCGCCCTGCTTGTCGTGCGCTTCCTGCTCGCGTTCAACGATCGCACGGTCTTCCTTGAAAATCCGCTCGGTAAACCACACGAGTGCCGGCCATGCGAGGTCGAGCAACAGCGGGAAACCGGGTTTGCGGATCGACAGCAGCCCAAAGGTCCGGTTGGTTCGCTGTTCCTTGTCGAGCGGGATATAGCAGATCCACAGTTCCATGACGAGGGTGCCGCTGCCGCTGACAATCCGCAGGTTCTGGTACGGATACTGGGTGCGGATCGTCATGACGTCCTTGGCCTGCTCCGAACTCGCGCCGCGCCGTTCGCCGAACACCAGCGCTTCGCCGATCGGCTGCTTGCCGGCCTCACGCGCAAAGGTGTAGTCGACCTCGACCCAATCGTCACCGTGCCGGCGCCCAAGCGAGCGTGCGCGCATCTGGCCCATTTGACGGCGATGCAGGAACTGATGGTTCATATCCATCAGGTTTTCATGCATAAAGCTGTAGTGGCAGGCGACTTCACGGCCGAAGCGGCGTGTCTTGTATTTGGGGTCGGCTACCGAGCCCAGCTTAGGGAAGGCTTCATCCGTCGCTTTAGCGGGGTCACCCGGGAAAATAAAGACCAGACCCTGCTCCTCGCGGCACGGATAGGAACGCACGCCGTTGGGCAGGCGCTCCTTGCCCAGGTAGGGCACATCGGTGCATTTGCCCGAACAGTCATAGGTCCAGCCGTGGTAGCCGCAACGCAGACCGTCACCTTCGACGACACCCATATGCAGCGGGACCTGTCGATGAGCACACCGGTCTTCGAGCGCGTGAACCACACCCGCTTCGGTACGAAACAGGACGACAGGCTCGCCCGCGAAGAATGTGCCGAGCGTCTTGCCACGCTTGACTTCACGCGACCAGGCCAGGGGGTACCAGTGGTCCGGGTGAATGTCGACGCGTCGCAAGTCGCGTGTCAGGGCAGACGGAGCGGTGTCGGAGGGGGAAACCGCTTCGCTATCCAAAGGGGGGGCTGCGTGCATGCTGGACGACTCCACTTTCGCTTGATGTGCGGCGCTGTGTAAGGGTTTTGTCCGGGATTTTAGTCGCAAAACAATTGCGCCATCATGCGCGGGCATCCTCGCCCACGCCACCCGCCCTGCGCACGTATGGCCCGAAGTCTAACGCGAATGTGCGCAGCGAGGCAGCCACGGGGGCTGTCAGCGCCGCGCGCAAGGAGCCGAAGTGGCTTATCGACGGTTCGAACCCGACACGACGTCGATCCACACCGCGAGCACGAGAATCGTGCCCTTGACGATCATCTGCCAGTAGGCGTCGACGTCGAGCATCGACATCCCGTTGTCCAGGCTCGCCATCACGAGCGCGCCGATAAGCGCGCCATAGACCGTGCCCGAACCACCACGCATCGAGGTGCCACCGATAAAACAGGCAGCGATTGCATCGAGCTCGCCCATACTCCCGGCGGACGGCGAGCCCGCCGCGAGCCGCGCAGTGTTAACCATCCCCGCAAACGCGGCCATCAGCCCCATCAGCGCGAAAATCGTCATCTTGACGCGATTCACATTGACGCCGGACAGCCGTGTCGCCTCCATATTCGAACCGACTGCATAAATGCGCCGGCCAAATACGGTCTGAGTGGCGACATAGGAGAACACCCCGAGCAAGACGAGCAACAACAGCACGGGCACCGGAATGCCGCCGTAGTTGTCGAGCGTCGAGATGAAGGCGACCAGGATCAACCCGGCGCCGACGATCTTCACGACGTCCTGCCACAACGGCACGACCGAGAGTTGATACTTTTCGCGACTACGGCGCTGGCGAATCGTCAGGAAAGCCAGCAATACGAACAGCACGACGGCCAGGCCATCGCCGACGAGGCGCGGCAGATAACCCTGCCCGATTACGACGAAGGAGTCCGACACGGGAGCAATCGTCGAGCCGCCCGTGAGGCCCAGCAGCACGCCTCGATACGCGAGCATGCCGCCCAGCCCGACGATGAATGAGGGAATGCGCCGGTACGTGGACAGATAACCATTGAACGCGCCCAGCAACAGGCCGAGCACGAGGACCACTGCGATGGTCGGTGCAATCGACCATCCATAGGTCACGTTCAGAATGGCGCCCACACCTCCAAGCAAGCCGAGCAGCGAACCGACCGACAGGTCGATTTCGCCGGAGATGATGATGAACACCATCCCGCAGGCCAGCATCCCCGTGATCGACATCTGCCGCAGCAGATTGGACACATTGCGCGGCGAGACAAACGCGCCGTGGGTCAGCGAGGCAAAAAACGTCCAGATGATCGCGATTGCAATCAGCAGGGCGAGGATCTTGTAGCGTGAAAAGAATTGTTGGAATCGTTGTGCTTGCATGGATCCGATCCTTCGTTAAGTCGCCCGCGCGTCGCACGCGCGGGTGCCCGCATCCGGGCGACGGTTCATGCGGCCTGAGAGCCGATCGCCGCCGCCATCACGCGTTCCTGCGTCAGCCCTTCGTTGACAAAATTGCCCCGCAACTTGCCCTCACCGATGACGAGAACCCGATCGCTGACACCCAGCACCTCGGGCAACTCGGAGGACACCATCACGATGGCCATGCCGCGCTTGGCGAGGTCGAACATCAGCTTGTAGATCTCGTACTTTGCCCCAACGTCGACACCACGCGTCGGCTCGTCGAAGATCACGACCTTCGGATTGGGCAGCAGCATCTTGGTCAATACCGCCTTCTGCTGGTTGCCCCCCGACAAGTCCGCAATCGACATCATCGGGCTCGCGGCCTTGATCGACAGCCGCTTCATCTCCGTGCGAATGGTGTCGAATTCCGCCGCCGCATCGATCTGGCCAAAGTGCGCAAATTTGTCGAGCACAGCGAGCGTGATGTTGTGGCCGACCGACAGCGCCGGCACGATGCCGTGCCGCTTGCGGTCTTCAGGCACCATTGCAATCCCCGCGGCAAGCGCATCGAGTGGCGAACGAATCCGCACCGGCTTGCCATGCAGCAGCACCTCCGCTTCGTAGTTCCCGTGATAGGCGCCGAATACGGCCTGCATCAGCTCAGTGCGCCCCGCACCGACCAGGCCGGCAACGCCAAGAATCTCGCCCGCCCGGACCTCGAACGACACGTCGTCGACCCGCTTGCGCAAGGGGTTGGTCGTGTCTTGGCAGGTCACATGACGGACCTCCATGACGACCTCGCCGATCGTATGCGGTTCTTTCGGAAACAGATGCGTGATCTCGCGGCCAACCATCAGCGAAATAATCTTGCCGCGATCAAGCCCTTCCATCGGCACCGTCGCCACGTGCTTGCCATCGCGAATGACACTGACCGTATCGCAGACCGCTTCGACTTCGTCGAGCTTGTGGGAAATATAGACGCAGGCGACGCCCTTTTTCTTGAGGTCGCGCACGATGCGCAGCAGCGTCTCGGTTTCGCTCGACGTCAGTGACGACGACGGCTCATCGAGAATCAGCAGCTTGGTTTTTTTGTTGAGCGCCTTGGCGATCTCGATCAATTGCTGGTGACCGCCGCCATAGTTCATCACCGGCTGTGCGACGTTGATACCGGTGAGATTGAGCTCGGCGAGCAAGGCCTCGGCGCCCTGGTACATCGCGCCGTAGTTCATGCGTCCGCCCGGCAGCGTGATTTCGTTGCCGAGGTAGATGTTCTCGGCCACGCTCAGCTGCGGTACGAGCATCAATTCCTGATGGATGATGACGATGCCGGCGTGCTCGGTGTCGCGCACATTCGCGGCCTTGAGTTCCTCGCCTTCCCAGAGAATCTGGCCATCCCAGGTGCCATACGGATAGACCGCCGAGAGCACCTTCATCAAGGTCGACTTGCCCGCGCCGTTTTCACCGCACAGGCCGACGCATTCGCCGGCCGACACCTTGAGGTCGATCCCGTCGAGCGCCTTCGCGCCGCCAAACGATTTGGCGATCCCGCGCATTTCCAGCAGAGGCGTACCCATCTGATCTGTTCTCCTTCCACTTCACCCGCGGTCGAGACGAGAACGCGGCGCGCTGATTGCTCAGGCACGCCGCGCTCACACCGATAACAGTCCGGGCCTGCCGCCGCCTGCTGCCATTGACCGGCTACCCCGCCGGGTCCGACATCCGTCACCGGACATCAGGCACCCGCGCAAGCACCGGTAGCCAAAGCACGTCAGAAGGCCAGACTGCAATCGCGCGACTTCAGTTGCCCGACAGTTGGGCCTGGGTGTAGAAGCCGTCCTTGACCACCGTGTCGGCGTTCGCCTTGGTCAACAGAACCGGGTTCAACAGGATCGTGTCGACCTGCTTCTTGCCGTTGTCGATCTTGGTCGTGAAGGTCGGCGTTTCACCCTTGGCGAGTTGCACGGAGAGCTTCGCGGCTTCGCTGGCGATCAGCTTGAGCGGCTTGTAGACCGTCATCGTCTGCGTACCGGCGATCACGCGCTTGACGCCCGCGAGGTCGGCATCCTGACCCGAGACCGGCACCTTGCCAGCGAGCTTCTGGGCAGCCAGCGCCTGAATCGCGCCACCGGCCGTGCCATCGTTCGAGGCCACGATCGCGTCGATCTTGTTGTTGTTGGCGGTCAAAGCATCTTCCGTGATGCGCAGCGCCGTTGCAGCGCTCCATTCCGGCACCCATTGCTGGCCGACGATCTTGATGTCGCCCTTGTCGATGGCCGGCTTGAGGATCTTCATCTGACCTTCACGCAGGATCTTCGCGTTGTTGTCGGTCGGTGCGCCGCCGAGCAGGAAGTAATTGCCCTTTGGTTGCGCATCGTAGACGCCCTGTGCCTGCAGCTCGCCAACCTTCTCGTTGTCGAACGAGATGTAGGCGTCGACGTCCGAGTCGAGGATCAGGCGGTCATACGAAACGACCTTGATGCCAGCCTGGTGCGCTTCGTTGATCACGTTGCCGAGGGCCTTCGAGTTGAACGGCACGATCACGATCACGTCGACCTTGCGGGAAATCAGGTTTTCGATCTGCGAGATCTGACGTTCTTCGCTGGCGTCAGCCGACTGCACCGAGACCTTGGCACCCAGCTTTTCCGCTGCGGCGATGAAGTAGTCGCGATCGCGGGCCCAGCGCTCGACGCGCAGGTCATCGATCGAGAAGCCAATTTCCGGATGGTCCTTGCTGGCATGCGCGAGCGGCGCAGCGAGGGTCAGGCCGGCGAGCACGGCGCCACACACGAGGCTATGCAGTTTGTTCAGTTTCATTGTCTCCACTCCAGACGATAAGGGTGATGGTTGTGTTGTTTGTCGGCGTTACCGCTCTTGATCTTCTTGCCTTGTACTGCACCGCCGCCCCGGCAAGACGGTGGTCCTCAGGCCCGCACCTGCTCGCGGCCCTGCTTTACTGCCCGGCGCGCTCCTACGCGACTCAGAAAATGGGTTCAAGTGCCTTGTAGAGGGCCGCGAACGTCGGGCGGCGCTCATCGCGGTAGTACGCATGGCGCGCAAGGTCGGGCTCGCGCACTGCCAGCACCGGCGGCTGCGGACACACGGCCTCGAGCGACGCGCCCGGCTCGACAGCGAGATGCGCCAGGCGGGCTGCACCCAGCGCGGGTCCGACCTCGCCACCCGCACGCAACGTCAGCGGCATGCCCGACACATCGGCAAGCATCTGCGTCCAGTACGCACTGCGCGAACCGCCGCCGATCACCGCGATTTCCGTCGGCTTGAGCACTTCATGCAATACGTCGATACCGTCCTGCAGCGCGAAGCTCACGCCCTCGAGCGTCGCATTCGCGAGATCGGCGCGCTGCGTGTCCGGCGTCATGCCGAAGAACACACCCTTGGCGCGCGTGTTGTTGTGCGGTGTGCGCTCGCCACTCAGATACGGCAGGAACCAGACCGGTGGTGCACCGCTGCCCGCGGCGTTCGCCTCGGCATCGGCGAACAAGGTCGCGACATCGGGATAACCCGCGACGCGTGCGGTGAAATCCGCGCAACCGGCCGCATTGAGCACCACCGACATCAGGTGCCACGTGTTCGGCAACGCATGACAGAAACTGTGAACCGCCTTCTGGGGATTCGATACGAACCCGTCCGACACCGCGAAATACACGCCCGAGGTACCGAGCGACAGCATCGCCTGACCCGACTTCACGATGCCGACGCCGATCGCGCCGGCCGCGTTGTCACCGCCGCCCGCCGCGACCGGAATTTCATTCAGGCCGAAGCGCTGCGCGATCTCCGGCGACAGCACGCCCGCCACCTGGTTGCCCTCATACAGCGTCGGCATGTGATCGACCGTCAGGCCGCACGCGGCCAGCAGTTTCGGGCTCCACTCGCGTTTCGCGACGTCGAGCCAGAGCGTTCCTGCCGAGTCGGACATGTCGCTCGCAAAGAGTCCGGTCATCCGGTAGCGCAGATAGTCCTTCGGCAACAGCACTTTGGCAATCCGGGCGAACACCTCTGGCTCGTGCTTGCGAACCCATGCCAGTTTGGGTGCGGTAAAGCCAGGCAGCGCGAGGTTGCCGGTCACCGCACGCAGGGTCGGTTCGGCAGCTTCGAGCTCGATGCACTCGAGGTCGCATCGCCCATCGTTCCAGAGAATCGCCGGGCGCAGCACGTCACCGCGCGCGTCGAGCAGGGTCGCGCCGTGCATCTGCCCCGCCAGCCCGATCGCCTCGATCGATTTCGGATCGATACCCGCTGCGCGACCCGCTGCAAGCGTGCCGTCGAGCGCGCTCGCGAACGCGTCCCACCAGGCCTGCGGCGCTTGTTCTGACCATCGGGGATGGGGACGCTGTACAGTCAGGGGTGCGGTGGCGCTCGCGCGCACCTGGCCGTCACGGTCAAGCAGGACTGCTTTTACACCCGAGGTGCCGAGATCGATACCGATAAACATGAGACAAAATACCCCTTGGTAATTGGCGGCTTATGCTGACAGCCAGATCGTGTGCATGCAATTACGAAATCGGCCATCCCGGGTGGCGTTTCTTCATTTCGCAGCGCGCCATCCGGAATGTGCTTTTACAATAGGTTTCAATACAAAGCAGGCGGGGTCGCCCCTCGGGCAAACCCTGATAACCCTGAACGGAGACAGCGTCACGCATGCGCAGACTATCGCGCAGCTTTTCGCAATAATCGATGAAGAAAGCGCAAACGACACACCGTATCGCATTACTCTTCAACGCGAACAAGATTTATGACCGTGACATCATCACGGGTATCGGCAATTATCTTTTGTCGACCCGGGTTGCATGGGACTTGTTCCTTGAAGAAGATTTTCGCGCTCGCTTGAACGGTATCGAACATTGGGATGGCGACGGCATCATCGCCGATTTTGACGATCCGGCCGTCGCCGAGACGCTCTCGAACTGCGATTTGCCCGTCGTCGCAATCGGTTCATCGTATGAAGATGCAACGTTTTATCCGGAAAAAGTGCCGTATATCGCGACAGACAACGCGAAGGTCGTCCAGTTGGCCTATGACCATCTGATCGGCGCAGGCCTGCCGCGCTTCGCGCTGTACAGCCTGCCTGATGGTCCGAACAACCGCTGGGCGCAGGAACGCGAGCAAGCGTTCCGCAAGCTGCTGGCAGCCGATGGGCTCGAGGGCGAGGTCTATCGTGGCTTGTCGACCACCGCCCTCGGCTGGCATGAGGGCATCGAGCGTCTGCAGGCCTGGCTGGCGAGCCTGCCCAAGCCCGTCGGCGTGATCGCGGTGACCGATGCGCGCGCACGGCAATTGTTGCAGGCCTGTATGCAGGGGAATATCCCGGTGCCCGAACAAGTGGCGATTGTCGGTATCGACAACGACCCGCTCACGCGCACCCTGACGCGCATTCCGATCACCTCGGTGATCCAGGGCGCAGAGGAAATGGGGCGCACGGCGGCGCATTTGTTGCACCGGATGCTGCTCGGTGCGCGTTTTCCGGGAACCGTGATCCGGGTGCCGCCGGTGGGCATCAATGTGCTCGAATCGACCGATCACCAGCCGCTCGCGAGCGCCTATGTGATGCGAGCGCGGCACTTTATCCGGCAGTACGCCTGCCAGGGCATCAAGACCGAGCAGGTGGCCGACTATGTCGGCGTATCGCGCTCATCGCTCGAAGAGCATTTCCGGCGCGAGCTCGGACGCACGGTCCATCAGGAGATCCTGCGCCACAAGCTCGAACATGCGCAGGCGCTGCTCGCGAAGAATGAAGTCGCGAATGCTGAAGTGGCAATCCGTTGCGGCTTCACCTCGGTGCAGTACATGTATGCGGTGTTTCGTCGTGAGCTCGACTGCACACCGAAGGAGTATCAGGAGCGATTGCGCGCGCAAGGTGACGGCGCGCAGGCGACTGCAGCAGGCTCGACGGCTTCCGGTTCAGCGGCGGCTGGCGTAACGAGTGCTGCTGCGGCACCGGGCGCCATAGCGCCGGTCGCTTCGCCGGGTCACCGTTTCCCGCAGCCAGCGACTACACTGGCGGCCTTGGTCAAAACCGCCCAATCCCGGGCCTGATTTATCCACTATTTGAGCATGCGCACGAATACGATTGCCTCCGACATCTGGGGTGCCCTGCCGTCCGGCGACACCGTCCGACGCTACACCCTGCGCAACGCTCAGGACATGAAGATCACGGTGTCCGATTTCGGCGGCGCCCTGCTCAGCTGGCACACGCCGGATCGCTCAGGTCGCCTTGACGACATCCTGCTTGGGCACGACACGCCGTCCGACTACTGGAAGATCCGCGCCTTCATGGGGGCGCTCGTCGGCCGCTGGGCCAACCGGATCGGCGGTGCGCGCTTCACGCTCGACGGCATCGAATATGCACTCGATCGCAACGAGGGACGCAACCTCCTGCACGGCGGCACCACGGGTTTTGACCGCGGTCTATGGGAAGTCGAGCCCGACAACGGTGGACTGCGGCTGCGTTACGAGTCGCCCGAAGGCGATGCCGGTTTTCCGGGCGCGGTCGAAGTGGAAGTCTGCTATACGCTCGATGACGACGGCACGCTGACGATCGACTATCAGGGCACCAGCGATGCACCGACACCGCTGAACCTGACCAACCATGCGTATTTCAACCTCAGCGGGCGCGATCTCGATATTCGTGGCCATATGCTGTCGATCGCTGCCGACCACTTTCTCGAAGTCGACGACGAGTTGATTCCGATTGGTCTGGCTGAGGTCGCGGGGAACGCATTCGACTTTCGCACCAGCGCACCGATCGGGGCGCGGCTTGACTGGCCGCATACCCAGCTCACGCGCGCCAGCGGTTTCGACCATTGTTATGTGTTGTCGGGTGAAGACCGCACGCTGCGTCACGTCGCGAATGTGTACGACCCCGCCAGCGGCCGTGAAATGGATGTGCTGACAACCGAACGCGGCTTGCAGTTCTACAGCGGCAACCACCTGGCAGGCGTGATCGGCAAGGAAGGCGTGGTCTACACCAAGCATGCGGCGTTCTGCCTCGAGGCAGGCGGCTTTCCGAACGAAGTGAACAGCGCACGCCCCGAGCCGGCGATCATCCGACCCGGCGAGGTGTATCGGCAAACGACACAGTATCGGGTCGGCCTGCGCAATGAAGGTTAAGCGCGAAGATTAAAGACGAAGGCTAAAACCATCGCCGAAAGACGATGCGCGAGTGAGCGGGCCTGACACGACGGCGCGCTCACTCAGGCCGTTGTCACCTCGATATCGGAAAAGCCCACTCCGGGCCGTTTGCGCACCTTGATCTGCACGGGGATGCGCTCCTTGAGCGCCTCGACGTGGCTGATCACACCGATCATCTTGCCGCTCGCATTGAGCGCGTCGAGGGCATCGAGCGCAATCTCCAGCGTTTCGCCGTCGAGCGTACCGAAACCCTCGTCGAGAAAGAGCGAGTCGATCGACGTCTTGTGGCTCACGAGATCGGAGAGCGCCAGCGCGAGCGCAAGGCTCACCAGAAAACTCTCGCCGCCCGACAAGGTCCGGGTATCGCGCGCGATATCGCCCTGCCAGGTATCCAGGACTTCGAGCTCGAGTTCGCCGCTGCGCCGACGGTTCAATGCATAGCGCCCATGCAGACGAGTGAGTTGCCGGTTCGCCAGATGGATCAGATGGTCGAGCGTCAGGCCCTGGGCAAACTTCCGGTACTTCGCCCCGTCCGCTGAGCCAATCAGCCCACTGAGGCGCTGCCACGCATCGTAGATGTCCTGCCTGACGGCAATCTGCTCAAACAAGACTTTCTTCGTTTCGCGCTGGCGGTCGTCGTTCTGCAACTGCGCGCGCACTTCACCCTGACGCTGAGTCAGCGTACGCATCGTCGCCTGGTGTTCGGTGAGTTGTGCGCTTAGTGCTTCGTGCGTCAGATCGGTCTGGGCTTGTGCCGTGAGTTCGGCGAGGTGTTTATCGGCGGTCGTCAGCAAGGTCTTCGCGCTGAGCAGGGCATTGTCCAGCCGGGTGCGCATCTGCTGAAGCGCGTCGCGTGTCGCAAGGTCGAGCAAAGCCTCGCTGAACGCCTTTTCGTCGTCGAACGGACTGGCCGTCAGGGCGTGCGTCCATTGGGTCGTCGTCTGCGCAAGCTGTCTGGCATCTTCCTCAAGACGCGCGCGCAACCGCACCTCGCCACCCGCCAGTTCGCTTTCCTCGCGTTGCAATTGTTCGAGCGAGCTTTCCGCCTCGCCGAAGGCCGCGGCGGCATCGGACGACGGCGGCACGGGATCTAAAACAAGGACGGCGGGAAGCTCGCGCGCGATGGGCTCCGGTTCCGGCTCGAGCAGGAGTTCGGTCTGCGCCTGCCCTGCGTGTTGCGCCGAGGCCGCGCGCGAAACCGGACGATCTTGTGCCTGCCGGTGCGCCTCCTGCGCGCCTGAAGTCCCTTGCTCCGAGGCAAGACGGGCGTCGACGAGCGCATCCCATCTACGCTGCCACCGGTCTTCTTCCTGTCGGGCGAGATCGACCTGCTGACGCAGGCTGTCACCCTGGCGGGCGAGTTGCGAGCGCTTCTCCGAGTCAGCCTGCCAAGCGGTCCATTCGGCGGTGCGTTCCGCGAGCCATGTGCGAACGTCGGTCCAGTCTTCCGGCTCGAAGCATCCCGCTGCTTGCACGGATGCGCTCAGCGCGCTTGTGCGTTCAGTCAGTGCGTGCTGTTGCTTCACGCGAGTATCGGTCGCTTCATTCTGCTGCGTGAGGGTGGCGGCGCGTTCCTGCACGATCAGTTGCAAGGCATGCCCGGCGTCTGCAAGGGCTTTTTCAGCCGTGACGCGCGCGGCCGCCGCTCGTTCGACGTCAAGCTTGGCAGCTTCGACGCGCTGAAGTGTCCCCTGCGCCTGCGTCACCTGCCCCGCGTTGTGTTCGATCTGTGCATTCAGCGCGGCGAGGTCAGCGAGCGCAACGCCGAGCACATTGCATCGCTCGGTCCATTGCGCCGCGAGTTCAGTCGCTTCCTTGTCGACTTGCCGCAGCCGCTGCTGGTGTGCTTCGACGTCGCCCGCAAGCGCGGCGAGTTCGGTCTTGAGCTTCATGCTCCTATTCTCGAGTTCGGCAAGCGCGGCGCTCTTGTCCTTGAGCGCGCGTTGCGTATCCGAGAGGTCCAGCGACTGATAGGTCGCGATCGCCGGGTGCTCGGTCGAGCCACAAAGCTGGCAGGGCTCGCCGGGTTGCAACTCGGCGCGGTACGCCGAAAGCTCGAGAATGCGACGTTCCTGTTCGAGCAACTTCTCCTTGTCGCGAATCTGCTCTTTGACGACACGCCATTGCTGCTCAAGCTGCTCGCGTGCCTGGGTCTTTTCAAGGCGTTGCTGCTCGCGTTGCTTAAGTGTCGCCTGAATCTGCTCACGCGTACGACCACCCTGCTCACGTTGCCCGGCAATCTGTAACAGGCTCTGAAGCACACCGTGCTGGCTTTGCAGACGCTGCCACGCTGTACGCAAGGTGGCTTCGTCACTTCCCTTCAAGGTTTCGGCCAATGTGGCGCGCTGCCCGGCTTCGGCGCGCTGCGCAATCTCTGCGGCCTGGGTGGCCTCGCGCATCGCCCGCTGCAACGTCTCTGTCCGGGTTTGATGACTCGTCAGTTGCGTTGCGATGATACGCAGGCGCGCATCGGTCGCTTCGCTCTCGGCAAGCAGATGACGGCGGGCTTCGAGTTGCGCGCGCCAGTCAGCCAGCGCTTCTCCCAGCCGCGCGCGCAGCGGGTGTCGCGCGAACGCGGCGTCGAGCGTCGCCGATTCGGTCAGAACGGTCGTCAGTGCCTGAACACTGTGCGAGCTGATCTGCTTGCGCAGGCCCGCGGCGCACCAAAGCGTGCGCGCAACCCGCTGGGCGGTGTGCTCGCGATCGTGTCGGGCCTCGGCAAGCGTCTGGGTCGTCGCGACATGGGCCTGGCGCGCCGCAAGCATCGCTGCATGTGTAGCACGGAGTTCTTCAGCAGGCTCACTCGCCCGCAAGCGATCGAGATCGGCTTTGGCTCGCTCAATAGCGAGTTGCGCTTCCTGTTCGACCAAGTGGGCCCGCTGCCGCTCGGCGCCTGCCTTCGTGTGCTCCTCACGCCAGCGAAGCCAGCCTTGCACGGCACTCAGACGGATGCCCAGCTCTGCCTCAGTCTTGCCGAGTTCAAGCGTCTCCTGATGCAGTGCTGCACGTCGGGCTTCGTCGAGCAATTCGACGCCGTCGGCGCGTGCCTTCAGGGTATCGAGCTCGATTTTTTCATCGCGTGAACGTTCATAGACGCGCTGTGAAATCTGCCCGTAGATATCGGTACCGGTCAGTTCTTCAAGGAGTTCGGCGCGTTCATTCGCGCGCGCTTCGAGAAACGCGGCAAAACCACCCTGGGCGAGCATCATCGATTTGGTGAAACGGCCGAAGTCGAGCCCGGTGATGTCTTCCGTCAGACGCAGCTTGTCGTTGATCTTCTCGGTGACGATCGTGCCGTCCAGACGCGCCAGTTCGACTTTCGGCGCCTGGAGATTGCCGTCGGCCTTGTCGCGCGCACGGCGTTGGCTCCAGAACGCGCGGTACCCCTGCCCCTTGACCTCGAATTCGACTTCCGCGAGGCAGTCGAAGGTGTGACGCGTCATCAACTCATTGCCACCGGCCGAGACGGTATCCATGCGCGGCGTGCGGTGGTAGAGCGCGAGGCAGATCGCATCGAGCAACGTCGTCTTGCCCGCGCCGGTCGGCCCGGTGATCGCGAACAGGCCATTGCCTTTGAAAGGGGGCTGGGTAAAGTCAATTTTCCACTCGCCCTTGAGCGAGTTGAGATTGCGCAGACGCAGGGTGAGGATCTTCATACGGCATCGGCCCCGATGCCAGCGACCACTTCGCGATAGAGCGCCGTCAGGCGGCTGCGCACTTCATCGTCGAGTACTTCGCTTTCGAGGCGGCGGGCAAACACATCATCTGGCGAGAGCTCGTCGAGGGTCTCCCGGGCCTCGCTCTGCAGGCTCGTGGATCCGGCCGCGCGGTCGCGCCGGATACGCAGCACTTCGACAGGCAGCGTCTCGGTCATCGCATCGATGCGTGCCTGCAGATCGCTCAAGTAGTCATCGGCCGACACCACCACTTCAAGCCAGACCGTGCCTGACGCGGGCGCCTGTTCCGCTGCCTCGCGGATAGCGGGCGCAAGTTCGGCGAGCGAACCCTTGACCGATACGAGTGGCTGGAAGCAAGGCACTGGCAGCGGCGTCACCGTTTCGAGGCCGCCAGGACCCAGGTCGACCAGCAGGATTTCCTTGCGTTGTTTTGCTTCGTCGAAGCTCAGCGGGATCGGCGAACCGCTGTAACGGATATGGTCGAGGCCTCCGACTTTTTGCGGGCGGTGAATATGGCCGAGCGCAATGTAGTCCGCCGGTGGAAAACTGGCTGTCGGGAAGGCCTCGAGCGCCCCCACATAGATCTCACGCACAGACTCGCTCGCGCTTGCGCCGACGGTCGTCAGGTGACCCGTCGCAACGATCGGCAAATCGAGGCCCAGCGCCTCGCGTTTGCGTTGCGCGAGCGCAAAGAGCTTTTGGTAATGCGAGTGGATGGCATCCTGCAAGGAGAGTTGTTTGTCCTGCGCGCTCTGGCCCGCAAGGCTGAGCGTGACATCGCGCGGGCGGATGAACGGGATTGCGCAGAGGATGGCACCCGCACGGCCTTCACGATCGTTGAGCACGCGGACTTGAGTCTCAGGATCGTCCTGGACGGCCGGGATCACGACGGTGCTCAGATAGGCGAGCAAGCCGCGCGACTCCTGCATCGTCGCCACCGAATCATGATTGCCTGCCAGTACCGTAAGGCCCACATGCACGTCATGGAGCCCGACGATCAGCCGGTTATAGAGTTCACGCGCGTAACTGGGCGGTGCGCCCGTATCGAAAATGTCACCCGCAATCAGCACGGCGTCGACCGCGTGCTGCTGGGTCTGGTCGACCAGCCAGTCGATCAAGGCCTCATGCTCGGCCTGGCGGGATTTGCCCATGAAATACTGGCCGAGATGCCAGTCGGACGTATGCAGGATGCGCATCAATCGGTCGATCTTCGGAAAAAAGGAGGGCACCTGAGCGCCAGGCGCTCAGTGTCTCATTTCCGGCGGGACGGTTGAAGCCGCCTCCGCATTTTCGGCCGATCTGGAGGAGAGCGCGGTGAAGAGGCGCGCTGTCATCCTCCGCGACGCTGTACGCGGGTGTCGCTGACGGGCGCCCCTGTAACCCGCGGCAATACCCTTGCGCGCTTACAGGTCGATCTCACCGAGGATCCGGTGAGCCAGCGCCTTCGCTTCCTCGAACGCCTCGAGCTCCGAGGCCGAGGTGCTCTCGACTTCGTAGATCGTATCGTCAGGGTCCTCGCCATCGTCGCGGCTCAGGCTGACCCAGCCCTGGTAGAGACCGTTGTCGGCCAGCCGCACATCGGCTTCGGCCTTGAACAAGCCCTTGGTGTAGGTAATCGATGACATGATCGCTCCTCCGGCAACCCGGCGGCTGCCTCTTCGACGCTTCGATTCGGCTCGCCGGGTCGAGTTCAGTCCCGCGAGAAAAATGATTCGAAATGGTTCAGCGGTGTCGCACCATGTCATGCGTGCGCCCATGACACTGAGCACGCGGCGGGCCTGGCGCCCCACCGTCTCTTGCTCGGCCCATTCACCGGCAGAGAATCAGCCGCCGATGGGCCGTAAATCAACCGCGAAACAATTCCACCCGATTGCGTCCGGCAGCCTTCGCATTGAGTAGCGCGACATCGGCATCGTCGAGCAAGCCGACGAGGCCATTCGACTCCGCGCGCATTTCGGCGACACCCACACTGATGGTCAACTGACCGGCAGGTGAATCGAGCCCCGCTACCGCGGCGCGCAGGCGTTGAGCGACCTGCATCGCCGTATGGACACGGCAATTCGGCAACACCACGGCAAATTCATCGCCGCCGAGCCGCCCGAACACATCGACGGGGCGCAGGCGGTCCTGCAGCGCAGTGGCGACGAGCACGAGCGCGGCGTCGCCGACGGAATGCCCCAGTTTATCGTTGATGCTCTTGAAGCGATCCACGTCGATAAACAGGGCCGACACCGGTTCGGAGCGATGTTGCGCACGCCGTACAGCGAGGTCCGCGAGTTCGTGGAAACGCTGGCGCACAAAAATGCCGGTGAGATCGTCGGTATGGGCCTGCTCGCGCAATTGCCCCTCAAGCTGGAAATGCGCGTGCATGAGCCGCGAGAAATACATATGCGTCACGGCCGAGCACACGGTTGCCGCGAACATATAGGTCAGCAACTCGTAGAAATCGATCCGCGAGGAGGGCAGTACCGTGAACGCGACAAAGGGCGCAATCGCCGTGACGACCGACGCAATCACGAAATGCCGGTGCGACATCCAGACCGGGCTGGTCACCACCGGCAGCACCACGAAGGCCGGTATCACCCAGGCCACGCCCAGCGTATTGGCCGAGGCAAACAGGGCAATGGCGACTTCATAGAAAGCCAGGAAGGCGAAACCGTAGGGGATCCAGCGCCGCTGCGAGGTATCGCGCTCGAGCGCCCACATCACGGCGCCCAGCGCCAGCGACACCCCCAACACGCGCCAGATGAGGCCCGTGTTCAGTACGCCGGCGGCGAACGCAATCACCAACGCGGCGACGTAGGCGATCAGTCCGGCGCGACTGATCCCCCGCACGAGCGGCAGCAGGTGACGCATCTGATAATCGTCAAACGAACGGTCGGCGGCAGTCAGACCCGCGGCCGCCGCCCCGGAAGCGTCCGGCTGCGTCGCCCCCGGGTCGCCGTTGACGGTGGTGCTCATGAGAACCAACCCCGTGATTTCTTTGAACTAGGCGCTATTGTAGGGTGATTTCGGTGCGCAAAAAGAGGGGCACCGCACCCTGGGCGCTCAGGTCGGAAAAAATATATAGCGCGTCACAAACAAGACCGCAACTACCATGCTGCCTGGAAGTGTGGGAACACACTGTGTGTGCAATAGAATCACCGCAGCACCGACTCAAGCAACGGGTTTGCGATGGCTCCACTCTCTTCGACACACCGCGCGGGCTCACCGCCGACTGACCTGTTCGACCAGCGCACCGATGACTGGGAGCGCGACCCGCGTCGTGCATTTGACGCGTGGCTCGTCAAACAGTCGTTCCGCCACTCGTCGGCGCAAGTTTATCAGGCGCAGTGGAATCACTTTATCGACTGGCTCGATCTTCGTCGTCGCACGCTCAAAAGCGCGGACGCCGGTCTCGTCGGCCAGTTTCTCGACAGCCTCGCGACGCGCAAGCAACAACGCGCGCGCTACCTCCGCTTGATCGAGCGTGTTTATGACCATCTCGCTAAACAGCAGCCGCGTTTGTCGAATCCGGCGCGCGGCGCAGCGCTCAACCCAGCCCCCGAAGCGGACTGGCCGATGGCACGGGCCAACGAGCCCACGGGTTTCCTGAGACCAGCGGAACGTGAAGCGCTCGACGCGCATCTTGTCACACCCTTGCCACGCACACCGGCGCGTCGATGGCGCGAATTGCGTGACCGCGCGCTGCTGGCAGCGTTCCTCGGCGCAGGGATCAAGACAGGCGAGGCTCAGGCGTTGCCCGAGCGTTTTCTTGCGCGTTCGGACGGCTGGTTGCAGATCGAAAACGTCGACCCGCGGCTCACGCGCCGGACCCGTCCGCTTCCTTTCGCGCGCCGCGCGTTCGATGCGTGGCTCACCGCACGCGCCGAAGCCTCGACCGCGGGCCATCTCGCCTTTCCTTCGGGGCCCGATGGCCGGCCGATGCACAAGGCGACCGTGCTGCGTGCAATCGATGCCCTGGTCGAGGCCGCAGGCATCGCCGATTCGCGCGATCAGCGCGCGAGTCCGCAAACCTTGCGGAACTCATTTGCGGCACAGATGTTCGAACGGGGCGAGAGCGCGGAGCTCGTCGCGGAATGGCTCGGCTTCGAGCAACTGGAGTCGGCTATCCGTCTCCAGACACAATGGCGTGCCTGGCAACGTAGTGAGGCTCAGAAGTGAAAGTGCAGAGATTGACGCAGGCAATCGCATCCCGGCGCCTTTGGCTAGTGGGAGCAGTGGTGGTGTTGAGCGCCTGTACGGCAGCGCGCGTGGTCACCCATACCGTCGACACGAAGCTGGCAGCGGCCCCCGCCGGCGCTTACGAACTCGATCCGAACCACTGGAGCGTCGTGTTCGACATCGACCATTTCAAGTACTCGCGCTTTGTGATGCGCTTCGACCGCGTGAAAGCGACGATGCAACTCGACCCGGCTGCGCTTGAACACAGCACGGTCAACGTGTCGATCGACGCGGCAAGTCTCGATACGAACGACAAGTTACTCGACAAGATGGTGACGGGCGACGCATTGCTCGACGCGGCAAACTTTCCCACCATCGGCTTCGCGTCGACCCGTTTCGAGATGACGGGCCCCTCCACGGCCAAGCTCACGGGCAACCTGACGATTCATGGATCGACCACACCCGTGACGCTCGATGTCACCTTCAACGGCGCGGCGCCCAACCCCCTCACACGGGAGCCCACTATGGGCTTCGCCGCGACCGGTAGCTTTACGCGATCATCGCTGGGGTTGGCCAAATGGTATCCGGCAGTCGGCGACGATATCAAAGTGCGCATCGAGGCGGAGTTCGTACAACACCGTGCGGCTGCACCGGCAAGTGAGGCGGCGGGCAGCTAGCGCGTTACTGCGCAGGGGGCGCACCCGGTTTGCAAGCGACGAGTAATCCCTGACTGCCGCTCCCGTCGCGGCGATCGATCGTGTCGTAATTGCCTGACGGACAGAGCGCCTTTGCCCGCTGCGCGCAGAGGTCCCAGCCGGCCCCCGAGCAGTCGACCATGGTGGTCTGACGGCCATCCGAAGTGAACAGTGGGTAAGGCGAACCGCACCCGGCAAGCGACAAGACGGCGGGCACGACAGCCAGCCACGAACTGACCTTCATGTTTGATGTATTCCCGGTGGTGATCTGGCACGAATGGTAGCGTGAGCGACACCTATGCCATAAATGAATTATTCGAGTATGGCGGCTTTGACAGCAACGGGAACACGAGGGAATGCCCAATGACAGGCAAGGCGACGATCAGTTCGGCGAATGACAAGCGCAGCGAAACGTTTTGAAATAATCGCCTGAAACGAATCAACCCATTACCGCCTGAAAAAATCTACCGACTGACCGGCACGCACGGCGCGCTGCAGCCATTCCGGCATCGGACCCGCACCATCCCACGAATTGCCCGCCGCGTCGGCGTACTGGATATGGCCGGGCGTCGGCGCGGGCATTGCCTGCGCAGAGGGGGTCTTCAGTACAACGGGGGGTTCAATCTGTTCTTCCGGCGGGGGCGTCAAGTGCTCGGCGGTCACGCCGAATTCCTTCATTCGTCGCCGGATGTACAAAATAATGCGCTCACGCACTAGCTCGTCCATGGTCTTCCTTCGTTCATGCTTTACCTCGTTGGATACTGCCAATTGTATCGAGTCGGCCGCAGCCGACAAGTTCTAATCCGCACGATAATGCGTGGGGCAAACGCGAATGCGGCTTGAATAAATCGCTCAGGGGACGTGCACTTCGTCTGTGCATCCGTGGCGGATTGCGCGGCGCCTGCAGCTCTGTCAGGCGCGCCGCGCAAAAGTCGTTCCGTGGTGCGTGACAATCGATGTGTGCTGCGCGGATAGTATCCGAAAAACCTGCCGCAACGTCGGGCAGGATCGCAGGATATGTTGCCTTTCACAAGCTTTACAATACACCCGGCGCGCGAGTGAGCGCCATGCTTGCGGCAATCCGGACAACCGGCGGCCCCCGAGGTCGCGAGGCGGCCCGACCTGCGGCGCAAGCAGGACTCGCTCGCCTTACTCC
The DNA here is from genome assembly GCA_026225235.1 of Burkholderiales bacterium. Classification (GTDB taxonomy): domain Bacteria; phylum Pseudomonadota; class Gammaproteobacteria; order Burkholderiales; family Burkholderiaceae; genus Pararobbsia. The sequence continues at coordinate 48,262 of JAMFSK010000136.1, forward strand.
CATTCACTGTGTTCTTCGCCCCGACCTCTCTTCGCCGCCCATGTCCGCCACCGCACCGAACACGCCCTCACGAGGCAGCCGCGTCCTGCCCTCCATCATCTTCATGTCGCGCTGGCTGCAGGTACCGCTATACCTCGGCCTGATCGTCGCCCAGGGACTGTACGTCTACCTGTTCCTCAAGGAAGTATGGCATCTGGTAACGACGATCGGCACGCTCAATGAAACGACCGTGATGCTGTCCGTGCTCGGTCTGATCGACGTCGTCATGATCTCGAACCTGTTGATCATGGTCATCATCGGCGGCTACGAGACCTTCGTCTCCCGGCTCGGTATCGAGGGACATCCCGATGAGCCCGAATGGCTCGATCATGTGAATGCGGGCGTGCTCAAGGTCAAGTTATCGATGGCGTTGATCAGTATCTCGTCGATCCATCTGCTCAAGACATTTATCGATACCGATAACCGAAGCAGCACCTCGATCATGTGGCAAGTCGCCATCCATCTGTCCTTTCTCGTCTCCGCCATCGCGATGGCCTGGGTCGACCGGCTCACCTCGCAGTCCCATTTGGCCTCGGCCGCAGCCGTAGCCGCGTCGGGCGACAAGCCGCATTGAGTTCTTCCGGCACCGCGGCGCCCCTGAATCGCGGCGCCGACAACAATCCTTCGAAAATCTCTTGAAAATCGCTTGCTATTGCATCGCACACGATATAATATCGTTTCCATGAAACAACCCATCGCCACCCCGACCCTCGATGCCAAGTCGACTCTGCTGCTCGATCAGCAGATCTGCTTCGCGCTGTATTCGACGTCGTTGGCGATGACCAAGATCTATCGCAAGGTGTTGCCGGAATTGGGGCTCACCTATCCGCAGTACCTGGCGATGATGGTGCTGTGGGAAAAGGACGCCCTGACCGTGTCGGAAATCGGCGAACGCCTGTTTCTCGATTCGGCCACACTCACCCCGCTGCTCAAGCGTATCGAGGCCATCGGCCTGATCACGCGAGCAAGGGCGGCGAAAGACGAGCGGCAGGTCATCGTCGCTCTCACTAGTGCGGGCAAGAAGTTGAAGAAACAGGCTGAAGCAGTGCCGCTGTCGATTCTGTGCGCCTCGGGATGCGAACCCCCGGAGCTGATGGACATCAAGAACAGCCTGACCAAGCTGCGCGACAATCTGGTGAAGGCAGCTTAGGCAGGAACCCGCCACGAGCAGCATCGAGAAAACGAGTGCGATGAGTTTGACTTTATATATCGCGTACGATTTAATAGAGAACGATCTTAGAACGGGATGACTGCGGCGCCGAAACCTGAAGCCGGACACGCAGGCATCACGAGCAACACGCAGCATTGCAGTAGACGAAGCGCAGTACACGGGGTCCGCGCGGCAGCGAAGCGCGCAGACCGTCTTACCCCTGGCCTTACTCTTAACTTGAACAATGGAGTTTCATCATGTCAGTCGAAAAAGTCCTCTATACCGCTCACGCCAAAGCTAACGGTGGCCGTGATGGCAAGGCCGTCTCCTCCGACGGCGTGCTCGACGTCAAGCTGACCACGCCGAAGGAACTCGGCGGTGCGGGCGGCGTGGGCACCAACCCCGAACAACTGTTTGCAGCGGGCTATTCGGCCTGCTTCCTCGGCGCGATCAAGTTTGTCGGTGCACGTGACAAGATTGCCGTGCCGACAGATACCTCGATTGAAGGCAGCGTCGGTATCGGCCAGATCCCCAATGGCTTCGGGATCGAAGTCGAACTGAAGATTTCGTTGCCGGGTCTCGCACGGGAAGAGGCAGAAGCGCTGGTGCAGAAAGCGCACATCGTCTGCCCGTATTCGAACGCGACGCGCGGCAATATCGACGTGAATCTCGTGGTGGTCTGACGCGACAGGTTTTAGAAAGCGGAACGGCGACGCAAGTGCGTCGCCGTTTTTCGTGTACGGTCAGATGGCAGGGCTACGATCGGCGTTGAAGCAGCAACCCTGATCGCAGCCGGTTCGCATCAAGTCGAGTCAACAGCCGGGGCGACCTCACTGCGATACCTACTGCGGCTTCACAAATGTCGCGTCGGTGCCGTAGTTGGTGTACTTCCCTTTGCACAGTGCGAAGCCCACATTCCATCCCGCGAGATAGTCCCTGTCGCTGAGCGTCGGGCCATCCTTCTCCCAATAGAAGTCGCGATCGCCGGCTGACTTGTAGCCCGTGCCGCAGCCCTCGACGTGACCATCGACGTATGCTTTCGAGAACCCCTTGCCGTCCAGTTGCGCGCGATCGGCCTTGAGTTCCGGCGCCTCGAAGCGATTGGCCGAGAACGTCGGGATATCGGGCAAGGTGCAAGCACCGAGGCTGGCAAGTAGGACGAGAGCAAGAAGAGGACGCAGACGACGGACCGACATGATTGAGCTTTCCAGAACGAGATCTCGTCATTGTATGCCGTAACCGCGAACGCCCATTCCAAGGCCGTCGCCGACAGGCTCCGATAGCAGCATCACCCGCCTCTCGCGATGTCGAATCGTCACGATGGCTTCGTAAAACTAAGGTCTGTCGGAAAAGCACGAATGGGATGATAAGCCGTGCTGCGCGCCGCCTGTCTGTCATTCGCACAACGACTCATCCACTTCAAATCAGCTATACGGTTTTCACAAATTTGACTCGCCGACTCTCCATCATTGCGGCACAACATGCAACAGGGGACGACGATGAGAATGGCCACCTCGCTCTATGCCGGGCTGGCGTGCGCACTTGCGCTCGCAGGCTGCGGTGATGGAAGCGGACCCACCAGTCCGACGTCGGCGCGCAGTAGCGCTGCAGACACACTCGCCAACACACCCACGCCGTCAGGCGACCCCCGTCCCGTCCCGGTTTCCGCCGACGCGCGCGAAGGGGCGGACCCGCACGGCACACCCCCTCTCACGGTTCCGACCTCTGCACCGAGCGATCCACCTTCCGCTCCGGTATCGATGTCGGCCGGGGTTATCGCGAGCATCGATCTTCTGACTCCAAGTCCTCCGACTCGCAGTCCTTCAGCATCTGCAACCACGCCGGATGCAGATACTGAAGCGCAGGTCCAGCCCGTCGTGCACTACCCGCCCGATCCGTCGGACGGTTCCTGAACGCCGGGCTGTTAAGCAGCCCCCCCGAAGTCCCCCACATATATCAATCTCTCACGAGAGGGTTACTCATGTCTTCATTCGACCGTCGTCGTTTCCTCAAGACGACCGCCACCTCGGCCGGTGCCGCCGCCGCGCTGACGATGCTCCCCGAATCGATCCGCCGTGCACTTGCGATCCCCGCGAATCATCGCACCGGCACCATCGAAGACGTCGAACACATCGTCGTTTTCATGCAGGAAAACCGTTCGTTCGACCACTACTTCGGCCATATGCGCGGCGTGCGGGGTTACAACGACCGCTTCCCGATCGCGCTGCCGAGCGGCCAGCCGGTCTGGTACCAGCCCTCGAAGGAAAGCGCCGCGACGCCGGTACTGCCGTTCCACCTCAACACGCAGACCACCAGCGCGCAATGTGTGGGCGACCTCGACCACAACTGGTACCCGACGCACTACGCGATCAATGGCGGCAAGTACGACCAGTGGCCGGCGAACAAGACCGACATGACGATGGGCTACTACCTGCGTAGCGACATCCCGTTTCACTACGCGCTCGCCGATGCGTTCACGGTCTGCGACAACTACTTCTGCTCGCTGCCCGGCCCGACTCATCCGAACCGCGCCTACCTGATGACCGGCATGGTCGACCCGACCGGCAACTTCGGCGGCCCGCTGCTCGACAACAACGATGCGGTCGACGGCGACGGGCCGCCGGCCTATCAACTGCTGTCGTGGACCACGTATCCGGAACGCCTGCAGAACGCCGGTATCTCGTGGCAGATCTACCAGCAGGGCACGACCGGCAACGATCCGGTGAACGGTAACTACGGCACCAACATGCTGCCGAACTTCACCCAGTTCATCAATGCGCCCGCCACCTCGCCGCTCACGCTGCGCGGCAACTCGGTGCGCACGGTCGCCGACCTCAAGGCCGACGTGATGGCCAACAAGCTGCCGCAAGTCTCATGGCTGCTGCCGCCCGCCGTCTACTCGGAGCACCCGAAGTACACACCGGCCTATGGCGCCGAATACACGTCGCAGATCCTCGACGCGCTGACGTCGAACCCCGAGGTCTGGAGCAAGACCGTGCTGTTCGTCATGTATGACGAGAACGACGGCTTCTTTGACCACATCGTGCCGCCCCAACCGCCGATCGGCACCCAGGGCAAATCCACCGTGGCGTTCGACGATGAAATTCACTCCGTGGTGAACCCGCAGCGCGGCGGCAGCTATACCGCCGACGGCCTGCCCTATGGCCTCGGCCCGCGTGTGCCGATGTCGGTGATCTCGCCGTGGTCCAAGGGCGGCTTCGTGTGCTCGCAAGTATTCGACCACACCTCGGTGATCCGCTTTATCGAGCAACGTTTCGGCGTAAGCGAGCCCAACATCACGCACTGGCGCCGTACAGTCAGCGGCGACTTGATGTCGGCGTTCGATTTCAGCACGCCTGACGCGAGCTTCCCGCAACTGCCCGACACCAGCAACTACATCGCCGGGGCGGATCTCTCGTGCATGAATCCGAAGCCGACGGTGCCGACCACGCCGACCACGGTCGACCCGCAGGAACCGGGCACGCGTCCCGCCCGCGCACTGCCGTACGAATTGCATGTGAACGGCAGCGAGAAGACCAACGCGCAGACGTTCGAGATTCACTTCGCGAACACCGGCAACCAGGGTGCGCACTTCTACGTCTACTCGAGCAACCGTACCGACGGCCCGTGGAGCTACACGGTCGGCGCGGGCCGCGATATCAAGGAAACGTTCGACGTGTCGGGCACGCAAGGGGTCTATGCGTTCACCGTGCATGGTCCGAACGGTTTTGTGCGCCAGTTCAACGGCGCGATTACGGTCGATGCACAGAAGAACAACAAGCAGGCTCGCCCTGAAGTCAAGGCAGGCTACGACGTGGCGAACGGTCAGCTGTTCCTCAAGATCTCGAACCAGGGTCGCAGCTCGGTCAGGATGACGGTGACGGACAACGCCTACGGCGCCCAGGCTCGGCATTTCGTGTTGCCGTCGGAAGGCTTTGTCGAAGCACCGTGGTCGCTGCAGGCGAGCCATCATTGGTATGACGTGACGGTGACCGACGGCGCCGCGTTCTCGCGCCGTTTTGCGGGCCACGTCGAAAACGGCAAGCCGAGCTATTCGGACCCGGCTGCGACTGAAGTCATCGCCTCGGCACTCACGCAAACTGCGCAGAACGACGCAGCCGGCGTCGAGGCGCTGGGTGCGAAGTTGGCCACGCAAACACTGAACGTCTAAGTTCGGTTCAGTAGTAAAAATGCGGGACCCTTGAACTGCACCTCAAAAGGTGGACATCGATCCGCCCTCTTGCGGGGGCAGTTCACTCAAGGGTCCCGCTTTTCGTTTCCCTGAACACTCTTCCTCGACAGCTGGCTCGGGCAATCGCGGGGGGCCGGTGCCCATGCCAGTGCTGATGCTGTGCCTGTGCCTGTGCCTGTGCCTGTGCCTGTCGGGGCATTCTTGCCTCTACTGCGCGGCCGGAACGTTCATCTCCTTGAGCAGGTTGTCCGCGTGATCAAGGTGATGCATGACCCAAAGCATATAGCGCACATCGACATGAATCGAGCGCGACTCGGCGGGATCGAACAACCACCCCGAGCTCACGCTTTCCCAGACCCCGTCGAACGCAAGACCGACGAGTTGCCCGTTCTTGTCGAGCGTTGGTGAACCCGAATTGCCGCCGGTGATATCGAGGTTCGAGAGGAAGTTGACGGGCAAGGTGTTGAGCTGTGGCGATGCGTAACTGTCATAGGCCTTGTCACGGATCGCCTGCAGCTCGGCGGACGGCGCGTTGAACGGCTCAACGCCCGTGTTCTTCTGCACAATGCCTTCGGCCATTGTGAACGGCGTGTAGGCAACCGCATCGTGCGGCTGATAGCCCTGCACCGTACCGAAGGTCACGCGTAGCGAGCGGTTCGCGTCCGCATAGACCGGCTTGCCCTGCGCAGCCTTGAACGCCGTCATCGCGGCCATATAGCGCGGCTGCAAGGCCTGCTGCTCGCCGTCAAATGCCTTCTCCTCATGCTCATAGGCGAGCAAGTCGGGCATCAGCGCATCCATCAGCTTGAGCCAGGTATCGTCGCTCGCCTGAATCTGCGAGGGCGTCGCATCGAGCCATTTCACGCGAACGGCCGCGTCCGTCAAGGTGCTGCCCGCGTAGAGCGCCGCCACCTTCTTCGTCAACTCAGTCTGGTCGGTCGCGCCGCCAAGCCATTGGTCGAGCGCCGGCAGGCGCTGGTTCGCCGGCAACGTCACATATCGCCGCAAGGCATAGACCAAAAACTGCTGGTCGACCGCCGGGTCCATCTGACGCGCAAGCCGCTGCTGAGCGGCGAGCAGGCGAATCTCGTCGCGCTGCTGATAACCGTCTTCACGTTCGAGATCGGGCTTCTGCTTTTCGTCAGCGAGCCGCACGATCTGATAGACCGCCTGGAACAGGCCACCCCGCACGATCATGCCGTAGGCAAGATCGCGTTCACGCAGTTTGATCTGGACATCGACGAACTTGCGCAGGCGCAGCACGTCTGTCTCGAGTGCGGGGCCGTTCACATGATTGTCGGCGCTCAGCGTCTGGTGGCTGAGCCACTCATCGAGTGACCCTTCCTGGCTGCGCTTCACGGCCAGTGCGTGGCTGCGCGCCAGACCTTCGAGATTGCCCTGGAAGTTCTTCATCGAGTTGTTGATGCCGGCCACCGTGGTGGCGTACTTAACGCCTACCTCCGGGTTCAGCTTGCTCGCGGCATCGATGATCGCCAGCTGCTCCGTCAAGATCGAGATCTGCGTCGGGTAACGCCAGTCGATCGCATTCTGCAGTTCGTCGGCAAGACGATAACGATCGGTATGACCCGGGTAGCCCGCGACCATCACGAAGTCGCCTGCGTCGATCCCTTTCGGATTCACTTTGAGCCAGTGCTTCGGATGGAACGGCACATTGTCTTTCGAATAGGCGGCGGTGCTGCCGTCCTTTGCGACGTAGGCGCGCAGATAACTGAAATCGCCCGTGTGCCGCGGCCACATCCAGTTGTCGACGTCACCGCCGAATTTCCCGATCGACAGCGGCGGCGCATAGACGAGCCGCACATCCTTGATTTCGAGTTGTCGCACCAGCTGGTAACTGTAACCGCCGCTGAACGTATAGACGTCGCAGCGATAACCCGGCTTCTCACAGTTTTTGACAATCAGCTTTTTCGCGCGGTCGATGGCCGTATAGCGCGCAAAGCTATCCATACCGGGCTTGATGCTCGCGTTGACCGGTGTCGTCACGTCGCTGATCTGCTCGGTCACATAGATGCGCTGCGTCGGATCGGCCGGCAGTTCTTCATCGGGGGTATGCGCAAGGAACCCGTCGTTAATCAGGTTCTTCTGGGGGGTCGAGTTGTACTGGAGTGCGCCATAGCCGCAGTGGTGGTTGGTGACCACCAGGCCATCAGGCGAGACAAACGACGCGGTGCAGAAACCGAGGCTGACGATGGCGTCCATCGGATCGGCGGTCAGATCGCTCAGCGTTTTCGGATCGAGCGCCAGGCCTCGCTCTTTGAGCGTGCCGGCAAGCGCGGGAAGCTGGGAAGGTTGCCACATGCCTTCGTCGGCGTGGGCGATGCTGCAGGTGAGGGCCGCGAAGGTCGCAAGGCAAGTGGCAAAGTGAGTGAAGACAAGAGCAGAAAAGGGACGACGCATCAGATCCTCATAGAGCGCAAAAGGATGCGCCCGGGCGAGTGGCCCAGGCACTACGCGCGCGGCCGGGTCGACTGCGCGAGTTCGCACAATACATCGGGACGCGGCGGAAAAAATGAATGGTGAGGGAATTTGAACCGGCACAGGGGAGCTCAGGTCAATCCGGCTGCGGCTGCGGCTGCGGCTGCGGCTGGGACCGGCCCCGACTCCGACTCCGACTCCGACTCCGACCCAGACCCAGACCGCGACCTCGCCCCCCACGCTACGCC